>CAJUJK010000021.1:0-22900 GCA_910586705.1 uncultured Lachnospiraceae bacterium | reverse complement strand
AGCGGAAATACCGGCGGCGGCACAGGAGATAACGATGGCGGAAATACCGGCGGCACAGGAGATAACGATGGCGGAAATACCGGTGGCGGCACAGGAGATAACGGCAGCGGGAACACTGGCGACGGCACAGGAGATAACGGCAGCGGGAATACCGGCGACGGCACAGAGGATAAAGGGGACGGCGACGGAAACAACGGTGACGGTTCAGATGAGAAGGGGGACGGCAAAGGGGATAACGGCGGTTCCGGGGGAAGTAGTGTCTCAGAGAATAACAGCGTCTCAGAAAATAACAGCAGTTCTTATAAGAAGAGTAACAAGGCTTCCGACAGTGTCAGCGACAATGATATCGGTGACACGGGTGCGTCTGCATACGGGGCGGATAACGATCTGTCCGCAGACTTGTTAAAATATTTCTTTGAAAATACAGTTGCAGGTGCGATGCCGTGCCTGATCGACGGCTCTATTTTGTATACGAAGGATGAGAGCGGAAGTATTCTGGTCAATGAAAAGCTGGAAACTACCAATATATTCAGACTCTCGGCAATGCTCTGTCAGGACAATCTGAGTGAATGGTATGAAAGTCATCGCAACAGTTACGGTAAACTGACAACGACGCAGCTGATAAACGGCATTGTGGAGGATGCTGACAAAAACTTTGTGGAAGAGCATGTTTACTGCAGATTCGGCAACGGAAGCGACTCTATCATCAACGACCGTTTCGCGGAAGCGACGATTTATAAGGAGGGCGGCGAGATCGAGCCCGGTTTCCAGTGTGTTCTGGACGAGATCAGGCTGGAGAATCTGTATCGCGAGTCGGATTCATCGGGAAACTATAAACCGCTTTCCACTAAGATATCCCAGGCGAAAGCGGTGCGGCATATTCTGAACTACGCGGACCGCAGAAAGGTAAAGGCGAAGAAGGAGATCAGCGTACTGGAGATTCAGCCGGCAATGGCGGATACGCCGGAACTGACGCTGGATCAGATCAAGACGTGGGCTCCCGACGTGGAGAAAGCGAATATCACGGTTATGACGACCGCTGAGTTCATCGGTAAGATCGAGAAGCTGAATGAGACGTATGACCTGATCTATATCGGTACGAGCAAAGACCATCTCAATATGCGCTACTGGACAGACAGCAGGTACATCGGCAAGCCGACGAAAGATCATGTGGCGGCGGGTACGGCGTTCAATGATTCGGATATGGATGGGCTGATCTACTATAATATCGGCGATAAGCGCGTTATGACCGTGCCGATGGCAGGTTTGCTGGATACGGAATATCCGCGGGGGAGAGGCGATTGGACTTATTTTTATAATTACACCAGATACGGCGGAAATGATATTTCCAAGGAAAAGATGGACGCGCTGATCTCCTTTATGGACGGCTCCTATCCGATCATCATAGCGGATGATTTTCTGGAGCAGCCGGTGACGGTTTTTGCGGACAGGGAACACAAGGGCGCGCGCGTCAATCTGGCGGAGGGCGAATATACACAGGCGCGGCTTACCGAGCTCGGCGTGAAAACGGCGGATATTTCCTCTATCAAGGTAAAGGAAGGTTACCGCGTGACGCTGTTTGACAGAGATAACTTTAAATATTATTCCTTATCCCTCGATTCCAAAGCCGAGGAGACTTATGATCTATCAAAATGTAAGTATGGAAATCGTAGCGACACTTGGGATAACAAGACGGTTTCCCTGATTGTGGAGCGCGAGGAGGACGCGACGCCGGCGAGAAAGATCGACGGGGACCATATCGACAACTGTACATACCTGTATGAGTTTGTGCAAAAGGCAATGAAGGAGAAATATCTGAACTTCTATGCGTGGGGGGATATTGCGGAAAATTCAGAGCTCTTTAAGTTCTATCTGAACCGTCCGAAGGTGAGTCTGGAGGATGAGGCGGCAAACGGAGAGCTGAAGGAAGGCAGCAATATTTACTATATAGAATCGGATATCAACGGCAGATATGATCTGCAGTACAAATTCAGGATTCAGAATGAAGGAACGGCGTCGTACAGTACAAGGTATAACTGTAAACTTTACATTGACGTCAATTCCGACGGTAAGTTTTCCGGGTCAGAGGAGATTGAGGATATCGTATTGACGCAGGGCGGCAGTCAGGTATCGGCGGACAATCTTTATGCTGACAGGGAATACATACTCTCGCGGGCGGTTCCCGTCGGATATAAGGGACTGCTGCCGTGGCGTGTGGAGATCACGCAGGCGGACAATCCGAATATCTATACATCCATGAGCGGTTATACCAAGCTGAAAGGCATGGAGAAGGAGGTCTTGAAGATCTGCCAGATCAACAGAACCGAGAGATACGGCGCGGTGATCAATCTGCAGACGGAAGTGGCGCAGAAGGGGAACTATTTTAATACGCTGATCTATGGCGGAGAGTATGACGGCGAGAGCTATCCGGGTATTGCCGATGAGTTTGAGCTGGATATTACTACGATAGATATCAATCAGTTCCACAGTGAATATTATGCGAACAATAACTATTTAAAAGATTTTAATATGCTGATTCTGGGCTTTTCAGATATGTACGAGGATTTTGAAGGGGATGCGGAGAGCGGACCCATGGGAGCCATTGTCGATTTCATCAACAGCGGCAAGAGCGTCCTTCTCGGACATGATACCACGAGCTTCTTTAACAGCCCGGGCGCGGAAAATGACATAAAGGGGTATCCGTGGAGAAATAATTTGAAAGATTTAAGGGGTCAGGCGGCGGATGAAACGAGGAACGCCGCAACCCTGAACAAGTATGTCCGTCCGCTGGTAGGTATGGACCGGTATGGCGTCCTGCAGACAGACGTGTTAAAGAGAGGCGATGTGCTGGAAAAGGGAACCGGCAGTTATGACGAAGTGGTCGATTCCGGCAAGGATGTGGCATATAAGCCGAAGAGCGGCAGAAAAGAGACGGTCCCGGAGGTGCATGGGTATACCTATTCCCTGATCAGCGCCAAGGATCAGAAGGTGTTAATAGACGAAGGCACGAGCGACAAGTATCAGTACACCAAGTGGAATCTGATGTCAAGCGGATATAACCGCGTGCCGGAAATTGTGTTTGAAAATAAATACACAAATATCCGTTACGATGCGGCGTATTTCTGGGATAACAGCAGGGAAGACGATCCTGCGCGTTACGGGGAACTGGAGAATGTGACGAACGGTGAGATAGACAAAGTACACGCGACGCAGGTCAATCAGGGACAGATCACGGAATATCCTTACAAGTTGAAAAAGGATTTTGAGGTGGCACAGACCCATGCGCAGTATTACCAGCTGGATTATACGGCGGACGACGATGGCGACGGACAAAGCGATCTGGTCGTATGGTACTGCCTTGGCGGAAGGACTTCCAGTGACTCGGCAAAGACAAAGACGGTTTATTCCCAGTCGCCAAACGATGTGCGCAATAACTACTATATTTATAATAAGGGCAATATCACCTATACCGGCATGGGGCATTCTGCAGGAAAAGACCCAAGGTATACGTTCGAGGAGGCGAAGCTCTTTATCAACACCATGATCGCATCCTATCAGGCAGGCATCAGGGATCCGCAGGTCAGAGTGCTGAAAAGCGGCGTGCCGGAAGCAGATGAGATGAAGCTGCTCTACAGATATTATGATCAGGGGAACAAATTCTCCTTAAATGACGAGTTGACGGCGGAAGGGTACGAAAAGATTTATTTCACGGTGCAGGATACGAACCTGATCAAGGGAACGAGACAGATTGCGTCGCAGGTGTATTATAAGGACGACGGCGGAAGCTTGGAGATTGATGCCGACGAAGTGCCCGGGGCAGACGGTCAGATGGTGAAACAGAAGGTGAGGGTAAGCCCGGTTCCCGGCAGTATATGCAGCGCGAAGGACGACAGTGTTGTGGCTTCCGACAATCTTGTGAGCGGCGGCGTCTACTATATTCAGGTGCCCAAGAGTATTATGCAGAAGAGTGAGGGCGGGCTGGATCTCTATTTCGAGGCGCAGACGACTCTCACCACCAATACGGCGAAGCAAAATGTGTATACGACGGAGAAGGCTTACGCGAAACTCCGGGTATTGCAGGCGTATTTGTTTGATTTAGAGTAATGTGGGATTTAAGAAAGAGACAGGGGTAAAAGGGCATGGACTTTAATAGGAAGAAAATACGTCTCGGTGATGTGCTTGTCAACGGCGGCGTTATTACGCAGGAACAGCTTGAAGAGGGCTTGAAGCGGCAGAAGGGCAGCGGGCGTAAATTAGGAGAAACGCTGGTAGACGAGGGGTTTGTGACAGAGGAAGCGATTGCAAGGGCGCTGAGCAGCCAGCTTGGTTACGAGATGGTGGACCTGCAGAATGTGGCGATTCCGGAAGATATTCTGCAGCTTGTGCCCGGCAATGTGCTGGAACGCTATAAGGTACTGCCGTTTGAGTATGCCCCGGACAATATGAATGTGCTCCATGTGGCGATGGCTGACCCGATGGACATGGCGGCGATGGATGACATCACGATCATCACGAACCTGCAGGTGGAGCCTGTGGTGTCCACCACAAGAAGCATTATGCTCGCGCTGGATAAATATTTCGGCAATGTGGAGGTTAACTCTGCGCTGGAGGAATATGCCAGAGAAAAAGAGAGCCAGATGGCTGAGCAGGAGGACATGTACAGTGAGGATGTCAACAATTCTCCGATTGTGCAGCTTGTCAAGACGATGATAGAGCAGGCGGTCAGACAGCGTGCGTCCGATATCCATGTGGAACCGATGGAGCGGCAGGTGCGCATCCGCTACCGTATAGACGGCGCTTTGTATGAGAAAGTGACATACAGCATCAGACTGCTTCCGGCGATGGTGGCAAGAATAAAGATCATAGGCGGCATGGATATTGCGGAAAAGAGAAAACCGCAGGACGGGCGTATCACGCAGGTCGTGGACAGACAGGAGTTTGATATCCGTGTTTCCATACTGCCGACCGTGTATGGCGAGAAGGTCGTTATGCGACTTACCTCCAAGAATGCGCTCACCAAAGAGAAAAGCCAGCTGGGACTGAAACCGAAGGAACTTAAGAAATTTGATCATATTTTACAGAATCCGCACGGGATTCTTCTGGTTACGGGACCTACGGGAAGCGGTAAGTCAACGACGCTGTATACGGCGCTCAGTGAATTGAACAAGGAAGATGTCAATATTATTACCGTGGAGGACCCGGTGGAGGCGAATATTGACGGAATCAACCAGGTGCAGGTGAACAATAAGGCGGAGCTGACTTTTGCCAGCGCCCTGCGTTCCATTCTGCGACAGGACCCGGATATTATTATGATCGGTGAGATCCGTGATCAGGAGACGGCGGCGATTGCCGTGCAGGCGTCGATCACGGGACACCTTGTCGTATCTACCCTGCATACGAACTCGGCGGCGGCTACGATCACGCGTCTGATGGATATGGGAATCGAGCCGTACCTGATCGCGGACTCAGTGGTGGGTGTTATCGCACAGAGGCTTGTACGCCGTCTGTGCCCGGAGTGTAAGCGCGCCAAGAAGCCGAATGAGGAAGAACTCGAGCTGATGGGGCTTGCGCCGGATGCGGATGTCACCGTTTATGAGCCTTGCGGCTGTTCCAAGTGTGACGGCACAGGGTTTAAGGGCAGGATCGGTGTCTATGAGATCATGGAGGTCACGCAGCCCATCAAGAGTATCATCAGCAAGAACGGGGAAGCGGAGGCGATCAAGAACAAGGCGCTGGAGGAAGGCATGAATACGCTGCGCATGAGCGCCGCCGAGTATGTGCTTGAGGGAATTACTTCCGTCAATGAGATGATGAAGGTTTCGTTTGATCTGTAAACAGGCAGGAGGGAAAGGATATGACAGCCTTTCCCTTTTTTACTTGACAAATCCACGCCGCGCGGCGCATAATAATCCTACCGGGATTTCCCGGTCATTCTGATTTCTGACATTCTGGCGTTTCGCCGCAGAAATTCAACGGACAGGGCAGTAAATGGGGGCAGCGGAATATAAATAAGGTAACGATTCAGTACATGTATGGAACAGTTACGGAAAAAGGAGGATACATATTTGCTCAGTACAATTACATCAGGGGCAGTTTATGGGGTGCACAGCCATCTGGTTCAGGTGGAGGTGGACATCTCGCAGGGACTGCCCTGTTTTCAGATCGTGGGGCTGCCCGGCTCCGAGGTGCGGGAGGCGAGGGAGCGGGTGAAGGTTGCGCTTAAGAATGTCGGCATAAAGCTGCCTCCCACGTGTATCAACATCAATCTTTCCCCTGCGGATCTGCCTAAAAACGGTACGATGTTTGATCTGCCCGTGGCGGTGGGCATTATGATTGCGCTTGGAAAATTAAAGCAGGAGGCAGTGGAAGGAACGCTTCTTCTGGGGGAACTGGGGCTGTCGGGGGAACTAAAACCCGTCCGGGGCGTTCTGCCGATCGCGAGGGAGGCGGCGCTAGGGGGCGTCAGAAGATGTATTCTGCCTGTGGGAAACGCATGGGAAGGCGCG
Source organism: uncultured Lachnospiraceae bacterium (assembly GCA_910586705.1). Lineage (GTDB taxonomy): Bacteria > Bacillota > Clostridia > Lachnospirales > Lachnospiraceae > UBA3282. The sequence continues at coordinate 16,394 of CAJUJK010000021.1, read as the reverse complement.
CTGATTCCAGAGATGGAGAGTGTCGGTGTGCGGGACGTGAGGGAAGCTGTGGCGCTGCTTGCAGGAGAGGAGGTTTCGGCGCAGGGGGCAGACCGGGATGAAAACTGTCCGGATGCGGGAGATAAGCCTGCGGCGAAAGTGGATTCCGATGGAAGTGGGAGGCGCCGTAACACGTCGGCGGTCAAAGTCTCAACGGCTGGCGCGGCAGTCTCCGCGGCAGCCTCTATTGAGGAGGCAGCTAAGGCAGGGAAGTTCTAAAAACAAAACCACGAAAAACATAGAAAATGCCGTAACTTCAAGAGGTTGCGGCATTTTTTGTTGTCTGTTGTTTTTAGAGATAATTTGAGTTAATTCGAGATAATTTGACTTGGTAGTAACCGTATAGTAACCGTATAGTAACCGGTCGTAGTAACCGATTTTTGCCAAAAAATTATTTGATTTTCCTGATTTCGTTTCGCAATTCCTCCATGCTTCTGTGTGTATAAATTTTTTCTGTAACATCTGATATTTCGTGTCCTACAATTATTTTTAAGAGGTATTCATCCATTTTGGCCTGCTTTCCTTTCGTTATAAACGTATGCCTGGTATCGTGTGGTCTATGGGAAAGATGAAACTTTTTGTTTATCTTATTGAATCTTCCCCGGTATTTGTCATAGGTCAAAAATGTTCCTTGCTGACCGTTTTCATCATTGAAAAGAAACTTACTCCCCATACTTACAGCTTTTTCATAATTCTTCTTGACGAGATCATATATTTTGTCGTGTATAGGTACGGACCTATTACGCCCTGCATCTGTTTTCAATCCGCCGGAGAATACACGTTCATCCAGATCGACATTTTCGATTCTTAGTATGGCAAGTTCTTGTGGTCTCCATCCAGAATAAATCCCTATTAACACCATATCCACAAATGGAAAATCTACATTTTCCCACAATACTTTTTCTTCATCATCCGTGAATGGAATACGGATAATCTGCGGCTTCCCTCTTTTAACAGAATCGCACAGGGAGGCGTAATTTACAGTTGCAATATCGTACTTCAATGCGTATTTGTATAACATATTGCATAGAGATTTCATCCGCTGCTTTGTGCTTCCGCCAACATTCGCATCTTTTATACACCCCTCAATGTGATTTGGACGAACATCTAAAAATCGCATATCATGTATGGGTTTGAAATATGAATATGCGCTCGTCCATGTGCGGGCAGCGGATGGAACAATTTCTTTGAAATGATCCGCACTCCACCGTTCATAAACCTCAGAAAATGTAATCTTGTTTGCGTCAATGTCATAGGGGTTTTTTAGATATTCAGCCAACGCTTCAACGGCTTCTTTTTGAGTTTCAAAATTTCCTATAACACGGCGTTTCTGCAACGCCTTTCCCTTGCTGTCATCGAACTCAATTTTGGACGTTATTACAGCCCTCCACGGCTTTCTGCGCTTATCTTTCATTTTATACACACAGCCGTTCCCATTACCCATACGCATAGAATCATCCTCCTTTCAAATTTTGGGCGCAAAAATGCCCGGTCACTTGCATTTCTACCGGGAGAGTGATACAATATGCTTGTCGAGGGCAGATGTACCGGACGGTATATATGCAAATGAAAGCCATTCTGATCTAATCAGGGTGGTTTTTGTTTTAACAAACAGCTCCATGAGCTTCACATTCGATAATATCAACATCCTTTCTTTTGTCAAAATCCCCATTTTTGATATGCAGTAGGGCGTGGTTATACGCTTTCAGCCTCCGCTCCGGGGATAAGTAATCATTTATGAATATGGTAAACGTGCCATCTGGGTTTGAAACAACTTGCTCCTTTACCAGTGGGTCCATAGCAATTATGTATACGAAAACATCATCCATAAAAATTCCTCCTACTATTCGGAATCTTGAAGTCTTTTCATAAACTCCAAATGGGCTTTCAGACGCTCCGGGGACATCTTGCTGCTCATATCAAAAAGAGAACGCATATCAGGATTGTCATAAATCGCCTGGGCGATCTTTTTGGTTTCCTCATTCAGATAATAACCATCTTCCTGTTCTTTTGAAGTATCTGTGAGCAAATCGGCCATTTCTATGTGTAGCCATAAGCATATCTCATTGATTGTATTTACTCTCGGCATCTTTCTTCCGCTACACCATTCCGTAACAAGTCCGCTGCTACACCCCAAATGTTTCGCTAAATCCGCTTTCCTTTTCTGGTTTAAGTCCAGAAAATAATTCAAATTCCTTGCAAATATTTTCTTAGCCGCATCCTCCGACATATAACCAACCTCCGTATGAAACTCTTCATAAGTTGTTATGTTGATTATTATACTCTAAAAGAAAGGTTATCGCAACAAAAATATAAAATAAATTCACTTTTAGTATTGACATCTCCCCAAAAGAGAGTATAATAATCAACAAGGACGTGCAATCAGAGAGTATGAGCCAGAAAGAGAAAGGGAGCGTAAAATGAAAATACGACTTGCAGCACTGAGGGTAAACGCAAAGTTATCACAAGATTATGTGGCAAATGCGCTTCATGTGAGCAAAAGCACTGTCGGAAAATGGGAGAATTATAAAACTTCCCCTACGGCAACTCAGCTACAGCAGTTGTGCGATTTGTACCATTGCACACTTAACGATGTTTTTATACCCTCAAAACTCTCAAAGGAGAGCAAAAAGTAAGAGAAAACATCTTTTTAGGAGAAACAAAATGAATGACATCACAATCTTTAATTCAACCGATTTTGGCTCCGTGAGAACGATGGAAAAAAATGGAGAACCATATTTCTGTCTGAGCGATATATGCCGGAGCTTGGATATTAAGAATGTTTCGGATTGCAAAACGCGCCTGAAAGAAGATGGAACCACTGTGTCGGATATTCAGACGAACGGGGGCATACAGAAAGCCACATTTATAAATGAGGGCAATCTTTATCGTGTCATATTTCAAAGCAAAAAGCCGGAGGCGGAGAGATTCACGGATTGGATCACGGAAGTAGTAATACCATCAATCCGTAAAAACGGCGCATATTCTGTCAATCAAAATCTCAGTCCACAATTACAACTCATGCAGTCTATGGTAAACCAGATGGCGCAGCAGGAGCTTGAAATAAAAAAAGCGAATGATAAGTCTGATAAGGCACTGGAAACCGTTTCAAAAATGAAAGATGAAATCCTTGCGCCGCTTGGCGATTGGAGAAAAGACGTAAGCGATAGGGTACGGACAATCGCCTATTACTGCAATATCCCATACCAGAGCTTGTTCAACGAGATGTATGGGCAGTTGGAAATCAAGGCGCATTGCAATCTGGAAACGTTAAAGAAAAATAAGATAGCAAGGTTGGAAAAAGCCGGCCAGACAAAATCCTATATCAAAAGCGAAACGACAAAACTTGCAGTAATCGAAGGAAACGATAGGTTGAAAGAGATATTTTCGGCTATTGTGAGAGAGCATTCGGCAAAATATTTGGTATAGGAGGATATGCACATATGGATCAAAAGGTAACAACAAAGCAGGCGGCAAATGAACTTCAAATGGGAGTTGTGACGCTTCAAACACTTATGAAAGAGGGGCGGCTTCCAATCGGTTATGCACAGAAAAAAGCGGGGTGCTGCCGGTATTCATTTATCATATATCGGCATCTTCTCGATGAGCATAAGCGATATTTAGGGCTTTGATAAGCACGGCCAAAAGGCTTGTTTATAAATAATTCATCAATCAAAGAAAGGAAGAGAAAAGAAATGAAAAGAGGCACAGTGAAATGGTTCAACGCACAGAAAGGGTATGGATTTATCACAGCGGAGGACGGAACGGATGTTTTCGTACATTATTCCGGCATCAATGCAGAAGGGTTTAAGACGCTGATGGAGGGGCAGGAAGTTACATACGATGTGCAGAACGGTTCTAAGGGTGCGCAGGCGGTTAATGTTGCCATTGTGTAAGCCAATGCTACGGGATTCCGTAGCCAGAAAAATAAACCAGATAAAGACCATTATTGCCGGAATTGGGTTTTTCTTAACCATGATCGGAGCATCAAGTGATATTGATAAGAGCGATATGATGGCGGTTGCCGCAGCGGTACTTATAGGATGCTTCCTTATGTGGATTGGAGGTAGAAACTATGAGAGCGAAGCTGAGGCGGAGGAAAAGGATAGCAGAGTTCATTAGGAGTTGGGTGTACGTCATCGTTTCGTGCGTTTTTCTGACTGGATCAGTGTTTATTGCGCTGAAAGAAGCCATGGATTACTATGCGGCTCCAGAATATGACATTGAAACCGTAGAAGTATATCCAATAGTAGAGGCGGAGGATATTAAACCAGATGAGCATATACCTGATCCGTCGAAAGAAGCTGACAAAATGGTAGTGTGGATCGAAACGGTACACCACATCCCTTTTGAAGCGGAAGATACCTACATATCCGATGAGATACAGATGCTTTGCGTTCTCATTGGAAATGAAACAGGCTATTGTCCTGAGTTCCTTATGTCAATCATAGAGGCAGAATCGAGTGGTAGGCAATACGCTGAGAATGGTCCGTGTAAAGGCCTTATGCAAATCAATACGGATTGGCCGGAGATAGCCGAATACATGGCGCAGCACGGATATACAGACATATACGATTATGAAACAAACATAAGGCTTGGATGCTTTGTACTCGACCAGAAACGGGAGATATACGGCGATGATATTTATGCCGTACTCATGGCGTATAACGGTTCGTCAAATGTTTCTGAAAGGGTTGAGAACGGCGACTATACGGATTATGCGGTTGGGGTAGTCGATAGAACTTGGGAATTGGAAAGACTTCATGGGAAGTAAGCGGTTTTTGAATGGTTTTACATAAAGGAGGTAAATAGTGAAAGTTTCGAGAATTAAAATTACAAATTTGCTCGGCATTCGTGAGTATGAAGGAAACGGGAAAAACATTGAACTTTCCGGCAAAAATGGGGTTGGAAAGACAAGCGTGTTAGACGCTATCAAGTATGCCCTGACAAACCGTTCGGAGCGTAAGTACATCGTCCGGGATGGGGAAACAGAGGGGGAGATTATCATTGAAACAGACACCGGCCTTACAATCAATCGGAAAGCCCGTGTCGGCCAGACGGATTATAAGTCTGTTAAACAAAACGGCATGACAATAAACTCGCCGGAGGCTTTTCTGAAAGACATCATCACGCCGCTGCAGCTTTCCCCGGTTGAGTTTATGGCGATGGGAGAAAAGGAGCAGAACGCTCTTATTCTCAGCATGATTGATTATCCGTGGAGTTTGGAAACAATCAAGGAATGGTTTGGGGAGATACCGCAGGATGTCAACTACGATCAGAACATCCTTGCCGTACTTAATGACATACAGGCGGAGAACGGTACATATTACATGACGCGGCAGGACATTAACCGCGATATTCGTTCTAAACGCGCAATTATTGAGGAAATTGGTTCCTCTCTCCCCCCGGACTATGACGGCGCACGATGGGAAAAGGAAAATCTCTCTGAACTTTATACAGAGATTGAGCGGATTCGCAAAGACAACGAAACCATCGAAAAGGCAAAGCGTCTGAAAGAGAGCCGTGATAACAAAATCCGTTCTTTTGAAGCGGATAAGGAAATCAAGTTGGCGGCACTCGACCGGGATATTACCGCACAGGGGAACAACATCGACACAGAGCTTGCCTCACTCAAAGAACGCATTGCATCTCTCGAAAAAGAGAAAGCCGGATTATCAACAACAAAGGCAGACAGGGCGGCAGTAATAAACAGTGAGTATGAGAAGAAAGTCGCTCAGTACGATTCTGAGGTTGCTGCCTATGAGGAATATGTGGATAAGGAAACGAAGCCTGTTGATGCGCTTATGGCAAAAGCGTCAGAAACGGAAAAGATGAAATCCCATATCAACGAATGGAAGAGGATGCTTACTCTGGAAGATGAAGTTTCTGATCTTTCCAAAAAGTCGGCATCTCTTACGGAAAAGATTGAGAAAGCGAGAACTCTTCCAGGAGAAATACTCGAAACTGCAAAAATCCCGATTGACGGTCTTTCTGTAAAGAACGGGATTCCGCTTATCAACGGACTTCCAGTAAGCAATCTTTCTGAGGGGGAGAAACTTGACCTCTGTATTGACGTAACAATCCAGAATCCGGCGGGGTTACAGATTATTCTCATAGACGGTATAGAAAAGCTGTCTACGAGCATGAGAGAGCGGTTATACAGCAAATGCAAGGAAAAGGGCATACAGTTCATTTCCACCAGAACAACGGACAGTGACGATTTAACAATCGTAGAAATGTAGGAGGATAACACGATGGCAGATAACAGCAAATTGGAAACTTTGATGATGCTTATGGCATTAGAGGCTTTGAAAGGCGGCGTAAATAGTAAATCAATAACACCGTTTACCGTGAGCATACAGGTATCGGCAACCTCAATTTCTTGCCACACAGAGGGCAATAAGCAGCTTATAGAGGACATCGGCGCACAGGAATGGTTAAAGGAAACGCAGGCTCTCATTGAACCCATCATGGCGGAGCAGACAACGAAGTTTTCTGAACTTATGGCAAAGAAGTTTGGACTTTCATTTTTGGAACCGCAGAAAAGCGAAACGGGAATAGACGATTTTTTGAGAAAATTATTGGGGGGGGGTACTGAGGGTTAGGCAGTTAGCCTAACCTCCCTCATTGCCAATATTTAATGTCGCAAGGGGTATAACCCCCAACTAAAAAAGGAGGAAATGCGGCATGGCAACAAGTGACAAACAGTATTTGGCGGTGGTCTATAAGGACTTGGACGATGCGCTGACAAAGCAGGTTGCGGCATTGGCGAAAGATTTCAACAAGCCGAGATTTTTGCAAAACTGCATGACGGTTATGCAGGACGGACAGGCGGATTTTTCAAAGTGTGAATCTGCTACTGTAGTAAGAACTCTCTTAAAGGGAGCGTTTCTCGGACTGGACTTCTTCAACGGAGAGTGTTACGCAATCCCTTACGGTAGCCAGTGTAACTTCCAGACGGACTATAAGGGAGAAATCAAACTCTGCAAGCGGTATTCAAAGAACCCTATCAAAGACATTTATGCAAAGGTGGTTAAGGATGGGGATTTCTTTGAGGAAGTTATTGAGAACGGCCGGCAGACCGTAAATTTCAAGCCGAAGTCGTTCAACAATGGGGAAATCGTCGGTGCGTTTGCAATCGTTCTGTATCAGGACGGATCAATGATGTATGACACCATGAGCAAAGAAGAAATTGAGCATACACGACAGGTATTCTCAAAAGCGAAAGACAGCAAGGCTTGGAAAGAAAGCTATGGAGAAATGTGTAAAAAAACGGTTCTCCGGCGGCTGTGTAAGCTGATTGACCTCGATTTTGATACCGCTGAACAGTGCCAGGCTTTTGAGGACGGCTCAGAGTTTGACGTGAAAGGGCAGCCAAAAGAAAAGTATCAGGCACATGACGTATATGCCGACAAGGAAAAGGAAGTCATTGACGGAGATTTCAAGGAAGTAAAGGGGGATGGTGCTGATGAGTAACTTAAACGCACCGGAAAGCGCGGCAGAGAAAATTCTGCCCGTGCTTACCCCGGAGAATTATTATTCTGTAGAAAGCAATATTGCGTATGTTTCTTCCAGTCAGTACAAGGATTTTGTCGGCACAACTGGGAAGATGGGGTGTGAGGCGGCGGCATTGGCGCGTATGCATGGGGAACTTGCAGAGGAAAAGACTACTGCCCTAATGGTAGGTTCTTATGTGGATGCGCATTTTGAGGGTACGCTACCCACATTTATCGCACAGAACCCAGAAATAATTTCTTCGAGAGGGGCAACCGCCGGCCAGTTGAAAGCAGAATACAAACAGGCAGAACTTATGATACAGCGGGCGGAGCGCGACGATACTTTTATGCGCTACATGAAAGGCGATAAACAGGTTATTATGACCGGGGAAATTGAGGGCGTTCCGGTCAAAATCAAGATTGACAGCTTCGATGAAGTTAGGATCACAGACCTCAAAACGGTGCGGTCTATAGCGGAAACATTTTACGCAAAAGACCTTAACCAGAGGCTCAATTTCTGCGAATGGTGGGGGTATGACATACAGGGTGCGTTCTACCGTGAGGTTGTGCGGCAAAACACTGGAAAGTTGTTGCCATTCTATATATGCGCAATCAGTAAGGATAAGACCGGAACCGTGTGCCATCCGAGAATCAAGGTTATTGAGGTTCCACCTATTAAGATGGACGAAAAGTTGATAGAGATTAAATCTCAAATAAGAAAAATTCAGGATTTGAAAGATGGGGTGTATGATCCTATCAGGTGTGAGATTTGCGATTATTGCGCCGACACAGAAGTTTTGGACGGTCCTATATCAATGGATATGCTCATGGGGGAAATATGATGGAAAGCATTATAACCTATGACACAGAACATTGCCTGATATGCGGAAGTCCTGTTGTGGTAGAGCATCACGCAATAAGCGGCACGTCTGGAAGAAAATTGGCAGATGAGGATTGCTTGACAATACCTCTCTGCCCCAGGCATCACAATATGGATAGCCGTGAGAGCGTCCATCTAAACCCCACAATCGCCAAATGGAGCAAGATAGTAGGTCAGTTAGCCTACGAGAAAAAAATCGTGTCTGAGGGGCATACAGAAGCCGAGGCAAGGGAATTATTCAGGCGGCGGTATGGGAAAAGTTATTTGTGATAATCAACCGGAAACGGTGGTTATAAAAATCTTATCTTAGGAAGGAAGTAATAAACATTGAAAGAGATATTGACATTAGCCTCTATGTGTGGCGGAGGCGTTCAGGAGAGGATCAATCGCGCTCTTGCGAAGATTTCCGACAATATTCTGGACCCGAACACTGAGGCAAAGAAAAAGCGCGTTCTTACAGTGAAGATTGAACTTACGCCGAGTGAGGATGACCGGGAGGACGTTGTAGTAGACGTATCAACCGCTTACAAACTTGCGCCGGAGATTGGTCTGAAAACTCAGCTTTTCATCAACAAAGACCTTAACACAGGGGAAATCAGCATTACGGAACACGCAAAAGGTCAGATTAAAGGGCAGCTTACTCTTGACGATTGTGGTATGTCAACTCATCCGCAGGAAGAGAAAGTGCAGTCCAGAGAGGAACTTGCGGAAGAACTCGGCTGCGATCCTGACACCGGAGAATTATTGGAGCAGCCGCCGGAAGAGGAACCCGGAAAAGTTGTCGATTTGAGAAAGGCTATGAGCGGATAATAGGAGGAAAACTATGAAAAAAGCAATGTTAAGTCAGCCGATGGCGGGAAAGACAGAGCAGGAAATTGTTGAAACCAGAGAAAAGGCGATTGCTGAACTGGAAAAGAGAGGGTATGAGGTAATCAATACTCTTTTCACGGACGAATGGTACAGCAAGGATAAGATGGAGGAAAGAGGCGTTGTGCAGATTCCGCTTTGTTTTCTTGCAAAGTCTCTTGAAAACATGAGCCTCTGCCATGCTGCGTATTTCTGCAAGGGTTGGGAAAGCGCGAGAGGCTGCAAGATTGAACATGATGCGGCGGTGGCATACGACCTCGATGTGATTTATGAGGAGGAATAAGCATGATTAAATCAGCAATAAACAGGATTTTGGAACTCGCAGTTCCGAATATGAAAGAAATCAACGGAAGAAATTATTCCGACAAAGTTCTCACGCCGATAGATGCGGAACTTAGGGCGGCGGCTATATCCATGAACACTCTGTCCGGCCTTATCGACTACATCAAGGCGCAGAAAGATTTTAAGGAAATTCCGTACATTATCCAGATTGTATCTCCTACGGAGGTTCGTCTGATTTCCGGCCTGGATTCTGACAGAAAGAGGGAAACTCTGGTAGAGGTGGAAGCTGAGATTCCTGATTTCAGTTACGGTCGGTTCGTTGAGAATGAGGCGTTTATCATCGGCGTACAGTCAAAGTTTCTGGACGGCAATGCAGAGAAGAACGACAAACCTGTTGTGTTGCAATTTGCCGGAAACGTTAAGTCCGGCACTGTAGCAGAATACGGCGATACCGGCGTAGGACAGAAAGCAACCATCAAAAAAGGTGTGTCTACCATGGTTGAGGCGGAGGTTCCAAGTCCATGCTTCCTTATGCCGTACAGAACTTTTACAGAGGTTGCGCAGCCTATGAGTAGCTTCATATTCCGCGTAAAAGACGATGACCGGCTCGGCGTGTCGTTCGCATTGTTTGAGGCAGACGGCGGCGCATGGAAGAACGAGGCAAAAGCCAACATCAAAGATTATCTGGTGGCGGCTTTGAAAGATTTTGAAAACATCACAGTAATATCGTAACAGAAGTACATCTCCGAAGATTGGTCTCTGAGGAAAATATCACGGATCGGCGGCTGCTGTTTTGGTAGCCGCCAAATAAAAAGCAAGGGAGTGATAGAGTTGAATAACCACTCATTCATCATAAAAGGCGTGTATTATGGGAAAACACATACCTTTCCAGACTTAAACGATTATATCCAATCATGCAGCAGACATCCGCAGGTTGGTGCGAAAATGAAGCGAGATTACATGATTATTGCCTCAAATGCGATACGGAAACAACTTGGTAGGCTGAAAATAGTCAATCCGGTTAAAATTCATTATTTCTTTTATGAGGGAGATGTCCGGCGAGATTTTTCCAACGTAGGAAGTTTCGCAACGAAGGTCATAGAGGATGCTTTGCAGAAGTGCGGCGTTCTGAAAAATGATAATCAGGTGTGGGTAAAAGGATATACTCACGACTTCTATGTTGATAAACAAAATCCCCGGATTGAGGTAATCATTGAGGAATTGGAGTAGGAGGCACTATGGCTGAGAAGAGAATGTTTTCAAAGCAAATCATTGATTCTGATGCGTTTTTGGATATGCCCTTATCCACGCAAGCACTGTATTTTCACTTATCAATGAGGGCAGATGACGATGGGTTTGTGGATAACCCCAAAAAGATTCAGAGGGTTATTGGAGCAAGCGCAGACGATCTTAAATTACTTCTGGCAAAGCGGTATATACTTGCGTTTGAGAGCGGAGTAATCGTCATAAAGCACTGGCGTATGCACAACACTCTGAGGCAGGACAGATATAAACCTACTGTTTATCAGGAGGAAATGTCAACGCTCGTAGTTAAGGGGAATAAGTCGTATACGGAAGCGGACCGGTTTGCTGAAATAGAAAGTGGTAAACCAACTGGCAACCAACTGACAACCCAGATTAGATTAGATAAGAATAGTATAGATAAAGATAAGGATATTGCAAGGGAAACCCCGGCGGTTCCTCCATATAAGGAGATTATCGACTATCTGAATGAGAAAACAAATGCTCATTACAGACATACCACGAAAGCCACGCAGCGGATTATAAACGGACGGATTACAGACGGTTTTGGAGTGGATGATTTCAAAAAGGTTATCGACATTAAGGCGGATCAATGGCTGAATGATAAGAAAATGTCTGCATACCTCAGACCGGAAACGCTCTTTGCGGCTTCACATTTTGAAAGCTATCTGAATGAGGCAAGGCAGACGGTAAAGGAATCTAAATACTTAGGAATAAGTGAAAAGCTGAACCGGGAAACAGAAGAAATAATTGGCACGATGGATGACATCGACATCGGAGAATTTGAGTAAGGAGCAGATTGAGTGAGCGAGGAAAATAAAGATGTCTGCCCGAAGTGTGGCGGCAGAAGATATATTGAGTACGAAAAAGACGGATATACTTTTATGAAACCGTGTGAGTGCAAAGAATTGGCAGACGCAAAGGAACGTCTGGAGCGCAGCGGTATTTCAGAAGAGTTCCAGAAAAAAGGATTTAGGAACTTCAACGATAGGGGAATGGATTTACTGAAAAGAGCGAAAGCGATAGCGATTGATTATTGTAAAACATTCCCAGATATAAGAAACACAAGATACAATTCCGTTTTGTTTCAAGGCCAAGTGGGTTCCGGGAAAACTCATTTATCAATGGCAATCTGCAACGCCATTATGACAAACCATAAGACGGGCGTTCTGTATATGCCATACCGGGAAGAGATAACCAAAATAAAACAATGCGTGAGGGATTCGTTAAATTATAACAATGCGATTGACCGATACAAAAATGTTCCTGTTCTTATGATTGATGATTTGCTGAAAGGGAAAAGCAGTGAGGCTGATGTGAACATTCTCTTTGAGATTATCAATCACAGATATATCAAAAATCTGCCTATGGTAATTTCTACCGAGAAGAATATGGACGAACTGCTCGATTTCGATGAGGGAACAATGTCAAGGGTTATTGAAATGGCAAGGGGGCATCAAATTGAGATTGTCGGAAGAGAGTACAATTACCGCCTGTATGGAGAAAAGGGGTAGTTTATGACGGATAAGGAGCGGTATCAGAACCTAAAAGACCGTGGAGTATGCGTTTACTGCAAATCTTCTCCGGCGGAGGATGGAAAGACAACTTGCCGGACGTGCCGGGAAAAGCAAAGGAAGCAGACGGCAGAAAAAAGAGCGGCTTTAAGGGAAATGGGAATTTGTACGGAATGTGGAAGTAGACGAGTATACGGAGATGAAAAAATCTGCCCTGAATGTTCCGCAAGAAAATACGCCTCTAACCTTAAATGTAGCCGTGATCCAGAAAAAGAAAGCCAATACCACAAAAACAGGCGGCGGAAACTTAAAGAAATGGGAATTTGTGTAAAATGCGGAAAGAGGAAAACTGAGAACGGTAAGACGCTCTGTGGAATATGCAATGCCAAAGAACGGATCAGGGCAAGGGAATACAGAGGAAATCAGATTGAAAGATCAGAAAGGCCGTCTTTTGGAATGTGCTATTTCTGCGGAAACCCAATACCAAAAGGCAGAATATGTCCTGCGTGTTCCGAGAGAGTTACCAAAAACCTGCCAGACGAAAGCGATAATAAGCTGTGGCGGATGCAGGAAAACGCAAGGATTCAACAGATTATAGCGAACCAACGCTAATTTTTTTGAACAAGAAACTCTCCAAAAGAGTGTTTCACATGAAACATAATACGCCAAAAGAAAGGAGAATTAAAAGGCAATGGATCAAATAACAATGTTTGAATACCTATATCCGGCGTTCAAAATAGATAAGCCAATCCGCCTTATAGAATTATTCAGTGGGGTATCGTCACAGGCTATGGCCTTGCGGGATTTAGGCGCAGAATTTGAGCATTATCTTACTTGTGAGTGGGAAGTGAACGCCGTTGCTTCGTGTAAGGCTATCCATTTTGAAAACGATGATACCGATTATTCCGCAAAGTACACGGAGGAAGAACTTGTGGATATTCTGTTTGAAATGGGAATATCGGCAAATGGGAAAAATCCACTCACAAAAGAACAGATAAGTAAGCACCAGAACCGTAGCCGGTGGTTACGGAAAACCTATAACGATATTAAGGCAACCCACAATCTCGTAAACATAATGGCGGCAAAAGGGAGCGATTTAGGAATTGTTGACACAGATAAATACATATACCTGCTTACATATTCGTTTCCGTGTCAGGACTTATCTCTTGCCGGGAAAAGAAAGGGAATGTCGAAAGGAGCGGGAACGCGATCCGGGTTATTGTGGGAGGTTGAACGGCTGCTGAATGAAGTCAAACATCTCCCTCAGATACTTCTCATGGAAAATGTGCCGCAGGTAGTAAGTGATGAAAATATTGCGGATTTTCACAGTTGGATGTCGTTTCTGGAGAGCAAGGGATATAAGAACTATGGAGAAATCCTCAATGCAAAAGATTACGGCGTTGCTCAGAACCGGGAGAGATATTTCATGGTTTCCGTTCTTGGGGAGTACAATTATAAGTTTCCACAGCCTATTGAATTGACAAGCACGATGAAAGATTATTTGGAGCCAAAGGTTGCTGAAAATTATTATATCAACACACCAAAAGCGATGAGTTTGATAGAAAACCTTGTAAACAGCGGACAGCTTGGGGAGAAAGAAGTATCAAATACGGTTCGGGGAGGGGGGCAGAGGCTCAACGGACCGGCATCAATGGGATGCGGTAGTGGAGAACAGCAGCCGATAAGTGCCGGAAACTGTATTAAGGCGAAACCCATAGAAACAGGAATGTGCTTAACAGCAAGGTATTATAAGGGACTCTCAAATTACAATCCAGAAAACGCAGTTTTAGAGAAGGAGTAGCATATATGAGCGAACGGTTTTTCAGACAAGCGTGGCAGACCATGAATAGCAATAATTGTAAACCGGGGGATATAATAGATGCCTATAATCAGAAAGTTATCGCGGGGGGGTATCTCCTACTATAACAACAAGGCCGGAAGGGTTCAAGACAGCAATTCTGGTAGTTGTGGAGGATAAAGATGAAAATAGCAGTAAATGAGCGTCCGGTTTGTTATCTGACACCAAACAACTTTTCTCACAAGGCGGGAGAAGGTGCAAAAACACGCAAAAGGAATATTGCGCATATTCATCCGGCGTTATTGGCGAATCCGGGAAGCACACAGCAGACATATATTCTGATGGAGGAACAAAATGAGCAACCAGATAGAAGTAATCGGTTCACTTAACCCTGAGAAAGAGTGTCAGGATAGGGTCCGTGTTCTCTCTAGGGGGGGGATTTGCCAGTCTTTAAGGGCAACGGACTATAAGGACCCGCCTAAAGTTTTGGTAGAGGTAGAAGATGCAGAAAGAAGTAAAACAGATAGGTAATATATATGGGTTTGACGGCGGAAATTACGCGGGAAACGTTTATGCGAAAGACGGGTTGTGTCCGGCGATAAGGGCGAACAGCGGAGGAAATACACAACCCATGATAATCGTTACTGCGCCTCTGGGGGGGGGTACTGCGAATGTTCTTCGAGGCGAGATATATGCGAGCAGCATAGCGATGAGAGGGGAAAATAGTGATTAAACAGATTATATGCGCAAGCCGTGGCAGAAACCCAGATAATCCGTCTGACATAACCGTTGGCGCACCAACTGAGCAGAGATTAGAGCCGAATCTTGACGGAGTAAGCAATACAATTACAACAGTCCAAAAGGATAATTATGTGTTGGAGATAACGGATGAATGAAAATATAATGCCTAAATTGGTCGGAGGAATAGGAGAAATAAATTTTGGAAAGCAGTATCGGCAGGGAAACAGGGTATACGATTCCAGATCAATAGTAATGTGCTTATTATCTCAGCCGGTCGGCAATACAGGAGGATATTCATATCTGCATCTCGTTGAGGAAAAAGATTATGGAAAAAGTTAAGATACGGCAAGCCACAAAGAAAGGGTATATCGAATGTGAAGTTGGAGGCGTGGCTGATTTCTCATATCCCACAAGTGAATTAAGGAGCGGAAGGGTTCAGGGCGGAGGAAATGTCTGCCCTACAATAACCGCTCAAAGCATGGGAATATGCCGTATCGAGAAAGTTTCACGGGGGGGGGGTACTGCGATATGCAAGAAAATTACAATTTGGATAACAACCCGGTTGTATGGGGCGGACTGCAGGAGCATCAATGTCCTAGATCAGATGGCATATCTCCGGCATTAACGGCAGCGATGGGAATGGGAGGCGGACAAACGCCAATATTTACGGAAAGGGAAGATAAAAATATGGCTAAAGTAGGTCAAATTTCGTGCGATGGAAGTCAATGCGGCTCTGTGTTTTCTGACGATGGCAGTATGGCTACTTTGACAGCCGGAACGCACGGCTACGCAAATCCTCATATTTGCTCTAAATACAGGATTAGGAAACTTACGCCGTTGGAATGTTGGCGGCTCATGGGTTTCTCAGATGAGGATTTCCATAAAGCGGAGTTAGAAAACAGTAATACACAGCTTTATAAGCAGGCCGGCAATAGCATTGTGGAAAATGTTCTCGTGGCAATATTCGGTCAGATGCTTCCGGGAAAGGAAAATGTGTATAGAGAACTTGGCAATAAAAACTATAACAAAGAAACGGAGTGAGAACATGGGAGAGGCTAAACACACAATTTCTGATTTATACCAGATGCAGAGCCTCCCACTAAGAGCAAAAATTCGCATGACACAGTTGCGGATTAGAGGGTGGGTGGACGAGTATGGGGAAGATGGGGTGTATGTCAGTTTTAGTGGAGGCAAGGATAGCACAGTGCTTTTGGATATTGCAAGGGGAATGTACCCAAATATTCCGGCCGTATTCGTAGATACTGGTCTTGAATATCCAGAGATAAGGGAATTTGTAAAAGGGTTTGATAATGTGGAATGGATAAAGCCAAAAATCACATTCAGGCAGGTAATTGAAAAGTACGGCTACCCTTTTATCAGCAAGGAAGTATCGGAATGTGTGTATGGAGCGAGAAAATATCTGAAAGAGATTGACAGAGATAAAAACGCCAATAAAATCTTGACAGACAGACAGACAGACAGACAGACAGACAGACAGACAGACAGACAGACAG
>CAJUJK010000020.1 GCA_910586705.1 uncultured Lachnospiraceae bacterium | reverse complement strand
AATTAAGAGTTTACGATTATAAAAGTTTAAAAACACACTTGACAACACGTCCCTGGATACAGAAGCTGAACCGGGAGTATGAGAAGGCGAAGGACGAGGCAGTCAGGGCGAACGAGGCGAAAAGCCTTTTTCTCTCCAATATGTCCCACGAGATCAGGACGCCGATCAACGCGGTGCTTGGCATGAATGAGATGATTCTCAGGGAGTGCGAGGACAAGCAGCTTCTGTCCTACGCGGCAAATATCCAAAGCTCCGGCAAGACGCTCCTGTTTCTGATTAACGACATTTTAGATATGTCCAAAATAGAGTCGGGCAAGATGGAGATCGTCCGGGTGGAGTACGCGCCGGAAAATCTGATGATGGACCTTTGGAACGTGATCTTTCTGCGGGCGCAGGAAAAGGGGCTGGGTATCCGTTTTTCTCTGGACGAAACCTTGCCGCGCGTCCTGTACGGGGATGATGTCAGGATAAAGCAGATTGTGACAAATTTGTTGACTAACGCAGTTAAATATACGCCGCAGGGCGGTATAGAAATGACGGTGGCATACGAGAGAAAAGGCGGGGCGGAAATTTTGCTGATGATATCCGTAAAGGATACGGGCATGGGAATCCGCAAGGAGGACATGGGAAAGCTCTTTGAAAATTTCCAGAGGCTTGACGAGGAGAAAAACCGCAATATCGAGGGAACGGGACTTGGCATGAATATCACCATGTCGCTCTTACATCTGATGGACGGCGATATGAAGGTGGAGAGCGAATACGGGAAAGGCTCCAATTTTACGGTCACGATTCCCCAGAGAATTGTCTGCGATGAACCGACAGGGGATTTTGAGACGATCAGAAGCAGGCGGGAGCAGAATCTTTCGCAGAAACGGCAGACCTTCGAGGCGCCGGAGGCGCGCGTGCTTGTGGTGGATGACAACAGCATGAACCTTACCGTATTCCAGTCGCTGTTAAAGCGCACGAAGATGAAGATCACCACGGCGGATTCGGGGAAGAAATGTCTGGAACTGGTGAAAAAGGAGCCGTACCACATCATATTTATGGATCACATGATGCCGGAGATGGACGGCATTGAGACGCTCCACGAGATACAGAAGATGACGGATTTCCCCAACCGGGACACGCCGGTGATTGTGCTGACCGCAAACGCGCTGTCCGGGGCGAGGGAGGGTTATCTGAAGGAAGGATTTGCCGACTTTCTGACCAAACCTATAGACGGCGACCTGCTGGAGCAGACGACAGTGAAATACCTGCCGCGGGAACTGGTAAAAGACGCAGCCTCCGGAGGACAGGAAACGGCACCAGGAATTGCGCAGGCGGACCGGGAAGCCTTTCTGGAAGAGGGCATTTTTCTGGAAAACGGCATGAAATATGCCAAAAACGATCTGGAAATGTATCTGGATCTTGTGCGGCTGTTTATCAAAGACCAGTGTAAGCAGGCGGATATGCGGCAGTTCCTCGCAGTCGGCAACATGCCGGATTACGCGGTTCTGGTACACGGCTTAAAGGGAAACGCGAGAACAATCGGCGCAGAACAGCTCGCGGATATGGCGTTTGAACACGAAAAGCAGAGTAAGGCGGGGAACGCGGTCTATGTGGATGCCCATTTTGAAGAACTGGTTCTGCTCTGGGACAAGACAGTCATGGGCTTTCAGAAATTTTCGGAAAAGTACGGCGTCGGGGCAGGAGAAAAATACCGGGCAGCACAAGGCGGCGAGATATTGGCGCTGACGGAAAGCGACTTCGAGACAGTGGCGGCGCTTCTGGACGATTTTGAGACCAGCCGGGCGATAGAGCAGCTGCAGGCATGGATGGCGCATACGCTGGAGCCGGCGGTACATGAACGGATTAAGAACGTGCTGACCGCTCTGGAAGATGAGTTTGACGAGGATAAGGCAATCGGGTTGCTGAGGGACAAAGGAGGGAGTGGAAATGGTGTTTAACAAGAAAAATATTGTGGCGGTGGACGACAGCGGTCTTGTCCTAAAAATGCTGATCAAGGTGCTGGGCGAAAAGTACGAACTGCACGTATTCAACGGCGGGAGACGGGCACTCCAGTTTTTGAAGGACAGAACCCCCGACCTGATCATTCTGGATATTGATATGCCGGAGATCAACGGGTATGAGATGCTTAAGATGATCAAGGAGAAAGAGCATCTGCAGAATGTGCCGGTTATTTTTCTGACCTCGAACAATGACAGGAACCATGTGGTCAAAGCTCTGGCGGGCGGCGCGAGAGATTACGTGGCGAAGCCGATTGACGAGGATGTACTGATGGAAAAAGTGCACGCGGCGCTGGAGGGTGTTTCCGCCGACGATTCGCTTAACTGGAATAATCTCTAAACGGTCTGCGCGTGGTCCCGCTTTTTCATGTAGGATACGCAGAGCATGGTAATGTCGTCGAACTGCGGCGCTTCACCAACAAAGGCATCTATGTCTGCCTTTACGATGGGAAGGAGCTCCGCAGGTTTTTTATCGGTGTTTTTCACAAGCACTTCGGTGAGACGTTCCATGCCATATAGCTCATGGGCTGCATTGGTGGCTTCGGTCACGCCGTCCGTATACTGGAATATTTTGTCTCCCGGTGAAAGCTGTATGCTGCCGCTCTGGTACACCATATCTTCCATGCCCGCCAGCACGAAGCCGGGACGCAGTCTGTGCACTTCATAGACGCCGTCCGCTCTGGCGATAAAGGGCATTTCATGTCCCGCGTTGACAAAAGTAAATTCCCCGGTCACAAGGTCGAGAACGCCCTCAAAGGCGGTGATAAACAGTCCTTCGCTGTTGGAGCGGCAGAGCAGCTCGTTGACTTCCGAAAAGACTTCGCCCAGATCTGCGCCGGGTTTTGTGTGGTCGTTCAGGAGCGTCTTGCCGATCACCATAAAGAGGGCGGCAGGCACGCCCTTTCCCGAAACGTCGGCAATCACGATGGCGAGATGCGTGTCGTCCACCATAAAGAAATCGTAAAAGTCGCCGCCCACTTCCTTTGCGGGATTCATGGTGGCGTAAATGTCAAACTCGGGACGCTCCGGGAAAGCCGGAAAAATACAGGGCAGCATATCCGCCTGAATCCGGGTCGCCACATCAAGCTCTGTGGAAATGCGCTGGCGCTCTTCGCTGTCCTTGATCTGTTTTTCAAGAAGCCGCCTCGTTCTCGCTGCAACAGTGGTGCATATGGAGGCAATGCCGAGCAAAATCAGAGCGCGGGGAACCACAAAGAAGAGGGTGGCTTCAAACAGCATTTTTCCGGTGATGACCCGCCTTGTAATATCCGGCTCTGTGACCAGCAGATTCAAATCCCCTTCCCCGATGTACATGCCTACATAGATCGAGGCGGAAAAGAGAACCCATGACGCCACAAGCGTAAAACTGGTCAGTTTTTTGGAATAGTAATGGCAGCTTAAACAAATCGGCACAGCCCAGGCCAGCACGCCGTGCTTTGGCATGGCGGCTGACAAGATGAAGATACTGATGATGCCGCAGACAACGATCGCGGACTTCAGCCATGAGGGAGTACCGCCCGTAATCCGGCAAAGAAGTGTCGGTATCAGGAAAAACAAAATGGTGAAGGGCATACCGATATTCATAATCATGGGCGGTATGATAAAAACGCCTATGATGTTGAACAGCCACGCAAGGGCGCCCACCCCGGCGCACACGGCGAGGCATTTCGCCGCATATTGGTTCGCCTCCGATTCATTTTCCAGAAGCGCTTTCCACTGTGTGCCGGTGTTTGCGTAATTTTCTTTTTCCTCTTTTCGTCTGCCCATCCCGATCCTCATTTGTCGTCGTCTGTTTTATTTTAATGCAATATACTTTTATAAATTTTATCACACCGGAATGCAGTCCGATTAGCAAAGTATGCCGGAAAAAGCGCAATCTGTACCGGCGGGGAGCGAAAGATTGGAAAAAGCGGGGTGACAGTCCGCCCATGTATGTGGTAGACTTATCTGGTATGGATCCGACATCTGAAAAAGCGGAGCGCCTGTCAGGCGTCAGCCTTTGCGGCTTAAGAAGGAAGTGGAAACTGGCATGAGGGAAATGGAGTTTAAGATGGAACGTCCCGGGCTTCTCAAGGAGGGGGACCGGGTGACGGTAACAGAGGGCGTTCTTCCAAGCAACTATTATTATACGATAGATCCGTCGCTTGCCATGTCTGGCAATTTTCCTTTCAGGGAGCGGATGCTGGAGCGGGAGGGCGTGGTGACGGAAGTCATCGAAAACGCCAGAGGTTTCTATGTGAAGGCTAGATTCGGTGAGTGAAAAGAAAGAGAGGAGAGAATATTATGTTAACTAAAGTGTCAACAGACAAAGCGCCGGCGGCGATCGGACCTTATTCTCAGGGAATTATTGCGGGGGATTTCCTCTTTGCGTCGGGGCAGATTCCGATTGATCCCGCCACGGGGGAGATCAAAGGCAAGGATGTGACCGAGCAGGCGGAACAGGCGATGAAGAACGTGGGCGCGATTCTGGCGGAGGCAGGCACGGACTATACAAAGGTGGTAAAGACAACCTGTTTTCTGGCTGAGATGGCAGATTTTGCCGCGTTTAACGCGGTGTATGAGAAGTATTTCACCGAGAAGCCGGCGAGAAGCTGTGTGGCGGTGAAGCAGCTCCCGAAGGACGTACTCTGCGAGGTGGAGGTTCTGGCGTACTTGAAGTAGGAGAAATATCTGCATAAAGGATTGAGTTTACATAACTCGGATGGGACTGGATTAAGTGATGAATGAAAAAAATATCATACTGATCGGTATGCCGGGCGTCGGGAAGAGCACAGTGGGCGTTGTTCTCGCCAAGAAGCTCGGGTATTCTTTCGTGGACGCGGATCTGGTGATCCAGAGCTGGGAGGAGAAGTTACTGCACGAGATCATATCTGAGCGGGGAGTGGAAGGCTTCTGGAGGCTGGAGGAGGCAGTAGGTGAATCCATAGAGGCGCAACGGACGGTGATTGCCACCGGAGGAAGTGCGGTTTATGGGGAAAATGCCATGGCGCATTACAGGCAGATTGGCACCGTGGTGTATCTGCACCTGCCTCTGGAAGGCATACGCGAGCGCCTTGGCGACCTCAACGAGCGGGGCGTGACACTGAGGGACGGGCAGGATCTGGATGGGCTGTATGCGGAGCGGCAGCCGCTCTATGAGAAGTTTGCGGACATTACGGTGGAATGTGAAGGGCTGTCAATCCGGGAAATCGTGGAGCAAATTGCATCTGGATTCCGGTCAGTGTGAAAACGAGACGCGAAAGCATATAAGTAACGGAAAATAAACAGAATGGGAACGTATCCTGAATCGGATTTGGGAGCGTTCCTATTTGTATTTCATACGTGCAATTTTTTTAATCCTGCATAATCTTTTCCAAATGACAGAAACTAGTACAACAGAAGATGTTTGGACATGGAGGAAAAGAAGATGGATTATATCAATGCATTCTGGGTCGGCGGACTGATCTGCGCGCTGGTGCAGATTCTTCTGGAAAAGACGAAACTTTTGCCGGGGCGCGTCATGGTGCTTCTGGTGTGTGTGGGAGCGGTGATCAGCTTTGTCGGATGGTATGAGCCTTTTATGGAGTTTGCGGGGGCGGGAGCCAGCGTGCCGCTTCTCGGTTATGGCAATATATTAATGAAGGGCGTGAAGGAAGCCGTGGATGAAAACGGCTTTATCGGTCTGTTTCAGGGCGGTTTCAAGACCGGCGCGGTAGGCTGTGCGGCGGCGCTGGTGTTTGGGTATCTGGCGAGCCTTGTTTTTCGCCCGAAGCCAAAAAAATAAGAAAAATAGGAAAAAATAGAAAAATAGTGAAGATACGGAACAGCCGGTTCCGTTATATAGTATAGAAACGCGGATTTGCGAGTATCAAAACCGCGCAGGGAAAGGAGGCAGATACCATCAACAGGGAAGAACAATTGTCAGCGCTGATTGATTCTTACCAGCATCTTGTCTTTTCAATATGCTATAAAATGACATCGGATTATTTTGCCTCCGAGGATCTGGCACAGGAAACGTTTTTATCGGTTTACAGACATCTGGGGGAGTTTGACGGAAGATATGAGAAGGCGTGGGTGTGCCGGATCGCCACCAACAAATGTCTGGATTATCTGCAGAGCGCGGGACGGCGCAGCATCCCCACGGCGGACCTCGGATTTGAGAGCGCAAGGGCGCCGGATGGGGGGACTCCTTCCGGCAAAGGCGCGGGAACTGCCGGGGAAAATGAGACGGCAGTACGGCAGACGCCGGAGAGCATCTGCCTCGAAAAGGAGGTGCGGGAGATATTGCTTTCAAGATGTCGGTCCTTGAAACCGCCCTATGATGAAATCGCCAAAGCCTATTATTATGATGAACTGGATGCGGGCGAGATCGCGAGGCGGAGGGGCGTTAAGAAAAAGACCATACAGACGCAGATTTATAGGGCGAGAACCATGCTTCGCAGGATGTATGAAAAGGAGAAGGGCGCATGATACATAATATGACGGAAGAGAGAAAAAAACGGAATAGATATGACGTTTCCCTCCCGGCTCCTTTGACTGAGGAAGAACTGATGCGGCTGATTGAGACCGTTGAAGAACGGGAACTTTTGCACGCGCCGGGACATTTGAGAGGAAATATATTTTCGCACATACAGGAAGGAAAGCGGAAAGAAAGACAGCGCGCGCTTTTTTCTTACCGTGCTAAAGTTCTGGTAGGGATGGCGGCGGCTCTGGCGGTACTCTTCCTCGTGCCTGTGGATGGGGTGGAAACACCGCAGATGCCGCAGCCCGGTATTCTGGGAACGCTGTATGAAGAGGAAACGGGGAGCGTGGACGAATGGGAGCGGGACGCGCTTGAGACACAGCGGGATATCGACAGAACATGGAGACGGTATCTGGCAGGGCAGGAGAGAGCGGACGCGAGAAAGAAGTATTTCAGAAACATTTCGGAAAAGATTACAAATTATAAAACTTGGGAGGATTGATGAGATGAAAAAGCAGAAGAACAGATTTTGGTTGTTTGTATTTTCCCTCTGTCCGGGGGCGGGACATATGTATATGGGACTGATGAAGATGGGGCTGAGCTTTATGCTTGGGTTTATGGGGCTGATCGCTGTGGTTGGAATAACAGAAATCGCCGTGCTGGCGGTATTTCCCGTCACACTCTACATATACGCTTTTTTCCACGCCAACAATATCGGCGGGATGGATGCAGGGCAGTTTGCGGCTCTGGAGGACGAATACCTCTTCGGCATCGGTGGGTGGGATACCAGCCGCTTTAAGCTGAATATGAATAAGAGAAACCGCAACATCGCGGCAGTGGTCTGTATTGTGCTCGGCACCTGTATGCTGTGGGATCAAGTTTTTGGTATGGTGAGAAGTTACGTGGGCTGGGATAATCCGGTTATGAGGGATATCTATTATTTTACGAGAGACAGGCTGCCGAGGGCTGTCATAGCCGTAGCGATCATCTGGTTTGGCGTGTCGCTTCTTCGCGGAAAGAAATTTGAGTCTGCGGAAACTGACAGGAGGAGTGAGGCGGACGATTATAGAAAGCCTGCGGCGCTGCCCGGGGAGATTGTGGGAGCGTGGAAGGCTGATGCGGAGAATAAGGATGGATACAGTGCGGAAGCGAAAAAGTCAGATGCGCCGGATGGGGAAGCGCAGAATGCGGATGTGCAAAAAAATGAGCAGGGGGGGGAGTAGACTATGGATATGCAGGAAAAAGATTTGTGGAGGGAGGAACCCGGGAAGCTGCGAACCCGCCGTGTCGGCTCTGTAACTTTCGGGATGACGCTGATTTTGTTCGGCGTGCTGTTCCTCTTACATATGGTGGTTCCGACGCTGCACTATGAGCTGATTTTCCAGTTCTGGCCCGTGGTTTTTGTCCTGCTGGGTGTGGAGATTCTGGTGGAGAACCATAGAAGCAACGCGGAGAAATGCAGGTTTGTATATGACTTCCCGGCGATTCTGATGCTGGTTGTGATGCTCCTGTTCGCCATGGTGATGGCGGCGGCGGAGTTTTCCCTGCATTATTATCAGAGAGGCTGGTGGTAATTTATATCTCCTCGTAGTCAATCTGCCGCTTTGCTAAAAATTGTCTGACGGCTCTGTCCCAGAGCGCATCCGGCGTCTTATCCATGAGAAAGGTGTGGAAGGCGGTGCCGGTGATGAGCGTGAGGGACGTGCCGTCATATTTTATGTTGAGCACAAATGCCTTTACCTGATCCGGGGTGACGGCAGTATCGCCCTTTTCCAGAAGGGACGCCGTGTATTCGGGAATCAGATGCAGCACAAAATGAAATGCCGTGGGCGTGCGCTTCCCTTTGATCAGATCAAAACAGACAGGGCGTATCTTTTTCCACTGTGTAAATTCGTAGGGTCTGGTTTCCCTGTCCTCCCATTCTTCGGACGTGTAGAACGCCCGGTTTTCACGTCCGTCTATCGTGAACGTGTTGTAGGTGCTGATGGAAGCCTGTTCCAGCAAAAAGGAGTCGAAGGCGTCCCCGGCGAGGAAATGGTTCATAAACTGTTTGATGTTTTTTATCTGCAATGCGATCATGTGATGCCCCTTTTCAGAATGTGTCTGCGCTGCCCGAAACCAGACAGGGAAGACTTTTCCAAATAACATACCATAGTATAGCACAAAATACGGAGAAAAGGGCGGATTGACATGAAAGCTTATGAAATATTTTATCTCTCCCTGAGCAGCGCCGCCCTTTATGCAGTCGTTTCTGGACAGTCTCAGCTTATGAGCCTCTGCGCATGGGCACTCGATTTTTAGGATTTGCAAAATAGGGTATTCTATGATAGTATAAGTAGTAATAAATACTATGTGAAACGGTTGCGGAGGCTTTATGGGTTATAAGATTGTGGTGGACAGCTGCTGTGAGCTGCCCGTGGAATATAAAAATGACAGCAGATTTGAGATCGTTCCGCTGGGACTGGAAGTGGGCGATTATATCATTCAGGACGACGAGAACTTTAATCAGAAGGAGTTTTTGCAGAAGGTGGCGGATTACCCCCAGTGCCCGAAATCGTCCTGTCCTTCCCCGGAGAGATTCCGGGAGGCATACCATGACGGGGCGGAAGAAATTTATGTGGTGACCCTTTCTTCCCATCTGAGCGGCAGCTATAACAGCGCGGAGCTGGGCAAAAGTCTCTACAGCGAAAAGTACGGCGAGAAGAAGATACATGTGGTGGACTCCGAGTCCGCAAGCTGCGGGGAGACCCAGCTTGTGGAAAAGATTGTTGCCTGCAAAGAAGCGGGGCTTGGCTTTGAGGAGACGGTGAAGGCGGTAGAGACCTTTAAGCGTAAGATGCGCACCTACTTTGTGCTGGATAATCTGGAAACGCTCCGAAAGAACGGACGCTTGAGCGGCGTGAAAGCGCTGGTGGCATCTACCTTAAATATCAAACCTGTGATGGTGGGAAACTGGGGCGTCATTGAGCAGAAGGGACAGGCGATCGGCATCAATAAGGCGCTTGCCCGGATGGCGGACTTTATCGTGGGCGATGTGGAGAACCCGGAGGAGAGAACGCTGATGATTACGCACTGTAACTGTGCGGAGCGGGCGGCGTATATGCACAGTCTGATGGAGAAGCGTGCCTCCTATAAACGGGTTCTGGTTATGGACACCGCCGGGGTCAGCAGCATGTATGCCAACGACGGCGGTGTGATTGTGACCCTCTGACAAAGAGAGAAGAGTAGGCTGTAAAGAAAATTCTAAGGCGTGCTTTCCCGCAGCGCCTTTTTTACTTTCGGAAGTTCAAGGGGCGATACAGAAAAACTCTGCCTGTCTTTCATGGTCAGCTTTAACAGGGAAAGTTTCTCGACAGAAGTTATGTTAACTAAACAGTGCTCGGAAATCATAACAAAATGGGTGAACATGGAAAGCTGCGCGTGGAGATTGGGCAGGGTGCTCAGGATGTCGAGCGTGCGCCCTTCCGTCAGCACCACATGGAGATAATTGCCGCTTTTCACCGCGTAGAGAATTTCATCCTCATGGACATAGAGCGTGTCCTTCTCTCCGCGCAGTTCTATGGTGGGAATCGTTTCCGCTTTCAGACTCTGCGCGTGGTCAAGCATTTCGTCCAGCTCGTTCACCTTGATCGGTTTGTTCAGATAGAGAATCTGCTTCTGGAGCTGTCTGCGCAGGATATCGTGGTTGGAAGCTTCCGTGACATCGTCCGGCACTTTGGCGAGCGCCGCTTCGATGACGGAAGGGTAGTCGATGGTGGAGATACACAGCACAATAGGAGCCACAACGCCCGCGTCGATCAGCTTTCTCGCAAGCTGGAAGCCGTTCACAGGTCCGTTCGTCATGTCGATGAAAAAGGCATCGTAGAGCATGGGAGAACGTAACACCGCCTCCACATTTCCGTAGGAATCAATATAGAGCACGCCGGTGGTGTGGATTCTCCTGTCGGAGGCGCGCCCCAGGAGCCGCTCCATCTGTTTTCTGTCCGCAATATTATCATCACAAACCGCAATATGCATATAGAACCCTCCGTAATATGTTGTTTTAAGTTACCCTGCGAGATTCAACCTTGGCACAGTACGGCGTGTTTGTCACATTGTCCGCAGGCGCGTCATATAACCTTCCGCATGTGTGCAGAAAAAATCCCCGCATTTGTTTCAGGCAGCGTGAAGTAGTCTGCAAGGGAGCTTATAGAATCATAAATTCGATCGGGGACGACAAAAGAGCCACCACGATCAGAACCTGTATGAGCAGGATGGCGGGCATTCCGTAGAGAAAATACCAGTGTCTTGTCTTGTGGCGGAACAGGTGCATACCGATGATCGAGCCGACGCTGCCGCCGATGATGGCGAGCACGAAAAGCGTGGCTTCCGGGATGCGCCATGCGCGCTTTCTCGCTTTGAGTTTATCGATGCCCATCACCGTGAAGCTTATGAAGTTGATAACGACTAAGTATATAGTAATAAGTGTAATTACGTCCATTAGTAATCAAACTTTCCCTTTTGTATTTCGATGAGGATGGTACCACTTTTTGCTTTATGACTATGCGGTGCACTGTGCATTGCATTCGCGTACATTATATCACATAAATTAATGAAAAAAAAGAAAAAAACACCCCGCAGCATACACCGAAGTCTGCTGCGGGGATTCTTGTACATAACTTGTTTTTCAGATTAGAGCAGCTTTTCGCCCTGCTCCTGCATCTTCATGGCGCGAACCTTGCAGGATAAGCCGAAGAGGTTGATGAAGCCTTCCGCGTCGTGGTGATCATAGAGATCGCCGGTGGTGAAGGAGGCGATGCTCTCGTTGTAGAGCGTGTATGGCGAGGTGGTGCCTGCCTTGATGATGTTGCCCTTGTAGAGCTTGAATTTCACTTCGCCGGTCACATACCGCTGTGTGGACTCGATGAACGCCTGCAGCGCCTCGCGCAGCGGGGTGAACCACTTGCCCTCGTAGACCACCTGCGCAAATTTGTTGCCCAGATCTGCCTTGAGCGCATAGGTGTCGCGGTCGAGGATCAGCTCCTCAAGCTGCTGGTGCGCCTCGTAGAGGATGGTGCCGCCGGGCGTCTCGTACACGCCGCGGGACTTCATGCCGACCACGCGGTTTTCCACGATATCGACAATGCCGATGCCGTGCTTGCCGCCCAGCTCGTTTAAAGTGGCGATAATTTCGGAAACTTTCATCTTCTTGCCGTTTACGGAAGTGGGGATGCCCTTCTCAAAGGTCATGGTCACATATTCGCCTTCCTCGGGAGCCTTCTCCGGCGTGGTGCCGAGCACAAGCAGATGCTCGTAGTTAGGCTCGTTGGCAGGGTCTTCCAGCTCTAAGCCCTCGTGGCTGATGTGCCAGAGGTTGCGGTCGCGGCTGTAGCTGGAGTCTGCGGAGAAGGGAAGGTTGATGCCGTGCTGTCTGCAGTATTCGATCTCCTCCTCGCGGGAGTTTAAGGTCCACTTTTCATTTCTCCATGCGGCAATGATCTTTAAGTCGGGAGCAAGCGCCTTGATGCCAAGCTCGAAACGGATCTGGTCGTTGCCCTTGCCGGTTGCACCGTGGCAGATGGCGGTAGCGCCTTCCTTGCGGGCGATCTCGACCAGTTTCTTGGCGATTACGGGCCTCGCCATGGATGTGCCCAGCAGATATTTGTTTTCATAGACAGCGTGCGCCTGTACACAGGGCACGATAAAATCGTCGCAGAACTCATCGGTCAGATCTTCGATGTAGAGTTTGGATGCGCCGCTTGAGAGAGCACGCTCCTCGAGACCGTCAAGCTCCTCCGCCTGCCCGCAGTTGCCGCACACGCAGATGACTTCATAGTCAAAATTTTCCTTTAACCAGGGGATGATCACGGTCGTATCAAGTCCGCCGGAATACGCAAGAACTACTTTTTCTTTCATTTTCGTTTCCTCCATTTGAAATATGTAGTATATTTGTTATTGTTTACACCCACGCCAAAATGCAAAGCTGTTTTCTGCCCGGCATTCTGTGCGCGTCTACAGTTCACACGAAATAATCGTAAATTGACGCAAAATCTGGCGAGTGTGTGAATGGTAACACAGATGGGTGCGTTTGTCCTTAAAACAATATACAACAGGACGGAGAAGAATGCAAGTGTAAATTTATGCATAATTTATATGAATATTTGTGATAAGTATGCATAAAATGAAAAAATGGTTGTATATTATGCATTTCAGATGTATAGTTATGCGTAAGGGCGTTTTCAGAGGGAGGTTTGACGCAATATGGCGAAGCAGAACATATATGATAATGAAACTTTTTTCGAGGGATACAGAAAGATCAGAGAGAATGAAGTGAATGCAAACAAGTTGTTTGAGATTCCGGCGCTGCTTTCCCTGATGCCGGATTTGCGCGGCAGAAAGGTATTGGATCTGGGCTGCGGTTTTGGAGAGCATTGTAAGTATTTTATGGAGGCGGGCGCCGACCATGTGACGGGAATAGATATTTCTGAGAAGATGCTGGCGGTTGCGAAAGAGAGTGTGTATGGTTTGTAGACCATGTGATAAAATATCATAGATCTTTTTCGACGATTGTGAATATATTGATTGACGCGGGTTTTGTGATTGAAAAAATGATTGAGCCGCTGCCGGACGCGGACATGCTGGAAGCGTATCCGAAATATAGGGATTTGCTGCATAAACCGGATTTTTTACTGATAAGGGCGAAAAAATTTGACGTGTGCGGGTATTGAACTGGGAAAGTTGTTTGACAAGCCCGGCTCGCATGTTTAAAATAAAATCCGACTTTAGATTAGCCAGAGGAGGGCACAAAATGGATTACCAAATCATACGTCTGGCGGATCAGCCGGAAATCAAGGAGCAGGCGGCAAAATGGTTTCACGAAAAATGGGGTATACCGCTTGCCGCATATCTGGAAAGTATGGAGGAGAGCCTTGCCGGCGAAAAGCCGTTCCCTCAGTGGTATGCGGCGGTGGAGGACGGCAGGATCATAGGTGGGCTTGGCGTCATCGGGAATGATTTTCACGACAGGAAAGACCTTGCGCCGAACGTCTGCGCAGTCTATACGGAGGAGGACCGGCGCGGCAGGGGCATTGCCGGTGCGCTGCTAAACTATGTCTGTGCGGATATGAAAGAGAGGGGCATCGACACGCTTTACCTTCTGACAGACCATGACTCCTTTTATGAGCGGTACGGCTGGGAGTTTTTCTGCATGGCGCAGGGGGACGGGGAAGCGGAACTGTCGCGGATGTACGTGCATAGGGCGTAACGGAATGAGGAAGCCGGTAATCGGGAGTGAGGGTACAAAATGATTTCTGCAATTTATGACAGGAGAAGTACAAGAAAATTTTTGGATAAACCTATATCAAAGGAAGATCTGACGGAAATTATCGAAAGTGGAATAAAGGCGCCTTCTTCCAAAAACAGACAGCCGTGGAAATTCATTGTGGTGCAGGGGAAAGAAAAGGAAGAAATGTTGAAAGTTTTCCGCAAGGGGATTCTGAGGGAAGAAAAGGAAACCGCATTGCTTCCGCAAAGCAGGCAGCATATTCCGGCGGCAAAATATACCGTCGATATCATGGAGGAGGCGCCTGTTGCCGTATTTGTTGTGAACACACTGGGAAAAGGCATATTATCAGAAATGGCGCCGGAAGAGCATATTTATGAAATATGTAATGTCCAGTCTATAAGCGCGGCGATACAAAACATGCTTCTTGCCGCTGAGGAAAAGGGAATAGGAAGTCTCTGGATCTGTGATATCTATTTTGCGTATGCGGAAATCAGCGAATGGTTAAACAGCGAAGGGCAGCTTATAGCGGCGGTTGCTTTTGGCTACCCGAATGAATTTCCGAAAGCAAGACCACGGAAAGCGTTTGACGAAGTGGTTGTCTGGAGAGGCTGATACGGAGGAAGGGCTTTAACGAGAGGGACGCAAAGTATTGGAAGGAAATGGGATGGACGGGGCGCAAGCGTCCGTGGAAATAATACGGGAGAAATAATAGGGGGCTGGTTGATAAAATGAAAAAGAAGAATGAGAACGGATTTTTGCAAGTTGATGTGAAACCGCTGATCGACTGGCAGGAACCAAATGGGGAAGGCTGTATCGTTTCCGATATGATATCGAAGGAAGGCTGGAAGGTCGGATATATGTTTCGTGACGAACCGCTTGAAGATAAGCCCGACAGCGGCTGGCATTTCTTTAAGGGTGACGAGAGCGATGCCTATTCTTCCGATGCGGGAAACTTTCATGTATTTGCTTTGAATACGGTCTGCAATTACGATCCTGACATTATACCATATTTACATCTTCCCGTGGGAACGCATCTGATCAGAACAGAGGATGGGAAGTTTATGGAGGATGACGGGGTAGCGGCAATAAAGTTTGAGAGGCAGTAAAAAAGGTATAAATAGTCTGCTTTTGGAAAATATTATGTAAACCCAAAAAGATGGGCATAGGAAAGAGGATGTCGCTATGATCCGATACGCCGACGAAAAGGACTTTGAAGCGGTTAGAAAACATGATAGGCATATCAGCGAAGAGGAGTTGACAAACGCGGTCCGTGCAAAACGGGTTTTGGTTATGTATCATAACAATCATTTCATGGGCTGGCTGCGGTACAATCTGTTCTGGGATGAGATACCGTTTATGAATATGCTGTATGTTTTGGAAGAGTACAGAGAGCAGGCACAGTTCTTTTATCGGAAGAACGGGTATGTGGACTGCGGCTCGCTTTTACTGCCGGGGGAGCCTTTGGAAATTATTTTGCGCAAGGATCTGACATGAAAAGATTCTGTTTGTGGGAGTAAAAATGGAAATTACATAGAAAGGGAGTTTGTTTACAGGGGAGGCAGTATGATGGAGAGAAGAGACAAGGTAAATTATTATCTGGACTTGGCAAAAATGGTGGCACAGCGTTCCACGTGCCTCAGACGGCATTACGGCGCGGTGATCGTGAAAAATGACGAGGTGATCTCGACGGGGTATGTGGGCGCGCCCAGAGGGAGGAAAAACTGTACCGACGTGGGAGAGTGTATCCGCCAAAAGATGGAAATTCCGAGGGGTGAGCGGTATGAACTGTGCCGCAGCGTTCACGCGGAGACCAACGCGATCATCAGTGCGTCGAGGGACAAAATGATCGGCAGCGCCATGTATCTGACCGGGGTGGAGGCGGAGACCGGGGAGTATGTGAAAAACTCCTGCAGCTGTTCCATGTGCAAGAGGCAGATCATCAATGCGGGGATCGAGACGGTGTATGTGAGAGATACCGAGGATGAGTACCGGGTGATTCCGGTGCAACAGTGGATCGACGAGGACGAGTCTCTGGAGGGGACGTTCGGGTATTAGGAGGAGAAGATTTGGCAAACAGAGCTTATTTGTATGCGAAAAAAGACGAAGCGTTTGTGGCGATTTCGGAATACAATTATGATATTCCCATTGCCTATAAAATTCTGATGAGCTGTAAAACCAAAAGGGTAAGGTCAAGTATATTCGGGAGTCCCTTCAAAATTGCGCTTCGGGGTAATTTTGAGGAGGGCGTGGAGCGGCTTTATGCCTTTCTGGAGGAATTGAAGCAAAAAGGGCTTATTCCGGAAGCAGAACTGGATGAGAAGATAGAGGAGACAAAGACGTTTTTGGAGAAGCAACGCGGCTGTCGGTTTTTCTGGCTTGAGGGCGCAGAAATATATGAGTATGGCGGTCCTGCCTTATTCGGCAATCTGAAAATGCACAGGCGGATTTCGCGGATTGGGACGGAGATTGCAAACTTTTACCGGGAACTGGACGGTGTGAAGCCGGATGAGCGGATGGGTATGATCGGCATTCAGGAGTGGGCTGACTGTTTATATTATGAGACGGATTGAGTGGAAAGGACGACATAAATTTTTGAAGAACAATTGATTCAACCAAGAATTTGTGAATACTCCGGAATGGAGGAAAAGTGAGCGGACAGGAAGAGAAAGAGGGCTTGCAGGCGCGTGAGATGTCAAGAACGCCAGTTGACATAAAACCCTCACCCAAAGGGAGACTTTTGAAAGAAATGGCAGTATATGAGCTGCTTGAAAAGCTGGAAATCTCTTATCAGCGTGTGGACCATGAGGCGGCGGCGACCGTGGATGACTGCCATGATGTGGATGAGGCTCTGGGCATTCACATCTGCAAAAATCTTTTTTTATGTAACAGGCAGAAGACGGATTTCTATCTGCTGATGATGCCTGGGTTAAAAAAGTTTAAGACGAAGGAACTTTCCGCCCAGCTTGGCGTGGCGAGGCTTTCCTTTGCGGAGGCGGCGTACATGGAAGAATTTCTGGACATTACGCCAGGGTCTGTGAGCGTGATGGGGCTGATGAATGACAAGGAACACAGGGTAAGACTTTTAATCGACAGGGAACTTTTGCAGGATGCGTTTGTGGGTTGCCATCCATGCGTGAATACGTCGAGTCTGAAGCTTCGGATGAAGGATATATTGGAAAAGTTTCTGCCCTATGTGGGGCACGGGTATACGGTGGTGGAGTTAGTGGGCGAGTAGTTTACATAACACAAAAGCAACTTATGTGTTGAAGATGGTTAACATAATGCTGGCAAAAAACGAGTTTACATAATATATGACCGTGCGCCAGAAGAAGAGACGGAGGGAAAAAGATGTCTGAGCGGGAGGAAAAATTTGAAAAAATGCTGCAGGCGGTTCGGGAGGAATACGGGACTGTTTCGGAAAAAATGGAAACGCTGAAGGCGGAAGGTAAAACAAAGACGGCGACATACAGGCAGATGACGGGCAGAAAACTCGCGCTTCAAAATATGCTTTCCCTATATCAGATCTATGGGCTGCTGGACTGAAAATCCGCCAAATGGGTTAACATAATATAGAAAAACGGAGAATACTTATGATACGAAAAATGACGATAGAAGATTATGACGGCGTGAAAGCGCTCTGGATGTCGATTAAGGGATTTGCCATAAGAAGTCTGGACGATTCCAGAGAGGGCGTGGCACGTTTCCTGAAGAGGAACCCGGACACCAGTGTGGTGGCGGTGGAGGAGGGCAGGATTGTGGGCGCGATCCTCTGCGGGCACGACGGCAGAAGGGGATGCCTTTACCATGTGTGTGTGGCACAGGACTGGCGGATGCGCGGCATCGGGAAAGCGATGGTGGTATTTTGTATGGAGGCGTTAAAGGCGGAAAACATCAATAAAGTGTCTTTGATCGCTTTTACGAAAAACGATATCGGAAACGCATTCTGGAAACAGATCGGCTGGACGAAGCGGGAGGATTTAAATTATTATGATTTCACGTTGAACGAGGCGAATATTACGGCGTTTAACAGCTGAGCTTGACTCCGCTTTTTCCGTATGCTATACTCTTTCAAACAACTGAATAGTCGTAATGTCTTCAGGGCAGGGTGAAATTCCCGATCGGCGGTGACAGTCCGCGGGCGCGAAAGCGCGGGGTCCGGTGAAATTCCGGAACCGACGGTATAGTCCGGATTAAAGAAGGTGTATTGAGATTGTCAGAAGAACTCTGGCAATGATTTGTGCACTCTTTATCGTCCAACTGCTCTGATGGCATTTTCAGTACACCTAAAATAATAACACCTGAAAGGCAGCGGTACTTTCAGGTGTTAATCTATTTTAGGAGGAATTGCAAATGAAAAACAGCAGGACAAAGAAACTCACAACAGTAGGGATGCTGTGCGCGCTCGCGTACATAGCGGTGGCGGTCGGGCGCATTCCCGTTGTACTTTTTCTAAAGTACGACCCGAAAGACGTGGTGATCGTGATCGGCGGTCTGATCTTCGGACCGCTCACTTCACTGGCGATGGCGGTGATCGTCTCGGTCGTGGAAATGGTTACGATCAGCAGTACGGGCGTCTGGGGGTGCATGATGAATATGATTTCAAGCTGTTCCTTTGCGTGTACGGCTGCATTTTTCTACAAAAGGCGCCACACTCGGTCCGGCGCTGTGGCAGCTCTTGCCTGCGGGGTGGCGTGCCAGATTGCGGTGATGATGCTTTGGAACTGGCTGGCTGCCCCGGTTTATATGGGCTATCCGCGGGAGGCGGTGGAGGCGCTTCTGCTGACGGCATTTCTGCCGTTTAATCTCCTTAAGGGCGGGTTGAACGCGGGGATTACCTTTCTGATTTATAAGCCGGTGGTAACGACTCTGCGGCGGTTACATCTGGTGGAGAGATGATGGGGAACATAGGGAGTATGATCCGGGCGGCATTTCGTGCCGCCCGGTTTGGGATAGCGGTCAAGCATAATATTCTGATTTAAATTGAGCATGAAAAGCTTAGTAGAAGAAGTGTGATTTGGAGAGAAATATGTTAAAATGATTAATAAGAAATGAAGGGGGGAAGAGAAGCAAAATGAATAAGTTGAAGATATATCTGGATACATCAGTAATTAGTTATCTCGATCAGCAGGATTCGCCGGAACAGATGAAAGAGACGCAGGAAGTATGGGATTTTTTTAGAAAGGGAAAATATGAAATCTACATTTCTGACGTTGTAGTTTATGAAATTAATAAGTGTGGCATGGAGAAACGTGAAACACTATTGGCTTATTTAGACCAGATAGAGTATACTATAATTGAGACAGACGAAAGTACTGTGGAATTAGCTGAGAAATTTATCGACTTCGGATTTTTAAAAAGAAAAAATTATGATGACTGTCGACATATAGCGGCGGCAATTCTTGCAGGATGTGATTTTATCATATCGTGGAATTTCAAACATATCGTTAATGTAAAGACGATTCGGGGAATAAAAGCCATTACCACATATGAGGGATACAAAGATTTGATGATATATCCACCGGCAGCATTATTGGAAGAGGAGGAAGAGGATTATGGCAGTGATGATAAAAGAACCGGAAATCAGTGAGCGTTTTGATTTGGATGATATTAGAAAAATACGCACGTATAATGCGGTGAGATACGAACACATGACACCGGCGGAGATTGTAGCAGACACTAGGGCTGGAGCGGCAGAACTTCTGGAGATATTGAAAAAAAGGAAACATCTTGTGGAGAGATGATGGGAAACATAGGGGGTATGGTCAGGGCGGCATTTTCGTGCTGCCCTGACCTTATTACACATTCTCTTTCCCGCAATACATGGCAATAGCCTGTCTGGCAAAGTCGGCGGTTCCTGCTCCGCACGCTCTGTCAATATTTTTCTGAAAGCGTTCATCGCACACATACATTTCCCCCAATCCGCTAAGGATTTCATTGGTACATGCATAGTAGTTTTCGGTATGCCCCATTTCGCTTTGACCTCCGGGTACAGCAAGGCGACGCTGTATGTATATTTCGAGAACAAGGAGGAAATCGTCGGCATTTTAGTATTGGGCAGTATGAAAAAGCTGTATGATTACATAGCTTCCGCTTTGGCGAAACAGGAAAGCACGAAGGGCAGATACGAGCTGATTTGCCGTGGACTGGTGCGGTATCAGGAAGAGTTTCCGTTTTATTTCGATATGGTGCTCAGTAAGATTAATATTGATTTTGAAAACCGGGATTATCTGCCGGAGGAAAAGGAGACGTATCTGGTCGGGGAAGAAATCAATGAAAAGCTCCGGGATTTTCTGACAGCAGGCATGGAAAACGGGGAGCTGCGGGACGATTTGGAAATCATGCCTGCCATATTTAACTTTTGGGGCATGTTGTCCGGAATGATACAGCTTGCCGCAAACAAAGAAGCATATATTGAGAAAGCGATGGGCTTGTCAAAAGGGCAGTTTTTGGAATATGGATTTTCCATGCTGTACCGCTCGATCGCGGCAAAATAGGGGAGAAAAGTTTCTCCGCGAAGCGGAATTGCGGAGGTAGTGATGAGAGAAAAATTTACGAAAAGAAGAGTCATTATGTGTATCGCCATTTTCTTATTTTTGATTGGTCTGCTCTGTACGGCTGTCTATCTGAAAAGCGTGGCGGACTATAAAAAGGCGGTAAAGGAAACGGTCATAGGAAGCGTAGATTTGTCCGCGATTCCCGACGGCGTCTATGTCGGGGAGTATGACGTGAATTTTATCTATGCAAAAGTGGAGGTGACGGTGCGAAACGGGGAGATGACAGACATTATTATGTTGGAACATAAGCAGGAGCGGGGAAAAGCCGCGGAGGCGGTTATCAGCGACATGCTTGCGGAGCAGAAAATAGATGTGGACGCGGTGTCGGGCGCAACCAATTCCAGCACTGTCATCAAGAAAGCGGTTGAAAATGCGCTCGGTCATTAATGGCATGTATCACGTACAAAAAAATTTGCAGAATTGTTGTAACAAAATAGAAATGAATCCGTCTAACCCATGAAAGCACGGAAAAAGAGGTGATGGCAGATGGAGAAAGAGGCGTTTGAAAAGTTGTATCAGACGTACTATATGCGGGTGTATTCCTATGTGATGGCGCTTGCGGGAAAGACGCACATGGCGGAAGAAATCACGCAGGAGACGTTTTATAAGGCGTTTACCACAAACGCTTCGTTTCGTGGGGAAGCAAACGCGGTGACATGGCTCTGTTCCATTGCCAGAAATCTTTTTGTCGATGAAATGCGGCGGCAGGCAAAGCGTGCCGCACCTATGCTGCCTGATGCGGATGCCGACAGCGGTATTGATATTGCGCGGGAAGTGGAAGACAAGGACACGTCCTGTCAGATTCATCAGACGTTACAGGAACTGGAAGAGCCTTACCGCAAGGTGTTTGAGCTGCGGATTTTCGGAGAGATGTCTTTCCGGGAAATCAGCGGTATCTGCGGCAGGACGGAGAGCTGGGCGAGGGTTACATACCACCGTGCCAAATGTAAGCTTATGGAAAGGATGGGGATTCATGAAACTGAATTGTAATGTGGTAAAGGATTTACTTCCCCTTTATGCGGATCAGATCTGTAGTGAGGAGAGCAGGGGGCTTGTGGAGGAACATCTGACGGACTGTACAGATTGTTCCGCCCTTTTGCGGCAGATGAGGAGCGAGGAGATGGAGAACAGTCTGGAGACAGAGGCTGTGGACGTGCTTCACAGGCAGGCAAAACTTTTTAAGAGGAAGTCCGCCGTGATCGGCGCGGCGATTGCCGGTATTTTTATGATTCCGGTGCTGGTCTGTCTGATTGTAAATCTGGCGACCGGCGCGGCGCTGGACTGGTTTTTTATCGTGCTGGCTGCATTGCTTGTGGCGGCGTCACTTAGCATTGTGCCGCTGATGATGCCGGACCATAAGCTGCTCTGGACGATGGGGACATTCACGGCGAGCCTGTTTCTGCTGTTTGGCGTGATCTGCATTTACACCCGCGGAACATGGTTTTTCCTCGTTTCGGCGACGGTTTTGTTCGGGCTCTCGGTCTGCTTTCTGCCGTTCGCGGTATATGCGCAGCCGCTCAAGTCGCTGCTTGGCGACTACAAGGGTCTTACGGTGATGGCTGTCGATACGTTCCTATATATACTGATGATGTCCGCGATCGGGGTGTATGTGAAATCCCCGGAGTTTGGGCAGCTTGCGCCGAAGATATCCTTTCCGTGCCTGCTGCTTGCATGGTTTGTGTTCCTGTTGATACGTTATGTAAACTGCAACGGATTTTTGAAAGCCGGTATATGCACGACGCTGACCGGGGTTTATGGGTTCTTTGCCAACTATCTGGTCAACAGGTGGATCGGGGTCGAGCGTTCCCTTCCCGCGTTCCAGCCTTTGATATGGAATGTGGATACGGTTGACGGCAATATCAGATGGCTTGCGCTGATCGGGTGCTGTGTTGTGGGGCTTGCGTTAGCGGTACGGGGGATTGTTGGTAAGGCGAAGGAAATCTGAGACGGCTGACAGACAATGATAGAACGATTTTTGAGAGAAAGGCTATGACTGTGAAAGTTATAGTCTTTTTTCATGTTTGTGCCTGCCTATATGGCAGAGCACTTGCTAAAATACCAAAGAAGATGATACACTTAGTGCAGCAAAAGAAGAAAAGGGTATAGAAGTTGCATACGATAGGGAAAATAGACAAGAATATTTATAAGTGCGTTACTGAAGATATAGTGACGGATGAAGTGATCATTACGGACGAGAGAATTGCGCATATAATACAACGTCGGGGGCAAGACTT
This sequence comes from uncultured Lachnospiraceae bacterium, assembly GCA_910586705.1. Taxonomy (GTDB): domain Bacteria; phylum Bacillota; class Clostridia; order Lachnospirales; family Lachnospiraceae; genus UBA3282. Next base: position 45,998 of record CAJUJK010000020.1, on the reverse strand, counting down.
TTATAAAAGATTTGCACAACGGTTGAGGAATAACGAGCCTCTTTACAAAAAGGAATAAGAGATTTATAATGTGCATATATTAATATGGCTTTGCCCGAATAGTTAGCCGAGGTGGTAAATTTCGTAGCGACCACACGCCGATGGTATTGACAGGGGAAACCTAACGTACCCTTTCTGTATTGGTAATCACAAATCCAACTTTTTCGTACAGCATGACAGCTTTTTCATTCCATTTTGCAACATGTAACGAAATAGGCTCATTACTACATTGGCGGATATAATTCATTCCCCACAATAAAAGCTGCTTTCCATATCCTTTATGTTGAAATTTCCTGTTGACTATCAAATCATCTATTTCACTTCCATAACATGAGACAGAACCAATCATTTCCGTCTCACTTATAAGAAGGAAAATATCTTTGCTCTTTTCTCTGATTTGTTCATAATCGCTCAAAAAATGATAGGGCTTGATATCAAGAGATTTTCGCATTTCATAAAAGCAGGCATTATATATTTTCATGTATTCTTGAAAATACTTTTGCGAAAAAGGAATACACTTAATATCACTTTTTTCAATAGGATCTTTTTCGTATTTCATTTCATAAGCTATGATTTCCATGCGGTAATCTCCTCATAATTCCTAATTTTCTTAGGCAGCATAGGATTCTATATTCTATGTAATATACTTAATTTCATTATAGGAAGCAATCAGCCTTTTGACAAGACTTCTGGGTCTGCAGATTCTTTTTCCGGAAGAATCCGTTACTTTTCACACCCGCGCCATGCACTTGCTGCATGGTGTCGGAGCCAGCGCCAAAATGCCTGTTTTTTGGCATTTTGTGTGCATCATCGTTGCAATTCACACTGGATAATCGTAAATTAATGCGAAATCTGGCGTAGGTGTGAATTGTAACAAGAATCCGAAATGGTATAGATAGGCAGCCGAAGTTATGATACAATGAGCGCAAGTGAGCCGGAGGGAGTTTACGCACTCTGGGCGAGCGGCGAACTGGCTTACGGACTTCTGAAAAGGGGTAATGATTAAAATGTACAAAATACTTGTGGTGGAGGACGACGCAGTCATCGCAGGGCAGATCGGCAAATATCTGGAGAAGTGGGGCTATGAGGTGGAGGCGGTCAAAGATTTCGCGGATGTGATGGGGCAGTTTGCATCCTGCGATCCCCAGCTTGTGCTGCTGGATATCGGTCTGCCCTTTTACAACGGCTACTACTGGTGCGGCGAAATCCGCAAAGTGTCGCAGGTGCCGATTATCTTTATCTCGTCGGCTTCGGATAACATGAACGTGGTGATGGCGGTCAATATGGGCGGCGACGACTTTGTGGTAAAGCCCTTTGATCTGGAGATATTGCAGGCGAAGATACAGGCGCTCTTAAGGCGTGCCTATGCGTTCACGGTGTCGGGGACGGTGCTGGAGTATAAGGGTGTGTTGTTAAACATGACGGATATGTCACTTTCCTGCCGCAAAAGGATGGCGGAATCTGTGCAGGATAAGGCAGACACGCAGGGCTGCCCGCCGGCTTTGGAAAAGACGGCGGCGAAGGAAAAAGACGGCGGACGCATAGAACTGACGAAAAACGAGTTCCGCATCTTGCAGACACTCTTCGAGGCGTCGGGCGGCGTGGTCAGCAGGGATCTGCTGATGAAGCGGCTCTGGGACGACGAGTGCTTTGTGGACGACAATACCCTGACGGTGAACATGAACCGCCTGCGCAGGCGGCTAGGGGAAATCGGGCTGTCAGAGCTGATTCAGACGAAGAAGGGCGTGGGGTATCTGCTGGGGGAGACGGACTAATGGAAAAGAAAACCCATATACCGGCGGCATATCTGCGTGAGCGGCTTGCCCTGGTTTTATTTTATGTAATGGAAGCGTGTCTTTTTATGATGGTAGCCGCGCTCTACGGCTATGAGGGTGTGCTTGCGAACATGACCTATGCGCTGGGGCTTGCGGCTTTTTTCGGCGGCTGTTTTCTTGTGTGGGATTATATGAAATACCGGGAAAAGTATAAGACTTTGACGAATATCCTGTCGGCGGAGGAGAGAAGTGACAGCCTGCCGCAGACCTCTTCCGGCATGGAGCGGGTCTATCAGCAGATTATTATGGCGCAGGAGGCGGAGAAAAAGGCGCTGGTTACAAAGCTTGACGAGAAGCAGCAGAACATGGCGGACTATTACACCATGTGGACGCACCAGATCAAGGTGCCGCTCTCGGCTATGGACCTGCTTTTACAAAACATTGACGCAGCCGCAGGCGAAAATGAGAGCAAAACGGCGGACGGTGTTGGGGAAAGGCAGATCGCAAAACAGCTCCGGGAGGAAGTTTTCAAGACGGGACAGTATGTGGATATGGCGCTCCACTATGCCAGAATGGAGAGCATTTCCTCTGATCTTTCTTTTGCAAGGCTGGATGTGGACGAGCTGGTGAAGAAAGCGCTCAAAAAGTTCTGGCTTCTGTTCAGTGGGGCAGGGACCAGCCTGCGGCTGGAGGCGTGTCATACCTATGTGGTCACAGACGGCAAGTGGTTTTCCTTTGTGATAGAGCAGGTGCTTTCCAACGCGCTAAAGTACACGAAGGAGGGTGCTATCTCCATATACGGGATGGATGAAAGCGGCGTTCGTGTCACGGATGGCTGCGGCTATCTTGTCATTGAGGACACGGGCATTGGCATCGAGGAGAGCGATCTGCCGCGGATTTTTGAGCGGGGATTTACGGGATATAACGGGCGCATGGAAAATAAGTCCACAGGCATCGGGCTGTATCTGTGCAGGCAGATCATGGACAGGCTGGGGCTGTCCATCCGTGTGGAGTCGGAGCGGGGCAGAGGGACGAAGGTATTTCTCGGCATCGCGCAGGAGGCAATCCTTACAAAAATGTAAGTTACGAGAGGGAAATGTAAGCCGGATCCATGGCAGCGCATTTCCTTTTTGCTTATCATAGGAGAAAACAGACAAGGAGGACGACATGTCACTGTTAACCGTAAAAAATGTGAAGAAAATATATACGACCCGCTTCGGCTCGGTCAAGGTGCAGGCATTAAACGACGTGAACTTTTCCGTGGAAGAGGGGGAGTATGTGGCAATCATGGGGGAGTCCGGCTCGGGAAAGACCACGCTCCTAAACATTCTGGCTTCTCTGGACACGGCAACCAGCGGACAGGTGCTGCTTAACGGGCAGGAACTCTCCAAGGTCAGCCAGAAGGATTTGTGCGTGTTCAGACGGGACCATCTCGGCTTTGTCTTTCAGGATTTTAACCTGCTCGACACCATGTCCCTGCGGGACAATATTTTCCTGCCTCTGGTGCTGGCAGAAATGCCTTACCGGGAGATGGAGGAGCGTCTTTTGCCTCTTGCCCGCAAGCTGGCGATCGCGGACCTTCTGGATAAATATCCCTATGAAGTGTCGGGCGGACAGAAACAGCGGGCGGCGGTGTGCCGCGCCTTGGTCACGGATCCCGATATCGTGCTGGCGGACGAGCCCACGGGGGCGCTGGATTCCAGAGCGTCCGGGAAACTCTTGAAACTTTTCGGGGAGATAAATGGGGAGGGGCAGACGATTCTCATGGTGACCCACAGCATACAGGCGGCGGCTCATGCGGGGCGGGTGCTGTTCATCAAGGACGGCTGCGTGTTCCACCAGATTTACCGTGGCGAACGGAGCAGGGACGAAATGTACCGTATGATATCGGATGCCTTGACGGTGATGCAGGCGCAGGACGGGCAGGAATATACGGCGGGTGATGTTGACCTCGAAGGGCAGAAATAGAGAGAGATAGGAGATGAGTGTGACTATGAATAAAATGAAATTACTGCCGGTCATGGCTTTCAGAGGAGTGAAGCAGAATAAGCAGGTTTACCGTCCCTATCTCATGGCGTGTTTTTTTTCCGTGTTCAGCTATTATCTGTTCTCCTCCCTTCTGCACAACGACTTGCTGGAGAGACTGCCAAAGGCGGCGTATGCGTGGCTGATGCTCGCGCTGGGGAAGGGGCTGCTCTCCATCATTCTGCTGTTGTTTCTGATCTATGCGGGCAGTTTTTTACAGAAGCGGCGAAAGCGGGAGCTGGGACTTTACAGTCTTTTGGGACTGGAACGCAAGCACATCGGCATCATGCTTTTCTGGGAAAATCTGGGAATGTATCTGGTCAGCGTTTCGGCGGGGATCATACTCGGTTTTGTGCTGAATAAGCTGATGTTTCTCCTGCTGCTTCGCATGTCGCGGTTACCTGTGGATGTGGCGTTCTACTTTTCCATGGAGGCAGTCATCGAGACGCTCCGGTATTTTGCGGCTGTCTTTTTCTGCGTCTATGTAAAAAGCCTTTGGAGCTTTTACCGCATGAAGCCGACAGAGCTTTTGTCCGAGAGCAGGAAAGGGGAGAAGGAGCCCCGGCGGATCGGGCTGAGGTCGGCAGTTGGCGTCGTTTTGCTTGTTTGCGGCTATTATATTTCCGTCACAAGCAAAGTGGACAGCATGATTTTTACGGACTTTTTTCTGGCGGTATTGCTGGTGGTGCTCGGCACTTATTTTCTGTTTACCTCGGGAAGCGTGGCTTTCCTGCGGTTTTTGAAGAAAAGGAAAAATATATACTACAGACCGTCCAATCAGGTGACCATCTCGGGCATGTTGTACCGCATGAAAAAGAATGCGGCGGGACTGTCCAATATCTGCATCTTCTCCACAATGCTTCTGATTACGTTGACCTGTACGGTCACTTTGTGGACGGGGATGGATCAGATTGCCTACTACGATTACCCTTATGATATGGAGGTTTCCTGTTCGGAGAGCAGCGACGTGGCGGAAGAGGCGAGAGAGAAGGCGGCGGAACTCTCAGAAAAGTACGGGCAGGGCGTAGCGCGGCTGGACGATTACTACGCCATGGCACTTAACTGCGGAAGGTCCGAGGGAAACAATGCGTTTGTGTCCGCCGCCGGACTGGAATTTGCCGACCAGTTCGCTGTCACGCTGCTTTTGCTGGATGACTATAACCGTCTGGAAGGGCAGAATAAAAGTCTGGAGGAGGACGAAGTGCTGCTGTATTCCACGGGATCGGCTTTCGGGTGTGACAGCGTAAACTTTTTGGGCGTGGAGGCGGCGGTCAAGGAGGAGCCGGAGCGGATTTATCCTTTTCCGCAGGCGAAAAACAGGATGTTCAATTTTACAGCCCAGTATGTGATTGTGGTGAAGGACAGGCAGGCGTTTGACAGGTTTGTGACGGCGTGGGCGGTGACGAACGGCGTGACTGATCTGGAAGGGTTTCTGCACAGCGGCGAGCGGCGTCTTGGCATTCTGCTTGACGGAAAGGAGACGGAGCGGGATGCCTTTATCGAAGCGTGGTCGGTGTGGTGTCAGGGGCAGCAGGGTTTCCTGCGGCTTGATAATGGTCTGGATGGCAGGGATGAAGACCGATCCATGAACGGCGGTCTGCTCTTTATCGGTATGGTATTCGGGCTTCTGTTCTTTATGTGCCTGCTGCTCATCATGTACTTTAAACAGGTGTCGGAAGGGTACGAGGATCAGGACAGTTTCGGGATTATGAGGAAGGTCGGCATGAGCGATATGGAAATCCGCAGGGCGATCCGCAGGCAGATTCTTCTCGTGTTTTTCCTGCCTCTTGCGGGGGCGTTTCTGCACACGGCGGCAGGTCTTGTGATGGTAAACGGGCTTCTGGCGGCGCTGCGGTTTTTTGACACCGGGCTTCTGATCCGCTGCTGTGTAGGTGTGGCGGCGGTGGTTGCGCTTCTCTACGGGGGAAGTTATGTGATGACGGCGGGGACTTATTACCGGATTGTGAGAAAGTGAAAATGACAGAAGCGCCCCTTGACGGGGGCGCTTCGTTGTCAGCTCCTGTAAAGATTGGCGATCTGGAGAGACTTCTCCGGGAAGTTCTCTTTTAAATACATCAGATACTGCAATGCGCTGCCTTCATAGGGCTGTACGTCGCCCAAAAGCCCCACCTCGTAGCAGCTTCTGACGACATTGATGATACAGTCCTCCGTATGGTCTTCCTTGCAGTCTTTGCATTCCTTTAAGATATGCGCGATCGCCGTTTCCAGTTCGACCTCGTCAAACACCTTGAAGTCCATTGTGGGAATATGCGCCATTCCCTGCGCAACCTCTTTTTTCGGCGCCTGCTTGTAATCGCTGATGCACTGTTTTCCGTATCCAATGATACAGTTGCTTTTCTGGCACTGTCCGCATGTCGTTTCTTTTCTGCAGCAATTCTCTAAGTCGTTTCCTACGAGCCCGGCATCTAAGCCCTTTTTATGTTCTTCCGCCATGCTTTTTACCTCCTGTTTTTTTATGTCTGATAATCGTATGTACACTACTATAACACGACTAATCCGGGGCAGGCAATAGGAAGTCTTTGCAGCCTGCAGAAATTTCTGAACCTGTTGAAATCCGTCCCGGATGCCGATATTAGTAGTAACACTGTGGGCGGAATCAGAAGTCAGGCGGGAGGTTTACAACTTATGAAAATTGGCGAAGCACAAAAAGCATACAGACAGCAGCTCAGCCTTTTAAGGGGAGAGAAAAGGGATTTTGTAAAACAGCGGGAGGAAAACCGCAAAAAGATGGAGGAGGCGAGAAAGAAGAGCGAGGAACAGGGCGTGACTTTTGAGTTCTCCGAAGCTTACCTGCAGCGGGAAAAGGAACTGCAGGAGAAAATCGACGAACTTTCCGGGCAGATCGACAAAAACGAGAAAACCCTCGACGAACTGATCGCGCAGGAGGTCGGCATCTTTAACAGCGTGGTTGCCGAGCAGCAGAGCGACGCTATGAAGGAATACGGCGAGGAGATGGCAAAGTGTCTGGAGATCGCCAGAAGAATCAGCCGCGGCGACCGTGTGCCCGCACAGGACGAAAAGAAGCTGATGGATTTCAATATGGAAATTTATAAGATGGCGAAAGAGATGGCAGCCATAAATATGGAAGGCAAACACAAGGAATGGGAGTCCCTCTGGGGCGAGGAGGAAGAGAAGGAGTACGAAGATCCCTTTGAGGCGTCCCAGAACGCGGAGACGAATGTGGGGATGCCGGAGGGCATGGAGACAGAGGCAGCGGCGGATGCGGAGGTATCTTCTGAGGCATGAAACTCCGGTGCAAAGAAACTTTGTAATAATGATTGCCAAACGGCAGGAAATACTGATAAAATCAAAATGGTATCCGCAAAGGGAAATACCATCTGGAAAATACAATACGGAGGAATCGGATATGAAACCCATGGTTCTCTACTACGCGAAATGTTCCACCTGCCAGAAGGCTTTAAAATGGCTGGATGAAAAGGGGATTGTCTATGAGGGACGCCCGATCAAAGAGGAGAATCCGACTGCTGACGAACTGCGGACATGGCATGAAAAAAGCGGGCTGCCGCTGAAACGCTTTTTCAACACGAGCGGGCTGCTCTACAAGGAGATGGCGCTTAAGGATAAACTGCCCGGCATGAGCGAGGAGGAGCAGCTTGCGCTTCTTTCCACGGACGGGATGCTTGTGAAGCGCCCGATTCTTGTGTGTGAAAAGGGTGTGTATCCGGGATTTAAGGAGAGCGAATGGGCTAACCTTCTGTGAGGAGTGAGGGATGGTACAGGACATTTTCAACGAATACGCAAGATTTCCACAGGTGCGTGCCATGGCGATCGGCGGTTCCCGCGCCGTCAAAAGAAACGACGAATTTTCGGACTATGACGTGTATGTTTACTGTACAGAGCCGGTTCCCACACAGCAGCGGTGTGCCGTGCTGGAGAAATACTGCGGCAGTATGGCGCTGGACAACCGCTATAGGGAACATGAGGACGTCTGCATTATGGAGGACGGCACGGAGCTGAATATCGTGTACCGCAATCTTGAGGAGTTTCTGGCGGGTATTGACCGGGTGATGACGCGCTACGAGGTGTCGGACGGCTGTACCACAGGCATGTGGCATAACCTTATATCGGGCAGAATCGCATACGACAAAGGCGGTCTTCTGGGGGCGGCGAAGGAAAAATATCAGATGCCGTATCCGCAGGAACTGAAAAATAATATCATCAGCCACCACATGAACCTTATCAAGTATGGTATGCCTTCGTTTATGGCACAGATCGGGAAGGCGATGAAGCGGGGCGACATGGTAAACATCAACCAGAGTGTCAACCGTTTCCTCTCCTCCTATTTCGATATCCTTTTTGCGTTGAATGAAAAGCCGCACCCGGGAGAAAAGCGTCTGGTGCAGGTCAGCATGGAAGAGTGCAGCATTCTGCCGGCAAGATTTGAACTGAATATCCGTCTGCTGTTAAACAGTATGTTCAAAGATCCTGCGGCGATTTCGGTGGTGGAGATTATGGTTTCGGAACTTGAGAAGGTGATCGGAGAGACGCTTGCATAGCCTGCCGATTTGGTGTATATTAAGGTGAATGTAACGGAAAAGAGGTTGAAAAAGTATGAAAATTATAGAAGGCGGCGTGACCGCGGCGGCGGGTTTTGAGGCGGCTGGCGTGGAAGCGGCGATCAAATATCAGAACAGAAAGGATATGGCTCTGATTTACAGTCAGGCGCCCTGCCGGACTGCCGGGGTATTTACCGGCAATGTGGTGAAGGCGGCGCCTGTTTTGTGGGACAGGGAGATTGTGGCGCACTCCCCTTACGCGCAGGCAGTCGTGGTCAACGCGGGAATAGCCAATGCGTGCACGGGTAAGCAGGGATATGAGTGCTGCCGCCAGACGGCAGAAAAGGCGGCGGAGGCGCTGGAGGTGCCGCTTGACGCTGTTCTCGTGGCGTCCACAGGTGTGATCGGATGGCAGATTCCTTTGGAAAAGATTGCGGCGGGTGTGGACAGGCTGGCGCAGATTAAGGCGCATACGCCGGAGGCGGGGCTTGCGGCTGTGGAGGCGATCATGACCACGGACACGAAGCCGAAGCAGGCGGCGGTACAGATCGAGATCGGAGGAAAGACCGTGACCGTGGGCGGCATGTGCAAAGGCTCCGGCATGATTCATCCGAATATGAGCACCATGCTCGGCTTTATCACGACGGATCTTGCGATCTCCAAAGAACTTCTGCAGGAAGCGCTTGGCGAGGATGTGAAGGACACCTTCAACATGATTTCCGTGGACGGCGACACTTCCACCAACGATACGCTGATCGTGATGGCGAACGGTCTTGCGGGCAACGCCGAGATCACGGAGCGAAACGCGGATTATGAGACGTTTAAGGAAGCCTTACATTATATAGATGAGACGCTGGCGAAAAAGATGGCGGGGGACGGAGAGGGCGCGACCGCCCTGTTTGAGACCAAGGTCATCCATGCGGCGACGAAGGAGGAGGCGCGGACGCTGTGCAAATCCGTGGTCTGCTCCAGCCTGACCAAGGCGATGATCTATGGACATGATGCCAACGTGGGGCGGATTATGTGCGCCCTCGGCTATGCGGGTGTGGATTTTGACCCGGACCGGGTAGACCTCTACTGTGAGGCTGCCGGAAACCGGATGCAGATCTGCAAAGACGGTATGCTGACGGACTATGACGAGGAGGAGGCGACGAAACTTCTCTCCGCGCCCGAAGTCAGCGTGATCGTGGACATGCACAGAGGCGACGCCGAAGCCGCCGCATGGGGCTGCGACTTGACCCACGAGTACGTCAATATCAACGCGGATTACCGAAGTTAAGAAAAGAGGCATAATATGGAACAGCAGGAAATGGACAAAATTCTGGCGAAGGCGGAGGTTTTGATCGAAGCCCTTCCCTACATTCAGAAATTCAACAGAAAAATTATCGTGGTCAAATACGGCGGCAGCGCCATGAGCAACGAGGAGCTGCAGAGAAACGTAATCAAGGACGTGACACTCCTTAAGCTGGTCGGTTTTAAACCGATTATCGTCCACGGCGGCGGCAAGGAGATCAGCCGCTGGGTCGGCAAGGTCGGCAAAGAGGCGAAGTTCGTGAACGGGCTGCGTGTGACGGATGAGGAGACCATGGAAATTGCGGAGATGGTTTTAGGCAAAGTCAACAAAAACCTTGTCAGGATGGTGGAAGAGCTGGGCGTGAAGGCGGTCGGCATCAGCGGCAAGGACGCCGGGCTGTTACAGTGCAAAAAGAGATATTCGGACGGCGAGGATATCGGCTTTGTGGGCGAGATCTGCGGCGTGGAGCCGAAGGTGCTCTACGATCTTCTGGAGAAAGATTTCCTGCCCATCGTGGCGCCCATCGGACTGGACGACCAGTTTTTGACCTACAATATCAATGCGGACGACGCGGCGTGCGCGATCGCGAAGGCGGTGGGCGCGGACAAGCTGGTGTTCCTCACGGATATCGAGGGCTTGTATCGGGATATCAACGACAAGTCCAGCTTTATCTCGAGACTGACCGCGGGGCAGGCGGAGGAACTGATCGAGAGCGGCTGTATCGGCGGCGGTATGCTCCCGAAGCTGGGGAACTGCACAGATGCCATCAGGGAGGGCGTAAACCGGGTGCATATTCTGGACGGGCGGATTGCGCACTGTCTGCTTCTGGAGATCTTTACCGATCACGGTATCGGCACGGCGATTATCGCGGACCGGGACAAAGAAACTATGTTTGACTGATTGCGAAGCGCCATTTTCGTTGTCGAAATTGCACAAATAGCATAAGGTTATACTATTTGCACAATTATTGTGGCGTTGAGAAGTGTTTCGCAATATGTAAATATGATGGAAAGAAGGCAGAAAAATGAGTGCAGAAATGCAGCAGTATATAGACGAGGCGGAGCAGGCGCTGCTTCACACATACAACCGCTATCAGGTGGTGTTTGACAGGGGAGAGGGCGTGTACCTCTACGATATGGACGGAAAGAAGTATCTGGATTTTGTGTCGGGCATCGCGGTGTTCGCGCTGGGATATCACAACGAGGCGTACAACGACGCGCTGAAAAGCCAGATTGACAAGATCATCCACACCTCGAACTACTATTACAATGCGCCTGCCATCGAGGCGGCGAAAAAACTCAAAGAGATTTCCGGCATGGACCGGGTTTTCTTTACCAACAGCGGTGCGGAGGCGATAGAGGGCGCCATCAAGACGGCGCGCAAGTACGCGTACCTGAAGGACGGGAAAACAGACCACGAGATCATTGCCATGAACCACTCCTTCCACGGGCGCACCATGGGCGCGCTTTCCGTGACGGGAAATCCGCATTACCGGGAAGCTTTTGAACCCATGATCGGCAACATCCGTTTCGCTGATCTGAACGATTTTGACAGTGTGATGGCGCAGGTGACGGACAAGACCTGTGCGATTCTTTTTGAGACCGTGCAGGGAGAGGGCGGCATCTATCCTGCCACGGAGGAATTTATGCAAAAAGTCAGGGCGCTCTGCGACGAGAGGGACATCCTGATGATGCTGGATGAGATTCAGTGCGGCATGGGGCGCACCGGGGAGATGTTCGCGTGGCAGCGCTGCGGTGTCAGACCGGATGTGATGACGACGGCGAAGGCGCTCGGCTGCGGCGTGCCTGTGGGCGCGTTTCTGATGACGGAGAAAGTGGGCGCAAATTCCCTTGTCGCCGGTGACCACGGCACCACTTACGGGGGCAATCCTCTGGCGTGCGCGGCGGTCAGCAAAGTGATCGACCTGTTTAAAGAGCAGGATGTGCTCGCCAACGTAAACAGGGTAGGGGCGTATCTGGAGAAGCGTCTGGATGAAATTGTCGCAGAGTTTTCCTGTGTGGAGACAAGGCGCGGTGCGGGTCTGATGCAGGGGCTTGTATTTGACCGCCCTGTGGGGGATATCATCAAGGGGGCGATGGAGAGAGGTCTTGTGCTGATCAATGCAGGGACGAGCATTATCCGCTTTGTGCCGCCGCTTGTTATCACGGAGGAAAATGTGGACGACATGATAACAATTTTGCGTCAGAGCATAGGGTGAGAATATAAGGAGAACGGCATTGACATTTAAGAAAAGATTACTTATGATTCTCGTGCTCGCTCTTGTCGCGGGCGGTCTTTACGGAGCCGGAAGGCTCGGTATGGCTGTGCTTCCGAAAGAAGAGGAAGAGCCGGAGGAGGATTTTTTGTTTAAACACCGTGAAACCCTGTATCTGTGGTATGCGGATGAAGGGCTTACGGACTATTTGAACGGCGTGGCGGTTTCTTACAGCGAATATCAGGACGAGGTGCGTGTGGTTCCGGTATATACGCCGGGAATGGAGTATCTGGAAACGATCAATCAGGCGTCCCTTCAGGGGGAGGAAGTGCCGGATCTGTATATAGTCAGCAATGATTCTCTGGAAAAGGCGTATCTGGCAGGTCTCGCATGTGAGGTAAAGCTGCCGGAGGGCGTGCCGTCCATGGAGGAAATGCTGCCGGAAACGGCGGTGCGGTCAGTGACGTACAATGACAAGCAGATCGGCTATCCTTTCTATTATGAGACGAGCTGTCTCCTTTACAACAGAACCTATCTGGAAGAGTGGGCAAAAGCGCAGATTGTGGCGGAGCGTGATCAGGCGCTGGCGGAGGATGCGCAGGAGCAGGCGGACAGCGGCGAGGTCGAGGAGGAGATTCAGGAGACGCAGGAAGAGCATGAGGTTTCCGAAGAGGAGATCGAGGCAAAAATCGAGGAGGCAATTCCCGAGACGATAGATGAAATTTTGTCCTTTGCAGACGTTTACGACGCGCCGGAGCAGGTGGAGGCGGTCTTTAAATGGGACGTATCGGATATCTTTTATAATTATTTTATTGTGGGGAACTATATTGATGTGGGCGGCGTAAACGGCGACAGTGCGGGTTCTATCGGCATCTACAACGAGAACGCGATCAAAGCGCTTCGCGTGTACCAGAACCTGAACCAGTTTTTCTCCATAGATACAAAGGAAATCAGCTACGACGGCGTCCTGCAGGATTTTCTGGACGGAAAGATTGTCTACACGGTGGCGACTACGGACGCCCTGTCGAAACTTGAGAAAGCGCGTGACGCGGGAGAGTTTTCCTATGAGTTCGGTGTGACCAGAGTGCCGGATGTGAGCGGGGAGCTTGCCTCCGCGTCCCTCTCCGTGACACAGTGCGTCGGCGTGAACGGCTATTCCACGAAGAAGGAGATGGCAAACGACTTCGCGGTATATCTGACGCAGAACAACACGCAGGAACTTTACACGAGAATAGGAAAACTGCCTGTGCATTGCGACGGGGACACTTACGATGACCCGAACGCGGCGGCGTTTCTGGAGGAGTACGCCCGGTCGGTTCCCATGCCGAAAATGATAGAGACCAGCAATTTCTGGGTACAGCTTGAGATTGCCTTTGCCAGAATCTGGGAAGGCGAGGATGCAAACGACGAGCTTCGGGCGCTGTCCGAGCAGATCATGGGGCAGGTGCTGGGCGAAGCTTACACGGAAGAATATATCGACGTGCCGGTTCCTGTGGAGGAGACGGAGGAAGAAGGCGAAGAAGCGCAGGAGCAGGAATAGAAACGGATTTCCGCGGGCCCATGGCAGATAAGAATAATTACCGACTGATATGGTCAACCTAAGACAAGACAGAGTAATCTGGCTTGTCTTTTTTGCGCACAGGCAGAGTCAGAAAGCGCGATAGACAGGCTGCATAACAGGAGGGAATTATGTTAGGATTCTGGATCGCTATTTTATCCGGCGCACTGATGAGCGTGCAGGGCGTCTTTAACACGCAGGTCACCAAACAGTCGGGCGTCTGGGTGGCAAACGCTTTCGTGCAGTTTACGGCGCTTCTTGTCTGCCTTGCCGTATGGCTTGCCACGGACCGGGCTTCCTTTGCGTCGCTCCTAAAGGTGGAGCCCAAATACATGCTGTTTGGCGGCGCCATCGGCACTTTTATCACTTACACAGTGATCAAGAGTATGGAGCAGCTCGGCCCCGCGCGGTCGGTTATGTTTATCGTGGTTGCCCAGCTTATCGTCGCCTATGTCATTGAAGTTCTCGGGCTTTTCGGGGTGGAGAAGCAGCCCCTTGAGATGAAAAAGCTGTTGGGGGCGGGCGTGATGATTGCGGGAATCGTTATTTTTAAGTGGACATAGTCTGAGATTTATTTTACAATAAAAATACAGCGCATAGCGGGAAACCTCCCAGAGGGCGAAGAAGCCCGGAAGGGAGACTATGCATATGAAAAAAGGAAAAATGAAGACAGACAGGATTTGGCAGGCGGGCTTGGCGTTCGCCCTGTTGTTGCTGTTGTGCGGCTGCACGAAGAAGGAGGAGCTTTTACTGTTGTCTGAGGAGGCGGCAGGGGCGGTGCAGGATCTGTCCGCGTTTCCACAGGATGCCGGGGGAGAGATGCCCACGTCGGGAGAGACCGAACGTGTGACGGAGGGCAGCCAGTGGGGTTCGGACGGTGAGAACCGGGAATACGGGATGTCTGCCGCAGCCGAAAAGGAAGCTGCTTTGCAGGCGCAGTCCGGCGTGATTTACGTCCATGTCTGCGGCGCGGTTATCAAGCCCGGTGTCTATGAACTGGAGATGGGGAGCCGTGTCTACGAGGCGGTGCAGCAGGCGGGGGGCTTTGCGGAGAACGCGGAGCAAAATTATGTAAACCAAGCGCAGGTTCTGGACGACGGCGTGAAACTGGTGATTCCCACACAGGAGGAGGCAGCAGCCGTGCAAGAGAGGGAGACAGTCTCCCCGGCAGGAGCGGCGCAGGACGGCGCGCTGGAAAAGAACGGTATTGTGCAGGCGGGCAGGGAAAAAGAGCTTGGCATTGTGGGCGGCTTATCTGCGGATGGAAAAAGCGCCGGTGAAGGCGCGGATACGGGAAGGACAGCGGATGGGCGGATCAACATCAACACCGCGTCGGAAGCCGAGCTTTGCGAAATTCCGGGCGTCGGCGCCACAAGGGCGGCGGCGATCGCGGCTTACCGGGAATCCCACGGCGCTTTCGGGAAGCCGGAAGACATTATGAAAGTAAACGGCATCAAAGAAGGCATGTATGAGAAAATAAAGGACAGCATCAGTGTAAACTAGAAGGCAGGGGCAGGGAGTATGGCGCAGAGAGTTTTGGTAGTGGATGACGAAAAGTTGATTGTGAAGGGGATCCGGTTCAGTCTGGAGCAGGACGGCATGGAAGTGGACTGCGCCTACGACGGGGAGGAGGCCCTGCGGCTGGCGGAGGAGAACGCGTATGACATGATCCTCCTCGATGTCATGCTGCCCAAAATGACGGGTTTTGAAGTGTGCCAGCAGATCCGCGGCTTTTCCAATGTGCCGATCGTCATGCTGACAGCGAAGGGCGATGACATGGATAAGATTCTCGGGCTTGACTACGGCGCGGACGACTATATCACGAAACCTTTTAACATTCTGGAAGTAAAGGCGAGAATCAAGGCGATTATGCGCAGGACGAACCGTCAGGCGTCTGAGAAAAAAGAGGCGGTTAAAATCGTGGAGCGGGGCGACATGCGCCTTGACTGCGAGAGCAGAAGGGTGTACATCAGGGACCGGGAGATCAACCTGACGGCAAAAGAGTTCGAGGTGCTGGAGCTTCTGATGCGGAACGCCGGAAAGGTGTACGGCAGGGAAGAGCTTCTGAAGCTGGTCTGGGGAAGCGATTATCCCGGTGATGTGCGGACTGTGGACGTACATATCAGAAGGCTGCGCGAAAAAATAGAGGAAGTGCCCGGAGAACCCGCGTATGTGCGGACGAAGTGGGGCGTTGGATACTACTTTGCTTAAAATACATTTACGTCAAATTTCATTCTTAAGGAGCCTGAAGGGGCGCATTTTTCTGATTCTGCTCATCGTCGGGCTGATTCCATGCTTTATCATGCGCTATGCGATCCTGCAGAATTACGAACAGCGGGCGGTAAATGTCAGGACGTCCGACATTTCCACGCAGGTCAGGATTCTGGCAAATCATCTGATTAACTACCATTATCTGCAGGATACTTCTTCCGAAGTCATCAATGCGGAGCTGGAGCAGCTCTCAAATCTGTATGACGGCCGCGTGCTTGTCATCGATGCCAATCTTCGGATTGTGAAGGACACCTACGGCATCAGCGAGGGGAAAACGATTATCTCGGAGGAGGTTATCCGCTGTCTGGGCGGCGAAGTCACCAGCCGGTATGACAGGGAAAACGGCTATATCGAGATGACCATACCCATCACGGAGACGCTGGAAGCGGATCTGCCGGTTGGAGCCGGGGAACGGATCGAACTGGTGCGGGGCATTATGCTGGTGAGCGCATCCAACGACAATATCATCGCGACCATGGATATTCTGAACCATCAGGCGGTGATCCTGATGTCCATAGTGGGCGTGCTGATTTTCGTGGTGACGCTGCTGGTGTCCAAGTTCCTGTTTGCTCCCTTTAAAAAGATCATAGCGGCGCTGGATCAGGTGCAGGAGGGCTATACGAACGACCCGATTTCCGTGACGGACTGTCTGGAGACGGAGCATATCGGCGACGCCTTTAACCGGGTGCTGGGGCGCATGAAGATGCTGGATGATTCCAGACAGGAGTTTGTGTCCAACGTGTCCCATGAACTGCGGACGCCGATCACGTCCATGAAGGTGCTGGCGGATTCCCTGATCACCCAGAAAGACGTGCCGCTGGCGGTTTATCAGGAGTTTATGAGCGACATTGCGGCGGAGATTGAGCGGGAGGATAAGATCATCAACGACCTGCTCTCCCTCGTAAAGATGGACAGGACTTCGGCTGATCTGAATATTTCGGAGGTGGACATCAACGCGCTTGTGGAACTGATTATGAGACGGCTGCGCCCCATCGCACAGCGCCGGGATGTGCAGCTCGTCTATGAGAGCCTGCGCCCCGTGACGGCGTCGGTGGACGAGGTGAAGCTTACGCTCGCGCTCTCCAATCTCGTGGAGAATGCGATCAAATATAACAAAGAACACGGATTCGTGAAGGTGACGCTGGACGCCGACCACCAGTTTTTCACGGTGAAGGTGGAGGACTCCGGCGTGGGCATCCCGGAGGATGCAGTGGAACATATCTATGAGCGGTTTTACCGCGTGGACAAATCCCGTTCCAGAGAGATCGGCGGCACGGGGCTCGGGCTTGCCATCACAAAAAGCGCGGTCCTCATGCACAGGGGTTCGATCAAGGTGGCAAGCATTGAGGGCGAGGGCACCGATTTTACGGTGAAGATTCCCCTAAAGTATATTGCAGTTTAAGTGGTTTCGGTGTAAGGAGTCGGAATGGACAATCGTATAAAGAGGACGGGACATTTTTTCCCCGTCGCAGCACTGGTTATGGGACTGCTTTTGTGTACCGCCTGTGGAAACAGGCAGCAGACGCAGGAGGGCGTGTCTTACAAAATATATTATGTAAACAATGAAGAGACAAAGATTGTGGAGCGGGAGTATGTGAGCGTCACCACGGACGGAGAGCTTCTGCTGGAGGAATTGTTGGAGCAGCTTGCCCATATATCCGAAAAGATGGAATACGAAACGCTGCTTGGAAAAGAGATTTCGGTGGAGGGGTATACGCTGGAAAACGGTCTGCTGACACTGGATTTCGATGAGAGCTACAAAAATCTGCGGGGCACGAGAGAGATTCTTGTGCGCGCCTCCATCGTGAGGACGCTGACGCAGATCCCGGGCGTGGAGCGCATGGCGTTTACGGTCATGGGCGAGCAGCTTACGGACGCGGTGGGAACGGTTGTCGGCGTGATGGCGGCGGACACCTTTATTGAGAATGCGGGCAATGAGATCAATGCCTATGAAAAGGTGGATCTGAAGCTTTACTTTGCGAACGAGACGGGGGAGTGCCTTGTGGAGGAGAATCGCCGCAACGTTGTGTACAACAGCAATATTTCTCTGGAAAAGCTGGTGGTGGAGAAAGTGGTGGAAGGACCGATGACCGAGGGGGCGTATCCCACCGTCAATCCGACCACAAAGATCGTGAGTGTCACCGTGAAAGATGGGACATGTTATGTAAACCTAAATAACGATTTCCTCAATCAGCCCTACAACGTGGCTTCCGATGTGACCATTTACTCGATCACCAATTCGCTGGTGGAGCTGTCCAATGTGAACCGGGTGCAGATCGCCGTAAACGGGGAGTCAAACATTTCGTACCGGGAAAATATGAGCCTGAACAATGTGTTTGAGAGAAATCTTGATATTTTAGAAAGATAGACGAAACAGGGAGGATAAATATGCGCAGACCATTATGCCTGCTCGGGCTGGCATTTGTGATGGTTCTGCTCTTAGGAATAAATTTGCTTTCATACGAACTGCCGGATTACGGCGCTCTCGACGGGGAGACGGTCGCCGCTGTGGGTCGTGTGGAGTGGAAGGAGCACAGGACTTCCGGTTTTGAGGAAGTTCTTGTGGTCACATTGGAGCAGGTCGTCATTCTGAAACCGGATCAGGTATCCGTTCTAAAACAAATCTTAGCAGATTCTGACACAGCATTTTCCAATTCGATCGCTGCAGATTCCGTAAAGAAAACAGAAAAATTACTGAGGAAAAACAGGGAGCGCTTCGGTCTTGCGGGCGCGGAAGAAATCGAGGGGATTTTATGCTATCTCGGGCAGGAGGAAAATCCCGCCATGGGAAGTCTTATTTTGGTGGAAGGGAAGTTCAGACCCTTTGCCCAGGCTACGAATCCCGGGGAGTTTGACGCGGCGGCGTATTACCGCGTCCCGGGGCAGCAGGGCAGATTGATAAAGGCGTCGTGTCTGGCGGAAAGCAGCGGTTTTTCCGCCTTTCGGGAGACGCTTTACCGCTGCCGGGAATATCTGTCTCTCCTTCTTGACGCCTGTTACCCTGAAAAGGAGGCGTCCATCATGGGCGCCATGCTGCTGGGGGAGAAGGCGACGCTGGATGAGGGGATCAAGAGTCTGTACCAGCAAAACGGCATCATACATATTCTGGCGATAAGCGGTCTCCATCTGTCCATTCTGGGAATGGGATTCCACAAGCTTTTGCAGCGGATGTATGTGCCAAAACCAGTTAACATCATATTGTCTCTGGCGCTGATGTACTGCTATGGCACGATGACGGGCATGGGGATATCCATCGTCAGGGCGTTTGTCATGTTTGGGATGAAACTGTGCGCGGATTTGTGCGGCAGAACCTACGATCTGCTGACGGCGATGACGACGGCAGCCCTTCTGATTCTCGTCGAACAGCCGCTTTATCTGACGCAGAGCGGTTTCCTCTTCTCCTTCGGCGCAGTGTGCGGCATCGGGTTTCTGCCGTCGGTGTCCCGTCACTTTCCTGTGCTGCCCGACCGCGTTCCTGTGGGAAACCGCTTTTTGCAGGCGCTGTTTACGGGGGGCTGGATTTCCCTCTGCACCCTTCCTGTGTATCTGTGCTTTTATTACGAATTTCCGCCCTATTCCGTGCTTTTAAACCTGATCGTGATTCCCTGCATGGGGGCGCTTTTTTTAAGCGGCATTGCAGTTATGGGGGCGGCGGCATGTGTGTTGCCGCTTGGTCGTCTGGCGGCTGTCCCGGGCGTGTGGATTCTGACCTTCTACGAGAAATGCGCCTCGTTTGTTCTGGGACTGCCCGGACGGCGGTGGGTGATGGGGCGTCCCGGGAATTGGCAGGTTATAGCATATCTTGCACTTCTGGCGATGGCGGTGTTTTTGACGGCGGGGAAGACGAAAAGAAGAAAAAAGGGACATTTCTGGTGTGCGGTTATCGGCGCAGTCGTCCTTCTGGGCTTTCGGATGCCGCAGGGCTTCGAGATCACCATGCTGGACATCGGGCAGGGCGACTGTATTTATCTGGCGGACGGGCAGGGCGGGCATTATCTGATTGACGGCGGAAGCTCCGACAGGAAAGAAGTGGAGACTTATCAGATCGCCCCGTTTTTAAAATACCGGGGCGTAAGCCGGCTGGATGCGGTGTTTGTCACCCACTCGGATGCGGATCACATAAGCGGGATTAAGGGGTTGATGGAAGCATACGGCGAGACGGGTATCGGGATCGGCTGTCTGTATCTGCCCGATCTGGCAAAGGCGTGCAGGGACGAAAATTATCTGGAACTGGCGGCGCTGGCGAAAGACTGTGATATTCCCGTGCGGCTGCTTTGCGAGGGGGAACATTTGCAGAATGGTAAACTTATGTTAACCTGCATACATCCGGATAAAAGTTATGTAAACTCAGATGCCAATGCGGGTTCCACCGTACTCTATCTGACTTACGAAAACTTTTCCGCCCTCTTTACGGGGGATCTGGAAGGGGAGGGCGAGCGCCTTGTGACAAAGAGACTGTCGGACATGCGCGGGGCAGGCAGACTTGCCGGGCGGATTACGCTGCTCAAGGTCGCGCACCACGGCTCGAAAAATTCTACGCAAGCACCCTTTCTGGAAATGGTCGGTCCGCGGATTGCGCTGATCTCCGCGGGGCGGGATAATGCTTACGGGCATCCCCACAAGGAGACACTTAAGCGGCTGGCAGACCGGGAATGCCGGATTTATCAGACGCCTGCGGGCGGGGCGGTGACGGTCCGTGTGAAGAACGGGAGCGTGCGGATAGAAGAATATGTGGCGAAATGAGGGAAATGGGAACCGCCAAATTCTGCTGTTTCTGCGGTTCCCCGGCTGTTCTGGAGAGCAGGATCGGCAAGGGGAGGAGACCTGCCCGCATCATTCCGTTTTCCAAGACAAAGGAGGACTGTAAGGCTTCCTATGCCAGAATGATGCGCCGCGCCATATTTGCGCCGAAGGAATTGAAGGATGAGGCGTATATCGAAAAATTCCGGGGGATTTCCTACGACGCGGCGGCGGATTTTTCCGACGAGCTGAGCGGCGCCATCGCACCCTACGGAATGGAGGCGGGCAAGCCCTTTACACCGGCTTTTTTGAGCGGCTTCTATGCGGACGCAAAGGATGTGGACAGTAGAGTGTACAGGCAGGACGCCGATGAGCTTGTGACGGAGGATGGATATGCGCGGCTTTCGCGCAACAGGACGTGCGCCCGGTATCATGTGAAGGACGGGAGAAATAAGGACGCGCTGAAAAATGCGCTTCGCCCGACGTGTACATCCGCGGAACTTGCCATGCTTCCCGTGTGGTTTCTCTCCTATAAAAGGGGTGACAGGATAGCATACGCCGTGGTAAACGGGCAGACGGGAAAAGCGGCGGCGGATCTGCCTGTGGACAGAAAAAAGTACGTGGTGGGTTCCCTGCTTCTGGCGGTTCCGCTGTTTTTCCTGCTGAATCTGCGTTTTACCATCACGCCGGGCAATGCCTTATTTCTGGCGGCGTTTCTGGCGGCTGTCTGCGCGGTGGTGTCCTGTGTCCAGACATCACGGATCAGGGAGAGAGAACTGAGGGAAGACGATAAGGGGTATATGCACGCCGCAGGGCGGTATGTCCGGGTGGAAGAGGAAAGAATCTTCGGACTTTCCGCCAGCGGAATCAAGCTGTTGCAGATTTTGGCAGGGGCGCTGATCTTTATGTTTTTTATGCCGACGGCTATGATGTTTGTGGCTGTGCGTAGTGAGAGCAGTCTGGCTGTGCTTGCAGCTCTTCTGTGCGGGTTTGGCTTGATACGCGTCGTGACTTTGGAGCGGCGGCAGAAGCCTGTGCGGAAAGGCATGGTAAAAGAGATGCTTCCCGTGCTGGTGAAACCTGTCGCGGCAATCCTGTTCGCCTTTGTGATAATGATATGGAACCCGGTTGCCGACCTGTACTATTACGGCGGGGCGGTGGTCTCCATGGCGGCGGTGGTCTGGACGTTACTGGATATCATTGAGAGACATAATACGCTGACGACGAGAAAGCTGCCGCAGCTTGGCAGGAGGGGAGGGGATGAGAATGTCTGAGAATTCTAAATTGAGACGAAGGATTCTGCTATGTGCCTTGATCACACTTGTGGTAGTTGTGATCTTTACATTTGTGGAAATGATCGTGAAGCTGCACCAGTTGCGTCGTGCCGGGACATTTTATCAGTTTGTGGCGGAAGATGGGGAGACAGGGACGGATGTCGATGAAGAAGTTTACATAAATCCAGATACGGATGTCGATGAAGAGATTTACATAAATTCAGATACGGAGGTCGACGAAGAGGTTTACATAAATCCAGATACGGGTTACAAGGTGTTCGTGGAAGATAGCGCGCGGCTTCTGGATGCCGGGGAAAAGCGGGAACTCGCGTCGGCGATGGAGGATATCACGGCATACGGAAATGCTATTTTTAAGACCACGGACAGCAGCGTCTGGAATACGGCTTCCTACGCGGGGGAGTATTACAGAGAAAAGGTCGGTACCGCCAGCGGCATTCTCCTGCTGATCGATATGGACAACCGTATGCTGTGGATACACTGTGACGGGGATGTCTACCGGGTGGTCACCGAATCCTATGCCGATACGATCACGGACAATGTGTACCCCTATGCCACAGACGGCGACTATTATCAATGCGCGGTGCAGGTATACGGGCAGGCGTTTGCGCTTCTTAAGGGAAACCGGATTGCCCAGCCCATGAAATATATCAGCAACGCCCTGCTGGCAATGATTCTGGCGCTGCTGTTAAACTATGGTCTGGTGTGTTTTGTCACACGGATCGGGAAACCCCGCAGACGGGAGATGCTGGGGAACGCCGGGAATTATTTCCGCTATACACAGCCGCAGGCGTTTTTTGTCCGGGAGAGCCGCACTTACCGCCCGAGAAGCAGCGGCAGCAGCGGCGGAAGCCGGAGTGGCAGCGGGCGGAGCAGCGGTGGAAGCCGGGGAGGCGGTCGAAGCGGCGGCGGAGGCGGACACCGGTTTTAGACCTTTTGAAACAGAGTTGTTTTTTGCCGGATGACAGATTATACTGTTAATTATGAAAAAGCTAAACGAAGAAATCCGGGAAGGGACATTAAAACAGGCATATCTTCTGTGCGGGGATGAGGCGTACCTGCGCAGACAGTACAGGGACAGGGTGAAGAAGGCGCTTATGGGTGACGGTGACCTGATGAATCTGAACTGTTTCGAGGGAAAAGGCATCGTGCCGGGAGAGGTGATCGATCTGGCGCAGACCATGCCGTTTCTTGCCGAGAGACGGGTTCTTGTCATAGAGAACAGCGGTTTTTTCAAGAAGGGCGGGGAGGACCTTGCGGCGTATCTGGCGGACCCTGCGCCCAGCGCCTATTTCCTGTTCGTGGAGGCGGAGGTCGATAAGAGGAGTAAACTCTACAAGGCGGTCGCCACAAAGGGACGGGTGATCGAGTGCAAAACGCCCGACGACGGTGTGCTGAAACGCTGGGTTGCGGAACTTCTCATAAAGGATGGAAAGCGGATCACCCAGCGGGATCTTGACTTTTTTCTGGAAAAGACGGGTACGGATATGGAAAATATCCGCGGCGAGGTGGAGAAACTGGTGTGTTACGCCCTGGAGCGGGATGTGGTTACGGCGCAGGACATTGAGGCGGTCTGCGTCCGGCAGATCGGCAGCCGCATCTTTGACATGGTGGAGGCCGTGGCGGACAAAAAACAGAAGAAGGCGATGGAACTGTACTACGATCTGCTGACCTTAAAGGAGCCGCCCATGCGGATTCTGTTTCTGATCGCCAGACAGTTTAACCTGCTTTTGCAGGTGAAGGAGCTGAAGAACAAAGGGTATGACACGCGCAGCATCGGTGAGAAAGTGGGGCTGAAGGGCTTTATCGCCGGGAAATATGTCAGTCAGGCGGCGAAATTTAAGGAGGCGGAGTTAAAGCGGGCGCTGACGGACTGTGTGGAGACGGAGGAGGCAGTCAAGACGGGAAGGATGAACGACGTGATGAGCGTGGAGCTTCTGATTGTGCGCCGGAGTATGCAGTCGGGGAAAGCGTGAGGAAAATAGCTCCGTGCCGTCGGTGAAAGCTTGTCGTTAGTATAGAAGTTTTGCTGCCGGCGAAAAACTTTCGGTTGCGCACGGGGGTATCTTTACAGTACAATAGTAAGCGGAATGATTATTTACCGTCATTTACTTACATGAGAGATAATTGGAGGCATGACATGAGTATGTATATTGTTTGTCTGGATCTTGAGGGCGTGCTGGTGCCGGAGATCTGGATTGCCTTTGCGAAGGAGAGCGGTATTCCGGAGCTTACCAGAACGACGAGGGACGAGCCTGATTATGATAAGCTGATGAACTGGCGGCTCGGCATTCTGCGGGAGCACGGACTGGGGCTTAAGGAGATTCAGGAGACGATCTCGAAGATAGACCCGCTTCCGGGCGCGAAGGAGTTTCTGGATAAGTTGAGGCGCATGACACAGGTTATCATCATCAGCGATACCTTTACCCAGTTTGCGGGACCGCTGATCGAAAAGCTTGGTCTGCCGACGATTTTCTGCAATACCCTTGAGGTGGCGCCGGATGGGGAGATCACAGGGTTTAAGATGCGTGTCAAAGAGTCCAAACTCACCACGGTGAAGGCGTTACAGTCCATCGGGTATGAGACGATTGCCGCCGGGGACAGCCATAACGATCTGGCTATGATTCAGGCGGGAAAGGCAGGATTTTTGTTTAAGAGTACGGAACAGATCAAGAAAGATTATCCGCAGATACCCGCTTATGAGACGTATGAGGAGCTGTTTGACGCCCTGAAGGAAGCGATAGAGCGGTAATATGCGGCGGTACGAAAGGTGAAAGGAGGAATTTATTATGAAATGTATACGTGCGGCTTTTGAGGTGGAAGTGGAGAAATATGAGGTCGGTAAGGGCATGGAGGACGGCGTCGAGCTGTGGACGGATGTGATGACAAGAGGCTGGTTTGTCACGGATGCCCTTGTCCAGATCAAGAAGGATAACGGCGCGATTGTATGTCCCTATATCATCCATAAGAGAGGAAAGACATTCATTGCCGAGGGCGATTATATCATTACCGAGAGCGACGGCTCAAGGCATGTGTGCAGCGGCGACAAGATTTTCGACAGGTATAAGCCGGTGGAAGAATAGAAGAATTATGTAAACCAAATAGAAGAGGAAAAGAGACAGGAAATCTGCGAAATCAGATTTTGCTGTTTCTTTTTTTTATGTCCCGTTTAAAGGACTTACAAAGTGCTATAGTGGTTCCAACAAGGGGGTGTGACATATGAAAAAGGGGTTAAGCCTGATTACGGCGTTTCTGGTTCTGGCTTCCGCTTTCTGTGTGAGCGGAACGGTGATGAGTAAGGAGCGGAATGATTACACACAGGAAAATGAGAGATATGCGCTGCTTGAGGATACTTTCAGAGAGCGGACGAAAGGGATTCTGGAGGAGCGCGGATATCGGGACAGCGGCGTGACAATCACTTGGACGAGGGAGAATGGCGGAGCGAGAAGCTACCGGGTTGAGATTCACCACAGAGGAATCGAAAGCCTTGACGAGGATGGCAGAAAGAGGCTGACAGAGGAACTGCGCTGCGAGGCGTTTTTCGGTGAGGTGGAGGAAATTTCCATTATTTACACTTGACGAAGCAGAACGTTTGTTCTAAAATAAAAACACAGAACAAATGTTCTGAAACAGGAAAGTGAAAACTATTCAGGAAAGAATTGCGAAGCAATTTTTTGCCGTTGACCGTTAGGTCTGCGCCGCGGATAGACATTTGCATATTTTGGGATTATACTAATAGAGAAAATTTACGAAAAAGGAGATTCCTATGAGACATAATCCCAGACCACAGGAAATGTACAGACATTTTAAGGGCAATTTATATCAGATCCGCTGTCTTGCGAAACACAGTGAGACGAGAGAACTGATGGTGGTTTATCAGGCGATGTACGGCACTTTTGAGATATTTGTGCGGCCGCTGTCCATGTTTATGGAGGAGGTAGACCGTGAGAAATATCCCGGGGTGAAACAGAGATACCGCTTTGAACTTCTGCAGGATATGGAAGATGAGGAACCGTCTGCTTTGCCGGAGTTTTCCGGGCAGAAGGAATCTGTCGCTTCCACGCCGGAGGAAGAACAACTGAATATTGATCCTCTGGTGTTGGCGTTTCTCGACGCGGATTCCTATGAACAGAAACTTACGATTCTCGATTCCCTCCATAACCGGATTACGGACGACATGATCAATACCATGGCGGTATCGTCAGATCTGGAGATTAAAGAGGGAGATCTGGAGGACAGATATCTGGAACTCAGGAATTGTCTGCGGACGTTTGAGAAATTTGAGTGCAATAGATTGAGATAGGCAGATTCCTGTCTGTATAAGGGCACACCTCCGCCGGAGAGATCACGGATGGGGGTGCTTTATGGCTTACGAACTGGAAAACAAACTCGTGGTGGGCGTTTCGTCCAGAACATTGTTCGATTTGACATTTGAAAACAAAATATTTGAGGAAGAGGGCGTGGAGGCGTACAGCCGTTACCAGATGGAGCACGAGGATGAACTGCTGCGTCCCGGTCCCGGTTTCCCGTTGGTGCGTGCGCTTTTGAATCTGAACGAGCTGCCGGGTATGGAAGGGCGCGTAGAGGTGATTATTATGTCCAGAAACAGCCCGGACACGTCGCTCAGAGTCTTTAAGGCGGTTGAGCATTACGGGCTGCGCATTACCCGCGCCGTACTGGCGGGAGGCGCATCGCTTGCACCGTATCTGGAGGCGTTTAAGACAGATCTTTTCCTGTCGGCATGGGAGGAGGACGTGCAACGCGCCATCGACTCGAACATCGCGGCGGGCATCATCTGTACGGAAGGGATTTCGACCTATGACTGTGAGCACAGGATCAGACAGATCAGAGTGGCGTTCGACGGTGATGCGGTTCTCTTTTCGGATGAATCCGAGAGGATTTTTCAGGAACAGGGTTTGGAGGCTTTTGAGGAAAACGAGCGGCGGAATGCGGAGAATCCTTTGCAGGCAGGACCTTTTGCGAAGTTTTTGAAGACACTGTCCGAGCTGCAGGGCAACTACCCGAAAGAGGAAAGCCCGATCAGGACCGCGCTTGTCACCACGAGATGCGCGCCGGCTCACGAGCGTGTGATCCGCACGCTGCGGGCGTGGGATGTACGCATCGACGAGGTGTTCTTTCTGGGAGGCATCCGAAAGAAGGATGTGCTGCACGCTTTCGGCGCGCACATATTCTTTGACGACCAGTCCGCCCACACGCTCCCGGCTTCCGAGGTGGTGCCCTCAGCACGGGTACCCTATAAAAACAGAGGAGCTGTCGCTGAGATAGAAGAGAAGGACAGCAGCTAAAGGAGAGGTTCCGCGATGCGGAGTCATGGGAGCAGGATATGAAGTACACAGAGATTGTCGCCGCTGAATTTTTAGAGCGTCCGAACCGTTTTATCGCCTATGTGGAGCTGATGGGCGTGCGGACGAAGGTGCATGTGAAAAATACGGGCAGATGCCGGGAACTTCTGACGGATCATGCGAAAGTATATCTGGAGAAGAGTGGGAAGGAAAGCCGCGCCACCGCATACGATCTTGTGGCGGTGGAGAAGGAGGGACATCTGGTCAATATGGACTCCAATGCGCCGAACAAGGTGGCAGGTGAGTGGCTGCGTGCAGGCGGACTCTATGGGGACGTCAGTCTGGTCAGACCGGAGAAAACGTTCGGCAGTTCCCGCTTTGATTTCTACGTGGAGAGCGAGTCCGGGAAGAAGGCTTTTATCGAGGTCAAGGGTGTGACTCTGGAGAGAGAAGGGGTGGCAGCTTTTCCCGACGCGCCCTCCGAGCGTGCGGTCAGGCATGTGGAGGAGCTGATTGAGGCGCACAGGCAGGGGTATGAGGCGTATCTTCTGTTTGTGATCCAGATGAAGGGTGTCAGCTTTGTGGAGCCGAACTGGGAAACCCAGCCGGCGTTTGGCGAAGCGCTTAGACGTGCCAGAAGAGAAGGGGTCCGGCTGCTTGCCTACGACTGTCTTGTGAGGGAGGATGGCATGGAGATGGATGCCTCTCTGCCGGTTTTTCTGGACAGCCTTGACAGGATTGCGCAGCCCCTTCTTGCATGGTATGACGCGGGCAGGCGGATTCTGCCATGGCGGGAGGAACCGACGCCCTATCATGTATGGCTTTCGGAGATTATGCTGCAGCAGACAAGGGTGGAGGCGGTGAAACCCTATTACGACCGCTTTTTGCAGGCGCTGCCCGACATCCGAAGTCTGGCGGCGGTGGAGGAGGAGAAGCTTCTCAAACTCTGGGAAGGTCTGGGGTATTATAACCGCGCCAGAAATCTGAAAAAAGCGGCGGAGATACTCGTCTCGGAGTATGGCGGAGAGATGCCGGACGACTATGCGAAAATACAGTCGCTTCCGGGGATTGGCAGCTATACGGCGGGTGCAGTTTCTTCCATTGCATTCGGGAGGGCGCACCCTGCGGTAGACGGCAATGTGCTGCGGATCCTTTCAAGGCTGCGGGCGGATGACCGCGATATCTTGAACGCAAAGGTGAAAAAGGCTGTGGAGGAGGATCTGGCTGACGTGATGCCGGCGGACCGTCCCGGGGACTTCAATCAGGCGCTCATGGAACTGGGGGCGATGGTATGTATACCGAATGGCGCACCTAGGTGTGAGGCGTGCCCGTGGAAAGGACTCTGCCTTGCGAGAGAGGATGGACGGACGGCGGAGTTTCCGAAGAAGGCGAAAAAGAAGCCGAGAAGTGTGGAGGAAAAGACTATCCTCGTGATACAGGACGCGGAGCGGGTGGCGCTCCGCAAAAGACCGGAGAGCGGGCTTCTGGCGGGTCTGTATGAATTTCCTTCTCTGGCGGGGCACTGTGAAGAGACGCAGGTCAGCGCTTACCTCAGAGAGATCGGTCTTTCACCTATCAGAATCCGCAGGCTTCCCCCTGCGAAACATGTGTTTACCCACAAAGAATGGCATATGACCGGGTATCTGATCCGGGTGGACGAGCTTGCCGTGAAAGGACCGGGGCAGGAGATGGAAGGGTTTGTCTTTGTGGAACCGGAAGAGACGCGGACCAACTATCCGATTCCGTCCGCATTCGCCGTTTACGCGGAGCAGGTGGAGATGAGACGCGGGGTGGAGAAAAGTCAACAGTGAGGAGGGCTGAAAGAAAAGCATACAACCTTGATTTGAGGGTCAAATGTATATGCAGGCACATCCGACTGACCCGAGGAGGCAAAAATAAGGAAAATATAAGAATTCCGTAACAATATCCGGGGAATTATATGCTAGAATAGACAATGACTGTCTGGCGGAAAACGGCTTGCAGAATCGGAAATGGAAAGGCATGGATATTTTGGCATGAAATTATTATCAGTGGCAATACCTTGTTACAATTCGGAAGGATATATGAAAAAGTGTATAGAGTCGCTTCTGCCCGGCGGCGAGGACGTGGAAATCTTGATTGTGAATGACGGTTCCACCGACGGGACGGGTGAGATCGCGGACGCTTACGAGAGAATGTATCCCTCCATCGTAAAAGCGATCCATAAGAAAAACGGAGGGCATGGCTCTGCCGTAAACGCGGGGCTTGCCTGCGCTTCCGGGCTTTTTTATAAAGTGGTGGACAGTGACGACTGGGTGAAGGAGAGCGCCTACATGAAAATTCTCGAGGCGCTCCGGGACATCGTTGCGGGAGATACCACTCTGGATATGCTGATCAGCAACTTTGTCTATGAAAAGGAAGGCGAGAAGAAGCATAAGGTGATGAAATACCGCCATGCGCTTCCGCAGGACAGGATATTCGGCTGGAATGAGGTGAAACATTTTCGCAAGGGACAGTATATCCTCATGCACTCTGTCATTTTCCGCACGAAGCTTCTTAGGGAATGCGGGCTGGAACTGCCGGAAAACACTTTTTATGTGGATAATATCTTTGTGTTTGAACCGCTTCCTTTTGTGAAAAACATATACTATCTCGATGTGAACTTTTATCGCTACTATATAGGCAGGGAGGGGCAGTCGGTCAACGAGGAGGTTATGATCGGCAGAATTGACCAGCAGATCAGAGTCAATAAAATTATGATAGATTATCTCGTGGAAAAGAAATCGAAGATTAACAGCAAGGGTAAGCTGAAGCGGTATATGATCAACTATCTGGAGATCATCACGGTGATTTCCTCGATCATGCTGATCCGCTCCGGCACAGAGGAAAATTTGGAGAAGAAAACGGAACTTTGGAAATATATCAGGCAAAAGGACATCGGCCTCTACATGCGGCTGCGTTACGGCGTGCTTGGCAGTTCCATGAACCTGCCGGGGAAAGGCGGACGGAAGATATCAGTGGAAGGCTACAAGATCTGCCGGCGGTTTTTCAAATTTAACTGAGGGCGCACGAAATCACGCAAGCATAAAAAAGGGAGAGTCCGATGACGGATTCTCCCTTTCGTTGTCTCAGACCAGTGTGCCGGGCTTGCGTTTCCGCCTGTGCTGCACACCGTGATAGAAGTTGATGAGCACGTCGGAGCGGTAAACGATACCGTACATCACAGCCGCCATGATGAACGCGGTGGTCACGTCAAACACGGAGTGCTGTTTGATAAACATGGTCGATAAAATGATCGAGACGCACAGGCACAGCGAGCAGGCGCGGATTCCCTTTTTCTTTTCCAGACGCGCGCTCTTCATAACCGCGATGTGGCAGCCGAGAGAGTTATATACATGAATGCTCGGCCAGAGGTTAGTCGGCGTATCTGCCCGGTAGAGACTGGACACTAGCTTTGTGAACAGATTGTCCCGCGGCATCATGGCAGGACGCAGATCGTGTCCGTTAGGCCAGAGGGTGCTGACGATCAGAAATACGGTCATTCCCGTGAACAGGAAGGTACATGCCCTGAAGTAGTCGTCCTTATCACGGAAGAAAAAGTAGACGACCACTACCGCCACATAGGCAAACCACAGCAGGTAGGGGATCACAAATACCTCGCAGAACGGAATCAGGTCGTCCGGTCTGTAGTGGATCAGCCGGTAGTGGCTTGTCACGGTTTTTTCCAGATAGGAGAACCACATCATATATATGATCCCGTAAAAGATAAGCGGCAGCGCGTGTCTGTATCGCTCCCATATATTCACAAGTTTCGTTTTGGCTTTCATCATAATTTTACGGTTCCTCTTTTACAACAATCCGTAGGACTGATTTTCATTGACAAGTTACATCATAGCAGATCAAGTGGAAAAGTCAAAATAAGATTTCCATAAAGTTTTCTTAATTTTCCATAAAAATCTATCCAATATGCCAAAGATATTTTTGGCGCTTGTCAGTTTATAGGGCATTTCCGGGCTGTATCATAAATTTTGTTTGCAATACATAGCATAATACTTTATAATATTGTTTTGAAATTGCCTCTATATTATTCGTATAGACATGTAATAATATAGAAGGAAAAAATGTGAGTATAAGGGTGGAAATTACAGAAAGGCAGGAACGAGGAATGTATTCATTGGATGAGGTAAGAAACGTTGACCCGGAGATCGCGCAGGCGATTGTGGACGAACAGAACAGGCAGAATTCCCATATTGAGCTGATTGCTTCTGAAAACTGGGTGAGTAAGGCGGTAATGGCAGCTATGGGCAGCCCGCTTACGAACAAGTACGCGGAAGGATATCCCGGCAAGAGATATTACGGCGGCTGCGAGTGTGTGGACGTGGTGGAAAATATTGCCAGAGACCGCGCGAAAGAGCTTTTCGGCTGTGAGTACGTCAACGTGCAGCCACACTCCGGCGCGCAGGCGAACATGGCGGTATTCTTCGCGGTGATGGAGCCGGGCGATACCTTCATGGGCATGAATCTGGATCACGGCGGACATCTTTCCCACGGTTCACCGGTCAATATGTCCGGCAAGTATTTCAAGTGTGTGCCTTATGGCGTCAATGACGACGGATTCCTCGATTACGATAATGTGAGAAAGATTGCACTGGAGTGCAGACCGAAAATGATTGTGGCGGGCGCGTCCGCCTATGCCAGAACCATTGATTTCAAGAAGTTCCGGGAGATTGCCGATGAGGTCGGCGCGGTGCTGATGGTGGATATCGCGCATATCGCCGGGCTTGTGGCTGCAGGGCTTCATCCGAGCCCGATTCCCTATGCGCATGTGACGACTACCACCACCCATAAGACCCTGCGCGGTCCCCGCGGCGGTATGATTATGTCCAGTCAGGAAGTGGCGGATAAATATAACTTCAACAAGGCGATTTTCCCCGGCACACAGGGCGGACCGCTGATGCATGTGATCGCGGCGAAAGCCGTATGTTTCAAGGAGGCGCTGTCCGATGACTTCAAGGTTTACATGAAGAATGTGGCGGATAATGCGCAGGCGCTCTGTAAGGCATTGCAGGCAAGGGACATTAAGATTGTTTCCGGCGGAACGGACAATCATCTGATGCTTGTCGATCTGACGAACTATGATCTGACGGGTAAGGCTGTGGAGAAGCTGCTTGACGAGGCACATATCACGGCAAACAAAAACACCATCCCCAATGATCCGAAGTCTCCTTTCGTGACGAGCGGTATCCGTCTCGGTACGCCGGCGGCTACCTCCCGGGGCTTAAATACGGATGATATGGATCAGGTGGCGGAGGCGATTTCCATCGTGGTTAAGGAAGGCGAGGCAGGTATCGGCAAGGCACAGGCTATTATTAAGACACTGACGGATAAGTATCCGCTTATATAAGTGTGAAGGAAAACGCTAGGCTCGAAAAAACCTCGCCAAGTGTTTTCAAGCTTCACACAAGAGAATGCCAGAGAGCGGCATTCTCTGCATGACAAGTGGGAAAATTGCAGTAAACTGCTTATACATGGAGGATAACAATGATTCAGATAGCGGTTCTGGGATATGGCACCGTTGGAAGCGGCGTCGTGGAAGTGATTGAGACGAATAAGACAGATATCAACAAAAAGGCGGCGGAGGATCTGGCGGTAAAATATATTCTCGATTTACGGGATTTTCCGGGCGACCCTTACGAGGGGAAAGTGGTACATGACTACAATATTATTTTGAATGACCCGGAGGTGAAAATCATCTGCGAGACCATGGGCGGTACGAAGCCGGCTTATGATTTCACGAAGCAGGCGCTTCTGCAGGGGAAGAGTGTGTGTACCTCAAACAAGGAACTTGTCGCTGCTCATGGTCCTGAACTCATAAAAATTGCGAAAGAGAATCACTGTAACTATCTCTTTGAGGCAAGCGTGGGCGGGGGTATCCCGATTATCCGCCCGATCAATTATTCCCTGACGGCGGAGCATATCGACAGCATCACGGGAATCTTGAACGGAACGACGAACTACATTCTGACCAAGATGGACAGGGAGGGCGCTGATTTTGAGGATGTCCTTAAGGAGGCGCAGGAGAAAGGCTATGCGGAGAGAAATCCCGAGGCTGATGTGGAGGGCTATGACGCCTGCCGCAAAATAGCCATTCTTTCATCCCTGATGTCCGGCAAAAATGTAAGCTATGAAGATATTTACACAGAGGGAATCACGAAGATTACCGCGGCTGATTTCAAGTATGCGAAGCAGATGAACAAGTCCATCAAGCTGCTGGCGCTCAGCAGGGATACGCAGGACGGCTTTTTTGCCATGGTTGCGCCTTTCCTGATCTCAAGGGAGCACCCGCTTTACAGCGTGAACGACGTGTTTAACGCGGTGTATGTGCACGGAAATATGCTGGGCGATTCCATGTATTACGGGCGGGGAGCCGGCAAGCTTCCGACAGCCAGTGCGGTGGTCTCCGATGTGGTGGACTGCGCGAGACATCAGGGCAAGACGATCATGTGCTTCTGGGACGAGGAAAAAGTGGAAGTCGCGGACGTGACGAGCGCGAGAAGAAAGTTCTTTGTCCGTATATCGGCAGACAAGCGGGAAGCGGCTATGGCGGCGTTTGGCGCGATGGCGGAGGTGAACGTAGGTCTGATGAAGGAATTTGGTTTTATGACACAGGAGATGACCGAAAAGGAATTTAATGAGAAGATAGAACAAATCGGCGGATGTATCAACAGAATTCGGATCATGGCATAGCAGGGGGAAAGGACATGAACAAGGTAGTTAAATTTGGCGGGAGTTCTCTGGCGAGCGCGGAGCAGTTTAAGAAAGTGGGCGCGATCATCCGCGCGGACAAGGAGCGTAAATTTGTGGTACCTTCCGCGCCGGGCAAGAGATCGTCGGATGACACGAAGGTCACGGATATGCTCTATGCCTGTTATGAACTTGCGGAGCAGGGAAAGGATTTCTCGGCACAGTTACAGGCGATCAAGGACAGGTATCAGGAAATCATAGACGGACTGGAACTGAAGCTTTCTCTGGACAAAGAGTTTAAAGCCATTGAGAAAAACTTTAAGGAAAAGGCAGGTTCCGATTACGCGGCCTCCCGCGGTGAATACCTGAACGGCATTATCATGGCGCAGTACCTCGGCTTTGTGTTCGTGGATGCGGCGACGGTGATCCGCTTTAAGGCGGACGGGGAGCATGACGCGGAACTGACAAACCGTATGCTGACAGAGAGGCTTTCTGGCGTGGAAGCGGCTGTAATTCCCGGCTTTTACGGCGCCTATGAGGATGGAAGGGTCAAGACCTTTTCCAGAGGCGGTTCCGACATTACGGGTTCCATTGTGGCAAGGGCGATCAAGGCGAATGTGTATGAGAACTGGACGGATGTTTCGGGCGTGCTGGTTGCGGATCCCCGGATTATCTATAAGCCTGAAGGCGTGGAGACGATTACATATAGGGAACTCCGGGAGCTGGCATATATGGGATTCTCGGTGCTGCATGAGGATGCCATCTTCCCGGTAAGGAGTGAGGGGATTCCGATCAATATCCGCAATACGAACGCGCCGGACGACAATGGCACGTGGATTGTGGAGAGCACCTGTCAGAAGTCCAAGTACGTGATTACCGGCATCGCCGGAAAGAAAGGGTTCTGTGCGGTCAATATCGAAAAGGAGATGATGAATTCTGAGATCGGTTTTGGGCGAAAAGTGCTGCAGGCATTTGAGGAGAACGAGATTTCCTTTGAGCATGTGCCCTCCGGCATCGACACCATGACGGTGTTTGTGCATCAGGATGAGTTTATGCACAAGGAGCAGAAGGTGGTTGCCGGCATTCACAGGCTGGCGGACCCCGATTCCATCGACATAGAGGCGGATCTGGCGCTGATTGCGGTGGTGGGACGCGGCATGAAGTCCACCCGCGGTACGGCGGGAAGAATCTTTTCCGCGCTGGCTCATGCCAACGTCAACGTCAAGATGATCGATCAGGGGTCCAGTGAGTTAAATATTATTATCGGTGTGGCGAACGCTGATTTTGAGACGGCGATTAAGGCGATCTATGATATATTTGTGATTTCCCAGATTTAAGATAGGGCAAATAGACGAGGTGTACCTCAAAAAGGACAAAAAAATTGTTTGTTTTTTGTCCTTTTTGTGTTAATATTACTAATATATTGTAAAAATAGCATAAATAAAAACAAAAAAATGAATAACTTTGGAGGGTACGATGGCGAATCAACCGTTAGAGGCGTTGGTGTATACCAACGACAACTGCGTAGGATGTAACAAGTGTATTTCCGCATGTCCTGTGCTGACGGCAAACCGTGCGGTAGAGGAAAAAGGAAAAAACAAGATTATTGTGGATGGCAGCCAGTGTATAAGCTGCGGCGCATGTTTTGATGCCTGTGCGCACAATGCGAGAAGCTATAACGACGACACAGAGCGTTTCTTTGAGGACTTAAAGAAGGGGGAGAAGATTTCCCTTCTGCTTGCACCCGCTTTTCTTGCTAACTATCCGAGAGAGTATGCCACGGTTTTGGGAGGACTTAAAAAACTGGGCGTAAACCGTATTATCAGCATCAGTTTCGGTGCGGATATCACGACATGGGGATATGTCAAGTACATAACGGAGCACAATTTTACGGGCGGCATTTCACAGCCCTGTCCCGCGGTGGTGGGCTACATAGAAAAGTATCTGCCGGAACTTCTCCCCAATCTGATGCCTGTGCATTCCCCGATGATGTGTGGCGCGATCTATGTGAAGAAGTATATGAAGGTGCCGGACAAGCTTGCCTTTATCAGCCCTTGTATTGCGAAGAAGAACGAGATTGACGATCCGAACTGCGGCGGCTATGTGTCCTATAATGTGACATTCGATCATCTGATGGCATATGTGAGGGAGCACAACATTTCCGGCCCCGCGGTGACAGATGAGATCGAGTATGGTCTCGGCTCCATTTATCCCATGCCGGGCGGCTTGAAGGAAAATGTTTACTGGTTCTGCGGCGAGGATATCTTTATCCGGCAGATCGAAGGCGAAAAACATGCCTATGAATTTCTGCGCGATTATAAGAGAAGGGTGCTTGGCAAGAAAGAACTGCCCTTTATGGTGGACGCGCTCAACTGTGCGAAAGGATGTATTTACGGACCGGGCGTGGAGGAGGAGAAGACCAGATCGGACGATACGCTCTATGAACTGCAGAGGATCCGGGAGTCCAGCAAAAAGAGCGATAAGCGCCACGCCTTCAGCAAGAGCCTGACCCCGAAACAGAGGCTGGCGAAGCTCAACAAGCAGTTTGCACAGCTGGATATCAATGATTTTATCAGACGGTATACGGATAAGTCTTCGTTGGTGACCGCAAAGAAGGCGAGCCCGGCTGAATTGGAAGAGATTTACGTCTCCATGGACAAGCGCACGGACGCGGAGCGCAGCATCAACTGTTCCGCCTGCGGTTATGAGACCTGTAAAAAGATGGCGACGGCGGTTCACAACGGCTGTAACAATATCTACAACTGTATCCAGTTCGTAAAGGGTGAGGTGGAGAAGGAAGGCGAGATCGCCAGAACGATGGCTTCCGAAGTGGAGCAGAAGAATACGGAGTTGCAGGAGAAGAATGCAAAGATTGCGGAGTTGATTGCCGAAGTGCAGGTAGACTTTGACAGTCTTGATATCTCCATCAGCGAAATGTCCGAGGGCAATAACAGCAATGCGGAGGAGAGCACGGGTATTTCGGCGTCCATGAGCGACGTGGTGAATTTCTGTGACCAGCTGAATGACGCGCTCGGAAAGATCCAGAGCCTGCTCGTCAAACTGGAGGAAAACAACGAGGAAATCACAAATGTGGCGGAGGAGACAAACCTGCTTGCGCTGAATGCGAGTATCGAGGCGGCAAGAGCCGGGGAATCCGGCAGAGGTTTCGCCATCATTGCGGAGAATATAAAGAAACTTGCCGATTCGTCCAAAGATACGGCGAGCGATTCCGACGCGAACAAGGAGCAGATACAGACGGCGATCTCCGACCTTCTGACGGATGCGAAGAAGCTGATCAGCGTCATTGACGGCGTGAATCTGCGCGTGACGAATCTGGCGGCTTCCACCGAGGAGATTGCGGCTTCAGCCGACATGGTGAGCACGATCTCCAGTGATCTGAAGGATAAGCTCGCAGAACTGAACGGCTAAATATGATAGTACAATCAAAAAAAGGACCGGAGTTTTGACAGCTCCGGTCTTTACTATGTGCTTTTTTGGCGGATTCAAAAAACATTCCGCATCCGCTTATGTCTATGTTTCCGGTCTTAATAGCCCAGCTCTTCACCTACGAGGTAAACTTTGATCCGGCCGGGATGCATACTCCGCCTTGTCACGACGATCTGGCAGCAGAAACATTCCGGGGAAAGGCAGTCGTGGCATACGCCCGTCGCTGCGCAGGGGAGATTCCGCTCCAGCCGGATCGCGTTGGCGGGGGAGGCTGTGTTTCTCACCCTGGCAACGCCGCTTTCCACGTCGGGGACTACTTTATTCATGCCCGCCACAACGATCACGTTGGAAGGTCCCTGAATCAGACAGGCGACACGGTTGCCGTTGCCGTCAATATTGATCAGTTCACCGCCTAAGGTGATGGCGTTGGTGCTCATAAGAAAATAGTCCGCGAGCACGGTTCTTGCGTAAATCTGGCGCGACTCTTCCGGCGTTTTCGCGGCGCTGCGGTCCAGCAGCTCATAGGAGCCGCCATGGATGGCGTCCATCAGACCACATTCCTTCAAAGTCTCGCTGCCGCCCCAGCCGATCATTGCGCCGGAGGGCATCTCAGAGAGAATCGCCTTGACGCAGTCCGCTGCCGTCTCAAAGTAATGCCCTTCCATATTTCTTTTCTCCAGATTTTTAATCAGGGTTTCCGCCTGTCTGGCGAGTGCCGTTTTTTTCGGTGACATCTGTATTTCTTCCTCCATATCATAAGATGATTTGTAAAGCTTTTTATTTATTGTATCACTGTATCTTGCAGCGGCGCAAGCGGGCAATTGGTATCAGATGTCACTTGAAAGAGCTGCGCCATACGTCCGCGGCATGGTGCGGGTATCAGACTGGCATTGCCGGATTTACATGCAGAATTGACTGTCAATTTGGGGTAATATATAATAAAATGAGAAAACAATAGACGAAATAAAGGAAAGTAAAAATTTTTAAAAAAATTTCAAAAAGTGTGTTGACAAATCATGTGCAAGTGATATAATAAACTCATAAAGAAACACTTCACATAGATAAACTAAAAGAAAGAGAGGTACGGTCCACCAAAAACTTAAAGTAACACATCAGAGAACGACAAGTGAATAGGAGACCACGAAAAAGACGAGCGGAATCGAGTACATGATTGGGAAGGCGAATCAGAAAAGAGTCCCGGGAAAGCTCCCATAGAAGAAGAGAAGAGAGCGGATGATAGAAAAGAGAAGAAGTCCGAGAGGGAGAGAGGGAACAGACGCCACAGTATCTGGGATACGAGAGAAGAGATGGAAAGAGGACGTGAGGGAAGAGACGGAGGTAAAGGCCATTGGACAGTGAGTTTTAGAGACGGGTATTGATTCCTTAGAGAATGAATACCCGTTTCGCATTGTCTTTTTTTATTTTGTTCTAAAAATCTTAATAAAATCGGGGTGGCTTTTCCACTAAAAATAGGTTATAGTATACTTATGCATACTATATCTTGTATGCGGCGGATTTTGCGGACATAATATATGGAAACCGTTTGGATAAAAG
Source organism: uncultured Lachnospiraceae bacterium (assembly GCA_910586705.1). Lineage (GTDB taxonomy): Bacteria > Bacillota > Clostridia > Lachnospirales > Lachnospiraceae > UBA3282. The sequence goes on along the minus strand of CAJUJK010000020.1, from coordinate 7,224 downwards.
ATTTCAGAAAGGACATGGATACAGCCGATGGGAAAGCTGCATAAGAGGAGAAAAGGATATTCGGACGAGGAACTGGATGAAGAAGAGGAAGATTTTGAGGACGATGACGAGGAAGATGAAGAAGATGATGAAGAAGAGATAGAGGATGATGAGGATGATGAGGATGAAGACTATGATGAGGAGGCGGAACGCCGCGCATATAGGCACAGGCGCAGGGTACGCAATCAGATTATAGTATATCTGGTCATCTTTTTTCTGGTTGTGGCTGTCGCCGGGGGCGGATTTGCAATCGGGAGGAAGGTATTCTCGGTTGTTCAGCAGAAGCGGCAGGAAGCTGAGAAGGAAAAGGCAGAGAAAGAAGCGGCGGAGGAAGAGCCGCCGGAGGAGGAAATGGTGATTGACACGCCGGAGCCGGCGGAGGAAGAGCCGGAAGAGGAGGAAGATCTTTTGGGAGGTCTGGCAGAATCCTACTATTCTGAGATGCCCATTGAAACGAAGGTGGCAGGGCTGTTTATGGTAACGCCGGAGTCGATAACAGGTGTCAAGACAGCGACCAAGGCTGGAGACGGCACGCAGGAAGCTTTGAATCAGTACGCGGTAGGCGGTCTGATCTATTTCGGTCAGAATATTCTGGATAAGGAACAGATCACAACGATGCTGTCAAGCACGGCGTCCAAGAGCAGCTATCCGATTTTTCTCGCGGTGGACGAGGAGGGCGGTGACGTCAGCAGGGTCGCAAACAGTAAAGTTGAGGTGACCAAGGTAGATGACATGGCGGCGATCGGTGCGGGAGGAGATGCTTCCAAAGCGGCAGAAGCCGGGGCGACCATCGGCTCTTATCTGAAAGAGATAGGATTTAATGTGGATTTTGCGCCTGTCGCGGATGTCGCGGTGGAGGGAAGCGCACTTGGAAACCGCTCCTTCGGATCAGATCCCCAGATGGTGGGTGAGATGGTTGCCGGTGCGGTAGGAGGAATCGAAGGTGCGGGCGTGAGCGCCTGTCTGAAGCATTTTCCGGGTCTGGGAAGCACGACCGAAGATACCCATGACGGAAGGGTGGAAATCACAAAGTCGCTGGAGGAAATGCGCGCTTCGGATTTTGTGCCTTTTCGTGCAGGTATCGAGGCGGGAGCAGATTTTGTGATGGTCAGTCACGTAGCGGCGCCCGCGCTGGACGAGGATAATGTGCCAAGTTCCCTGTCAAAGAAAGTGATTACGGATTTTTTGCGGGGAGAGCTGGGCTTTGAGGGCGTGGTTATCACGGATGCGCTTGATATGACGGCGATTACGGAGTATTATCCGCCGGAGGAAGCGGCGGTGATGGCGCTGGAAGCAGGTGCGGATATGCTGCTTATGCCGGAGGATTTTGAGAAGGCTTACAATGCGGTGCTCGCGGCAGTACAGGACGGGACGATTTCGGAGGAGCGGATTGATGAGTCTCTGGATCGGATTTACCGGGTGAAGTGCGCGGGAAAACTGGATAATTAGGGAAAATATACAATAAGAGTAAATGCTGGGAACGCTGCATAGCCGCAGGGTTCCCTTTTTCTGGTTATGTGGGGCCCGCCCACAGATGTTGACTTTGGCATATATTAGACATATAATATACTTAGCAATACAAAGTATTATGAATAGCTACGTGTCATACTTTCACGTGCGGGACTGGCGTCTGCGTATTGCCTGTAGCAGAATCGCTGAAATGATAGAACGGAGCGGAAATGTTGAATGATAAATATGAGCGGCAGATGAAGAAGGGCGTACTGGATATGCTTGTCCTGCGGCTGTTGAGATCGGAAGCCAAATATGGGTATCAAATCATTCAGGAGCTGAAGGAAAAGAGCAGAGAGACTTTTTTGCTCAAGGACGGCACGCTGTATCCGATTCTTTACCGGCTGGAGGATGACGGGCTGGTGGTGAGCAGGTGGAGCAGCGCCGTGGGGAAGCAGGTTCCGAGAAAGTATTACGAAATCACGGAAGAGGGGATAAAAGCGCTTGAGAAAATTGAGGATGTCTGGCAGCGGATTTCCGATGGGGTAGGAAAAATCATGGAGGAATAGGCAATGGATGAAAAGCGATATGTAAACGCCGTTGCGAGAAAACTTAAGTGCGGCGGAAAGAGGAAAAGGGAGATCAAAAGGCAGCTTCTGGCGGACATGCAGGCGCGGGAAAATCAGGGGGAACGGCTGGACGACATTATTTCCCGGATGGGTAAGGCGGAGGAGATTGCGGAAGGCTTTAACGAGAATATTTCAGCGGAGGAGCGGAAGCGGTATGCCCGAAACAGGGTGCTGAAGATCGTAATTCCCATTTCTCTGGCGCTGTTTTTCCTTGGCATGGCAGGATACTGGCTGTTTCCGAAAACTGTGGATATAGGGAAGAGCAGATATTTTGACAAAGAGGAAGTCGAAGCGGCTATGAAGGAGACCGTCGAGCTGCTGGATGCGGAGGAGTACGCCGCATTGCAGGAAAACGCCATTCCACAGATGCAGTCACTGTTAAATGCGGAGACGAGGGAAAGTATGCGCAAAGCACTGTCCGATGAATGGGGAGAACGAAAGCAGTTCGGCGCGGTGTATCTGGTGGAAGTGATACAGGGAAACAGGCATCTGGCGGTCGGGGAAATGACGGTTACCTATGAAAACGTGAGCGTCACTTACCGGCTGTCATATGACGAAGATATGCGTTTGGCGGGAATTTATGTGAGGTAGGATGATGACAGAAACTATTTTTTCGGCAGTCGTGCTGCTGCTCTGTGCAAGTCCCCTTATTATTCTCGGAATTGTGCAGTATCGGAGCAAAGAGCCGGTCGGGTTCTGGGCGGGAAAGAAGCCGCCACGGCAAGAGGAGATCACGGATGTGAGTGCTTATAATCATAAGCATGGTCTGATGTGGATTTTATACGGGGTGGGGTTTATTGCCTGCTTTTTGTGCGGGATGTGCTTTGGAGGACTTGTCGCAGCGTATTTGTGTATGGCAGAGGTGTTTGGCGGTCTTTTGGGGATGATTGCTTACCATAACAGGCTGAACCGCATATACGATAGAAAACGGGGGGAGAAGTGATGGGATTCTGGATCTTTATGACTGCCAGCAATCTCTTATTGCCGGTACTGATGATTGTAATAGGAAAGGTATTTATAAAAAATCCGCCCAGACAGATAAATGGCATTTACGGGTATCGGACGCGGAGATCCATGAGAAATCAGACTGCGTGGGTTTTTTCCCATTTATATTGTGGGAAACTGTGGCGGAAGTTCGGATGGGTGATGCTGCCTGTGTCAATGATTGTGATGCTTCCGGTGATCGGGAAGAGTGATGGTATCGTGGGCGTAGTGGGTGGAGTGGTGGTAACAGCGGAATGTATGGTAATGCTTGTGTCGATCCTGCTGACAGAAAAAGCGTTGGCGAAACAATTTGATGGCGGGATAAAATAGAAATAAAAAAGAGCGCGAGACGGGACTCGAAAAATACCATTGTTCTGAAACCCGCATAAATACTGGAAAGGAGAGGCACGTTGCACGATGTGATTCAACTTTGATTCAAAATGTGATTTGATCATAGAGAATTGGTGCAATCTTCCGAATTATTTTATCAAACTGCTGGGTAGTACTTTATTGCTTGGCAGTTTCTGTTAATTGGTTGCAAGATATTTTAAAATAAAGATTACTATTTGTCAATTATGAAAATAGGTATAATAATACGCGGTGCTGGTCTCATATTTTTACGGATTTTTATATATGTGTAAAAAAACTGTGTTATCAATGTTTAGCGGGATTCGGGGGTTCATAAGGTTTCATGCAGATTTCTATAGTTCTATATCAGATCGGTGTGGAAATGGTGTGGCATTATTTGAGAGAAATTCAACATAGGGAAAGGTCAATAATTGAAAGGTTGTTGGCCCTTTTGCTGATTTCAGCGTACAGTAAATTTGAAAATCTCTAGTATTTGAATTTATATTCAGGGGACATATCGTTGACAATATGGCATATCTGCCATATACTAAATGTAGAAAGAAATTGGAGATTACAATGGATAAATTTGAAGTGGAATTTTATACTAAAGCTAACGGTGAAAAACCGGCGAAAGATTTTATCCTTGGTCTGGATGTTAAAATGCGGGCAAAAGTTTTAGGAATTATTAATGTGCTAGAGGAAAAGGGAAATCAGTTAAGAGAGCCATATAGTAAACATCTGGATGATGGAATATTTGAAATCCGTGGAAAAGTCGGAACAGATATAACCAGAGTTTTATATTTTTTCTGCTATGGTAAGAGAATTATGATGACGAATGGATTTATTAAGAAGACGCAGGAGACACCAAAACAGGAAATAAGGCTGGCAAAATTATATCGTAAAGACTATTTGGAAAGGGTGAAAGAAAATGAGTGAATTTCAGGAATTTTTAAAGGAACAATTGCAGGATGATGAGTTCAGAAAGGAATGGGAAGACATCCAGCCGGAAATGGATGTGATCCGGGCAATGGTTGACGCAAGGATTTCGCAAAATCTTACCCAAAAAGAGCTTGCAGAAAGGACAGGAATTAATCAGGCGGATATCAGTAAGCTCGAAAATGGAACCAGGAATCCGTCCCTTAAACTCTTAAAACGCTTGGCAGATGGAATGGGAATGACGCTGAAATTGGAGTTTGTTCCCAAAAGTCCGGCTAAAGGTTAATATGAGAAGTAGATACTGAGCATGGAAGCTATGGTTTTAGAGAGTTCTTAAAGAAATCTCACAAAATACTGTTTGCTATGCTGGAAGAGTTGTTTTCCGAGAAAGATGCAATATAAAAGAAGCGTTTGTTACGAGATGAATATGGAAAATTCGCAATTACAATATCATGTGGCGTGGAGTGATGAATGTATTGAGTTTTGGTTTGTTTTACATTTGGCCTACTATACTTCAAACAATCATAGATCTGAGTATATTAAATTTCTCAATGATAAGTTTAGAGAATTGGGTATGGGGAAATATCAGAAAAATATAAGAGATATATTTGGTGTTCTGATGGAAAAGGGGAGTCCAAAGCTGGCGATATGGTATACGAAACGGATTATAGAAGAAAATTGGGGGGGGGGGGAATACCGTCAGAGATTGTGCCGAAAGTGTATGAGTTTGTGAAGGAATTGGTGAGAGATTTGCCGAAAAGAACAAAAAGATATATTATATAATAAAATAAATTTAAAGAGTGAATATTCGATTACTTTACATAATAGAAAATAATGGGGGTAATCGAAAATGATAATAATGGAGAACAGACAAATGAAAAAAACAGTGAATTTAGATGCAATGATACGTAGAGAAGATTTTAAAGTGGAAAAAGGTTTTTCCGGTGCTAATCGCTTTAAGCAATTAAAGGCGAATGATTTAGGTAGTAATTCTGCCATGAGGTACATGCTTAAAAAACCAGATTTTCAAAGAGAAACAAGGGACTGGACTGTTACCCAAATTACAGATTTTATTTCAAGTGTACTTGAAAGACATTTTATACCTTCTATTATTTTGTGGCAAAATTCTGGCGGGGCTACTTTTGTGATTGATGGAGCACATAGATTAAGTGCATTTATGGCATGGATTAATGATGATTATGGTGATGGGGAGATTTCGAATGAGTTTTATGATCAAAAAATTAGTGATGAACAACTCGAATTAGCTAGAAAGGCAAGGGTGCAAATTGAAAAAAAAGTCGGAAAATATAGTATGTATCAAGATGCATTGAGGAATGTGCAAAAATATTCGGAAGATATAGTAAAAAAAGCGATGGGCATAGAATCTTTTGCATTTGATATTCAGTGGATAGAGGGAGATGTCTCGGTAGCGGAAAAGTCATTCTTCAATATTAATAGGAAAGCAATTCCTATTAATCCGACAGAAATGAAGATATTAGAAGCGAGAAATAAACCTATAGGAATAGCAACGAGGGCTATAGTATATTCGGGAAATGGATACAAGTACTGGAAAAACTTTGATGAAGAAATACAAAAGGAGATTGAGAATATCGCAAAGGATATTAATGAAATATTGTTTTTGCCTAAAACGAGGAAACCGATAACAACTCTTGATGTTTCGATTGCAGGAAAAAATCAGATGGATTTACAGTTTGTATACGATTTGATTGTCTATACTAATGATAATATTTCGGATAATGAAGATATAAATGGAAGTGAGACAATTAAAGTTCTATCTAACACACGAAAAGTATTACAAATAGTTAATTCGAAGGTACCAGGATCTTTAGGACTGCATCCAATTATATATTTCTATTCTAAAAAAGGCAATTTTAAACCAGCTAATTTTTATGCAATTACGTTGTTTGTAAAACAATTAAAAAAGGAAAATAAACTTGATGTTTTTACAAGTATTAGAAGTGAATTTGAAGAGTTCATATATAAACATGACTATATCTTTGATCAGATTAACCGTAATTTGCGTTCAACTAAGAATAGTGCAGAACCTTTATGCAAATTGTATTTTGCAATATTGGCACAATTAGTAGATGGCAAGGAAGAAACCGACATTTTGCGAATGATTCAACAGAATTATAAAAATCTCAGTTTTGTAAGGGAAGAGGAAGTTAGTAGTTCAGACTTTAATTCCAACAGAAAAAGTGAAACCTATATATCTGCAGCATTAAAGTCCGTTGTGAGATGCGGAATATGTGGTGGAGTTGTTCATATTAATTCGACATCAGTAGATCACATTAGTAGAAGGCGAGATGGAGGTCTTGGTAGCGCGGAAAATGGGCAAATAACACATCCGTATTGTAATACTGGATTTAAAAATTAATAGTTATTAAAATATCTTTGACAATGATTGTTGTAGGTATGTCGAAAATAGGCAGATACTCCGAGAGTAGAGTCAAAAGTGATAAGGCTATTAGTTGCAGTAGAAGATATTTTGCGGAGACTATGAGAAAAGTTATTATGATGCTGGTAAATTTGTGAATCTACAGAAACCGCATGGCGGGAGCATAACCGCATTGTTAGGGGAAACACGGTGCGGACTTATGAAGGAGAGAAATTTGTATTGAGAAGATAACAGGAATAAACTGTCAGTCTTAAAGCGTATAAGATACTCCCGCAACTATATATTATATTCATGACACTACAAAGAACCCCGTGCCGGTCATGGCATGGGGTTCTTGCTTTAAGGATTCTGTTTAGACCTGAAAAGAAAAGCAATTTGGTAAATAGTCAAGAGTTATTTTAAAAAGATTTTCAGGGAAAA
>CAJUJK010000019.1 GCA_910586705.1 uncultured Lachnospiraceae bacterium | reverse complement strand
GTTGTGAAAATGTCACAAAGAATTTCAATTCTTGATTTTATTGTTGCAAATTACCGTATTAATTGTGGAACATATCCACGATATTTTTCAGTTTCACAACGTTCTGGGAATTGGTCTCCATCAGCTCCGCGTTGCCCTCCACAAGCTGGGACACATTCTGCGTTTTCTGCGCCATGCTGCTGATATTATCCGCCGCTTCAACAACGATCAGCGTGATGCTGTTGACAGATTCCGCGATCTCCACAATCGCCGAAAGCAGGGTTTCCACCTCGACGCCGATCGCCTTCATATTTTCCTCGAAATCAGAGGCATCCTGCGTATACTTCTCCGCAACCCCCATAAAGTCGCTGTAATCCTTGAGCACTGTCCCCTCGAGGAAGGAAAGGATCTCCTGCAGGCAGGACTCCATATTCCCAACCGCCTGATTGACCTCCGTGGTGATGCCGTTGATATTGCTCACCGTGGAGGAAGTCTGGGACGCAAGGCCGCCGATCTCGTCGGCAACCACCGCAAAGCCTCTGCCTGCCTCGCCGGCTCTCGCCGCCTCGATGGACGCGTTTAACGCAAGCAGGTTTGTCTGCCCGGAAATATCCAGAATGGACTGGGTGAGCTGGTTGATCTTCTCCACCGCCCGCGCCTGCTCCATGGCCGCCGCGCTCTTCTCCTGCACGCCGCGGTACATCTGCGTGGTCTTGTTCTGTGCCTCGCCCGTCGTGTTCTTCAGACCGTCGGCGCGCTGCTTGCTCTCCTGAGACGCCTTTTCTCCGTCTCTGGAATTATCCCTGATCACCTGCGCGCGCTCCCTGATCTTACTGACAGTATTGTTGACGACCTCCATGGACGCTGCCGTCTCCTGCATAGCCGCCGCCAGTCCGTGCATCGTCTCCGTGTTCTCCCCGCTCATGCCCTTCACCTGCGCGGTGGTATCGGAAAGTTTCATCAGCGTGTCGTCCAGATCCGAGTAGGTCGTCTTTATATCCAGCACCATGGCGCGAAGGCTGGCGCGCATCTCCCTTAAGGAATTTGCCATGCTTCCGCTCTCGTCCCGCCGCTTGCAGAGCCTGTCGCTGTTCTCGTTCTTCGCAAAATTAAACTGTGCCGTCTTGGATACGATATCGTTAATCTGCGTGATCGGTCTGGTAATCACCAGTCCCATCAGCACACCGATCACCACGGAGATCGCCACCGCAATCAGCATACCGATCATAATCAGCATCGTGATACGGCTTGCCGCGCTCTTCATCTCCGACTCCGGCGCCGTCAGCACATACTTCATGCCGTTGGTGAGCGTTTTATAACACATGTCTTTTAATTCACCCTGATAGGTGTAATTGATCGGCTGTCCTTCCAGTGCCGGATCCGCCAGCGCACCGGCTATCACGCCGGATTCGTCCGCCTGCGCGATATCGGTTCCCGCTTCTATCGTTTTATGGTAAGCGATACTGCCGCCCGCATTCACCAGAAAGGCGGAACCTGTCTCAAACACGGTGGCGCTGTCCACGGTCGCCGTAAATTTGTCAAAGTCGATATCCATACCGATGATACCGATGGACTCCCCGTCCATGACAATGGGGATCACATAGGACACCATATATACGTTAATGTTGGAGTTTAAATAGGGATCCATCCAAGTCGGTTTCCCGTTCTTCACAGGTATGTAATACCACCCCACATGCTCCAGATCGTCCGGGGAATACATGGAAAAATCGGTGGGAACAAGCGCCTCGAACTTTTCCGCGTCGCTGCCCCTGCTCCAGAATACACCGCTGTCCGGCTCCGTAAACTCGGGATTGTAACGGATATAAGCAGTCAGCGCCCCCTCTGTGTTGCCGCCGATCTCATAGAGCATCTGCTCCATAATCATCGTAAAATTGTCTACATACGCCTTGTCTGTCTTAAACGCCTGCACATCGGTAAGCTGCTGCAGCACCACGTTGTACGCCGTATTGACGGACTGCTCCACCCGGCTCATCTGCGCGTTCACCTCCGTCGCCTGATTCGCACACGCGTACTGCATTTCCTTCTGGGAATCCTGATACACCGTTTTTCTGGAATTGATGATGCTGACACCGCCGCAGATGAGGGATGTCAGAAGGGTGCACACAATCATCGCCGCCAGAATTCTCGCCTTTATTGATCTCATAACGCCTCTCCTTTTCGTTCCTGTGTCTCACTCTATTCCTGTCCCGTAACGATCCGCGCAATCTGTTCGTCATTGGCGCCCGACGGAATTTTAAATGTGCCAGGTCTGAGCTGCTTGTCATAACCGTTGGCACATAAATAATCGTCGTAGGCGTCCGCGGAACTCACCACACCTGCGTCCGCCAGCTTTTTCGCCACCGTATAGGAACCGTCGCCGCTTGCGATTGTCACGCTCTTCACCGTTTCTGTGGCGGGTTTCTTTTCCGGCTTTGAACCGTCCTCGTCCGGTTTTGTCATCTCGTTCGTGTCAGCGGCAGGCTTTTTCTCTGTGTCTGTCCCATCCTTTTTTTCCTCCGCCGCCTTGTTTTCCCGCTCCTCTAAAGACTCCGGCGTACCCACCACCGGCTTTTCCTCATCCGGCACGGGTACCGGCTCCTTCTCCTGCTCCGCCTTCTTATCCGCTTCCTCTTTTTCCTTCGCCACCGCAATATCTTTTTTGACAGCGTCCTCTTTCTGCGCGGGCGGCGTTTCCGCCTCTTCCTGTCCGTCTCCGGCGTCTTCCCCCTCCGCTGCCTCCAACAGGGTGGAATCCTCGATCATACCAAGCTCTTTCGCCCGGGCGATCACTTCCTCATCTGTCATTTTCTCTTTTTTTCCGCCGCCGGACAGGGCAATTCCCATAATAACAGCCGTTACGATAATTCCCAGACCGAGTCCGCGGAAATAATATTTTTTTTCCATACTTACATGCCCTCAAACAGGTCTATTACCAGTTTTACCTCGCCAAGGCCAAGCCCGAGTTCTTTGGCGATCGCCATATTGGACTTGCCTGCCTTGTGAAGTTCCAAGATTCTCTCATTGCTATTACGCCCGTTATCTTTTCCCTGTGCAAAGCGGATATCCACCCCGCGGGGCTCCTCCTGCACGGGTACGGGCGCCCTCCTGACGCCAGATTCCCTGCCGTTTCCAAACTCCCTGCTGACGGGTTCCCTGCCGTTTCCAAACTCCCTGTTATAGGGTTCCCTGCTGTTTCCAAACTCTCTGTTAGCGGATTCCCCGCTGCCTTCCGGCTCCCGGTTCCCGAAAATACCCATCTCCGCAAATACCGCGCTTGTGGAAAGTTCCGGCTCCTCGGCAACATAATCCGCCTCCGGCTCATGGATGATCTCAACCCGTCTCGGTCTGATCGGCTGAAAGTCAGCCTCCTCCACAGCCGGCTCCGGCTCCTCTGAGACAGGCTCATGCGGCAGATACTCCGGCTCCAGATCATACGGCAGTTCTTCCTCCTGCGTCACCGGGTACACACGGGACGACTGCACTTCCTCCACCACTTCCGGCGAGTAGGTTCCCGCGCTGTGAATCGACCAGAGATCCGTGCGGGTGTCTTCCACAGCCCCCATCACGGACTGCACCGCCTCCTGCACAGCGTCCTGCGCCTCTCTCGCCGAGACTTCCGCATGGTGAATCCGCATCAGGGCGCCTTCCGCCGCTTCCTCCGCCGCCTTCGCCTTTTTCGCCGTCTCGCACGCCGTGATTTCCGCGTCGCGCACAGTCTGTCTGATCTCTTCCACGACCTGATTTGCCTGCCCGATATCCGCCATCAGCGTATCGTGCTTGTCATTGAGCATATCATAGAGGAACGTCACTTCCTTATGATTTTTGTTGATCTCCTCCAGAACGGTATCCGAGTATTCGTTCACCGCCATAATCTTTTCATTTGCCACGCGCTCCATGGCGCGCTCCGTTTTCTCTATCGAGTACCCGATTGTCTCATCCACAATATCGGAGACTCTCTCTCTGACAGTTTCCGTCTCGCCCTCCACCAGTTTTCTGATTTCAGCCTCGCTGATCAACTGTACTTCCTCATCTGCGTCCTTCTTCCCTGCCGGCAGAAAATATCCCAGAAGAAATACGCCTGCCCCGATGATAATCAGAACGATCTCAATTACACTCATGCTTCTCCCTTTCGTAATCCGACACAACGTTTTCGTGTCCTACCCCGAAATTTCAAAGGTGCTCACACCCTTTAACAGCACCTTGCCGTCAGGCTCTTTTTTCTCTTTCTTCCTGTTCTGCCCGCCGTCTCCGTGGTATTCGTTGTTCCCTTTTTCTTTTGCGTCGAATTTTTTCTGGCGGTTTTCCGCCTTGTCTTTCTCGTTGACCCTCTGTGTCTGCTTTTCCACCTGTCTGGTCATCTCCTGCCCGAAATTGGACTGGTCTACCAGACCCTTCGTGTCCTCATTATGCTTGACAGTCGTAAAGTCCTGTGCCCTCGTGATCTGTCCCTGCATCTCCACAAAGCCTATTGCCATAGCTGCTCCCCCCCCCTTCAAATCTAGTTAGAACGGCGCCATCTTTACGTCGCCGCGCTCCCTGACAAAACGGCAGTAGTGTGTGGTTTTCTGCACCACCATGGAAACGTCCCCGATACAGATACATGTGCCGGGGTATACCTCCCCCTTTACACGCACCGATGTCTCCGAAGAACTCATCATCTGTTTCTGCAGATCCTCTATCTCCTTATTCGCCGCGGCGATCGCGTCGGTTTTCTGCTTATTTAATGCCGCCATGGACTGGATCTGCTGTATCTGCTCCGAACTCAGTTTCACACCCTTTGCCAGCTTCTGTTTCGCGGAGATCAGCGTGGGCTGCACGGTCTGCAGAAGTTTCGTGTCCTCCCCGATCTGCTTCTGCAGCTCGTTCACACGCGCCTTCAGTTTTGGATCAGTCCCCACCTCCACGATGGTGTCCGCCCCCATCTCCGAACCGAGTGTTTTCACATTGATACTGCCCGTGGCACACACCTTTCCGCCGGTGATAAATCCGCGTCTGCCGTCCACGTTTACCTCGCTGCCCGCAGTCACCCTGCTGTGCAGGATAGACTCGGACGCCACATATCCGTCCGCTTCCGCGGTGACATTTTCCAGAAATTTCGCAACGATATTGCCCTTCGCCCTAAGAACCCCGCGCCCCATGCCGTTCATGCCTCTGGCGATAATAATATTGCCGCCGGCGGTAAGCTGCGCGCCCTCCACGACGCCTTTCACCACAATATCTCCCTTTGCCTTCACCTGAAAGTTTGTCGCCACGTTGCCGTTAATCTGTACATTGCCTTCATAGTCAATATTGCCGGTGGAATTATCCACATTCTCCACCATCAGTTCGTCGGAGACAAAAACCGACCCCTCCACCAGCTCCACATGCCCGTTCACCTGCGCGGTAAGCGTGGTACGGTCCGCTGACAGTTCGATATTGTGTCCGTACTTTAACGTTTCCTTCCGCACATCCGCCGGCAGGATCCGGTTTCCCGCAAGATCCTCCCCCGGCTCACCCGGTTCTTCCGGGTGCAGAACAGCCAGCACGTCTCCCTTATTACAATGGTTTAGTATATTCAGATGGAAGAAATCTACGCTTCCGTCCTCGTTCAAAGTAGGCTTCGCCTTTTTATCCGTGCTAAATTTATACTCAATCCATGCGTGTTTCCCCTGCACGGGCGCACGACCCTGCGCTACAAGAATTTCCTCCAGATACTCTCTCTTTTTAAAGAAGCCCTCGATCGCCTCCGTGCAGATGCCGCTCTTGATCCCCCGGAGTTTCAGATCGTTGATCATCTCCTCGGCAGTCATGTTCTCGCCGCCCTCGGAAGCCGCATAAAACTTCGCAAAGGCCTGCATCTTGTCAGGCCCCACTCTCAGCTTATAGCATTCTCTCTCCGGAAGTCTCGTCTCATTTCCGAGACAGATCTCCTGCTCCTCTTTCTCTGCGCCCTCCACCGCACGCTTAAGCGTCGGCAGGTCGCAGGCATAGTCCTTCATCGTCAGATACTCAAGCAGATCCGTAACATCAATGGGTTTTCCGTCACCCTTCGGTGGAAACAGCCTGAGCGACGACGCCCCTTCCCGGTTCACCAGTCTGAAATATCCGTTCATATACACCCCTGTTTTATTTTCTTCTGTCAGTATCTGTGAGAATGCCGATATAGTCTCCCAGCTTTCCCCTCATCTTCTGCAGAGCTCTGGTGTGGAGCTGAGAAATTCTCGACTCGGACACCTCCAATATATTACTGATTTCCTTCAGGGTCAGATCCTCGTAATAGTAAAGAACGATTACCTTGCGCTCTTTTTCCGTCAAAAGCTCAAGAGCCTGCGCCAGCACCTTCTTCAATTCGTCCCGCTCCAGAATCTCTTCCGGCGAATCAAATGCCGCGCTCTTCGTGCTCCCCGCCTCATTGGAGACTTCGCTCCCCTGCTCTAAAAACTCATTCAGAGACACCACGTTGGTGATCTTCATCTGGGACTGCCAGTCAAGATACTCCTCATCCGTAATGCCCAGAAGTCTCGCGATCTCCTCGTCTGTGGCGCTCCTGCCGTACTGCGTCTCAATCTCCTTGATTGCCGCGTCGATCCGCTTCTGCTTCTGCCTGATGGTCCGCGGAATCCAGTCCATTTTACGGATCTGGTCAAGGATCGCCCCCCGTATACGCAAACTGGCGTAAGTCTCAAACTTGACGTCCTTCAGGCAGTCAAACTTGTCAATGGCGTCAATCAGCCCGAATATCCCGTAACTCACAAGATCCTCATACTCCACATTGTACCCGAGATACATACTGAGGCGTCCGGCAACCACCTTCACCAAAGGCGCATATTCCAATATGATCTTTTCCCGTACCTCCGGGGAATCCGTATTCGCGTATTCCTCCCAGAGTTTCTTTTTGCCTGTTTCGTCCATTCTGAGTACCTACAGCCTTTTGGTTTTTATTTTACTCCTCTGGTTCCTTTTCTATAACCTCGCCCTCCTCCATGTGGGCATCCTGTATCTGCTGTTCAAACCGGTCCAGCATAATCTGCAGGATTCGTCCGACAAAATAGAACCCCAGCAGCACGCACAGCAAAACAATCAGCATCGTCTGCAGATCATAGTGCAGAATACGCATGGCAATGCTGACCACCGCTCCGGCAAATAACATGACAAAAGGAGGGATCAGTCTGCGTTTTCTCGCCTTTGCTTGTCTCTCCTCTTCCTCGCGCTTTTCCCTCGCCTCACGCTCTGCCGCAGTTTCAATCTCATCCTCCGGCTCAAGCCCCTCTTCCGGCTCCCCGCCCTCCTCCAGGACGTCTGCCTCTTCACCTGTCTCTTCGCTGTTCTTCTCTTCCCAGTCCACCTTGTTACCCTTCCATCCTCTTCCCGATGTCCCGTCGTCAGATCTTGTATTCCTGCTTACCTACCGCCCTAATTACAAAATCCCCGGTTTCGGGATAAAAAATAACAGTTCTTCCGAAATTTTTGCCGGTATCCTCCGCCAGAATCGGAATACGCAGCTCCGCCAGCTTTTTCTTGGTCGCCTGCACATTTCTCTCCCCCACGCGCACCATCTCGCTGTTGCTGTTAAATCCAAACATCTGCGCGCCGCCCGCGATCTTTGCCACAAGCCGGCTTCTGTTCGCCCCTTTTCTGGTCACCTGCTTCACAAGCTCCTCTATTCCCGTATCAGCAAACTTCGGTATATTGGAGTTGTTGCGAATCGTCGTAGAGTCAGGCAGCATAATGTGCGCCAGCCCGCCGATCTTTGTGACCGGATCGCGAAGCGCAATACCTACACAAGACCCCAGTCCCAGGGTTGTAATCCTATCCGGACTGACGCATACGTTTAAGTCAGCCATTCCGACCTTTATCTCTACACTCATAACACCGCGTTCTCCCGTTTACACTTTCTTAGTCCATACCCATGTCCGCCGTCCGATCAGATATTGATCCCCAGCGCCGCCAGCATCCTGCCATAAGAATCCAGATCAGGAATCAAGATAAAATATCCGTCTAACACCATCTCGTCAAAAAACTGTGTCTGGATCATCAACATCCTGTCTCCGAGCGCCGCAAACTCTATCGCCGGCACGCTTAAGATCGCTCCCGCCATGTCCACCGTCAGATCCGGCACGGAAGGATAGATCGCCAGATTCGTAATGCTTGAAAGGGAATTCAGATACGAACCCGTGATAATATTTCCCACCTCTTTCAGCGCGGAAAACTCCATATCGGTAAACTCGTCGCCCTCCGACTCCATACCCATCAGTTTGCCAACCAGATGCTTTGCCGCCGCCTTCTCAAGCAGGAACATAATGCTGCCTTTGATGTCGCCCTCTATGCCAAGGTAGATACCAGCCATGACCGTCTCTTCACCGACCATGGCTTCACCCAGCTCCTTGAACTCCAGAAGCTGTACTTTTGGAACTGCCATATCCACCTTGCACTGCATCATCTGCGCCAGAGCCGTGGTGGCATTCCCGGCGCCGATGTTGCCTAACTCTCTCAGGACGTCGAAATATTCATTTGACATTTCGTCTAAACTGATTTCGCCCACTCTTACTCCTCCTATACGCTTTCCAGTACAACCGCATTCAAATCGAGCAGGGAGATCAGTCCCCCGTCGCTCTTCCCGACTCCGCAGAGGAAGTTTGACTTCTCATCTTTTGAGTCATACGCCACTTTTTCAATCCTGTCATTTTCTAACGTCACCACTTCCTTGACCTCATCCACGATCACGCCGATGGTTCCCTGCTGTTCCAGCTTCAGGATGATAATTCTGCTGGATTTCGTCTCCACGTCCTCCTCCAGCCCCATCTTGATGCGGATGCTCATAACAGGAATGACCTCGCCCCGCAGGTTAATAACGCCCTTCAGGTAATCGTCAACCTTCGGCACTCTGGTGATATGCGGCATTCTCACGATATTGTCTATGTACTTGATATCGATGCCGTACTGCTCGTCGCCAAGCTTTATTACGATAAACTGTGTGGTCTGCCCCACCGGTCTTAATTCTTCTACTTCATTCATGCTCTCTTCCTCCCTCCTGTCAGATCAATGAGTTGGCATCCAGAATCAGCGCCACTTCACCGTCGCCAAGAACCGTCGCGCCGCTGATAATCTTACACTTGCTGATATATTTGCCAAGTGACTTGATAACGATCTCCTGCTGCCCGATCAGTTCATCCACCACAAGACCCGCAAGCTTATCGCCCTTCTTAACGACAACCACAACCAGATTTTCCTCCGGATCTTTCTTGCTCGGGATATCCAGAATCTCATTCAGCCGGATCAGCGGGATAACCAGATCACGCAGCTGGATGACTTCCTTCGCCTGTACCAGATTCACGTCGCTGGGAAGGATATCCTCGATCGTCTGGATGGAGCCGAGCGCGATGGCATATTTCTCGTCGCCTATCTCCACCATCAGAGCCTGAATAATCGCCAGCGTCAGCGGCAGTCTGATCGTCCACGTGCTGCCCTCGCCGAGTCTGGACTTCACTTCCACCTCACCGCTCAGGGATTCGATCATGGACTTCACCACGTCCAGACCTACGCCTCGTCCCGACACGTCCGAAACAACTTTCGCGGTGGAGAATCCCGCGTTGAACAGCAGGTCTATGATCTCCTTCTCGCTCATTGCCTCGCCCTGTTCCGGGGTGATGACGCCGCGCTCTATCGCCTTGTTCTTTACTGCCTTTGTATCAATACCGTTACCGTCATCCCTCACCTCAATGACAACGTTGTTACCATCCTGATAAGCGTCGAGGAAAATGGAACCGACTTCCGGCTTCCCTCTCTCTTTACGCACCGCAGCGGACTCCAGTCCGTGGTCTGCGGAATTGCGCAGCAGATGCATCAGCGGATCGCCGATCTGGTCCACCACGGTACGGTCAAGCTCTGTCTCCTCACCGCTCATGTACAGTTCCATCTTCTTGCCAAGCTTCTTCTGCAGGTCGCGGACCATACGGGGGAACTTGTTCACGGTGCTCTCGATGGGCACCATCCTCACCTTCATAACCGACTCGTGGAGGGAAGTGGTGACGCTCTCCAGATACTCGATCTGCTCGTTCACCGCCTGACTGGAATTGCCCGACATCGCGGAAGCCGACACGAGGGAGTTCTTCGCGATAATCAACTCGCTGACCAGATTCATCAGCGTATCCAGTTTCTCTATATCCACTCTGACTGTACGGTTTACCACAGGCTTATTCGCGGGCGCCTTCTTCGCCGCGGGCGCCGGTGTCTGCGCCGCTGCCTCCGCGGGAGCCGGCGCCTGCGCTGCCACAGGTGTCTGGGCTGCCTGTGCCTCCTGTGCGGGCGCCGCGGGCGCTGCCGCCTCTGCCTCTGCCCCGGTCTCCGCCGCATGGGATTCCTCCGTCTCAGCCGCCCCCACATCGTCAATGTTCAGCACGCTGCCGGAGACGTCCTCGATCTCGGACACACTCTTTGCCGCCGTCACAACTTCGTTCAGTTCTGCCTCGGAAACAATAATCAGACTGAAGTGCAGATCGAACTTTTCGTCCTCAATATCCTGCGAGGAAGGATCGGAAACAATGATTTCGCTCGTCTCCTCAATCGCCTTAAACACCAGAAACGCCCTTGCCGCCTTCAGAATACAGGACTCCTGTACTTTCACGGTCAGCCCGTACACTCTCTTGCCCTGCTTGAGCGCCTCGCCGAGTACACTCTGCTGGTTCTCGTTCAGCTTAATTCCCACAAAACCGCCCGCAGCCGCTGCATCCACAGCCTGCGCCTGCGGCGCCTGTTCCTGCTCTGCCGGCGCGGCGCTGTCATCGGAACCGCCGCCCATAATATCGTTCAACCGCTTGATCAGCGCACCGTTATCATTCGTACCCTCGTCGGAGCTTTCCCTGATATTCGTGTTATACTCCTCCAGCGCGTCAAGACACTGGAACAGCACATCGATCATATCCGCCTTCACTTTGATATTGCCGTTTCTCACCTCAGAGAAAACGTTCTCCATATCATGGGTCAGCGTCTGCATTCTCTTATAGCCCATGGTTCCCGCCATACCCTTTAAGGAATGGGCAGCACGGAAGATCTCGTTGATCGTGTCCATGTTCTCGGGATCCTGCTCCAGAGAGAGAATCTGCGTATTTAAATTCTGCAGATGTTCATTGGTTTCATCAAGGAAAATCTCAAGATACTGGCTTACATCCATATTATTTTACCCCCACGTTTGTTGTGATTTCCTGTGCGATCTGCTCCAGCGGCACTACCTGATCCGCCAGTCCCGCGTTCACGGCGCTCTTCGGCATCCCGTACACGGCGCATGTGCTCGCCTCCTGTACAATCACATGTATTTTCTTTTTCTCTTTCAGATGCTGGATTCCTTCTGTACCGTCTGCTCCCATCCCCGTCATCACCACGCATACCACCCTGTCGAATTTGCTGTCCATCAGGGATTCATACATGTAGTTCGCACACGGTTTCACACCTTCCCTTGCCGGTTCGTCCGAATAATGGATCGTATATTTGCCCGACATATTCAGAACATTCAGATGCTTCCCGCCCATGGCGATATATACATTGCCGGGCATGAGCACATCTCCCTCCGCCGCTTCCTTCACGGTGACTTCGCTCAGGGAGTTCAGCCTCTCTGCAAGGGACGCCGTAAATCCGGCAGGCATATGCTGCACCACCACCACCGGCACCTTCAGGTTCGCCGGGAGTTTCGGAATAACCGCCTGCAATGCCTTGGGACCGCCTGTGGAACTGGCCAGCGCCACAATCTGGCTTCCCGGATTGTAGACTGCCTTCCCCGAAGGCGGCGCCGTCACCTTTTTCTCCGGCTTCTCCACCGCAGGAACCGCTCCCGTTCTGCCCACAATGTTCCTCGCCGCTCTCGGAACCGCCGCTGGTCCCGACGGAGCCGGTGCCGGCATCGGCGTATCCAGATCCGTTACCGCGGCAAGAATCTGCAGCAGTCCCTGACTGAAAGACCCGTTACGGCAGTCCAGCGCACTGGTAGGCTTGTGGATAAAATCCAGCGCACCCAGTTCCAGCGCGTCAAGCGTAACCTTCGCACCGTCCGCCGTGTCCGTGCTCGCCATAATGATCTTCGCCGAGATCCTGCGTTTCTGCAGCTCCTTCAGAAGCTCCAGCCCGTTCATCTGCGGCATATTCACGTCGAGCACAACCGCATCGTAGGACTTCCTGCTGAGCAGAGCCAGCGCATCCAGACCGTTTACCGCCCTGTCCTGTACACGGAATCGCTTATCTGATTCAATTATATCACAGAGCACCCTTCTCATGAGTGCAGAGTCGTCAACCAGCAATATATTTTTCATATTCTACCTCCGGCAGATCAGCCACCCGCTTTCCTATGGGTTTTCCTCGCCTCGTCAAAAATATACTGAATAATTTCCTCCCTGTCCTGAGGATCTACATTCACATACTGCACGCGGTGGTCAAACACGCCCGGCTCCTTCTCCAGCTCGTTCACCGCCAGAACTTTTCCAACAAGCCGGTACTCCTTCTCCCTGCCTTCAATCTGCAGATGGTACTTACACAGGATCAGGCTGTTCACCTCGTAAGCGTAGTAGGCAACAAACCTGAGCCCGCCGCCGCTGATGTCCACGATCACGCTGCTCTTTAAGGGCAGCGCCGGCAGCAGTTCCTCCTGCGCGGCAACGGAGATTTCCTCCTCCTCGCTAAGCTGTCTCGAATCCATTTCCAGCGCGCAGCTGAAACGGTAATACTCGCGCCTCTGGTAATTGCGCAGGTTGCTCGTCAGATCCATCACCAGCACATACTGCCCGTTATGGCGATAGCGGTCAGCCACCCGCGCCGTGCACTGGTAAACCACGTTGTTCCCGTAAAAATACATGTCGTATTCGCCGTCCACCGGCAGGAGAATCAGCTTGCCCTCCTCGATCGGCATCGCTACCTCCACGCGGTTCTCCGTCAATACCCGCAGGACCTGACTCCGGTGTGCCTTGCGCAGCCTGCTGTCCTCCGGCTCCCGCTCCCTGCCGATCGCCTTGAGTTCTACCTCTCCTCCCGGCACCGCG
Source organism: uncultured Lachnospiraceae bacterium (assembly GCA_910586705.1). Taxonomy (GTDB): domain Bacteria; phylum Bacillota; class Clostridia; order Lachnospirales; family Lachnospiraceae; genus UBA3282. Next base: position 61,076 of record CAJUJK010000019.1, on the reverse strand, counting down.
TACTTTGATAACACTTCTGACATCTCTTACCTCCCGGCGTAAATGCCTGCCGTCTTATTTTCCCGACATGATATGGGAAAAGAATGCCGCCATACCACGCCTCGGAATCGTTTTGTCCAGTTCCTTATTCATCAGTTTCGCCGCGATAATTTCGTAGGCAATCGCTGACCTTGCCTTGGGGTTATCCAAAGATACCGGCATCTGCTGCATCACCGCCTTCGCCAGAAGCGGATCCTGCGGAATCATCCCCAGATAGGAGACCGACACCTTGAGATACCGCTCCACCACCGTTTCCAGCTTCCCGTAAAGCGAGAGCGCTTCCTGTTCCCCCGTCACCTTGTTCGCGAGCACCTTCACCTGCGTTCTCTCCGCCCTGTAGCGGGGATGACGGCTCAGCGCCTTAAGGAGCGAGTAGGAGTCCGTGATGGAAGTCGGCTCCGGCGTGGTCACCAGAAGGATCTCCCCGCTCGCCACGAGAAATTCCAGCACCGCGTCCGAAATGCCCGCGCCGGTATCCACAATAATGGTCTCCGCCATCTCGTCTAACTCCGCCAGATTGTCTATGATAGTCACCAGATTATCCTTATCCAGATTCGTCATCCCCGTGATCCCGGAACCGCCCGATATAAAGCCCACTTCCATGGGACCCCAGGTGATGATATCCCTGATATTCTTTCCCTGATAAATTAAATCACACAAGTTATGTTTAGGAACGGCGCCAAACATGATCTCTATGTTTGCCAGTCCGAAATCCGCATCCAGAATAATAACCTTCTGTCCCATTTTGCGAAACTGTATTGCCAGATTGATCGCCGTATTTGATTTCCCAACGCCTCCCTTGCCGCTTGTAACGGTGATGACCCTTGCCAGAGGACGTTTCGGCGGAGCGCTTCCCTTTATTATCCTTCTCAGTTGTTCAGCCTGATCCATTATAATCAGATCTCCTCCTTAGTTCTTCCTCCGGTCAGTTCTTCCCGCCTAGCAGTCTCTTGACCGTCTTCTGCGGATTAAAGTCCTCGATATCATCCGGCACATTCTGCCCGTATGTCACATAGGACAGCGACGCGCCCGTATAAAGCCGCAGATTCAGAAGATTGCCGAGTGTCGTCGTCTCGTCCAGCTTCGTGAAGATCAGCTTGTAGTCCGCCATCTCCTTATAGGAATCCGCTATGCTGATCAGATCCTTGTACTTCGTCGTGGCGCTCAGGACAAGGTGCACCTCGCTCTCCACCCTGTCATCCACGGAATGTATAATATTACGCATGTTATCTTTCTGCGTCGTATTCTGGTGGGAGTGTCCCGCCGTATCAATCAGGATATAATCGTAGTCTTTGAAATCCTCCAGCGCCTTGTTGATTTCCTCCACCGTGTAGATCACGCGGAAAGGCACCTCCAGAATATTCGCGTAGGTGCGCAGCTGCTCCGCCGCGGCGATGCGGTAGGTATCCGCCGTCAGAAGCGCCACCTTCTTCTTCTCATCCACGCGGAACTTGGACGCGATCTTGGCGATCGTGGTCGTCTTTCCGACACCGGTAGGACCGATAAAGAACACAAGCTTGATTCCGTTTGACGCCGGCCCAATACCGCTCGGCTTGCCGAATTTGAGGATCATCTTCTGGTAAATATTCGCCAGCGCATAGTCAAAGGGAATATTCGGCTTGTTGATCAGCTCGATCTCCTCTATGATCTCTCTGGCATACTTTTCATCCACCTCATTGTCCAGCATGGTATCATGCAGAAGGTGCATGAATTTATCCGTCTCCGTCTCCTCTTTTTTCTCTTCCTGCGCCTCTTCCTTCTCCTCCTCGGGCTTCTGGAGCTGCTGTTCCAGAAGCGACTGGAGACTGTCCAGCTTCTCCTCTATGGCGCTGTTGTTTTCCCGTTTCTCCTTTACGGCGCCGCCGTCCCGCATCTCATGGGTTTCCGTAACGGGTGTATTGTTAACAGGCGCACTCTTCGCCGCCTCTTCTTCTTTATTCTGGCTGGAGGCAATCACATTGCTGATCGCCGATACCGCCGCCGTCAGCTTCTCGCTCTCCTCCTCAAGCGCCACCGTGACCTCCACCATGGGAGTCTTCAGAAACGCGAAAAGACCCTTGGGTTTCACGGGCTTCACGTTCATCACGACCACGCCTTCGCCCAGTTCCGCTCTGGCGTTCTCGATCGCTTCCTTTTCGGTTTTCGCAGTAAATTTTTTAATTATCATTATGCTGTCACCATCCCAACAGACTGTAATTCAACACTGGATTCCACCTCGTTATAGGACACAACAACCAGATCCTTATAGTAGTCCTCCGTCAGCTTTTTAAAGTAAGCACGCACAATCGGAGAGGTGATCACAAGCGGGATCTTGCCAAGGTCTTCCAGCTTTTTGACCTCCACGCCAAGAGATTCCATGATATCTTTCGTCTTTGCGGGATCGAGAGTCAGATAAGCGCCCTGCTCCGTCTGCTTGACGCTCGCCATGATCTCCTGCTCCAGCTTCGGATCCAGCGTCACCACGCTTGTCGTCTCGTTTGCCGGGAAAAACTTGCCCGAAATCGCGCGCTTTAAACTCTGTCTGACATACTCCGTCAGAATATCGGTATCTCTGGTCGTCGAAGCGTAATCCGCCAGCGTCTCGAAAATGGTAAGCAGATCCCTGATGGAAATGCCTTCCTTTAACAGATTCTGCAATACTTTCTGTATCTCGCCGAGTCCCAGAAGCTTCGGAAACAGCTCCTCCACGAGGGAAGGGTTCGACTCCTTTAAATTGTCCACCAGACTCTGTACATCCTGTCTCGTCAGAAGTTCGGATATGTACTGTCTGATAATCTCCGTCAGATGCGTCGCAATGATGGACGGCGGGTCTACCACCGTGTAGCCCATGCTCTCCGCGCGCTCCCTCTGCCCCTCCGTGATCCAGATGGCGGGCAGGTGGAAGGACGGCTCGAAGGTCGGGATACCTGTGATCTCCTCCTCCACATAACCGGGGTTCATCGCCATGTAGTGGTCGAACAGGATCTCGCCCTCGCTGACCTGCACACCCTTTATTTTAATAATATATTGGTTTGGATTCAACTGTATGTTATCACGCAGGCGGATAATCGGCACGACCGTACCGAGTTCCAGCGCGATCTGCCTTCGGATCATAACCACGCGGTCCAGAAGATCGCCGCCCTGATTGACGTCGGCTAAGGGAATGATGCCGTAGCCGAACTCCAGCTCGATGGGGTCAACCTGCAGGAGCGAAGTGACATTCTCCGGCTGCCTGATCTCCTCCGCCGCCGCCTCTTCCTCGTCAGCCTCGTGCTCGATCACAGCCGTCTCGATGGTGCCCGCCATCACTCTGCCGACCACCACGAATACCAGACCGAGTCCCACGAATACCACCGGATTCAAGGGGGTGACAATTCCCAGAAACGCCAGAACCGCGCCCACCAGATACAGTACCTTGGGCGTACCGAAAAGCTGGCTGATCAGCACCGTGCCGAAATCCGCCTCCTTGGACCCCTTCGTCACAAGAATACCTGTGGCGAGAGAGATCAGCAGGGACGGAATCTGGCTCACCAGACCGTCACCGATGGTCAGAATCGTATATTTATTGAGAGCTTCCACCATTTCCATACCCTGACGGAACACGCCGAAGCCGATTCCGCCCACGATATTGATGAAAGTGATCACCAGACCGGCGGTGGCATCTCCCTTTACGTACTTCACGGCACCGTCCATGGAACCGAAAAAAGTGGACTCGTCCTGAATCTTTTCGCGGCGCTTTCTCGCCTCCTCATCCGTGATGGCGCCGGTATTAAGGTCCGCGTCGATCGCCATCTGCTTACCGGGCATCGCGTCCAGCGTGAATCGCGCCGTCACCTCAGCCACACGCTCGGAACCTTTGTTGATAATCATAAACTGTACGATAATCAGAATTAAGAACACAAGGACACCGATCAGAAGATCACCGCCGCCCACATACTGACCGAAGGTCTGCACCACGTTGCCGGCGTCGCCGGTAGACAAAATCAGTCTCGTGGAGGAAACATTCAGCGCAATCCTGAACACGGTCGTGAAGAGCAGGATCGTCGGGTAAAACGACATCTTCAGCACTTCATTGGCAAACATACAACTGAACATGACTGTAAAGGCGACCGCGATATTGCAGGCGAGAAGTACATCCAGAAGTCCCGATTTAATCGGAACGATCAGCATCACAAACGCCGCTAACAGATACAGGGTAACGCCAACGTCACCAATTCTGAGTTTCTGCATCGCAAGTCACCTCCTTCCATGAAATAACACTCGTTATATAACACATACAATCAAACTTTTCCCTTCAAATGATATACGAAAGCCAGCACCTCCGCCACCGCCTGATACAATTCCGGCGGCACCACGCTGCCCACATCCACATTCGCGTAGAGCATTCGTGCCAAAGGTTTGTTTTCCACAATCTCGATACGGTTTTCCTTCGCCACATCCTTGATCTTCTGCGCCAGATAATCGGCGCCCTTCGCCACCACAAAGGGAGCGTCGTAAAGTTCAGGCTCATACTTGATCGCCACGGCGTAGTGGGTCGGGTTCGTGATAACCACATCCGCCTCGGGAAGCTGCTGCATCATGCGGCGTCTGGACGCCTCCATCATCCTCTGCCTCTGTTTGCTCTTGACCTGAGGATCACCTTCTGCATTCTTATACTCGTCCTTGACTTCCTGCTTGGTCATCTTCATATCTTTCTTGAACTTGATCTTCTGATAGACATAGTCAGCGGCGGCAATGAGCATGTAAAACAAAGATATCCGTATGCCCAGATTGATCACCAGCATACCCACCTGCACGATTCCCTGATTCAGGGAAATATCATAAAGCTGGAAGATGGGCGGCATATTTTTTTCCAGATAGCTTTTCACCACATACCCGATCAGCGCCAGTTTTAATACCGATTTCACCAGTTCTACCAGAGAGTTTGGTGAAAAAAAACGTTTAAAGCCGTTCACCGGGTTCAGTTTGCTGAATTTTGGCTTCAGCGGCTTGGTCGTCACCTTCCATTTTACCTGTAAAAGGTTTGTGATAAAAGCCACCAGAAAACCCACAATCAGAAACGGCGCGATGATCTGCAGAATCCGCAGGAGGGACTGCACAAACAGCATCCGGAAGGTCTGCGACTGGATATGCCCTTCGTAGAGCTTCACATACGTCGGGATCTGGGAGTAAATATCGTAAATATTCCCCACCAGAACCGTTCCTATGTACTGTATGAAGAAACGCATCATCAGAAAGGCTGCCAGCATCTCAAAGGCGCTCGTCACCTCTTTGCTCTTCGCCACCTGTCCTTCATTTCTCGCGTCACTGAGCTTTTTACTGGTAGGTTCTTCGGTTTTTTCTCCGCCCGGACCATCCTTGGCGAAAAACTGGAGATTATATTGTAAGATCAAATCATCCCCTCCACAAAGGATACTATCATCCGCTTCATCTGCGTAAAGACGTTGTCCGCCAGAGCCGGCAGCATCCGCACCGACAAAAAGAGGATTCCCAGTCCCACAAGCACTTTCAGCTGCATACCGACGGCAAACATGTTAAGCTGCGGAGACACCTTTGCCAGCACGCCAAGCACACAGTTCAGAAAAATCATGGCACAGAAGATCGGCAGTATGATGCGGAATCCGATCACCAGATAATCCCCCAGAAACAGGAGAATGGATTCCAACAGCGCCTCTCTCTTAAAAATCGCGCCGTTTATCGGAATTAAGGTAAAGGTATCCACCAGCGCCCTTATCAGGTACTGGTACAGACCCGAGATAATCATCAAAAGCGTAAACATGTACTGATAGAACACGCCCGTGAAGGTCGCCTGCTCTTTCGTCGTCGGATCTAACAGCGAAACCATGGAAAGACCGATCTCCATGTCCGCGATGCTTCCCGCAAAGGAAGTTACCGTGGTGCATATCTGCGCACCCCAGCCGACCAGAAATCCCGTCAGCGCCTCCTTCATCACAATCACCGCGTAGCCGAGAAGCGAGTTGTAAACCACCTCTCCCCTGTCCAGTGACACATAGATCAGATAGGCGAAAAAGATACTGAAACCAGCCTTTACTCTCCGGGGTACATTTGACATGCTGAAAAACGGAGCAACGTACACAAAGCAGCTGACCCGCACCAAAATCAACAGAAAATATTCCAAATCCGCATAAGTAAAGCTGATATCTAACATATTGTCACTTTCCCACAGCAGAAATTATCCCTATCTGAGATAACGATTGAAGTCGGTCCACAGCACTGTCATAAACTCCACCATGTTGTTCATAATCCAGTGTCCCATGACAATCAGCGACAGAAAAATTGCCAGTATCTTCGGCACAAAGGTAAGCGTCTGCTCCTGAATGGAGGTAACGGTCTGGAAAATACTCACGCACAGACCTACGCAGAGAGAAACCAGAAGCATCGGTGCGCCGCACTTGATAATTGTAAAGATTGCCTGCTCGGCAATGGCTGTGACGTCATTGACATTCATTTACACACGCTCCAATCCTCGCATACACTGAGCGCCTGCTCAGTAATAAAAACTCTCTACGACTCCCTTGATCACCAGATACCAGCCGTCCGCCAGCACAAACAGCAGAATCTTGAACGGCATGGAAATCGTGGTCGGCGGCAGCATCATCATACCCATACTCATCAGTGTGGAAGCCACCACCATGTCAATCACAATAAACGGAATATATATAAGGAAACCGATAATAAACGCCTGCCGCAGCTCGTTGATAATAAATGCGGGCACCAGCACGCTGATCGGTATGTCGTCCAGTTCACCACTCCATTCGGTACGTGAGAGATCCATAAAGAAATTGACGTCGCTCTTCTGGGTCTGTCCGTACATAAACTGCCTGACCGGCGCCGCTGCCGCCGTGAGCGCCTCCTCCTGTGTCAGCTCCCCCGCCTCGAAAGGCACAATCGCGTCCGTATACACCGCCGCCAGTGTGGGCTGCATCACATAGAAGGTCAGAAACAGGGCTATGCCGATCAGCACTGTGTTCGGCGGAGCCGACTGCGTGTTCAACGCCTGTCTCGTAAAATGGAGTACAATAATAATCCTCGTAAACGAGGTTAACATAACAAGCAATGACGGTGCAATAGCAATCAAGGTAAGGATCATCAGAATACGCAGCGCACCATTCACGCTGCCATTACCATTGTTGTACGTAACCGTCACCGTATTGGCTATATTCAGTTCAGCCAGATCTTCGGCGCTCTCAGAGGCACCGGGCGGATCCACATTTGTTCTCTCACTCTCCGTACCGGTGAGATTGGAATCCCGGTAAGGGGTATCGGTCACCACCGATTCCGTCACCGAATCCGGTCTGTTATCCTCCACCGCAAAGGCGGTCAGCCCCCGGCTAAGATACAATATGCCTGCCACCATCAGCAGGCATATTAATTTTGCCAAATGATATCTGGAAAAATATCTCTTCATTCGTCTCGCCCGTCTTCTTTTTCCAGAATTCTTTCTTTCTGTATTTTTGCGAGCACGTCCCTGAAAGTGGACGCACTTCCGAAAGACCCCTCGGGAAAGCTTAAATCCTCCTCGGGAATCTCTGATAACATTGTAACAGTATCTTTGCAGACTGCAACTGCCAAATACTTCCGTCCGATCCTGACGATCTGCACGTACTTATTATTCGACAGACGGAGCGACTCGATCAGCTCCATGTTCGCGCCCACAGACCTGCCCTTCTGGTAACCGCCGATCCATCTGGTCACAAAGGCGGTGATCGCCAGCACGAACACAAACAGCAGCAATACTGTTATAAACTGCACATAGGAGTCAGTCCTGTCTGGTAATGCAGCGGTAAGAAGCATTATCCAACAACCTTCTTCACAGCCTCTAAGACACGGTCAGCCTGAAAAGGTTTTACAATGAAATCCTTAGCGCCGGACTGAATGGATTCGATAACCATTGCCTGCTGACCCATGGCGGAACACATAATAACCATAGCGCCGGGATCGCCCTCTTTGATCTTCTTGAGAGCCTGAATACCATCCATCTCAGGCATCGTGATGTCCATCAGCACAAGATCGGGTTTCAGCTCGTTGTACTTTTCAACCGCTTTTGCGCCGTTCTCAGCCTCTCCTGCCACGTTATAGCCGTTCTTAGTCAGGATATCCTTGATCATCATTCGCATAAACGCTGCATCATCACATACTAAAATATTCTTTGCCATCTCTCTTCTCCTATCACATATTATTTGATAATTTCGGTTACCCGAATACCAAAGCTTTCCTCAATAACTACTACTTCACCTTTTGCTACAAACTTGCCGTTGACCAGAATGTCAATCGGTTCACCGGCAATTTTATCCAGTTCGATGATCGTGCCCGGCGCAAAATCCAGAATCTCCGAAATGGATTTGGAAGTCCTGCCCAGCTCTACCGTTACCTCCAGCGGTACATCCTTGATCAGTTCGATATTCTCCTGACTCTGCAGCGGATTGAAATCGCTGGCAAAACTCTGGAACTGAACAGGCTGCACATTCATATTCTGCTGCGGCATCATCTGGGGCATCATCTGCATCTGCGGCATCATCTGGGGCATTCCCATCTGTGGCATCATCTGCATCTGACTCATATCCATCTGCGGCATCTGCTGTGGCATGGGCTGCTGCGACATAGGCTGCGGTGCCGGAGCCGGTGCTGCCGCCGGTGCCGGGGCAGGCGCAGGCGCCGCCGCAGGTGCAGGGGGTTCGTTACCGCCCTGACTGGCAATAAAGGTGTCATAAATCTCTTTCGCGAACTCCACCGGATACAACTGCATAATCGTGGAATCCACCAGCTCGTCAATCTGCATCCTGAAGGAGATCTTTACGAAAGTTCCCTCCAGAAACTCTGCAATATCGCCGCCTGACTTAAACGCCGTCAGATCCACCAGACTTGCCTCCGGCGGGCTGATATCTATCATCTTGCCAAGCATGGTGGAAAGTGATGTGGCGGAGGAACCCATCATCTGGTTCATCGCCTCCGAAATCGCTGAAAGATGCAGCTCTCCCAGTTCTCCGTCTGTATTACTGCCGTCACCACCCATCATCAGATCTGTGATGATCTTCACATCATGCTCTTTTAAGATCAGAATATTCGATCCATCCAATCCCTGTGTATACTTAATCAGAATAAATACGCAGGGCTTCTCATAATCTTCCAGTACATTCTTCCAGGTTGCCATCTTAACCACAGGTGTCGTAATGTTGACCTTGCGGTTAACAATGGAGAACAGGGTGGTAGCAGATGCGCCCATGCTGATATTGGCAACCTCGCCGACAGCGTCTTTCTCAATGTCTGACAGAAGCGAATCATCCGCTTCATCACCATCAAAACCTGCGGTATTCTCTCCCGCAGCATCACCGGCCGAATCATCCGTGCCATTCAAAAGCGCATTTATTTCATCCTGTGATAACATTCCGTCCATGCTTTTATTCTTCCCCCTCTCTGATCACCGAAGTAACCCGCACAGCATTCTTATCCCTGCTAGTACCCGGGAGCGCGGTAAATTTTCTAATATTGCCCACATACACCGTAAGATCCTGCTCTACCTCGGTATCTAATCGTATGATGTCGCCGATCTGCAGATTTACAAAATCGGTAACCGATATGCTCGTTTTTCCCAGCACCGCCTTGACAGGAACATCCACTCTCTTGATAAGAGCCTCGATGTACTCCTCGAAATCCTCGTCACCCTGCTCCTGCAGGTTTGCATACCAGTACTTCGTATTGAGCTTATCCATGACGCTCTCCAACGTGAAGAAGGGGAGACATACATTCATAAATCCTTCCACTTCACCTATCTTCATGTTCAAGGTGACAATGGCAATCATATCGCTCGGCGCGATAATCTGTGCAAACTGGGAATTGGTCTCAATCCTCTCCATCATGGGATTGATATCCACCACATTCTTCCATGGCTCCCGCATAAGCTGCATACAGACTACCATCATTTTTTCGATGATTGTCATTTCAATTTCGGTGAACTCCCTGCTCTTTTCGAGCGGATCACCGGCGCCGCCCAGCATCCTGTCAATCATCGCGAACCCGAGCTGTGAAGCCAGTTCGATCAGTATCATTCCGCCCAGCGGATGAAAATTGACAACGCCCAGAATAACCGGATTGGAAAGGGAGTTTGAAAACTCCGAAAAGATAACCGTCTCGGAACTGGTCACCGATACCTGTATATTCTTTCGCAGGTATACCGGCATACTCGTGGAAAGCAGCCGTCCGTAATGCTCATATATAATTTCCAATGTGCGCAGATGCTCTTTCGAGAATTTAGTCGGCCGTTTAAAGTCGTAATCCTTAATCTGCTTATCATCCGCGCCGTTCAGTTCATCCGTGTCCAGCTCACCGCTGCTCAAAGCGGCAAGCAGATTGTCTATCTCGCTCTGTGATAGTACCTCACCCACGAAAGTTCACCTCCTGTGGCAGTCATTTAGTCTAAGTACTATCCAAACATAATGTCGCCGAAGGACACGTTATAGATAAACTTGGAATCAAACATGGTTTGTATTCTGTTGATAATTTCTTTCTTGATCGTTTCCTGATTATCCCGCGCTTCTTCCGTCGTGTATTGGGCAAAAACGCTGTTGATCTCATCTTTAATCAGGCCTTCCATCGTCGCCAGGCTTTCTGCGGAGCCATACTCCTTGTAGCCGTCAGCCTTTGTGTTAATGGAAAGGGTAATGGAAACGATACAATAGTGATCCTTATCTTCCCCCTCATTCTTTTTCAACGGGATCGTCATAGGTTCCGCAAAAGAGTAAGTCTCTGTGTCCGCCATGGAAACAGCTTCCTCCGCCCCGGCGCCCTCTGTGCCGGAGGACAGCTCCAGATTCAGAGCCGTAGCAATGTTGTCAACCAGTGCGGCAGTCTTCTTGGACGCGCCCGTCACACTGAACATCATTATGGCGGTCAATACAATATTAACGATTAACAGCGCCAGAATAATAACGGAAATCAGATTCTTCTTCATAGCCTTCGTCTTCTCCTTCTACAACTTATCTTAATAAGAACTGAGAGAGTTATATATCTTGATCTCAACCCTTCTGTTCTTCGCTCTTCCCTCTGGCGTAGCGTTGTCCGCTACCGGAAGATACTCTCCACGGCCCGCATGCTTGATGTTCGCCGGATTCAGATTCGTAATCGAAAGAATATAGTCAAACACCGACAGCGCGCGTCCAGAACTCAATTCATTGTTATTAGAATACTTAGCCCCCGACATGGGAACATTATCTGTGTGTCCCTCAATCTCAATCGTACCTTCCGCATAGCGTTCCAGAATCAGTCCCACCTGATCCAGAACCGGCTTGGCCTCCTCCTTCAAAAGCGTGCTGCCCGAATCAAAAAGCAGGGAACCCTTCAGGGTAAGCTGGACAAACTGTGCGGTAAACTGTACCTCCACCTCATCCGCCATATCCCTCTCATCGACCGCTTCCTGGATCTTCTCAGCAAGTGACTCAGACTCTTCCATCTGCGCTTCCTCAAGCTGTTCTTTCGCCGCAGCAGTGCTGTCAGCCACATCCTCGGAGACAATCTCTCCGTCATCCATCTTACCTGTACTGTTGATAAATTCATCCAGCTCATTGAGCTGACTGACGCCGTTGCTGATCAGCATACCGTCTCCGATCGCCTGCGCCCCTCCTTCAAAAACGGAAAACATCTGGTTAAAGGAGGCTACCACCTTTTCCTGCTTCACCTCATCAACCGTGGACATCGAAAAAAGTAACACGAAGAAACATAGCAGCAGGTTCATCAGGTCAGAGAACGTGGCCATCCACGCCGGGGCGCCTTTCGGAGCCTCTTCCTGCTGTTTTTTAGCCATCCGCCTCACCTCCGCCTTCATCCCCGGCCATGCCTCTGTCTGCAGGCGCCAGGAAGGATTTCAGTTTCTCTTCGATGACACGCGGATTTTCGCCTGCCTGAATGGAGAGCAGACCCTCAATCTCGATTTCTTTCACCATCATCTCTTCCGCGTTCTTGTTCTTCAATTTAGTGGAAACCGGCGCACAAATCCAGTTCGCCAGCACAGAACCATAGAAAGTCGTAACCAGTGCGACCGACATGTTCGGTCCGATGGTTGCGAAATCCGACAAATCCCTAAGCATGTTAATCAGACCGATCAGGGTTCCGATCATACCCCATGCAGGACCCATGGCCGCGATATTCTCCCAAAAACCGATCTTATCCTTGTGTCTGCTTTCCACACTTACAAGTTCCGTCTCCATAATCGCGCGGACAAGCTCAGGATCGGTACCGTCAACGATGAGCAGGATGCCCTTTTTCAAAAAATCATCCTCAATATCGCTGGCCGCTTCTTCCAGAGACAGGAGTCCTTCCTTACGGGCCACATTGGAGAGTTCTATAATTTTCTGAATAATTCCCGGCACATTCATGCTGGATGTCTTAAAGATCAGTCCCATGCTCTTAAGACCAGCCACGAAATCAGGTATCGTGTAACTCGCAAAAATACACATGAAGGAACCGCCGAAAGTAACCAGAATCGAAGGCACATCCACGAATCCCAACACCGTGGAGAAATCCTTACCGAAAACCATACCGAATATCATCAATGCAAAGCATGCTACCAAGCCAATAACCGAAGCTATATCCATATGTACACACCCACTTTTACACTAGTCTGCAAAAATATCCTTTCTATACGATTTTACTAAATTTTTCACTTCTTGTCTACTTTCTTTTACAATTAATTTGCGGCCGGTAGTAAAAGACAACACCGTGTCAGGGGTTTCCTCCACCAGCTCCAGCAAATCCGGATTGATCAGTACTTTCACGCCGTTGATCTTCGTGACTTCAACCATAAACAATCCCCCTCTGCTACATCTTATATTATACAACTCATTTATTTTACCACACATCCTCAAAAACTGCAAAAAGAAATTTTACCAATTCAGACCCCTCGCGCACAAAAAAGAGGACCTTTGCGCGGTATCCCGCGCATAAGTCCCCTTATTCCTTTTCCTTATCAACGTTTCAGATTTACAAGTTCTTCCAGCATGGAGTCGGAAGTGGTGATGATACGGCTGTTCGCCTGGAAACCACGCTGTGTCGTGATCATCTCGGTGAACTCGCCCGCCAGATCCACGTTACTCATCTCCAGAACGCCGGATTCCATGGAACCCTCGCCGTCGGAGGTAATGTCTATGCCGGTACCGTCAAACTCGCCGGAGTTCAAGGTCGTCTTGTAGAGGTTGTTACCTGCTTTCGCAAGACCTGCCGGATTGGCGAACTTCGTCACCGCGATCTGCCCTAACAGTTTGGAGAGACCGTTGTCGTAGGAAGCTCTGATCTTGCCGTCCTGACTGATCTCCACGCCAATCAGCGCGCCTTCCTTACGGCCGGTGCCGAGGTTGTTCTCGCTGCCGTCGCCGTTGTCGTAAGCAACTGTGGATGTCTTTCCGTTGTTGACATTCCGGATCGTCGAGAAGTCGATGGAAATGTCGCTGAAGTGACCGAGGTCAACGGTCTGGCCCGTCAGATCCGTAGTAGAGCCTGCAAAATCCAGTGTTACCGCTGTCTGCTCTGGATCTCCCACATAGGAGAACTTACCAGTCTTGGTATCAAACACCAACGCATTTCCTTCATACGACTCCACACGGGTCACACTGGCATGACCGTCGGGCGTAATATAATTGATGTCAAATTTCACGTTATCGGTACTGTTCAGCCCGTAAGCCTTCTCCATGATCTCTGCCTTATCCGCCGGATAATTCAAAGTCACACCGAACGTACCTGTCGCCGCAGTAAACGCGGATTCCTTGTTAGTTGTAAAATTCGCTGTGAAGGACATCGTAACCGCGCCCTTTTCATCCACGGAAATGAGAGGCGCTGCCGGCGTACCACCGGTAGCCAGTTGCACATTGCCGCCCAGCTTACTTAATACCTCTCCCCATGCAGTTGCATCCGGACCCGTGGGCGGTGTAGCGTTGGGATTAGGTCCAAGCGGTGTTCTGTCTCCATAAGTAATACTACCATCGGCATTCTTGGTTTCCGGTCTGTAATAATACTGCCCTCCCTTCTCGTCGTAAGTCAGACCATACTTCTCCTGAAGAACATTTCGATCCAGGGTCACATCGCCCTGCATGGTTACAGCTGAATTTGCCGGCAGTTTGTTATTGTCGGCAGCCGGAGCCGTCACCTTCAGATTCTCCGCCATGGACATCATAACGTTCTCACCAAAGCCGGTCAGGATTTCACCGTAGTTATAGTTTACCGTAAAAGTTCCAGTTTTTCCGTTCCCTCCATCCTTATAAGTCACGCTGCCGTCGCCGGGAAGACCGTAAACCTTTGTCTCTTCTATTGACTTAGCCTCGCCAAAGGACGCGATCTGGCTGATGTCATTGACATTATAGTAGTCCTTCAGGGACTGCCCGTTGTCATCCGTGATATCATCGAGCTGCACATAATACTGTCCGTCCGTACTCAGCGCGTGGATACTGAACTGCGCCGTGTAGGAGTAGCCCCTCGCATCGAAGAACTGGAATGTCCGCACGAGTCCCGCCTTGCTGTGCACATCGGTATCGTTCTTATCCAGAATACCGGATACGATACCATTGGTGGTCGCCTCCGCGGGAGCGGTCATATTCTCCGCCTTCATTACCTGAAGCGCCTGCACGGGACCGGACTGGATCTCGCCGGTCTCCTCATCCACCTGCCAGCCCATCACGCGGTAGCCGGTGCTCGCCATAACGAGGTTACCCGAGCTGTCGATGTTGAAGGAACCGTCTCTGGTAAAGAAGTTCTGGGAACCGCTGTTTACGATGAAGAAGGATTCTCCCGAAATCATCACGTCCCACGGGTTGTTCGTGGACTGGGCGGAACCCTGTCTGGTGATGGCGGTGTTGATCGCCGCCGTCTTGGAACCGAGACCGATCTGTCTCGCGTTGATACCGCCGCGCCCTGTGTCCGCATTCGCGCCGGACGCCGCCTGTGTCTGCTGATAAAGCAGGTCGCTGAAAACCATGTTCTGCGACTTGTATGCGGTTGTATTTACGTTTGCAATGTTGTTACCGATAACATCCATTCTGGTCTGGTGGGTTTTCAAACCCGACACGCCAGAAAAAAGTGATCTCATCATAGTGAAATGACCTCCTTAAACTTGTATGGAACCGTCTGTCCTCTCTGTCAGTCGAGGACGGTAAGCCTCCTGTAAGGTCCGGCTTATATAATGACTGCTCCGTCTATGTTTGTGAATACGTTTTCATCGGTCTCCGTCTGATCCATCGCCGTGATCACCGTCTGATTCGGCACACTCACGATAAACGCGAGGGAATCTACCATGACCAATGATTCCTTTATCCCCTTCTCCGAGGCTTTTGCCGCTCCCATGTTCAGGCGTTCCACCTGTTCCTCGGTCAGCTCAATATTCCTGTCCGTCAGACGGTTTGCCGCATGTTTGGAAAATCTGACTTCCCCGGGCTGTTCCATGCCGTCTGTCTTTTTTGACAGAATATCCTGAAAGCTTATGCCTCCCGGCGCAGGCGCTTCGTCCTTGAATCTGCCTGTCTTCAAATATTGATCCTGCAGCTGCTCTATCGAAGGGAAAGAACTGCCTTGAATCTTCATACTCTCTCCTCCCTGAGATCATCGCCCCGCTGTGGCTTACTTGTCGTCGCCGCCGTCATCATCTCCATCACCGTCACCGTCGTCATCATCGCCGCCGCCGTTTTCCTTATCCGCCTCAGCGATCGCCACCAGATCTTTCATCTTAGCCACATACTTCTTCATGGTGTCTACTTCCTCATCTGTCAGGAATTCTTTCTGGTAATCGGTCATCTTATCGTACATCTCGCTCAGCTTCTCTACCTTTTCCCTGTCGGCAACCGTCAGATTTTCCATCGCGGGAAGCTTTTTGAGAATATTCAGCCAGTCTGCCGCCAGCTTATATGCCTCTATATAGGTAGGATCAGCTACTGTTGCCAGATCATCCATCGAATAGAGATCTCCGCGGATAGACAGATACGCCTTGTTGTTCTCATATGTGACAAAGTCCACGGGACCCTGCACCTGTGTAAGTCTGCCCTGACTATCCCTCACATTTAAGAGTACCGTCTGCCCCACTAACGCCGATGCCCGGAAAAGATCCATGGATGCGCTCATGTTCTGCATCTGCTCCAGCTCCGAGAATGTCGCATACTGGGAAATATACTCTGTGTTTGAGGTGGGCTCCAGCGGATCCTGATACTTCATCTGCGCCACCAGAAGCTGTAAGAAAGCGTCCTTATCCAGCGTATTGCTTGATTTTACGCCCTTTCTTGCTTCCTCGAGGGACGCCGCGGAATTGGATTCCACAAATTTACCGTTTTCTACTCTCTGTACTACGCCCATCCTTTCACTCCTTTCTGAATCATGTTCTTACGGTCCCAGCAGTAAATGCTTCGACCTATACCACACGTTATGCAGTATAGTCTACCGTATTGCCGTTTGCCTGCATCATCTCCACCGCGATCCGCTCAGAATCGTCGAGTTCCTCCAGACCTTCCCCATCCATGTCGTCGAGGTTTAAGTTGATCCGTCTCGCACTCTTCTTCGCGTTCTGGCTGTTTTCGTCCGCTTCGTGCCCGCCGCTGAACTGCTCGCCGTAAGCGTGGTTCGCAACCGTGACTTCCACAGCATCCACCTTGATGCCCTGCTCCTCAAACTGTTCCTTCAGCTGGATCATCTGGGTTTCTAAAACCGCCTTTACCGTCTCGTTCTGTGCCGCAAACTGTGCTGTGATAGCGCCGTCCTTCGCCGCGATCTGTACATGTACCGTACCCAGACTTGCGGGATGTAACTGCATCTCCATCTCCTGCATATCGGGCTTTAAGTTAAACTTCATGTACTCCACGATCTGATCCATGATCTGATTCGTCTCGGGCTGTGTGTATACCGGCTGCTCCGCCGGCGCCTCCACCTTTTCCATCTGTCCTGTCAGGTTCTGTAAGAAAGTGCTGCCCGCGTTGTTTCCAGCCGCGTGCTCCTCTCCTCTGTTCCCCTGATCAGCCATCTCCTCCTTCTTTAAAACAGGAGTCGTCTCCGGCTTCGACGTGTCCGTGACCTGCTCGCTGACATGTTTCTCGCCGCTTGCATCGTCAACCGTCACCTTGATCTGTACGGTGCCTCCGTCCTTCTGTACGGATACCGCGTAGTCCTTCATGCCCTCCACACTGACCTCCGGCTCTTCCACCATCGGATTTTCTGTCTCCGGCATGACTGGTACCTGCTCTTCCATCCCTGCAGGCGCTTTCTCCTCCGCGCTAAGCCGCACCATCAGCGCTTCAAGTTCCTCCGCGCTCAGTCCCAGTTCCTCCTGCAATGCGCCCAGAGTCCCATTTACTGACTGGAAAAGTTCCTGTAAGTTGCCGTAAAGTGTCTCGTCTGTGACCAGAGCCAGCTCATCCGTATTGCCTGTCAGATTTAATAACAGCTGTTTCAGATTCGCCGGATCAAAGAGATCTACCGCCGTAAGGCCCAGAGCTTCCATCGCCGCTTCCACCTGTTCCAGCGGAATGTCCATCACGTCGACGATCTCACTGACAAGCTCTTCCGCCGCTTTCTCCACAGTCTCCTGTGTCTCGGCATCCTGTGCCGGTGCATCCTTCGCTTCGGTGGTCCTGCCGTCGCTGCCGTCCTGCTCTACCGCGTTCTTCGCATCATCCGCGGACGCGTCTTCCGGCCTTTCGGTCTCAGCCGGGCGGTCTGTGCTTTCCTGTCTGGACACATCCTTCGGCTGCGCCGTCTCCTGCGCATTCTCCATCATCGGCTGCTTCGGCGCTGCCGTCACATTGCCCGCCTGTGCCTTCTGCAGCCCGGTAAGCTGATCGCTCATCTTGTTCATAAGCTTATCGAAGCGCTCCTGCACGACTTCCTCCGGCTTCACAGATGTCTGGCTTCCCTGCACTGTCCCGAAGGGCGACAGGGCTTTTACATTGTTTACCGTCATTCCTTGCTCTTTCCTCCTTTCTGAAATTTTCAAAGTGCTCGCGCATTCCTACGCATATATAACACATGTAACGGATAAAATAATAACCCGTTACATGGTATATATCGGCATTCCCCCGCTGTCAATAAAGCGGTTTTCCAAAGAATCTTCATAAAGAAATCACTCGTCGGGATCCATGATCCTCGTAATCCTCGCCGCGGTCTCTGCGTCCATCGCTCCCAGAATGTTTCCTCTGTCCGCCGGTTTCATCTGGCTCAGTATCTTAGCCGCCAGATCCAGATCATCGGTCATCGCTTCAAAAATAGCCGCCGCCTGTGCTGGTTCCATCTCCGCGTATGCCTGCGCGTAATCCTGAATCCGCGCGTCCGTCTCGAGCTGCTGCACTACCTGCTTATACAGATACTCCGCCGTGACGGGGTCTATGTTCTGATAATACTTCTGGTACTCCTCCGCCCCCGGACCGTTCTCGGCGTAGACCACTTCCTCGTAAAACTCTGTCTTGATGCGCTCAAACTCTACCTGCGCGTCCTCGAAAGTCTGCAGCCGCTCGTTCTCCGCCCGAAGTTCCGACAGTTCCTCGGAATCCACGCTGCTTGCCGCCTGCGCGTCCTCCAGTTCAAGCTCCAGTTCCTTGATATAATCCACGGCCTCCCGCAGACTTGTATAACCGCCATAAGATTCCTCGTCATCCGTGGTGACTGTGGAATCCGCCGGCAGAATCTTGTTGACCACAGGCACATCCTTCAGCACCGGCGCGAGCACCCCGGAACCGAAGCCGCCCACATCCAGCTTGATCAGCAGACAGAGAATCGCAATCCAGATAATTACAATAACAACCGTTACGAAAAAGACAGAAATGCCGCCTCCCTCGTCGTCGTCAAGCTGCGCTTCCTGCTCCGAAATTTCTTTGGCGCGCTGCTTTGCTTCCTTTTTCTGCGCTTTGCGGTCCGCTTTGATCTTGCCCCGCTCTTCTTTTAATCTCTTTTTTTCCGCCTTTTTATCAATGGGGGGCTCCATACCCATATTCATTGCTTCAGCTGCCATTCCCATTTTCCTTTCCACGCTGCCCGTAGGTGTAACTCGTCAGCTCGTCAACCACCTTGAACTCCGCCGCTTTCTCCTCCTCCAAAAACTGGAGCAGCGCCTTTTCCTTGAGCTTTTCGTGCATCTTGCGCTCCTGCATGATCTCTGTCAGCTTGGCACGTGCCTTTTCCACCGCTTCCTCAGCTTTCAGCACCTCAAACTCCTGCACGGCGATCATTTCGTCCATAATAAGCACGGCGTTGCGGTTATCCCGCAGCTCGTTCGTATGGACTGTCTCCTTCCGCATCTGCCTGCCTTCCTCGAAATAGGCTTCCTTCCGGTCAAACAGCGCCTGCAGTTTCTCCTGCTCTTCATTCAGTCGCATCTGCGCCCTGCCGACTTCCATTTTCGCCTGCGTTTCAAGTTGATACTTGATATTCAGAATGCTCTGCATCCTGTATCTGAATTTCGACATGGCAGGTCACCTATTCTTCGTTTTCCGCAAAAAGCTCCCGCAGCATATCCACGGCTTCCTCATAATCATATTTTGCATCCACATCCTGCATCAAAAACTCGTTCACCGCCTCGATTTTCGCGATGGCATAGTCGATGTTTCTGTTGCTGCCGCTCTTGTAAGCGCCTATATTGATCAGATCTTCCGCCTCGTTGTATGTGGCGAGCACGTTTTTCAGCTTGCCCGCGAGGGTCTTATGTTCCTTGTCCACGATCTGGCTCATACATCTGGAAATGCTCTGCAATACGTCAATAGCGGGATAGTGGTTCTGGTGCGCCAGCTTTCTGTTCAGCATGATATGACCGTCCAGAATGCTTCGCGCCGTATCCGTGATCGGCTCGTTCATGTCGTCGCCGTCCACCAGCACTGTGTACAGCCCGGTGATGGAACCGACTGCCGCACAGCCCGCCCGCTCCAAGAGCCGCGGCATCTCCGAGTAAACGCTGGGGGGATAGCCCCTCGATACCGGCGGCTCCCCGCTCGCCAGCCCGATCTCTCTCTGTGCCATGGAAAAACGGGTCAGGGAGTCCATCATCAAAAGCACATCCTTACCCTGATCCCTGAAATATTCCGCAATCGCACAGGCGGTTTTCGCCGCCTTGTTTCTCTCAAGAGCCGATCTGTCCGAAGTGGCAACCACCACCACGGAACGGCGCATACCTTCCTCGCCCAGATCCCGCTCCACAAATTCGCGCACCTCTCTGCCACGCTCGCCGATCAGGGCGATCACATTGATATCCGCCTTTGTATTGCGCGCAAACATGCCCATCAGCGTGGATTTCCCCACACCGGAGCCCGCGAAAATACCGATACGCTGTCCTTTTCCCACCGTCATCAGACCGTCTATCGCCTTCACGCCGAGCGGCAGGACATCCGCAATAATCTTCCGGCTCATGGCGTCCGGCGGCTGTGCCTCCACGCTGTAGGGCACGCCCGGCATATACTCGCCGTCGATCCTGCCGAGACCGTCCAGCACTTTTCCCAGAAGATCGTCACTCACCGGCACCGTCAGCGGATTGCCCGTGTTCTCCACGATACAGCCCAGCCCGATTCCGTCGGTGTTGTCGCAGGGCATCAGGAGTGTGCGTCTGTCCTTAAACCCTACCACCTCCGCCGTGATCGGCGGGTATTCATCCCCGACGGGATAAATCATACACAGATCCCCGAGTTTCGCCTCGGGTCCTGCCGACTCGATGGTAAGTCCCACCACGTTTTCCACTCTGCCCTTTTTCTTGAAAAAAGTATCGTCCTTTATGCTGCTGTATTTA
The DNA here is from genome assembly GCA_910586705.1 of uncultured Lachnospiraceae bacterium. Lineage (GTDB taxonomy): Bacteria > Bacillota > Clostridia > Lachnospirales > Lachnospiraceae > UBA3282. The sequence goes on along the minus strand of CAJUJK010000019.1, from coordinate 40,315 downwards.
AAGTAGTTGATTGCCGTATTCATTAAACCTTCTCATAGGATAACACTTGTAATTTCTTTGTGAGTTCCTCAAGCTGCGTGCCTACGCCGCAGTCAAAAATACCGCCGTCCGTCTCGATCAGGCAGTCTCCCTTGGAAAGCGCAATGTCCTCGATGATCTCAATGATGCCCCTGCCTGCAGCTGCGCCCTCCACAAGAGTCTGCTTCTGCATATTGACATGGGGGTAATCATCCGCCGACACGTGCACGATAAAGGTTTTGCTGCTCTCCACTTTCCGCAGGGTAGAATCAATCAGATGTACAAGAATATCCCGGTTATCCATCAGATCCACACCGAAAATATAACTGTACACATCCGTGATGGTCTCGATGAACCGCGGCTCCAGATCCTCCAGCATCTCGTCATATTCCGCTTCCAGCTGTCTTTTCCGTTCGGACAGCTCCCGCTTCATATCGTCCGCCTCGGCATATCCTCTGGCATAGCCTTCGTCGTAGCCCTGCTTTGAGCCTTCCTCAAAGGCGTTGGTGCGCTCGATATCGGCATCGTGTCTTGCCTGCGCGGCAATCTCAAGAGCCTGTGCCTTCGCCTCCGCTATGATGCGCTCCGCCTCCGCTTCCGCCTCGGCACGCATCTCGGAAAAATCCGGCGCTGACATGTCTCCCGCCTTGATCACGCTGCTGCCTTCCGCGCCGTCCGCAAAGAGGGCGTCAAGCTCCTCGCCCTCGATGCCGCTGACAAACTCCGGCTCTCCCTCTTCGCCGTCCTCCTCAAAAGAGGGCAGCGCAGCCGCGTTCGCGCGGCGGACATTTTCCCACTCCTCGATGCGCTCCGCCACAAGCGTATTGCTGTCAATCACGCACTTTTCGTCGCCGTCCACTCTGACCCATCCGGCTTTGTATAAGTTTCTATGCTTCATCCTAAACAATGATCTCGTCACCTCCGCCTCTGGAGATAACAATTTCCGCAGCATCCTCCAGTTTCCGGATGATGTTTACAATCTTCTGCTGCGCTTCTTCCACGTCCTTCATACGGACGGGACCCATGAACTCCATATCCTCCTTGATCATAACCGCCAGACGCTTGGAGAGGTTGTTGAAGATTGCGTTCTGCACTTCTTCGTTGGAACCTTTCAGCGCGATCGCCAGATCAGAGTTATCCACGTCACGCAGCACACGCTGGATCGCACGGTCGTCCAGAAGCAGGATATCCTCGAACACGAACATCTTCTTTCTGATCTCGTCCGCAAGTTCCGGCTCCTCGATCTCCAATGTCTCCATGATATGTTTCTCTGTACCGCGGTCTACCGTATTCAAAATTTCCACGACAGCGTCCACGCCGCCGATAATCGTATAATCCTGATTCACCAGAGATGACAGTTTGGACTCCAAAACTTTCTCCACCTCCTTGATTACATCCGGGCTCGTTCTGTCCATCACCGCGATACGCTTGGTCACGTCCGCCTGTCTGTCAGGCGGAAGCGCCGAGACGATAATCGCCGCCTGCCCGGGCGCCAGATAGGACAAAATGAGCGCGATGGTCTGCGGGTGTTCGTCCTGAATAAAGTTTAAGAGCTGCGCCGCGTCCGCCTTTCTCACGAACTCGAACGGCTTTACCTGCAGGGACGCCGTCAGCTTGCCGATCACGTCCATCGCCTTCTCGGAACCGAAAGATTTCTCCAGCAGTTCCTTCGCGTAGTTGATACCGCCCTCCGCGATATACTGCTGCGCCAGACACACCTGATAAAACTCGTTTACCACGCTCTCCTTGACCTGCGGCGTAATACTCCTCGTATTCGCAATCTCCAGCGTCAGTTCCTCCACCTCGTCTTCTTTGAGGTGCTTAAAGATTGCCGCCGACTTTTCCGGCCCAAGAGCAATCATCAAGATAGCCGCTTTCTGGAGTCCGTTGATTTCTTCCGCTTTTGATGACGCTGCCATTTATCCTACCCCCAGTCCTCATTTAACCAGTTGCGCAGCAGGTTCGCCGCCGCCTCCGGATTCTCTTCCACAAATTTGCCGACAAGCCGTCTCTCCTCGGATTCATTCTCGGAGGAAATTTCCTCAAGCGTCACATCAGACTGCAGCAGCGTCTCCACGGTAAGTTCTTCCTCTTCCTCCTCGTGTTTCTCGCTCTTCATGCTGCGCAGCACCACGAATGCAAGCAGCGCCAGAATCACGATAATCAGCAGGATCTGCAGGACATCCGTCGCCGTGATCGCAGAACCTTCCGCATCAAAGAAAAGATTCTCGCTGTATGCCACCAGCGTAATGTTGTCTACCGGAATACCCGTCGCGTTCGCAGCCGCGTTATAAAATTCCTCATCCAGCTCAATCCGCGTGCGCTCGTTGTTTGCCAGCTTATATTCTTCCCAGCTCACACCGTCCAGAAGCCCCTGCGCGTCCACATCCTCCTCCCGCACCACATTGTACTGGATCAGGGAAGCCGCCAGAGACGAAGAGGCGTAATTGATCACGCCGGAAGGTGTCTCAATGGTAGTGATCTTCTCGTTGGGCAGATAATCCCTCGACTGCTCGCTCCTCGAGGAGCGGGAGTTGGCATTATCCTCAATGACATAGGTCGTGTCGTCGTCGTTGGAGTCCGTGCCGGGCACGCCGCCCACGTCACTCACGTTCTCCTCTTCGTAGAGGTCCTCATGGCTCAGTACGCCCTGCGTCTGTCCCTCCGCCGGGGTGTATGTATGCTCCGTGCTCTTCTGGTTGGAGAAATCCAGCACCAGATTGGGCGATACCTCCACGTTATCAAACTCGTTCGTGCCCAGCAGTACCCTGCGCACGTTGTTTATCATATTTTTCTCCGCCTCGTTCTTCACGGAGAGATGGGCGTTTGCCAGCCCGGAGGGAGAATAATTCTCATCCCCCGTAAAGAGCATATTGCCTTCCGAATCCAGAATGACAATATTGTTGGTGGTCTCGTTTCCAAGCCCGGTCGCGATCGCGCGCGCCAGATACGCCGCGCTCTCCTGCGAAAATTCGTCCTTCAGCTCCAGATAGATGGAAGCGCTCGCCTCCTCTTCCTGCGCGATCAGCGTGCCGTCGTTCTCGGGAATGTTCAACGTCACCCGCGCTCTCTTGATCGCCGGGAACACGGAGAGCACGTCGTCCTCCAGCTGTCTCTGCATATAGTACACATACTTCTTCTGCTTGTCGGACTCCGTCGTGGAGAAACTGCCGTCCGTCACGTTATTGATCCCGTAGCTCGCCGCCTGAATATTGTTGGCGCCAAGAAGCAGGTTCGCCTGCCCGAGCTGTTCGTCGAGTATGGTAATGGTCAGCCCGTCGTCCGTAATCTCATACGTGTACTCCTCGGCTTCCAGAAGGTCTATCACCTCCGATGCCTCTTTGGTGGTTTCGCACTCCCTGAGCAGTACATACTCCGGTCTCGTGAGACTTGTCACGATAATGACAAGGGCAATGATGAGCGCTGCAACCACAGACACGATCAAAGTCTTCTGCTTCGCCGTGAAGCGGTTCCACCACTCCATGATTTTATTTCCCAGTTCCTTCAGTTTCTCTAATATCTTTTCCACAGCAATCCGTTCTCCTTCAGCCTATCCTTTTACACATTTATGTGGAATTAAACCTGCATCTGGATCAGTTCTTTGTAGGCCTCCAAAAGTTTGTCCCTGATCGCCACCGTGTACTGCAATGCCGTAGACGCTTTCTGCAGGGCGATCGTAAGGTCATGGGGATTTTCCGTCTCGCCCAGCGCCCATTTGATCTCCTCGTCCTCCGCCTTCGACAGATAGTTGTTCGTCGTATTCAGATTGTCGATCGCAGTATGTAACATCGCATCGAAGCCGTTTTCCTTATAGTCATCAATGCGCGTGGTAGGCGCCGCCTTAGCCGCATCCCGCACCACACCTGAAGTGACATTATATAATTCTGTGATATCCAAAGCCATATCCGCTTCCTCCAACATTCCCCGGTTTATTTCTAAGCACATTTAAATCAGATATTTATCAGCCGTTCAGAATATTAAGCCCCATGGTAGCTATTTTCTTGCTGGCTTCAAAGGCAGTACCATTCGCCTGATAAGCGCGCGACGCGTCGATCAGGTTTGTAAACTCTGTAATAATATTCACATTCGGGTACATCACATAACCGTTTTCATCCGCATCGGGATGGGAAGGGTCGTAAACCATATTTCCCTCTGTCTTCGTATCCTCGTAAACGCCGGTCACCTTCACACCGTTGCCCGCGAAGCGCTCGTGCTCCTTCATAAGGATCTGATGGAAGTGCGTCGGGGAATTTTTCTCCTTGAACACCACGATCTTTCTGCGGTAGGGCGTGCCGTCCTCCGTCCTCGTCGTATTTGCATTTGCCACATTCTGGGAAATCGTATCCATACGGAAACGTTCCGCGGTCATACCGGTGGCATTGATGTCAAACGATGTAAATAAAGCCATAGCAATTCCTCCTATTTATTATTTCATCACAGCCTGTAAATTCTTAAATTCCTGCGCCACGCTCTGCTCCAGACCCTGATAGACGATCTGGTTTTTCGCCAGATACACGCCCTCTGTGTCGGGATCCACGTTATTGCCGTCTATGCGGTAGGAAAAGCCGGCATAGTCCTTGTAGGCAATCGGATTCAGACGGCTCATCTTCAGATCCGCCACCTTCGCATCCATGGACTTATACCGTGAATGACGCAGAGCCTTCGCAAGCTGTACCTCAAAATTCACATCTTCCCTCTTGTAATTCGGTGTGTCCGCATTTGCAAGGTTATTGGAAATCGCCTCATGTCTGAGCGCAGACGCGTCCAGCGCCTTATCCAGCACATTCACATAATCAAACGCATTCGTATTCATCAATGAGCTCATAGTCATACTCCTTCCACGTTAATAGAATCCATATATCATTATAAATAAATTATAAAAAATTACAAGGTTTTTCGATTGATTTTCACAAATTAGTGTCCCCGCAAAACGGCAAAAAAGGATCCGCGGCGCGCAAAATCGGCGCTTTTCGCAGATCCTTCTGCCAGTTATTTCTAAACACCCAACTGTTTAAAACCTTCCCTGCTCTTTTAACTTTTCCACTTCGTCGAATACCACGTCGTTGAGTACCTTGATATAGGTGCCCTTCATCCCCGAGGAACGGGACTCGATCACGCCCGCACTCTCGAATTTGCGGAGCGCGTTTACGATCACCGACCGGGTGATTCCGACCTTGTCCGCAATCTTGCTCGCCACCAGAATGCCCTCCATGCCGCCCAGCTCGTCGAAAATGTGGGTGATTGCCTCCATCTCCGAGAAGGAGAGTGTGGAGATCGCCGATTTCACCACCGCCACCTTGCGGTTTTCCTCCGCGTTCTCCTCGCTGACAGCGCGCAGCATCTCCAGCCCTACCACCGTGGTGCCGTACTCGCACAGAATAATGTCATCTATGTCATACTGGTCGTCACATTTATAAAGGAAGAGAGTCCCCAGCCTTTCGCCGGATATCTCAATCGGCGCAATCACCGCTTGAAACCGCCGGATGCCCGGGCTCTCAAACCCGAGCGTCTCCAGATTGACATTCTCCTTGGTGGAAAGCACCCCCAGAAGCCGCTCGTTCAGCATTGGATCAATAAACCCGCCCACATGGTCCACGATCAGTTCCGTAATCGATTCCACCGTGGGCATATCCCCGATTCCCAGAACCTTTCCTTTCCTGCTCACAACCAGCACGTTGGAGACGAGTATTTCCTTCAGCACATCACAGATATCGTTAAACACTACCTTGCCCGAATTGTTATTGTGTAAAAGTTTCCCGATTTTTCTGGTCTTATCTAATAATTGCACGCTGCCCATGTATATACCTCGCAATCCCCGCACCCGGTTTGTCTGTAATATACAAATTTTAGCACATTATTCTGACAATTTCAATGTGCGGCGCGCAATTTATCCGTAATTCATCCCATTTATACTAAATATTCCAATTTCTTGCCACAGCCTGCTGTTCAGACCTCCGCCTTTTCCTTCGGCATATCTTTCACAAAGCCGCAGGATTCGTCGGAGCAGACGAGCTTGCTGCCCTTCTGGAGCATGATGGAACCGCAGCGGTCGCACTTTTCGTTCACCGGCTTCTGCCATACCATAAAGTCGCAGTCCGGGTTGTCAATACAGCCGTAATACTTCCTGCCTTTCTTCGTCTTTTTCAGAACGATATCTTTGCCGCACTTCGGACACGCCACACCGATCTTCTCAAAATAGGGCTTCGTGTTCCTGCACTCCGGGAAACCGGGACATGCCAGAAATCTGCCGTGGGGTCCGTACTTGATCACCATCTGCCTGCCGCACTGTTCGCAGAACTCGTCGGACAGTTCGTCCGCGATCTCCACTTCCTCCAGCTCCTTCTCCGCCTTCTCCACAGCCTCCTGCAGATCGGGGTAGAAGTTCTTCACCACCGTTTTCCACTTGACGGTGCCTTCCTCCACGCCGTCGAGAAGCGCCTCCATGGTGGCTGTGAAATTCACGTCCACGATAGAGGGAAATGCGTCCTTCATCATATTGTTGACCACCTCGCCCAGCTCCGTCACATAGAGGTTTTTATTTTCCTTCACAATATAGCGCCTCGCCAGTATCGTCGTGATGGTGGGCGCGTAGGTACTCGGTCTGCCGATGCCCAGCTCCTCCATGGCGCGCACAAGCGACGCCTCCGTATAATGGGGCGCAGGCTGGGTGAAATGCTGCTTCTCTTCCAGAGAAAGCAGGGAAAGCTCCGTGTCCTCCGAGATGCCCCGGATCAGCGTATTGCTCTCCTCTTTGTCCTCCTCCTGCGTGTAGACGCTCATAAAGCCGTCAAATTTTACCTTCGACGCCGCCACGGTAAAGCGGTGCTCCCCGGCGTCGATCTTCACGGAAGTCGTCTCGTACTGCGCCGCCGCCATCCGGCTCGCCGCAAACCGTTTCCAGATCAGCTGGTAAAGCCTGAATTGGTCTCTGGAAAGGGAATCCTTGATATCAATCGGTAGTCTGCTGATATCTGTGGGACGGATCGCCTCGTGGGCGTCCTGAATCTTTTTGTCAGACTTTCTCTCCTGCTCTACCGCCACCGCGTATTCCTCTCCATACTTTTCCGTGATATAGGCACGGGCGGACGCCTCCGCCTCGTCGGATATTCTCGTGGAATCGGTACGCAGATACGTGATGATACCCGTGGTGCCGTTTCCCTTGATCTCCACGCCCTCGTAGAGCTGCTGCGCCAGACGCATGGTCTTCTGGGTGGAAAAATTTAACACCTTGCTCGCCTCCTGCTGGAGTGTGGATGTCGTGAAGGGAAGCGGCGCTTTCTTGATCCGCTCGCCGGTCTTTACGGAACTCACCTTGTAAACCGCGCCGGACAGTTCCTTTTTAATCTGCTCCATCTCCTGCGCGGACGCAATCGTGTGTTTCTCTGCCTTTGTGCCGTAATATTTCGCAGTCAGGGGATTTCTCTCCCCCTCCACTTTTAACTGCGCGTCCAGCGTCCAGTATTCCTCCGGGATAAAGGCGCCTATCTCCTCCTCCCTGTCGCAGATAATCCGAAGCGCCACCGACTGCACGCGCCCCGCGGACAGCCCCCGCTTCACCTTCGCCCACAAAACAGGTGATATTTTATAACCAACCATGCGGTCTAAGCACCTTCTCGCCTGCTGCGCGTCCACCAGATCCATATTGATCTCTCTGGCATTCTTCAAGGACTCTTTGACCGCCGTCTTTGTAATCTCGTTGAATGTAATGCGGTATACCTTCTTATTTTCCAGTTTCAGGGCAAATAACAGATGCCATGAAATCGCTTCTCCCTCACGGTCCGGGTCGGTTGCCAGATAGACTTTCTCCGCCTTCTTCACTTCCTTGCGCAGATTCGCCAGAATGTCCCCCTTGCCCCGGATCGTAATGTATTTCGGCTCAAAGTCGTTGTCCACGTCGATCCCGAGCACGCTTCTGGGCAGATCCCGCACATGCCCCTGACTTGCCGCCACTTCATAGTTCGCGCCCAAAAATTTTTTGATGGTTTTCACCTTCGCCGGTGACTCCACAATTACCAGATATTTCGCCATAGTGATTCCCCTGTCTTTGTCTTTCTAAGGTTATCCCCCGTCTAACGTGCAACACTATACACCAAATCGCAAGCGGTTGCAAGTGGAAATTGATATCATAAACTGAAACATAAACTGAAACTTAAACTGAAAAGACAGAAACAGGCGGTTTGTCTGCCGCCTGTTTCCTTTCTAAAATTCTAACATCTTTTTGATCTTCTCCATCTGCTTTTCCGCTTTCTTCGCTGCGTTCCGTGCACCTTCTTCCTGTGCTATTTCAAAGAGTTCCTCCCAGTCCTCTAACTCATTTAGCAAAAATCCCTTATATTGGTTGTCAGTCATTCCCATTTCCTCTTCTCCTTTCATTTCCTCTTCCCTCCTTCCAGATATTCCGCTCTTAAAATGATTATATGTAAAGCCGGAAATTCGGTCAAGAGCTTTGCTCGTTTTCTTTTTTGTTTATTTACTGTACTGTTTTACGTCTGCATCACCCGCATGAAATACCCGCCGCCCACCTGCCTTGCGTGCCCGCAGGCGCACAACTCCAGAAGCTCCTTGAACAGGACCGGCAGGGCAACGGGCTTTTTGTAGGCTTCCTCATATCTGCGCTGCAGCTCCTGTGCCGGAAGCGGGTTAAAGTCGAGGACGGACAACAGTTCTCCTGCAATCCCTTCCAGAAAAACCAGTCTGCCCTGCGTCTCCTTCTTCTGCCTGCCGGCATTCCCCGGAAGTCCCTCCAGAAGCTCCCCCAGAAGCTCCTCCGGCTTGGAAACCAGCCCCGCTCCCTGCCGGATCAGACGGTTGCAGCCGCCGCTCAGGGGATCGGTGGCGCGCCCCGGCAGCGCGTAAACCTCCCGCCCCTGCTCAAGCGCCATGTCCACCGTGATGAGTGTGCCGCTCCGCTCCCGCGCCTCCACCACCAGCACCGCGTCACAAAGACCGCTGATAATGCGGTTTCTTGGTGGGAAGAGCGCCGCCCTCGGCTCCGTCCCCGGCGGATATTCGGAGCAGATCCCGCCGCCTGCCAGCAGCATTTCATACAGCGCCCGGTTCTCCTGCGGATAACAGAGATCCACACCGCATCCCAAAACGCCCAGCGAATAGCCGCCTTCCCGCAGCGCAGCGCTCTGCCCGATCCCGTCTATTCCCCGCGCCATGCCACTGATCACCTGCACATCTGCCCCCGCAAATGCCGCCCCGAACTGCTCCGCCATATATCTGCCGTAAGATGTACAGTCCCGCGCCCCGATCAGCGCCACCGCCTTTTTTCCCTCCTGCGGCAGCTTTCCGGCACAGTAGAGCGCATACGGCTTGTCCGGAATCCGTGACAGCCTCTCCGGGAACTGCGGTTCGTTCTCCGTCACGAGAAAGATGCCCCGCTCCCTCATGCGCCCGTACACGCCCGGCACGTCATATCCTATGGTAAATTCCGACATTTGTGCCACTTTTTTCGCGTACCGCTCCGAAACTTTCCCTGCAAGCGCACCGGAAACGATCATCTGATAAATTTCCCGGGGCGCTCCGAGAGACGACAGGGAGCGCAAAAACCTTCTGCTGCCAAAGCCTGCCGCCTGATACAGCCAGTGCATGTACGCCTTTTCCGTCTCATTCATTGCCCCGGCAGTCTCTCCCATGTTCTTTCTTCCCACTGTCTCTCCACTACACCCTGCCGCTTTCCCTTTTTTCTCCTCTGTCACACCCATTCACCCCTTCTCAATTCCAGTATTTCCGGTCAGACTGCCGGTAACAGATCGCCTCCGCCAGATGCATTTCCCCGATCCTGTCGCTATCGTCCAGATCCGCGATCGTCCTCGCCACCTTCAGAATCCTGTGATAGGCTCTGGCGGAAAGCTGCAGCGCGGCAAACATCCGCTCCATATACCGAAGTTCCACCTCCCCCAGAGCACAGCAGCGTTCCACGTCCCCGGCCCCCATATCCGCGTTGAAATGCAGCCCCGTCCCGGCAAACCTCTCCTCCTGCCTCTTTCTTGCCGCCATCACCCTCTCCCTGACCTGTGCGCTGCTCTCCTCCGCCCTGCCTGAAGTCATATCCGAAAAAGCCATGGGCGTTGCCTCCACGCAGATATCCATGCGGTCCAGAATCGGTCCCGATACCCGGTTCAGATACCGTTTCACCTCAAAGGGCGTACAGCGGCACCGCTCCCTGTCGGGATAAAACCCACAGGGGCAGGGATTCATCGCGCCCACCAGCATAAAGTCCGCGGGATAGACGTAAGAACCGCTGCTTCTGGCGATCTGCACCCGTTTGTCTTCCAATGGCTGCCTCAAAATATCCAGCGTCTCCCGCTTAAACTCCGGCAGCTCGTCCAAGAAAAGCACACCCCGGTGGGCGAGGCTGATGATCCCCGGCATAGGAATCCGCCCGCCCCCCGCAAGCGCCCGCCCTGTTATGGTATGATGGGGATTCAGAAACGGTCTCGTGGTCCGCAGGGAACCGGCAGACTGCAGCAGACCACAGATGCTGTAGATCGTAGACACCTCCAGACTCTCCTCCCTCGTCAGCGGCGGCAGGATCGACGGGATCCGTCTTGCCAGCATGGTTTTTCCCGAACCCGGCGCACCTATGATCAACAGATTGTGAAACCCGGCGGCAGCCACCTCCGCCGCCCGCTTCAGTCCCTGCTGTCCGTTAATCTGGGAAAAGTCGAGCTGCTCTTCCTTTGCCGTTTCCTCGATCGAGGCTGTGAACCCTTATTTTACGGCATTTGAAAGGCGTTCTGGTTACTATGCGGTTGCTATCAAGTCGAATTATCTCAAACTAACTCGCATTATCTGTAAAATGGAATAGGATTTTGACATAAACAATTATACATCTTTTACCGCTATTTTGTCAAATATCTTATGCTCACAAATCCCGTATACTGTTTTCCATCCACAGAAGCAACAACATAAAGCCACTTCACGCCTGACGCAGACGTATAATATCCGTAGCATTGGCATTTTGTTCCAGCCGGCAGGATGACGATAGAATCATACTTATCCTTTCCCGGTCCGTACCTCAGATTCAAGTTGGCGGTTGTTTTGTATGTACCGGCAAGGCTGTTATTCCTCGATTTTGCGGATTGCATCTTTCTTATGAGAGTATTTCCATTATTGCCGGACGGTTCGCTTGTGCTAACCGCAGACGATCCGCCCCTCGGATTTCCGCTGACAACCACAACAGTATGCCCTTTTGTCTTTGTTACAAGAACATCCCCATTGTGTAAAGATGTGGAAGATGTTACGGAAACCCTCTTTTCAAACTTCCCGGTCTTTTCAAGACAAGCCGCCTCATTCGCCGTATTGAAGTTTCCCGGATCAAAACCGGCTTCAATGCAGCATCCCCTAACAAGAGAACTGCAATCCGCCTCAGTCTTTTCAGAGATTGCCGCCATGCTGCCGTATTTCTGCAACTGCATAATCACAGTCGTTCTATGCCCCTGGCAATATCCGATATTCTCATTGTCACAAGCAGACTGCATTGCTTTGGCAATGGAGTTTGCCACGGAAACGTCTTTTGGTCTGAGAAGATACCAACCTTTTGAGTGCATATAGTAATTCTGTGTGCTTACTTCACTTCCGGTCTGGTCCCCGGCTTTCCCGCCAGTCAGCTTACCATTCTCATCTATTCTTGCGCTCCCAACCTTTATAGCCATCTTCTTTCCTCCCGTTGCATATTTGTCATAAAATGCCTGTCCGCGTTCCGCACGTCCATTCTTGACGGAATCGCCCTTATTTTTTGGATTTTCAAACTTTACCAGAACAATATCCGATGCGGCTTTTACGTTCGTTGCGCTCTTTAAGGCGGACAGGACAGACTTGTAACTGTTTCTCAGTTCTTTGCGCAGATATTCAAGCTGTGTTTCCAAATCCCCGATTGACACACCTTTCGACTTTACCAAATCATAAAGGCCGGCTTTCCGCCCTACAGAAGTCCATTGCGCCAATCCATATCCGTATTGCTTTCCGGGTAACGGATTCAGAAACTCAGCACGGTTGATTTTCCCACTGTCAACGGCTTCTGTGTAAGATTCATCTGAGCAATAAGGCTTCCCGGCTTCTTTCAGCCTCCGCTCGCACAGATTTTCAAGGTTTTTAGGGTTAAGTCCGCTCTCAGCAGACAAATTCCCCATAAGGCCGGCAACTCCAAAATCATTACCTATCTCTGCTTTAAGGAAATTCCAAATCTGCTCTTCGCGTGTGTTTCCTTTTAGTGCCATAAGCAGTCTCCTTTCAAATGAGAAGAACCGGATGCTTTTACACATCCGGCTCAATGGCTCTCATAAAATTATTTTCCTGTTTCGTTAGTGGCGGTAACCGCAACGCCCGCATTTTCACTTATCTTCATCTGTTTCACGGCAGCCTCGATCAGAATGTTAAGCTGTTCGTCACTGATTGAGATATTCTTCGCAATCAGCAGTTCTTTCAAAAACTTTGTGACTTCCGCTTTCCTGTCCGTTCCCGGCTTCGCCCAGAGCAACTGCTGTGTACTCAGAACGGCCTTTTCCGCCCATTTAGAGATTGTCTGCAGCTTCTGGTCGTCAATACGAGCCTTAATCAACGGAATGAAATACCTCACGACAATCAGCGTCGCTACCATAACCAAAAGTTTCAGTGCTTCAAATAAAATTTCGTTCATAAATTTCCTCCTATCCTACCGATTCATCGGTATTTGAATTTTGTGTTTCTGTTTCTTTATTAACAAGTTCCGCATTTAACGGAACTGAGAAACTTAATTTATTTTTCTCAAAGATGTTCATAATCGTGTTTGTTCCGAGATACACCACCAGAGGGGCAACGATCTCCTTAACGATGGTACTCGAAACGTCAACCACTGGGTCCATACCCATATACGAAAGTATGTAAGAGCATGAGGTAAGAATCATTCCATGTGCCACCACCGCCGTTGTAATGACCTTTGTATAGGTATTAAGGCTGACCTTTTTCTTCCTTTTCCGTCTGCGCCTCAATACTCTTAGATTGATTATAGCAACTATTGAAAAAGCGATTGCCATTCCAACTATGGCAACTAAAATCAAAATCAGCTTTGAAATATCCATTATGTACTGATCCCCACTTTCATAAAAACATAGGAAAGAACTATTCCAATTATGGTAAATAAAATATTTTTTCTCACTTCTTTCCACATATCTCCATCCACACCTTCTAATGTTCCAAGCCTCTCCCCCTGCTTCTTCTGCTCCTCCAGCATGTTTGCCATATTCACAGCCATCTCCTTGACTGAAATTGTAAGGTCATTAATCTGCCGTACAGTCTCTTCAAGCAGGGTAATACGTTTGTTCTGACGGTTGTTCTCATCCTCCAGACGGCTGTTTTCTGATTCCATCCTCCGGCAGAACTCCTCGTGCTCATTTCTGGTTATGTACCCGTCCATTACGTCTCCTCCCTCTTCCCGATCAGGGTCACGATCTCTGTGTACTGCTCGTCAGTCAGTCTGCCGGAGCCGTAGTACACGTCTGCCATGGCTGACAGCTCCTCATTGCTCTTCATGCTGTTTGATATCAGACTTTTCATAATTCTATATGCCATATCCTCTCACCTCCCCTCTAACCCGAGCTGTGCCATGCTGACCTCGTACATGAGATCAGCCACAGCCTCTGTCAGTTCTTCATTTGTCAGCGGCTCCGCCTGCTCCGGGATATCGCACAGCTCCGCCCAAGGTTCTGTCTGGCGGTAATCCGGGTCGTTGGTGTAGTAGATCGCGTTTTCCTTCTGATCGACTACATCCCAGCGATAGATAAAGTCAGAGCAGTCATGCAGGATGTTCCCGTCTTCATCGCAAATCATAAAGCCGCTTGTATTCTCAGTCGGACCGGGATAATGCAGACGCACCAGATTCCCATGGATAACATAGCCCAGAATATCAAATGTCCCGCCTTTCGCATATACAACTTTCTTACTTGTTTTCAACCAGAACCACCTCCTGCTATAGATTTAACTCCGCATATCCGACTTCTGCCCAACTTCCCTTTGGTATTTTTAATACAAGCGATGGGAGACTACTATTTGTTGCACTTGTCAACGTAACAGCCAAAGACCACCTTGCTGTTGATCCGACCGATCCTAACTGTACCAAAACCCTGCCACACGGATAGGTCGCCGAAGATGGGGGATCTTTATAAAAAACCATATATACCCTATAAAAATCAGACGTGAGTCTCCCATTTGCGTTTACTGCGCCGCCTTTACCATATATAAGCAGCACTTTATCCTTGTCTGGGTATGTACTTCCACCCTCTATCCATTCTTCAAACGCGCCGTCTAGTGCATCTTCACTAACAAATCTTAATGACGACATCAGCAGACTTTGATGATAGACTCTGTAATCCATATTCTTCATTGCCTTGATAATGGTTCCGAGAATATCCTCCAGATTCTCATAACCATTTGTAAATGTCGGATCATAATAAAAATATTTATCTGCAGCTTTAACCCGTGTCTTTCCAGCATCACCTGTTTTCCTTAACAGAGTATCTATGTCGATTTTTTCCTCAAGTTTTCCCATATCTTCCTTGATCCGTTTTATCTGGTTTTTTACCCAGTCTTTTATGGCATCCAGCATCTGTTTCACCTTAATTTCACCTCCTTCTTCCCTTATACGCAGAAACCTGCCGCCATGGCGTAACTTGTACTGTTTGCTGCTGTACTATATCCCGTACTGCAGGAACCGCTGCTGCTTACATAAATAAAGTTTGTTGTGTTTCCCGCATATGCCGAACGCATCCGATAGCTTGCCGTCGGTCCTCCTTTTCCTTTGCGTTTTACGCGCAGCGCATTGCTTGTAAACGCTGGATAAGCACTTCCTTCCTGACTATACGGTGTACCCAGACCTGTTGCACCCATCTCAACAAGCGAGAACAGGAATACCTCATCCGCCGTCGTCTCAACCTCTGTGCTCTTGTTTCCTGCCGATGTATTTTTATTGACCTGCTTAATTCCTGCTTTCAGTTCATCCGGCAAGACATCGTAAAGGCGCTCCCTGATATGAACCGTCCGCATCTCCGATTCTTTCCACCCGCCGGCATTCGTATTTGCTGCATTCATTCTGTATGTCTGTGTCAGGCAGTCTTTCATCCCGAAAGTGATTCCCGCCGTTTTGGATTCGTCCGCAGTCAGAATATCGTGATTAAAGCCCACGATCTCTACCTCTATCTTTTCTCCTGTCGTCAGTTCAATTTCTTTTGTATCATGGATCTTAAACCTGCTGCCCGCCCTGCCCTCTTCTGAAATACGGATGATCTGCTCCCACGAAGACTGCTCTAACGTCCTGAGACGGTAACCCAGATGTACAAAGATGCCTATTCCTTCTTCCACGAGGATACCTTTCCCGTCTCCTGCTTCTATGTACTCCTCCAGCCCTTCCACGCGGACACTGTGTTCCATACCGCAGTAGCCGTTAAAAGACAAGGTTTCACCCGTGTACTCTTTTGTTACCTCCTGCCCAGTCACTTCGTTCCGCAGTATCACTTTCTTTCCTACCGCGCTTTCGCCTCCGTTTAATACCTCAATCTCAAGATCTATCCTGCCTACTCCGGCAAGTATCGTCATTGTCTCATCATAAGTGCGGGCAAGGCTGTTGATCGCGGAGACAAGATCACCCTTTTCTTCTGTTTCAAGGTTGTTCAGATTGCCGATCTGCGTTTGCAAATGCCCTGCCACATCATTTGTAAGCTGATCCCTCACCATCTGGAACCACACATTGAAAGCATTTTCCTGCACATCTTTAAAATACTGGATATCGCCTGTATACTCAGCTTTCAGCTCATCCCATTTGCCATCCATATATCTTTGAAGCTGCACAATGTATTCCTCAAAGCTTTCCTGTTTGGCATCACTTTCTTCCAGAAACAGTGTCTTCTGCAGATCAAAGAACTGCGTAAACACTTCATAAAGATCCGTTCCGTTTTCCAGTGCAGCCAGAATCGCATTGACCGCAGTATTTATCGTATTTGCATCCTTTGCGCCAAAAAACGCACCCTCTTTGACTGTGTAATTTGTAACATCTGCAAAAGAAAATGTTCCGTCTGGGTTGATAATCTGCAGGTATTTCCGAAACCCGTCAAACACAGCATCTACATAATCAGTTCTTAACATTTCAAAAGCTGCCATTTTAAAATACCTCCCTCGATCCAAACATGAACGTCAACATACGCCGCCCCTCATGTTGATTTGTTAATTGTTTGTATAAATCCAATGTGGCACTTTCTATCCTGTTAAGTTCGTTAAAATCAATAAATGCCGCATTGTCTGAAAAAATAATAGCTTTACCATAGTCTTTATTGAACGTATGAGATGCTACGGATTCAAGATTTGCTTCAATCGTATTTATCTCATCCGCATATGGATAGTCCGCAGTTCCTTTGTCCTCCAATGCCTCTATGTTAAATTCATCATACATTTCAACTGCCATATCCCGGAGGTACTGGATGTTGTTTTTGATTCTGTTATAGTCAGTGGAATTGAACCTATCCCCCTCATAATCCCCGTTGCTGTTGGTAAATCCATACCAATCTGTTTTAGGGGTTTCCCATAACGCCATGCTATTTCCTCCTACGCCGAATTATAAGAAACTCTCCGAGCAACTACCTTTCCAGATATGCTGCCATTGAAGTTTGTTGTGTGCCGGTACACCCTTACTTTCATATCTTCCACATATGCATTTTCCTGATAAATAACATCGTTTGCCTCCATCTCTGGATTTCCACGAGAATCATATTCGTACTCGATTCCGGCGTTGTAATACTCTCCTATCCACTCAGACAAATCCTTTGCCATTTCCATATCCCCAACAAGAGGATTACCCCAAGTAACTACTTTCCCTCTATTATTCAGAGATTTTGTTGCATACTGTTCTGCTATTGCGTATTTATAGGCAGCAACCTCGAACTGCGCCTTGCCGGATTTCTTAAACAGAACCTTTAAGAAAAATGAGCCGTCTT
Organism: uncultured Lachnospiraceae bacterium; assembly: GCA_910586705.1. Taxonomy (GTDB): domain Bacteria; phylum Bacillota; class Clostridia; order Lachnospirales; family Lachnospiraceae; genus UBA3282. The sequence continues at coordinate 23,330 of CAJUJK010000019.1, read as the reverse complement.
CAAGAATCTGTACGTTGCTTTCTGATCCGTCAAAGGTTGCCTGGAATCCGTATGAGGCATTTCCGAGATAATATATAACCATATCTCCGCTTACTGCGTTTACTTCCTCGCTTACGATTGTTTCCAATCCGTTTTTACTCTCATTGTAGGAGTAGCACGATATATCCACCCTTTTTACTAATTCCTGTTTGATAGACTTCGGGGATGTCATCATATCCTTTCTTTCCATTGTGAAATCTGTAATATCCCCAAAGCTAAAGTAATCTACCACGATTCGGTTATAAGGATTTTTTGTCTTTATAAATTCAACTTTCATAACATCAAAATACTTAAATTCCTGTATAATCGTAGTGATCCTGCTTATATCAGAATCATCATAGAAATATTCTTCTACCAAATCCCCATTGTTATATGTGCTTACCTTAAATTCTGCCGGAAGCATACTGCCAAATCTGATCTTGAATCCGTAATACTTAAACTGTGTTTCTTGAGTTATTGTCAGCACGGGGTTCGTTTCAAAATATCCGTCTGCACCAGATTGATAAGATGACACATATCCGATGTAAAGACCTCCCTCATGGTTTTCTGGAAGATTATACATCCATTTGTCTACCCTTGCGTAATCGAGTGCATAAGATGAGTATTCCTGTTTTGGCTCATTGCTCTTGATATTTGCAACGTTGGAATACTCCGTTTCCCCATTTGTGGTAAACCAATATTCCGGCATGAAAGAGGACTTTATCTGTGGTACTCCGAACGGATTTTGTGTCAGTATACAGCGGCCGGCATTTGCGATAATCTGCAAAGCCTCTTTGTGCCGCACTCTCGGCATAGGGTTTCTCGTTTTCAGCTTCTTCAAATACGGATCAATGTAATACTCTTCAATTCCGGCATCCTCAAACACCAAAACTGCCAAATCATAAAGTGTTATTCCTTCTTGTCTGTACTGACCTTTGTAATATTCATCATCCATGCTTCTAAAGAGGTCCCTGCACTTTATTGTGGCTGTATAATCATCGCTTTCCCATTCACTACAAAGCAGCTTTGCGGACTGAAACCACTCTATTTCACTATCTTCATGTGGTCTGTACCCATACCACACATACATCTCCTGACCCGTTTCGATGAAGTTGATTGCGGAGTTCGGATTGTCCACATTAAAATACTGATCGTAGTTTTGCAGTTTGACAGAAAAATCAATCTGCGGTACATCTGCACATATGGGAGAAACATATGACACAAAAGATGAATCCATGATATCATCGTTGTAATATGTAAGTCCGAACCCCAACTGGATTGTATAAACTCTCAGTCTGGAATCCGGGTTCTTCATGGAATAAAATCTGAATTTGACATAGGTTGTATTTCTCAACACTTCCTCAGTCACAAATTCTCCCGTGTCATTCCCGCGGATTTCTACGACTTGCCCAGAACTCGTTATAATATCAAAGTCAACCGGGTAAACCTCTCCGAAGTTCACGGTCAAACCCTTTATATCTGTGGCTAGCACATTCAATTCGATAAATAATTCATACTTTGCTTCGTCCCATTCATTGATGAGCCGGTCTCCTATAAGACCGGTGTCATAATACGCACAGTGGGATGTTTCCCTCGGAAGAAAGAACATTGATCCGTCTACTTTCGTAAAGTCCTGCTCCAATGTGGCGTATGCTGTACCGTCCAACTTCCTGCCAAATAAATTGCTTTGCTTTGAGAAGTATGTAAAATTATTACCTTCGACCGCAGCATTTGCCATCGCCTCCTGATTTACGAGGCCGAATGACACCATCATGTATGACTGCCCACGCAGCAGTTCTTTCATTGAGTTTTTATATTCTTTTGAAACTCTCTGCATATATAATCACTCTCCACAATCAACAAGGTTTACTTTGCAATTCAGATAAAATGTTGGTTTCCCAGTATCTGGATCAATCCAGTACGGCTCCCCGGTTCTATCTCCGGGGTACATCTTAATCGTCTTTTGACTGTCCGATACTGGATCCCAAAATGTCACATATACAAAGAAGTTATCCAAAACCGTTAGCATCCGGCTCCAAATCTCAGCCGGAAGCCACGGCCATTCCAAACCATCCAATTTGTACTGATCTCTTCCTATCTTCTGCCCTACTACCGTTGCGTTTGCATTTCTTCCAGCATTTACAATTGTTGATACCGTTGGTTTCGCCCCACGCCTGGGCGATGGGAAATCGTAACCGTTTACTGTAATAAATGCCATTCCTATCGCCCTCCTTTACGCTGGGGATAATGATGTCTTTATGAAAGAGAAGCCGTCTGCGCTTTTTTGCTCATCTACGGAACGTGCAACCTCTCTATTTCCGACATTTACAATCGTCTGCTCTCTCTTATCAGCCTGTATTTTCGTATTCTTCTCAATGTTTTCGAGGAATCCTCCCATACCCTCGCTGATTGCTTCCATGAACGCCTCCTTGATACCTCCGCCGCTTTCCAATGTCGCGCGTATATTGCCGGTAGTGTTTATGGATTCCTGAACGGTTCTTAAAATCGTGTTTTGGGTAATGCCGCCGTCCAGTTTTGCTTTATATTTGCTAAGTTCCTCACTTACATTGAACTTTGCGGAAAGGTCAACCTGTATATCCGTCAGCTTCCCTATCCATGACTGGATAGAATTAGTGGTAGTGTTCCCTTCCCTGTCGATTCCACGGTTAAACCCTTGCACCGTGAACTCTGCCAACTGCGCAAATACCCGTGACGGAGACTTGATGCCAAGTTTTTCCTTAAACCAACTTATAATGTCAGAACCCCACGACTGAATCGTATTTTTACAGGTACTATATAACGCACCGATTCCATTCTTGAATCCATTCACAACCTCAGAAGCTATGTTATGCCATGCGCTGCTACCGGAGATGTTGGTAAACCACGTTTTTGTAGCACTCGCCCATGCTGTGATGTTTGTGCTTGATGTCGAATAGTAGCTTCCTATCTTTGACTTAAACCCATCCACTACGTTCTGCGCATAGGTACTCCATGTGGAGCTGTTTACTGCTCCGTTTCCGCTTCCTGAGAACCATGTTTTTACATTGTTCGCCCAAGCCAGAATGTTTGTGCTTACAGTGCTGTAGTAGTTCCCTATCTTCGTCTTGAAGCCGTCCACTATGTTTCCGGCGTATGTGGTCCATGTAACATCATTCACGCCGCCATCGGTTGTGTACCACGTCCTGACACTGTTCGCCCATGAGATTACGCTATCCCGGACGGAAGAATAATAGTTTCCAACCTTATTCTTAAAAGCATCTATGACGTTTGCGGCGTAGGTACTGAATGTTGTGGCATTTACTGATCCGTTGCCGCTATCGGTATACCATGTGCGGACCGCCGTGGCCCACGTTGTAACACTGTCTTTAACGGTAGTGTAGGCGTTGCTAATTTTCGTGCTAAATCCGCCGATTATATCTCCGGCAAAAGTTTCCCACGAAGTCTTGTTTATGCCTCCTGCGTTTGTGAACCACGAAATAATATTCTCGGCAAACGTGGTTATCGGGGTTCTCACGGTAGATTCGTCTGCGCCTGAAATTCCGTTTGCAAATCCCTCAACCGTGAAGCCGGCCAACTGTTCAAATACTTTTGATGGAGAATTTATATCCAATTTCTCCTTAAACCAAGAGATGATGCTGCTGCCCCATGATTGGATTGTGTCTTTGCAGGTTGTATATATGGAACCTAACTTGTTTTTGAAGCCATCCACTACGTTTGTAGCAACAGTTTCCCAACTGCTTTTCCCAGACTTCTCTTCAAACCAAGAAACACACTTAGAACCCCATGTAACTATGTTGTCACGGGCGGTTGTATAATAATTTCCAATTCTTGACTTGAAACCGTCAATAATATTCGTTGCAAAAGTGGTAAACTTCTTGCTGTTTACGCCGCCGTCCTCAGTGAACCACGATCTTACCTTAGAGGCCCATGTGCTGATATTGTCCTTTGTTGTGGAATAATAGTTGCCAACTCTCGTCCTAAATCCATCAATAATATTTGTGGCGAATGTGGTAAACTTCGTAGAATTTACCCCACCATCTTCTGTGAACCATGAACGCACTTTCCCCGCCCACGTTGTTATGTTGTCCTTTACGGTCGTATATGTATTGCCTACCCTCTCCCGGAATCCACTTATAATGTTGCTCGCAAAGGAAGAGAACTTTGTTTCATTTACGCCGCCGTCCTCAGTGAACCATTTAAGAACGTTTGAGGCCCATTCGCCAACCGTCTGCTGTACGGTAGAGAATTTGTCTTTTATTCCCTCTACAAGTCCATCCGCAGAAAATCCGCCAATCTCTTTGAACACGGTACTCGGAGAATGGATTCCGAGCGCATCTTTGAATCCCTGAACGAAATTGCTGCAGAAATCCGAAACACCGGTTTTCAGGCTCTCCCAAGCATTTTTAATTCCGTCAATCAGGCCTTGTATAATATCTTTTCCGAGTTCTTTCAGCTTTCCGGGTATAGACTTGAAAAATTCAACGATACTGTCTATAATTGCCGGTATCTTCTCTGCGCAGAAAGCCTTAACATCGCTTACCCATGTGGTAATTTTCTCTTTTACTTTGATAATCGCATCGTAAATTTTCTGAGGTAATTCCGAAAACCACTCTTTGACTTTCGATACGATTTCGCTTACTTTTTCTTTGAATTTCGCAGCTACGTCCGAAGCCCACTTTGCAACTTTTGAAATTGCGCCGGAGATGGCTGTGTAAATTTTCCCCGGCAATTCCATAAACCACGTCTTGACGTTGTTTACGATTTCTGGAATTTTTTCGCTCAGATAATTCCAGAGATCAACTCCCCACTGAACGACTTTTCCGAGAGCATAGCCAAGTGCATAGCCGATTTTTCCGGGCAACTGTGCAAACCAATTCCCAACTTTTGTTACAAAATCGGATATTTTCTGAGGAATACCCCGTAAATAATCGAGTAGAGCGTTCCATTTTTCCACAGCAAAATCTTTGACCTTGCCCCATATTCCGGCAAACCATTCCGGTATGCCCTGAAAGAATGGGATAACTTTGCCGGTCCACCATTCTGGTATCGTAATGGTAAAGAAATCACATATTTGCTGCCAGTGTTCTTTCACAACAACAACCAGAGTTGCAAGTGCAGCTACCACAGCCGCTACGATTGCCGCCGGAGCAGCCGCTACACCGGCGATAACGGCACCGACAGCCGCTATCGCTATTCCGGCAATCATAAGAATTTCCTTGTTCCAACTGAATCCGTTCTGGAGCATGGAGATAAAATTCGTAATTGCCAGTACCGCACCGCCGACTATCGAAACGATGCTGCTTATTACCGCACCGATAGGTCCGAACACAGCCGCAAAAGCCTCCCCTAGCGTTCCTGCGCCGCCAATAGCCAACTGAAACGCTTCGACAATACCTCCGATAAGACCAACTATCTTTGATCCTGCCAATACGGATTTAAGGCTTGCAAAAGCACTCGCTATCTTAGTGATAACCTCAATAGCCTTTAAGCATCCGGCGATTGCAATAAGAGCTTTGCCGATTGCCTTTAATGTCTCAGGGTCCATTTTGCTTACGGCATTGTGGATTCCTTCAAGAGCATCTGCCAAAGCCTGTAATGCCGCCGGTAATCCTTGCTCTATGGCCCATTTAAGGCTAGGTTCAATAATATCCGTAAACAGCCATTCAAACGCATTTCCAATGTCATCTACAATCGGTTTAATGGCTTCCAATAGATTTTTGATTGAGATAAGCAGAGGACTAAAATTAAGGTTTGCCGCCCACTCCGCTATGCTCCCTGTAATGCGGTCTATCGTTCCCAAGACAGAGTTCAGTATGTCGAATAATGCTTGGGCGATTGCGTTTCCGGTTTCCGCTTTTTTCCACGCTTCTTCAAATCTCGTGGCAAGGTTTGTTACTACATTGTGTAAATTTGTAAGTATCTGATATATATGTTCAATCGCTTCCTGCCCTGATCCGCTATTCCATGCCGCCCTAAAAGACTGACTGATAGTTATAATCAGAGAAAGAATAGAATTGAGCATATCAAATATGGACTGCACATAGGCATATCCCTTATTTTTCCATGCGTTATCCCACGCTACAGCAATATCCCCTATCCACAACAGGATTTCCGTGAGAAGCAATAGTATATTTTTGCACAGTTCGTAGCCGCTGCCGTTCAGCCAGACTTCTTTCCACGTCTTAGCCATATCCTTCATTAACTGCCACACAGAACTAAGCGCGTATTTGAAAGCATCTATTACGCCCTGACCGTAATCCTCCCAAGCCTTTTTCATAGGCTCAAATAATTCCGCAAGAAGATTTTTCAGTTTTTCCACGAGTTCGAGGATTTTCTGGTTGATCGCCAATTCCTCGTAGCAATCTTCCAGATCGCCCGCTCCACCGCCGCCAGAGCCGCCGCCATCGTCATCTTTCGGACTGATGATATTCAGCTCGTCAATCCCAACAGTAGCGTCCTTTACTTCCTGTATCTTCTTTGCAACTCCGCCGAGACTATCCGCATAATCAACGGCTGTTTTTTTTGCCTGTGTAAAAAATTTCTTTCCTGTGAGCGCACTAAGGAACTGATTTATGTAACTTATCGCTTTAGAAAGAAGATTTATAATATAGACAAGAGCCGGCCCAAAAAGATCAACGAGCGGTTTCGCCATAGCCGCTACCTGATGTGAGAAGTAGCTTGCTGTTGAAATCAGTTCTGAAATTTTCTTGTTAAAGTCATCGCTTTTTTGAGCAAGATGTTCAAACGCCGTTCCGAGGCTATCCAACAAAGCTGTTATTGCCTTACGAAGCAGCATGAATACCAAAAGCCTGTTTACCTTGCCGAGCTTCTTTGTAAGCGGACCGGCGGCGGCTGATACCTTATTCATGCTGTTTCTGAACTTATCCATTAACTTGACAGCCAATGACGTGCCGCCGGACAGCTTCTTTATCCTCCCAAAAAGAGAATTGATTCGCTTTCCAACAGAGCCGGCCGTTGCCCCGACTCTTCTAAATATAGAAGAAACTCCGTGCGCCGCCTGTGAAAGACCGGAAAATCCTCCCCTTGCCGCGTTTCCTGCACTTGCGCCAATAGAACTCAGCCTTTCTCTGAGACTTTCCGTTCCTGTTAAAAGATTTCTCAAACGATGTATCAAAGTCTGAGTAGAGCCGGAAAGGTTTTCTTCTGCATTGGATTCCTCCGCTGCTGCGTCAGAAACATTCTCCATAGACTGACGCACTTCATCATTTACCTGCACAAGCTGTTGCTCTGCCTGTGCTGTAGCGTTCGCAGCCGTAACACCATCGGAACTTACATTAAATCTGACATCAGAAATGCCACTTGCATTAAGAGCAGAAACGCTCTCAGCAAGATCGTTCATTGCGTGTGTTACTGCGGAAATTCCGTCAGTATTTATGCTATTTATTTTTTCAATGCCTTTGGCAAGCCGGTTGAAATCGGATGCTTTCGGCAGTTCTTTCATATTTTCAGACAAACCTCTGATTGCATGGCAAAGAGCCGTCAACCTTTCGGTATGAATATTCCCGGTGGCTTCCTGCAACGCTTCGAGGTTCCCTATTAACTTGTTTATAGATTCCTTCGCTTTGTCAGCAGAGGCATCTATCTCTATGCGTACATCATCAAGAGCTGTATCTGCCATAGCCGCCACCTCACATAACCCTGTCCGTGGGGGCGTGTGTCCGTATATGAAAATATGGGGGAATGATGCCGGACTAACATCTTCGGTTCGTCAACCTATCCCCCATACTTCAAGCGTTATTGATTTTGCTTTGCCCTTTTTGCTTCCAGAGCTTTATTGTGTTTTACCATGAACAAAGCAAATCTCTGACCGTCCGACATACTACTGTTCGGACTTCTGCTTTCATCGTCTGTATCTCGGTTCTGGTCGTAGAAATCATCATCTTGGTTCAACCCTCTTGGGGATCGTGGGTAGGAAGAATTTCTGCTGATGGATGATAAGAACGCATCCCTTACATAAGTTCCTAACAGCCACGCAAAGGAATCGTACAGTTGAGCATCTTCCTTAATCTTCTGTCTCTTCGCTTCAAAGAAAACCCGAAGTTTGCGAGGGTTGAGCCGCCAAAACAACTCATACCCACACCCACAATTCATTGCGTTTGGGAGCAGCATCTTCTCTACGAACTCCCGGTATGTCTTGTAATCAGATTTATTTACTCTGTCTTTTCCTTCGCTTTCTTTGGAGGCTTGTGGTCCTGCGGAGAGGGTTTCGATTCCTCTTCCGCCGTTTTCCCAAAACCCGCTTCTTCCATTGCCTCCGTGAACGGATCAAGGATTTCATCCAGTGATCCTCCGTTCTTCAAATGCTCAGACAGTAATTTTCCACATTTCCTCAAATCCTTTTCGCCTGTATACACGGAAACGATTGCCCGGCACAGATTAAAAGGCTTCATATCTTTGGTGTCCATCGCCATGATGTCAACACCGATGTCCTCCAAATCGCAGAGGATATTCGTAAAATCCAAATCCTTTGTATCGTACTCAACTCCATTGATTTTCATAGTAATAAACAGTCCTTTCCGTTTATCTGTCCTTTTTTGTTTGGTGGGGGGGGTAGGCAGAACCTATCCCCCGTTTGTTATCAGGTCGTTGCTATTCCCCTTGTTTTCAAGAGAGAAATGATTTCGTTGACTTTTGCCGCTATTGCCACAGGGTCCGTTTCGTCGTCTGCAAGTTCAGTCAGCGTAGATGCTACGCCGGTCAATCCCTCAATCTTTTTGAGTTCTTCAATCGCCTGCTCATGCTTTTCTACTGCCGTTGAGTTTGATTCAACACTTCCCTGCAACTCTGTCAAATCAGGAACTTCCGGGATTTCAGGCTCTTCATAGGGAATCCAATCGCCGTGTACTCTCAGGTACTTTGCTCCGTTTGGTTTCTTGGGGACTTCTGGGACGCCGCTCAGTCCGCCCTCCCAATCCTCGCCGTTCTTGGAAAACTCCAATCCGTTTGTAGCTGCTCTCAGGAACGGAACCGCATTATCCCCACTCTGGGTTTTGACATACTCCATCCCCTCTTCCGGCTGCTCTTCCGGCTCTTCCGGCGTGATAGATCCGGATTCGGTTACGACAATCTTTACCCACGGCGTAGCAACCGTGCAGCCGCTCACAATCCTCATCTCGAAAGCATCCTTATCTTTCAGAAGTTCGTTTGGTATGCCGCACTTGCCGTCAATAAGGTCGCGCCGCGTAGTTGCCTTATTCTTAAAGAACTCCACGGACTTTCCGCCCGGTATAGACGCAAAATCCTCATCAAAGTCAACCGACACACCGAAATAATTTACCGATCCGCTGATCGGGGCGGTTTTATCCCCGCCCTTTCTTCCGAGCGTCATGCTTTTTACTTCAAACTCTAAATATTTCATATCGCGCCCTCCTTATGCTGACGGTACATAGTGCATAGCCTCTTCGCCCTCGTCCGTAATGGAGAATGACATCTCCCTTGCGGCATTTACGCCGCCGGATGCAGGATATACAGCCATCTTGCCGCCCCATTCAAAGATACCGTCCTCGCCGTCCTCGCCGAACCACAACTGATATGTGTCGATTTTGTTGGCTTTCTCAACGTCAAGCAGCTTTTCGTAGTCTGCTTTCTCGTACCACGCAGAAAACTCCAAATCGTTTACATCTTCGATACCATTGATGGTCCTCTTCTTGGTGTCGGACAAGGTTGTTACGTCAATTTTTTCCTTTGCGCCGCCGAGATCCGGGTACTGAGTAATGTCAATCAGCTTTTCAAAATCAGTTGCCCCCGCTCTCTTAATCATAAGGAAAGTCTTATTGGTGCATTTTGCCATGATATTTACCTCCTATCAGATTACCCTTGCCTAAGAGGTTGTCATGCCTATGTATTAAAATCACGGGCAGATGCCAGGCTTGCACTTTTCGGGAGCTACCCTAGCCCGTGAGTTTAACCGTTATACTTCCAACTGCTCAAATCTCGCTATCCAACGATACACCGATGTATCTCCGATATTGTCTACACCCTGAAAATAGGTGCATCGAAAACCATTCTTCCGCATGATTTCTTTTGCTTTCAGAGCGATAGACCGTACATCTGACTGAGAGGTTTTGGAATAAAAATGAATTTCCAAACCCATATTGATTCCTTCCTCAGTGCCGGACAGCGTTTCAAGTGCCGATGATCCGTCAATCTGCTTCATGTAGAAATACGGATATGATGGCGGTGTTGCTTTGTACGTTGAGCCGCCTTTGATTTTTGAATAGACTTCCTGCAGTCCTTTCTGTAATTGCGTGAGATAATGATTAAACCTATCCTTTACCGCCATTACTTAAACGCCCCTTTCGTAACCTTTAGCTTCTGCCGCCTCAAATACTGCAATGTCTGATACATGAATGGACGTGACGGCATACCCTCCGTAAATCTCCATGTTCCATCGTCTGCCGGGTAATACCATCCAGTCCTGCCATCTTTTGTCGTGAATATTGTTCCGCCAGAACCATACGCCCATTTCATAAAGGCAATCCATTCGGGACTAGGGTGGGATTTATCTGCGCCTACAACGCCAGTACCAAACTCGATATAGATGCAATGACCTCCGGCAATAATCGTAGCCGTATGGTCTGCCCCATCCACAAATCCATATATGGATTCCCTCGCCTCCCCGGTATCAACCGGGCAAATGGATTTCGCATACTCCACACCCATATTCATAAGTTCCTCGACTATCTGGTTGCATTTATCATCCAGACCGTCTCGGTACTTCTTTAACCCATCAATTATTTTTCCTATTCCCTCATATGAGAGATCGCCTTTAATCCGTTTGGTTGCCATCGCCAATCGCCGCCCTTATCTTTTTTACGGCCCACACATTTTGCTGTAAGTCTTTTTTCGGAACAACGCAGTAATAATCCGGCTCCGTGTCCGTGGAACCGTCAGCATTGATTATCGGAACAATATCTATGAAAAGCCTCGAATACTCGTCAATCGGCAAATTCTGTACGGTGGAGATAGCTTTGTCATAATCCGTATTGATACCGAACGGACTGCTCTCAGCCTGACCTGTACTCGGACTGATCCGGGCATATGCCATTACCGGATTGCTGTATACCTTTTGGGTTTCTCCCGTCAGATTCCCGTCCTCGTCCAGAATATCCTCTTCTCTGATAAACTGCTGATACCAGAACGGAACCTGATTTATCCGCAAGTCTCTCAGCCTCAATGCCATACTTACCACCCCCCTTACGATCCGGCATATGCTTTCCGGGGAAGCGCACTCAAGGCCTTGTCTATGGTCTGCTTGCCGGTTTCTCCCCACTGTCTTGTTATTCCTAACTCAGTGTGGGAAACTTCCCCATCTCGCGCATCGTCCTTATTCATCGCCCTTGCAACATCGTATATTTCAAACTCATACTTTGTAAGGAACGCATCTTTCTGTTCATCCGTTGGCGGTCTATCCAGTTTCCAGAAATAATGATTGAGTGCCAACCTCTGAGCTTTCAGAAGAAGGACGGATAGCTTTTCATCTGTGAGAGTAGGATCGTCAATGATTATTTTCGCCGTACCTATATCCATCCGCCCACGCTCCTTATCCCTGCTTTTCCATGAACTCCGTTACTGCGCCGTTTTTGCTCGTGGAGCTGATTTTGAACCCAAGCTGACCTGCGATTTCTCTGATCTGGTTCAGCTTCAAAGCCTCAATATCCTCTTTTGAATATTTCTTGCTGTTACCAGAATCGCCCGCGTCCGGCTTCTGTTCAGGATTCTCCGGCGAATCAGGTGTTACGGCCGGCTTATCTCCATCCGGCTTATCCTCTACATTAGGATTCTCAGGCTGTTCGGGGGTTGCGTTTTCTTTGGCAGGATTCGCCGCACCCTGTTCTTCCTCCACAGCCTTTATCAAAGGTCTGCGCTGTTTATTTCTGCCGCTTAACAGTTCCGCAATTCTCTCCTCGCTTACGGTTACACCCTGCCGGGGAAATTCATCCCCGACATTGTATGGGTGGTCGTAATCTCTGAGGTCTGTAAAGAAGTTGATTACCTCATATTTTTTCATTCAGCATCCTCCTTATGCGCCGGTTCCTGCGCCGCCGACATTCTGCAGCGCACTCGGAAGTGCCTCGGAAATGTTCGTGAACTTTGCGCTCATCCATTCAGGGCCATGGTCCAAGCCAACCTGACCGAAAATCTGATGCGTTTCTCCTGCGCCGGTCTTTGCGAGCAGTTCCAAGAAGAAATTGCCCTTGCCGGGCACAGGCTGATAAACAGGGGACATAATTGCCGGATTAAACAATGCCGCCGTTCCTTTTGGAAGCGTGTCGAGCATTGCCACTGCAACCACGCCAAGCGGCGTAACAACAGTCTGGATTTTGAGACCGTTGATTTCCCTGCCGTCCGGCACGATTGTCAGATTGTTTTCCTGCGCATCGAGATTGAGCTGCAACAGGGTTGTCGCATCTACGCCCAAAACGATATTGTCAGTAGGCGCACCCTGATCGTGGATGCACTTCAAGCCCTCCGCTACAAGCCAATAGCTGAGAGGCTTTCCGCCCATATCCAGAACGTTTGACGTGATAGCTGTCAAAAGACCTCTTGACATATTTGCCTGAGAATCATTAGCCGCTTTCTGGTACTTGCCGTTCAGGAATGTATACTCAATATCCTGTGCAATTTTTTCCATCCGGCGCGCCACCTGAAACGCCAGTTCGTCATTCGGATTCGGCTGCTGGCCGGCAACGTTGACACCCTGCAAAGTTCCCATGTTGCTCTGCTTCGCATAGCTGACAGATACAGACTTATGGAAAATCTGCGTCACGTTCGTAAGCTGCTCTCTGGTTGTCACTTCCGGTTCGGGAGCCGTCAGGGAAGCGGTTTCGGAAATCTCCGGCTGCTCCCCGGATTCCGTGTTGTAAAACTGCCCCGTAACAAACTCTACATGATTGGTCGTAAGAGGTTTTGCGCCAATCATTGTTGAGAACGGGGTGTTGGCCTGCCCTTTTCTGAACAGCAAGCCGCTAAAGTTGGGTACTGAAAAACTTGTTGCTACTGCCATGATTTTTCCCTCCTGTTATTTCCCCTGCCCTATGGACTGGGACTGATTTAATATTGCCAACGCTGCGGCTTGTGCATCGCCCGCGCTGAGTGCATCTGTAATCTGTTTATCGTAGTCGATATTGGACTGATTACCAGACTGAGGAAGAGGAATATCTTTAAGCAGTTCTGCCCTTAAATCCTGCTCCATCTTTTTCCTCTGCGCCGCCATCATAGCCTTGATATTTGCCCCGACCGTTTCCTTATCGCCGTCAAACTCAGCTACCGCCGTTTCAGCAGCCTTATCCGGTTCAAAGCCCATATCAATGAATCTCGCCGTAGCTTTGATGATTGCCAGTTCCTTTTCCAGACCGGAAACATACTCGTCATGCTCCGCTTTCTTCTGAGCCTCCAGTTCGTTCGCCTGTTCTTCTGCGGTCATCTTCGCTCTAAGCTGCTTCCTCAACTCTCCCTCAGACTGACAGAGTTTATCGTTCGTGGATTTCAGCTTTACATTGTCCGCTTTCAGCGTAGCGATTTCCGCCATAAGAGATTCAAGCGTTACCTCTGATCCACCGCCGTCAGGTGGTGTTGGATTTCCGCCGCCATCTCCGCTGCCGTCAGGTGGTGTTGGATTTCCGCCGCCCGGTTCGGGATCGCCCTCTGCGAAAAACTGCAAATTGAAAAGAACATCATTCCTCTTAATTCCTGTAATCTGTGCCATAACTTCCTACCTTTCTGCGTTTTTTTAAGTGCGTCTCTGCACATCCTCATGCGTTTGTTATAGCGGTTCTCTCCGCATTTTTGTGTGCGTTATTTGAACAGCTTTCTCTAGCTGTATATATAATGGGTTTCCCCTTATAATCGAAGAAAAGCCGGATGCAATGTCTCACATCCGGCTCAATGGCTCTAACTGTATTCAGTTATGCTTTTTTCTTCTTCGCTGCCGGTTTCTTCGCCGGTGCTTTTTTGGAAGTCTTTGCGGCCGGCTTCTTTGCAGGAGCCTTTTTCTGAGCCGCTTTCTTCTTCTTTTCTTCCAGTTTCTTTTTCTCTGCTGCTGTCATTGCTGTGTCCTCCTTAAAGTTCTATACAGCGGCAATTTATAAGATTTTTTGCCGTTGCGCCCAAGCTGTCATCCCCAGGGAACATCATTCTCTCCCCGGCAATCACAAACGGTTCGTCAATCGGAACCGTAAGGCCGTCCGCCTCAAAATGGTGTGGTCTTGTGAACTCATCCAATGTTGCATCCCATGTATGCGTGATCTGTGTTTCCCTTAACTTCATGTGATGCAGATAATTGTGTATAACATTCGTTTCGTTCATTGCGATACGCGCCGCCCTGTCTTTTGACAGAACATCTCTCACATTCTTTGGAATACTCTTCGTGCCTTTGAGCGGTATTCTAAACAGAATATTTGATATATATTCAGGATCAGTAGATACCCTTGCAGACTTTTCAGTTGTGTTCTGAATTTCGTCTGCGAACCGCCGCGCACGTCTGCGCATCCATTCATCTTCTGAATCAGAATATGCCATATAAATATCTGTAAGTTCATCCCTATATGATTCAGAACTGATTGCAAAGAGGAATACGCCCTCAACAATATCTTTCAACTGTCTTATGAAAAACTTCGCTATGGCATCCTCGATCCCGTGTGCGGTCTTAATCCGTTTCGCCTTATCGGATTTCAGCAGATTCATCTCATCAATCCAACTCTCAATCGTGTATGCCATAGGCTACCTCCTTAATCGGAAACCCCGGCCACTTTTGATGGTTGTAGAGATTCCTCCGTCTTATCCTTTTTCGTATTGTTTGCGCCACCGTTCCCCTCTTCATCCTTGAAAGCGTTCGCGTCTTTTCCGGGTTCCTCCATCTGCTGCGGTGCAACAATCTTTTTCTCTTCCTTTGCGGCAAGTTTTTTCTGTATGCCGTTGATAATCTTTGCAGAATCAACCCACGCTTGCTGAGGATCGGTAAACAGTCCAACGGTATTAAATGCAGTAAGACCGTCAACTCCTACATTTATCAGTGCCACAAGAGCGTTTGTCTTTGAAACAAGATCGTATGTCTTTGTCCGGCAGAAGCGGATTTCAATGTCTGCCACTTCCATATCTTCCAGACCGCCGAAATTCCTCTTGTCGTTTTTGATGATTGACGTTTCGATTTCTAAAAGCTGCATTTCCGGCTCTAAGAATAACTGCTCAATCATTTTTGCAAATATTTCCAAGCATTGCCATCCGTTCGACAACTGCATTGCGCCGGTCGTGGAGCCTCCGCTTGCCTCCTGCCATGACGGGGTAGATGTCTGCTGCTGCATCTGCTCCTGCAAATAATCCACAAGCGTCTGCACCTGTGACTGATCCAAAGTCTGAGTAAGGTAAGAAATCTTCGCCTCTTTCCCCTCAGAACTTTGTGTCATAATAACGCCATCGCCGTCCACAAGTTTCTGCTTTTCCTCTTTGTCGAGTTCGCAGTTATGCAGCCACAACAAAGATTGGACGTGCTGTAATATGTCATTGATCCTGTCAGAGTTTACGAGATTGATAGCGTCCATAATGGGAATGACTTTTTCAAACACACCCATACGGTCGTGCAAAGCAAATTCCACAATAGGGATCAGACCAAGTACATTCGGGGTTATCTTCTGATTCAGAGTGTAGTCGTTCGGATCAGTTCCCTTTTTAATCTCATATATGAAATTCTCTGAGTATGCCGTCAGAGAAATAGTTCCATCATCGTGAATAAAGTATGTAACTGCGACTTTCGGCTCCCGGTACGCATCGTTGGAATATACAATGAATGTACTCATTGGATTCAGTACCATAATCTCAAACGGAGAGAAAGCCTTTCTTTTTCTGTTCGGCATGACCATCTGATAGCCAACGCCGCAAATGAACAGGTTTCTTGCCAACTGAATATCTTTGGTGGATTTCTTCTGCTCCTGATTCATTTTGTTAAGAACGGCGATTTTCATATCGTCCTTTTCGCCGTCTTTCTCTTTATCCTTTATCTCATCGTCTTTGCCGAGTTCAACTTTGGCTCTCTGTACGAATGTGATAGGGTTTGAGAAACAATATCCTACATGGGTGTCAACAATCTTTGAAGCATTGTTTTCTACCACGGTAGCATTGATTTCTGGGCGTATCAGCTTTTCTCGTCCGAGGATTGGCTGCATACCCTTCTCGTAATTGAAAAGGAAAACCTCATCACGCACATTATCCTGATGTTCCGCATACGCTTTTGATACTACCGATATGATATTTCCTTTTGTGATTTCTTTCTCATCGGTCATCAACATTTTTCTGCCGAGAGTAGGAGCGTTGCTTGCGTACACGTTTATTCCTCCATAACGAAAAAGAGCCGACAACCCATATCATTTACGGCTCATCGGCTCTCTTTCTAATTTAATTTTGATAACATCTTTGCATCCTCGGCACATGATACTCACTGTGCCTTTGCTGTCAGGGCTACGTTGAAACAGGAGTTTCTTCCTGCTGTAACGTTCGATGCAATTCGGACAGTACACATCAACAAACTGATTATCCATGTGTGCCTCTCTTTTAATGCCTTTAAGAACAAATTGCAGAGATGGGATTTGAACCCATGACCTCCGGGGTATGAACCCGGCAAGCTACCAGACTGCTCCACTCTGCTATAAGCCGAAAGTGGGAATCGAACCCACATACGCACATTGGAAATGTGCTGTGTTGCCGTTACACCATTCCGGCAAAACGTCCGCCGCCTATCCCGAAACAGCGGACATTTCAGAGAAACAAAATAATCACATCTACTTCAACTCACATACACTTTAACACACGTTACGTCTATCCGTCAAGATAAAATCTCTCTTTTGGAGAGTTTTTGCTTCAAAATAAAATCTCGATTTTACTTTTCCTCTCCGTTTATCAAATCCTCCAACAATGTTTCGGTGTCAAGCAATCTTTCAATCTCTCCTGCGCAAGCAGGTTCTATTGGCTCTCCGCCATAGCATACCATCCCATGAGGGCAATCATCGTCATATATGCAATAACGACAATAATCCGCCAAATCATGCTGTTCAATCCAATTGTCAATCGCATACTGTTCAAAGACCTCAACGACTTTCTCCATAGCACATTCCCTTAATTCACTCAAAACTCTATATGGATTTTCGTCACAGCAACTCATACAAAGGTTTACAAGATATTTCGTATTAGTAAATGTTTCGCCATACTTATTGATCGCATCCTGCCAG
This sequence comes from uncultured Lachnospiraceae bacterium, assembly GCA_910586705.1. Taxonomy (GTDB): domain Bacteria; phylum Bacillota; class Clostridia; order Lachnospirales; family Lachnospiraceae; genus UBA3282. The sequence goes on along the minus strand of CAJUJK010000019.1, from coordinate 6,072 downwards.
AAATGAAGATTACGATACCCTTTGTAAGTGTAATATGCAGAATACTTATCAACCTCATATTCCCCCGGAGTAAAGGTTTTATTTTTCGCAACAATTTCCAGTGCCACCGGAAGCTCAACGATAAGAAGTTCTGCTCTCTTTCGGTTAGTTTCTGTATACTCTCCATTTTCATCAGTAAGACCGAGTTTTTGCAGAACGTCATAGGTTACGCCGCTGTTTCCAAACGGTCTTTTGTAATCTATCGCCGGACGGTATTCAATCTCTTTACCATCAACAGATACAATACCTTTGAAGTTCAATTCTGATATAAGGTCGATATGTTCCTGCTTTAATTCAAATTTCTTACCCATGAGCCACCTCCGCCAGATTATCGACTTTTTCTCCTGTTTCGCACCAACGCCGTATTCTCTCAGCAAAAGCAGAACACATTTCATCTCCGCTTTTCCCGCTTTCCACTATGTCGCTACATGCAAGATTAAGTTCCTGCGCTATTTTGCGGATTGCGCTACCTACACATTCATCATAAGATGCCGGAATAGCTTTCTTTTCACACAAAGCACTTCTAAATATATCTTCTGCCTTATCCAACCCATCCCGTACTCCCTCATGGTACTTTTTAATTGATTCTATTTGTTTGTCCTCTCGCCTCATATCTTCTGTGCGGCAAGTTTCGATATATGCCAATGCCTTATCTGTATCAACGTTTTCTGGTTTATACTGCATCACTTATCCTCCAATTCTTTAATCTGTCCGCTGATCCTATACAATTCCTCTCTCATTTCTTCCGCCCGCTCTTCCAGTATCTCTTTGACGTTTTCCTTTTTTACGGTTCCTATGTACCAAATCCAACTGCTGCCGTCAACATACAGCCGTGGGAAGTCGAGTATATTTCTTTCATCTCCTTTAACATACCTGACCGATTCAAGCGGAAGTCCCGGCATTTCAACCTCTATCTGGTAGTCGTACTCGTCATTCCTTAGAACGAACAGATACCGCCCATCATCGTCCTCATGCTGTGAGCTGACAATCCTCATAGGGATTTCGCAGTCTGCGATATAAGCCTTGATATTCTCATAGGCATTATCCCATGATACTTCTCTTCCAACAGGCCCGCTGCCGGGATTTATTAAAACATTCATTCACACTTCCCCCTCTTTCTGTTCATCCGCCGCCGGAATATCCATAATAGCTTTTGGCAAATCAACACCGAATGATCCGGCTCTTTTGCTTTCGTAATCAGGATCAAAGCACATATTGTACTGATTACATACTCTCTGCACCGTTTTCCATACATCCTCTCTCTTAACCAAATCATTCATGCTGATTATGTCCTCCGAAGTTATTTTTCTGTTTGGCAGCAATGGTGTAATTTTGCTCTATGATAACTTTTTCTGCCGGACAGTAATAATGTGTAAGCTGATTATCTTTTCCGGCGGGAACCGCAACCAGAACGCGGTTATGTATACTTCTTTCGCCGCCTACCTTAATATGGCTTGCCTTTGCCGTCTTGGGAATATGCGGACTTACCATATTGCCCGCCGGAATAATGGCGATGATTTCCCCTGTCTTTTCTGGTTCGTATTCTCTGCTTTTCCATGTAACCGTATCTCCTACTTTCATATCTTTCCTCACTTTCTCAACACAGCTTCCGCTTCGTCCTTTGTTTTGAATATTGTCCTCCCAAATTCAGAAAACGGAATGTTCTGCTTATTAAACTCTCCTTTTGTCGATGTAATAACAACACAAAATCCGCAGGATATAAAGTATATGTAATCTCTAACCTCTCCCTCCGCATATCCTCCGTCCTGCATTTTGACATATAACACGTCTCCGATTTTGCAAGGGATATTCAAGAGTTCTCCGTTCTCTTCCTGATCCTCATATTGTTTCAGCTTTTTCGCCGCTTCCTCTGGAATATCGCAATCTGAGCAACGGTCTTTGCAGTTTGTGTATCGGCACTTTGTATAACAAATGCGCCCATTGTATAATTCTTTCTCTGTCAGCCTTTCCATGCTCCCTCACTTTCCCAACTTATATATGTTCTCGTCATTCACAATCGTAAATGCCGCGCCGTTCTTTATCAGGCGGCTATCCGGCGTAACAACATCGCACTCAAAGTCCTTAAATGCCTGTTTCTGGTACGAGTACCCTCTGATCTTTCCATCAATCGGAATATAGATTGTGCTGTTTGATAGGCAGAGGTTTCCAAGACTGCACTCATATTTAATCTGATCCGTGTCATACTCCACGGCGTTTCCACATATAACAACGGTTCTGAATACGCCGGAGCCGTCCTGCAGTACAACAAGCCACTTGCCGCTCACACGGTCCCTGTGGATTCCGTAGTTTATGATGCTTCCCTGATGCGGCAATTCCACATTCATTCCGTTGCGGTTTATAATCAGATTGCCGTCATACTTATTCACAATGCAGTATTCGCCGCCATCTACTGCAAAATAGGAATCGTAGCTGCACTTCGCAATAGAGCGAATACCATTCCCATTATCCGTAGCAGATAGCCTCGTAAACGTGTTTGCCGGGGATATATAGTAAATATCCACGCCTGACACATATATAGGGCCCTTGTGGCGTTTCCGTATGCTGTATGTGTCCTTTTTTGTCGTGAAATAGATATTGTCTGCATCAGTCAGTACCAACCCTCCATCGGAAAAGAAATGATAGAACTTACCTTTCTGGTAAGCCAAGCGATGATTGTTGGCGATGTTTACCGCATTTCCGTCCGTTCCTATATAACAGCTCTCACTCAGAACAACCTTGACATCGCGTTCGTTCAGAACAGCATACAATGTCAATCCTCCCATCACGCCCTGGGATTTCGGCTTGCTGATTACTGCCGCATTGACATCGCACAGCGGGCAGCGGTCGAATTTCCCATAATAATATTCCTGATCCTTGTCGCAGAATTTCAGATTGGCGTACATATCCGCCAACTCTCTTCCAAGAGAACGGCTCTTATTCTCAAATACCTTTTTCAGAGACTCTATGAGCAACGGACTAAGATTTCTCCACGGCTTGATTGTCCGTGGTATTTTTACCGCCGGATTGTCGATTACGGAAATGCCGCGCTTCATGCGCTCCATAATATCAATATCAGGGTTCATCGTTCCTCCGTGGGGATGTATTCTCGTTATGGTTTTCCAGATCAGTATGCTCTCCGCATACAAATCCGTACTTTCGGAGAAGTCATTTCCGCTCATAAGCGGATCACGGTAAAGGTCCATTACGACTTCGCACTTTTCCGTACCTATGCTCCAACTGTCACAGTCAATGAAAAATACATCTCCCCTTGCGTCAAACAAAATGTTCTGATCGTTCAGATCGCCTATGTAAACGCCGACCTTGTGAATCTGCTCAACCACTTCCTGAATCCGCACAAGCATTTTAAGGATGTCGTTTGTGCCTATGCCGTTCGCTTTGAGGTATTTCTTATTCGTGAGTACCCTTATTTCCTCTCCCGATACCTTTGGCATGATATAGCCGATAAAGTTATTGTGTGTGTCATAGACAGGCTGTATGGGCTTCACAACCTCTTTAGGGAGGTTCTTCTGAATCAGCAAGGTTATCTTCTTTTCCTTTGAGGCAATATCCACATTCTTTTTGTAGATTTTCAGAATATCGCCGCCATACTCATATATGAACCCCTCGCCTCCCTCCGCCATAGGTGTCATATTCCGCAGCTTATCCATTCCTATTTTCGTAATTGCTGTTTTCATGCCGCCCTCCTAAAATACCACTGTCGTATCGTCCTTAAAGACGCTCTGGTGCTTGTTTATGAACCTTTTCAGCTTCGCCGCCTTGCCGCTTCGCACCGCCTCTACGAATCCGGCATGAATATCATCGTCCGCGTTTTTCACGGCAAACCTGATACCGTCTGAGGCAATTCCGATGTTCTTATATGTGTCTTTTGGATATACTCTTGTCTGAAAACTAACGCCGTCCTTATAATATTTCAGAGAATCAGGATCAACATAGTTATAAGCGAAATACTTTGGGTACTCCCCATCGTTCAATTCTTCGACAATAAATCTGCCGTCCACAAATTCCTGAATAATGAACCCATCTCCGCAATATGAAACAATGAACTCGCTCTCCGTTTCTACCACCATGAGGATTGTAAAACAAAGGAAGTCCCGGACGGTTGCCGGTGTCTGACCGAACATTTCCACCATTTTCCGAAATTCAACCTCCAGTGGCTTTGCCGTGTGATATTTTGAATCCCCATACTCCATGAGATGACAGAATGTTTTTGCGCCAACCTCGGAATGTTTCCCCTCTGAGCAGCCGTCGCATACTATCTTTACGCCGTTCTTCTCCATGCCGTAATCCTGACAGTTTATCCCATACTCAATGTGTTGCTGTCCTATTTTCGTTACTACCATGCTTTCCTCCTAACAAAAGGCGGCAACCCACAATCGGATCGCCGCCCTTACTCTCTCATTCTTATACGTCAAAGAAATCGTCCTGTTTCGATACGGCACTCTTTGAGTTCTCGATAACCGACTTAGACAAGCAGTTGAACGCTTTCCTCAGTTCAGATGCAGAACTATTCACATTAAGTATGCTCCTGAAACCAAGGTCATTTGCTGTCTGCGTTGCCTCGCCGCCGAAGCTGATAAACGCCGTTACGATTTCCTCGTTGTTCAGATATTCCACTGCTTTCTTCGCATCGCCGAAGTTGTTATTCGACACATTATCTTCGCCGTCACTGAATATCGCAAACACCGCCTTAACCCTCATGCCCTCATTTTTCAGATAATCGCGGTATTCTCTCAGCTTCTTCGTGCCGTCAACGATTGTGTCAAACATCGCCGTGCAGCCGCCGCTCTGATACGCCGTGTCAAACTCAGTAATCCGTTTGTAGCCGCCGACAACCGCCGTATCTGCAAAGTCCGCCCTCGCCACAAGGATATTGTCTGCCTCTTTGGAATCAGTCAGAGCGTCCTTGAAATCTCCCAAAGACTTACCCATATCTCCCCTGAATGGGTACATGGAGCCAGACCGGTCAATGCCGACAAAAATCAGGTTGATATTCTCACTGTCAATCTCATCAACGGAAGTATTCGCCGCTTCCACATCTTCCAGACCGTCCATTTCAATTTCTTCATATGCCATAACCCTTTTCCTCCCTTACAGAATATTGTCTGTGCTTTTCACGATGTTTACATGGTACGCTGCCTTGAAGTCTGCGAACGCCTTTTCTGTGGCATCCTCAAAGCCGGGGATTGATGACATACAATCCTCCAATATGTAGATTTTCTTCGTGACTTCCGGCTTGCTTGCGTAATACTCCAAAATCTGCCTGATGCTCTCCAAAACGCAATGGCTCTTCGCTTCCCCAGCAATCACAACCTTGTCGTACTGCTCCAACTTATTCAGGAACTCAATGTTGATATAGCCTTTGCGGTCATATTCGGGCTTGATGATGCCGTACATCTCACTGAGCGGATCGGAGCCCTTTACAAGCCGGATGGTAGGCTCTTTCTTCGCTACGGAATGGAAGTACACCATATTGGCAAACTGATTCTCCAACGCTGCGCCGGACGTACCCTGTAAGCAATGGTAGGACCATATGCAGAGCGTTTTCTTGCCGTCCTTTTCCAGATGCTCTACATACTCACGGCTCGCAATCGGATTGATTACAGCCTTGTACTTGCCGGAATCCAAGTCTGCCAGTGTAATAGGCGTGTACGGAGCCGGATTATCGCCATTCTCATCCACCCACCAACACGGATGAAAAATCTGGTGCGGCGTATGCGTGTCGATGGAAACCGCAATCATGGCAATCTTATCCATGTTGTCGTAGATAAACTTTGTCATGCGCTCCACATCGCCGTGCGCCCCCGGAACCCCCAACGCGCCGTTATCCATGAAGTCCTGCTGTACGTCAATTCCGAGGAACAATACCTGCTCTTTGTTCTTGGAACCCTGCTGTAACTTTTCCTCATTCGCCCTTTTCAGCACATCATTAAGGGAAATCGGGTTGCTCTGTGAACCGATGTGTTGTCCTGCAAATTAGATGCACCAGTTCCATGCAGATTAGATGCGCCTGAT
>CAJUJK010000018.1 GCA_910586705.1 uncultured Lachnospiraceae bacterium | reverse complement strand
TAGCTACTGGGTTTGTAGCCCCTTTTTGATTTCACAAGTGTCAAACTCGGGATTATAACACAAATGCGGCGAAAAAGTGACATGGAATATCTTCCTGTCAGATATTTTGCTACATTGACAGCATTTCTGTGTTTGTGTTATATTAGGTATGTTCAAAATATAACATAGCATATGGTCAGAAAGGCGGCTTTAGCGTGGGAGTTTTTATTCAGTGTGCACGTACCCGTTATCAGGGGCAGTAAAAAGCAGATGGTATCGTCTCATGTAGATGGGGTCTTTTTTGTGTACGAATAAAAGCAGCCGTATAGTTTAGCGGGAAGATTCTGTTTGCAGGGTCTGTCCTGCTTTTTTACTGCCTTTTTATCGGGGAAATGGATTTGCCGGCAGGTGAATCGCGGTGTACAGGATAAAAAGGAGGCGCGCTATGCAGAAGAACAGAAGACAGGCAGGCTATGACTATATAAAACAGGTATCGGATTCCCAGAATTTTCTGACGGAATGGAAACTGATACAAAGGATTATCCGTCTGGCGGATATACAGAAGGAAGATACGGTGCTGGAGATCGGCACCGGGAAAGGGCATCTGACGGAAGCCCTTTGCAAAAGAGCGGGAAAGGTACGCTCGGTGGAAATCGACAAAAAGTTGATGGAGAGCGCCCAAAAACGGCTGATGAAATTTGACAATGTTGAGCTGGCTTCCGGGGATTTTATGAAATACCGTCTGCCGGAAAAAGGGGATTACAAGGTATTCGCAAACATCCCGTTTTTCCTGACGACACAGATTGTTGAGAAACTGACGAGTGGGCTTAATCCGCCGTCTGACATGTGGCTTGTGCTGGAGAAGGGGGCGGCAAAACGATTTTTGGGACTGCCGCAGGAGACGAAGAAGTCTCTGGAGCTTAAGGTGCGGTGGGAGATGAAAATTGTGTACCACTTCCGCAGGGAAGATTTTCATCCGAAGCCGTCCGTGGATTCTGTTCTGGTACATTTCTCAAAGAAGGCGATTGCCGATCTGAATGGAAGGGAATACCGGGCATTTCAGAAGTTTATCGAGCAGGGGATGAAATACGGTGTCACAGGGAAAGGGGGACTGCTGACCCAGAGACAGGCGTCGGCGGCGTTAAAGCGGGCGGGACTGTATCACGCTTATGAGGATGGCGTCACGCTTTATATTCAGTGGCTCTGTCTCTTTCGATGCTATCAGGGGTTGAAGGGAAGAAAACTGTAAACGGAAAAAGCCTCTGTTTCAGCGCATGATATCGCAAGAAAACTGTTGACAAATCCCGTCGGTATAATAAAATAAGTAGAGTATGAGCAAACTACGGAAAACTGTGGCTGAAAAGACGTTTTCTGCCGCAGATTGCGATAAGAAAAGCCGTATGCGGCGGGAAAGGATTGGGCAGTAACATGGCAGAAGTATACAATCACAGAGAAGTGGAGACAAAGTGGCAGAAGATCTGGGACGACGAAAAGGCTTTCCAGACGTCGGAGGATTACTCCAAACCGAAATATTACGCGCTGGTGGAGTTCCCTTACCCCTCGGGGCAGGGGCTTCATGTGGGACATCCGCGTCCCTACACGGCGCTTGACATTGTGGCGAGAAAGAGAAGGATGCAGGGTTACAACGTGCTCTATCCCATGGGGTGGGACGCGTTCGGTCTTCCCACGGAAAACTACGCGATCAAGAACCACATTCACCCGAAGATCGTGACGCAGAACAACGTGGCGCGTTTCAAGAGCCAGCTTCATTCTCTGGGCTACTCCTTTGACTGGGAGAGGGAGGTCAATACCACAGATCCCAATTACTATAAGTGGACACAGTGGATTTTCCTGAAACTGTTTAAGGCGGGATTTGCCTACAAGTCCGAGATGCCGATCAACTGGTGTACCTCCTGTAAGGTGGGTCTTGCCAACGAGGAAGTGGTGAACGGCGTCTGCGAGCGATGCGGCGCGGAGGTGGTCCGCAAGGTAAAGAGCCAGTGGATGTTAAAGATCACGGAGTACGCGGACAAGCTGATCGAAGGGCTTGACACGGTGGACTATGTGGAGCGCGTCAAGGTTTCCCAGAAGAACTGGATCGGTAAATCCATGGGCGCGGAAGTGGACTTTTCCATCAAGGACAAAGAGGATAAGCTGCGTGTCTACACGACCCGCTGCGATACGCTGTTCGGCGCGACCTACATGGTGGTGTCTCCGGAGCATCCGATCATTGATAAATATAAAGACGAGCTGAAAAACTGGGACGATATCTGCGCTTACAGAGAGCAGGCGGCAAGAAAATCCGATTTCGAGCGCGCGGAACTTGCGAAAGAGAAGACCGGCGTGCGCATCGACGGCATGTCTGCGGTGAACCCTGTAAACGGCAAGGAGATCCCGATTTATATTTCCGACTATGTGCTGATGAGTTACGGTACGGGCGCGATCATGGCGGTGCCGGCACACGATGAGAGAGACTGGGAGTTCGCGAAGAAATTCGGTCTGCCCATTGTAGAGGTAGTTGCGGGCGGAAAGGACGTGCAGGAGGAAGTGTACACGGACGTGGCGGAAGGCACGCTTGTGAACTCCGATTTTCTGAACGGACTCTCTGTGGCGGATGCCAAGGAGAAGATGATCGCTTTTCTGGAGGAGAAGGGTGTAGGCTGTGCCAAGACCAACTTTAAGCTGCGCGACTGGGTATTTTCCAGACAGCGCTACTGGGGCGAGCCGATTCCGATCGTACAGTGTGAAAAATGCGGTTTTGTGCCCCTTGACGAGAGCGAACTGCCTCTGGAGCTTCCCGAGGTGGAGAGTTATATGCCGACAGATAACGGGGAATCGCCGCTGGCAGCCATGACTGATTGGGTCAACACCACCTGCCCGTGCTGCGGCGGTCCGGCGAAGCGGGAGACGGACACCATGCCCCAGTGGGCGGGATCGTCGTGGTATTTCCTGCGCTATACAGACCCGAAGAATGAGAACGCGCTGGCGAGCAAGGAGGCGCTTGACTACTGGATGCCAGTGGACTGGTACAACGGCGGTATGGAGCATACCACGCTGCACCTGTTATATTCCCGGTTCTGGCACAAGTTTCTCTATGACCAAAAGAAAGTACCCTGCCCGGAGCCTTACGCGAAGCGGACGTCCCACGGCATGATTCTGGGCTTGAATCCCCACTGTTTCTCCAATCTTCCGGCGGCGGAGCAGGAGGCGCTCCTTAAGGAGCACGGCAGCGAGAAGGCGGCAAGGCAGGCGCTCAAGGAAAAATACGGCGAGATGGCGGAGCACCCGGTAGTGAAGATGTCCAAGTCTCTCGGCAATGTGGTGAATCCCGACGATATCGTGACAGACTACGGCGCGGACACCCTGCGGACATACGAGATGTTCATCGGCGCGTTCGAGCTGAGCGCGGGCTGGAGCGAGGACGGTGTGAAGGGATGCCGCAGGTTCCTCGAGAGAGTGTGGAAACTGCAGGATATCCTGACGGACGACATGGATTACTCCAAGGATATGGAGATCAAGATGCACCAGACTATCAAGAAAGTCAGCAGCGATTTTGAGAATCTGAAATACAATACGGCGATTGCGGCAATGATGACCCTTGTCAATGAATTTTACAAGAAGAATGTGGTGACGAAAGGTGAGTTCAAGACGCTTCTCGCTCTGCTGAACCCGGTGGCACCGCATATCACCGAGGAATTGTGGCAGGCGGCAGGCTTTGCGGGCAGGGTTTACCAGACCGAATGGCCTTCCTATGAGGAAGCTAAGACCGTGGAGTCCACGGTGGAGATCATGGTGCAGATCAATGGCAAAAACCGGGCGACCCTGAATATCGGCAAGGACGATCCGAAGGATGAGGTGATCGCGAAGGCGAAAGAGGCAATTTCAGATAAGCTGACGGGAACGATTGTGAAGGAGATTTATGTGCCCGGCAGACTGGTGAATATCGTGCAGAAGTGAGAAACACAAGGACGGATTTGAACTTCAGTCTGAGGTTTCAGGTATGAGATGCATCACAAGGGAGGGACAACATGACTGTGCTAGCTATACTGTTGACGGCGCTCACGGTTTCTTCCCATGTGATGACAGCGGCATATAACGGTGTCCCTGTGCAGAGTGAACTGGTGCAGCTGGCTGTCATGCTTCCGCAGGATGACATCTGCAACATGTATCTCGACAGGGGCAAGGTGGAAGATTACAATGGGGACGGCGTACCAGAAGTGTATCTGACAGCGGGCGGCGGTTGGCATTATCTGGTATGCTATACGTTGGACGGCGGGATGCGTACGGTGGAAAATCTGGAACCGTGGGCGTGGTCGAGCGATCTGTATCACACGGCGGACGGGCGTCTGGTGCTGTATACGTGGCCCCATACCATGGGGACAGACGGAAATTACAACTATAGGATTTATGAGTGGACAGAGGACGGGTATTGTCTGAAGGAGGATCTGTGGAGCGAGCCGGACGAATATGACTGGGACGGAACGGTTTTGAGCTGCAAGTATTTTTGCGCAGGGACAGCGGCTGACCCGTTCCCGCACAGCGATAAGGAGGCGGAAGAGATACCGCTCACAAAGGAAGCATATGAACAGAAGATAAAAGACCTTGGAGAGATGACTTCTGTTTTTGAGGACGGGCTTGTATGGGGCTGGGAGTTCTGGCAGGAAAATGATTATGAAGACGAGTCTGTGAGATATGGCATTTGCAGGGAGATTCAGGAAGCGGTATTGAACTGGCAGTAACGGATGTGTGATATCATGTTGTGATATGGGCTGGCGCGGTTCGTTTCAGAATGGGCGGAGTTTACTATGTTTGTTGATTATCATGTACATACAGATTACAGCGACGATTCCGACTATCCCATGGAGGATGTGGTGAGAGACGCCATCCGGCTTGGAATGGACGAAATCTGTTTTACGGATCACGTGGACTATGGGGCGAAGGTGGACTGGAACAGCGGATCAGAGATTCCCTATTGCAATGGTCTTGCCATGGTGAACGTGGATTATCCGGCTTATGTGGAGGAGATCCGGCGTCTGCGCGGCCAGTACGCAGACCGGCTTACCGTTAAAATGGGTCTGGAGTTCGGGATGCAGAAACACACGATCCCACAGTTTGAAGCCTTGTACCAAAGATACCCTTTTGACTTTATTATTTTGTCGGTTCATCAGATCGAGGATAAAGGCTTCTGGTCGCAGGAATTTCAGCAGGGACGGACCCAGAAAGAATACAATGAGCGATATTATGAGGAGCTTTTGTATCTGGTAAAGTATTACCAGAATTACAGTGTGCTGGGGCATCTTGACTTGGTTTTGAGATATGATAAGCTGGGCATTTATCCTTTCCGCTATGTGAAACATTATGTGGAGGAAATTCTTGCGGAGGTTATAAAGAATGGAAAGGGAATTGAGATCAATACCTCTTCCCACCGATACGGGCTTACCGATTCCACCCCCTCGCGGGAAATTCTCACGATGTACCATGACATGGGAGGAAAAATTCTGACACTCGGCAGCGACAGTCACGCGCCGGCGCATCTCGGAACGTATATGGAGGAGTCGAAAAAGCTGTTAAAAGAGATTGGTTTTCAGCATTTTTGCACGTATGAAAAAATGCAGCCGCTTTTCCATGCACTATAATGTAACCATAAGAAAAAGCCGGAGTCATGGTAGGAATGGCTTCGGCTTTCTTTCATTCTGCGGTCTATTTTTTTCGCATCCGCATCATTTTATCTATGGTTGCGGCCTCCTCCGGCGAGGATTCCCTTTTGATGACGGCGACGATTGTCTCGATTTCCTCATTGGTAAAAGTGATGTGATCCGCCTGTCCCCTCTTGGCGACCGCCATCAGGAAAGGCAGCATCTGCTCCCGTTTCAGACCGCGGCTCTCAAAGACGAGCGCCTGCAGAAATTCCAGTTTCGCCTTGTCAATTCCGGCGAGGGACGGGTCGTTCATCCATTCATTGTTCATGTAAAACCTCCAATGGTTTATTCATTGTCGTTTGAAAACGATTGCTGTTGAAACATTTCGTACATTTCTTTCTGCTCTGGGGTGAGCATATTCATCAGCATGGAAAGCATAGGAGAACCGGAAGCGGCAAATCCGTCGGGGGAGCCTCCGGCGTTTTCGGAACCGGCTGCGGTGTCACCGGACGGATCTGACCCGGACAGCGGATTCCCAAACAGGGAATCCATATTCATGTCGGGGAAAATTTCCTGCATGGCATTCATGGTCTGGGTCATTTCCTGTACAGTCTCCAGCGTCTGCAGCATGTTCTGTATTTGCTCTAACTGCCGGATCTCTTCCGGGGTGGAGTAGAGACACAGTTCTTTGCAGAGCTTTTTCAGATCGGGCTTTTCCGGCTGGGAAAGCCCGCATCCGCAAAGCGCTGCAGCGTGCTTTTTTGTGATGGTCATGGTATATTGCAGTTCCATATATTTGATGTAGACAGCCAGATGCTTCTGCATGGAAGGCTCTATGTAGGGGAGAAGAACCTTGAGTTTCTGGATCTGGTTGGTTGTATATAAGGCATCGAATGCCATAACATTTGAAGCATTTTCACTTTTTTCTGCCATAAGCTATGCCTTTCTGATGCCTTTTTCTTTACAGTATATGACACATAAGAGAAAAATAGGCTCCGGCTCTGACGGGATGACCGGAGCCTGTTTTCTGGATGTGTGTAAAAGATGTGACTGGCGTTAACAGCCCGCCCCGCAGGACGGGCTGCTACGCGTGAAGATGGTTAATTGCGCTGTGCTGCTTAGTTGTTGCAGCAGCAGGATAACAGGATCAGAATCCAGATCCATGAGCAGCAGTTGTTGTCGTTGCCGCCAAAAAGACCGTTGCCGCCGAAGAAGCCGCCGCCACAGCCGCATCCATCGCCGTTACCGCCGCAGCAGGATAACAGGATCAGAATCCAGATCCATGAATCGCATCCGTTGTTAGCAGGGGCGGGTGTACTGCATCCGCAATGTGTTGCTGTAAGATCACTCATGTTAATGTCCTCCAAATGTTAGTTATGGTTTATCTTATGTGAGAGGGGTAATTTGGTGCCTGTGAAAAAAAGATAATATTTTCATCGGTGAAACTTTTGGCAGGGGTGATTCGTATTACAATCAGAAGATAAAAAGAAAAGACAGCATCCTTTGCAACGATGTGAAACAGGATGCGGCGGCGGGAGGGACACGGAAATGCATGTGAGCGGATTTGGAACGGCAAACTATCAGACAGGGGGATATACGGCGGGAAAAACGGAAAAGAACGTGCCACAGAGCCGGTTTTTGGAGGCGGCGTCGGAGCAGATACCGCAGAAGGAACGGAATTATGACGAGGAAGCCTTTGCGAGTGTGGGAGTGAACGCGCCGGAGGAAGTGAAACAGGCGTGGATGGAGGCGGCGAAGGAGACGGGGACGAACGGTCTCGGCATCGGGAAAAACGGCATGATGAAGCATATTTCCCGGATGATGATAGAGCGCGTCGAGCGAGGATGGAACGGCGGCAACCCGAATGACATTCTGGGGAGCAGCGTGCAGTCCGCGCTCCGTGCCGCGAAGCAGGCGCTCTATGATCTGGATCATCCCCGTGCGGCAGGACATACAAGAAGCATCGAAGTACAGCGCTGCCGTGCACAGGAAAGGAAGTTCTATCTGGCGTTTGTGGAACGTCTGGAGCGGCTGTAAACCGATTTTTTACATTTATTAAAGTTGAAAAGTTAAGCAAACAGAGTCATCGGGTTATCGGTGACTCTGTTTTCATAGAAAGGAAGGGGTTGAAACATATGTTCGGTTGTGGTAAGATATCCATATGTCTGAAATCATAGAGAAAAATAACAGAAAAGAGGGCGGGCGGATCCGCAGAGCGGACATATGTCTGATGGCGTTTTTCCTGCTTCTGGCGCTTGGAAGCTTTGCATGGGCTGCCATGAGCCGGAAGGAAGGGCAGTCTTTGCGGATATCCTGCGACGGAGAAGTTATTGAGGAAGTGGCTCTGGCACAGAGGGAACGACATGACCCGGCGGGGGCGGCGCGTGGGAGCGCATCGGAGACAGCCCGCTATTGTCTGCTTCTTTATGTGAACGGACGCGCCTCCTGCGAGTGGTATGGGGACAGACCGGACCTTGCGGCAGCGGTTTCGGAAGGAAACAGTTACAATCTGCTGGCTGTTTCCGGGGCACATGTATGGATGGAAGCCGCCGACTGCCGGGACCAGATCTGCGTGCATCACATACCCATCGCGGGCGGCGGGGAGAGCATTATCTGTCTGCCGCATAAACTTGCGGTGGAGATTGTGGGCGGGGCGGATACGGAAACGCCGGATGGAATGGCAAAGGTGGGGGAAACGGAGGGAGAAACGGGATCGGACAATGGTACGTTTCGGAATGGAGGCGGCTATGAGACGGACGGCTGAACTGGGTCTTATGCTGGCGCTGGCGCTGATTCTGTCCTATGTGGAATCCTTGATTCCCTTTTCTTTCGGGATTCCCGGGATCAAGTTGGGTCTGCCCAACCTGATTGTGCTACTACTCTTATATGAAAAGCCGGACTCATGCAGAGCGCCCGGTGGTTGTGCTGTGAAATGCATCACAAAGGAAGATCAGGAGGCGATTCTGGTGAACGGTCTGCGGATTGTCCTGTCCGGCTTTCTGTTCAGTAACCTTTACGCCATTCTGTACGCCCTTGCCGGGGCGGCGTTCAGCTTTTTTGCCATGAGTCTGGGCAGGAGAACAAAGCGCTTTTCCATGGTGGGGGTGAGCGTGCTGGGCGGCGTGTTTCACAATGTGGGGCAGCTTCTGGTGGCGATGGCGGTGGTGGAGACGGTTGCCGTTGCCTATTACGCGCCCTTTTTGATCGTGGCTGGCACAGTGACGGGGGCAGTTCTCGGGATTGCGGCAATGACGCTTCTGCCTTATCTGCGACGGCTTGAAAGGGAAGGAGAACAGGGGAAATGAGTATCACTGTAAATTTATATTATACGGGCAAAGACGGAAACGCGCGCAAGTTTGCACAGGAGATGGAGGAGAGCGGAACCGCCGCGGCGATCCGCGGGGAGGACGGAAACTTAAAATATGAGTATTTCTTTCCCATGCAGGATCCGGAGACGGTGCTTCTGATAGACAGCTGGCGGGACCAGACGGCGATTGACGCGCACCATGCCTCCCCCATGATGGAGAAAATCGCGGCATTGCGGGAGAAATATGATCTGCACATGAGGGCGGAGCGCTACCGGGAGGACGAGGAGGGACTGCCTGAACGGGACGCGCGGTTTATCCGAAAGTAAAGTGAAAAGAACTTTTAAAGCTCGACAGCAAAGGCTGTCTCGCTAAGAAGTTCTATGTTTCACTTAGGAGAATGCCTAAAATGCGGCATTTTCCGCATTGATTTGAGATATACAGAAAGGAAACGGAAGCATGTACGCATACATAAAGGGAACGCTTGCGGAGATTGCGGAAGACGCGGTCGTTGTGGAGGCGGGAGGGATCGGTTATAACATCAGGGTTTCCACCGCCACGGCGGCGCTTCTGCCGGGCGTTGGCAGCGAGGTGAAAATATATACCTACACGCTTGTCAGGGAGGACGCGTTTGCCCTTTTCGGTTTTCTGACAAGGGACGATTTGGAGATTTTCAAAAAGCTGATTGCAGTAAACGGGATCGGTCCCAAGGGCGGGCTTGCGATTCTCTCGGTGATGGGTGCGGATGATCTGCGGTTCGCTGTTATGGCGGGGGACGCGAAGGCGATCGCCAAGGCGCCGGGGATCGGTGCGAAGACGGCGGAGCGGGTGATTCTGGAATTGCGGGATAAGATTTCCCTTGAGGATACCTTGAAGGGGCTTGGCGAGCCGGCAGACGCTTCGGGGTCCGCCGCGGCAGGGTCACAGGGCGGTGACAATCTGATGAAGCGGGAGGCGATAGAGGCGCTTGTGGCTCTCGGCTATTCCGCTTCCGACGCCACCGCTGCGGTGAAGAAGGTGGAGATCACGGAGGACACCACATCGGAGACAATCCTGAAACTTGCGCTGAAACATATGTTCTAACAGCTCAGCCAGAGCATTATCTGTCGGGCAAACTGTGCTTGCACAAGGTTGACAGACGGATGATGCTCTGAGGGAGCGCCATCTTATGAGCAAAAAAGAGCTGCGAAGCAGCGGAGAGCGCTGAAAGCGCGGTTTTGCGAATGGCGCGGCTGAGCGGCACTACACGGAGGAATACACAGTGATTTTCGGAAAACACATTAACCGATATTATATCAAGCACGCACCGCTTTTGCTTGTGGGCATTGCGGCGCTTGTTTTTGTGGACTACTTTCAGCTGATCCTGCCGGAACTTTACCGTATCGTGGTAAACGGCATGAACGGCAGTCTTGTAGTAGTGGGCGGGGAATCGGTGCCCTTTACCATGGATGTGCTGTTAAATGAAGTGTGCCGGCGCGCCATCGTGGTCATTCTGGTCATGGTGGTGGGGCGCTTTCTCTGGCGCGTCAGTTTTTACGGGGCGGCGGTCAAGGTGGAAACCGACCTGCGCAACCACATGTTTGACCATTGCAAGAATCTCTCGCAGGAATATTTTCAGGTGAACAAGGTCGGCAATCTGATGAGCCTGTTTACCAATGATCTGGACACCATACAGGAGTGTTTCGGGGATGGGATACTGATGTTCTGCGACGCGCTGTTTCTGGGGCTGCTCGCCTTCTTTAAAATGTGGAACATGGACAGGCGGCTGACGGGGCTTTCCATGATTCCCATGGTGATTCTTTTTCTGATTGGCACGGTTTTGTTCAAGGCGATGAAGGCGAAGTGGGAGGTCAGGCAGGAGGCGTTTTCCAGACTGTCCGATTTTTCACAGGAAAACTTTTCGGGTATTGCGGTGATCAAAGCTTTTGTGAAAGAATATCTGGAACTGAAAGAATTTGAGAAACTGAACCGGGAAAACGAGGATATCAACGTGGCTTACACCCGGATCTCCATGCTGCTCGATATTTTGACGTTCCTGCTTGTGGAGTCGGTGATCTGTGTGATCCTCGGTTACGGCGGCTATCTGGTTTACTGCGGCAGGTTTGACGCGGGGCAGCTTGTGGAATATATCGTCTACTTTAATTCCATCATCTGGCCGGTCATGGCGGTGTCCATGCTGATTGAGAAGACGTCAAGGGGAAAGGCATCCTTAAACCGCATCAGTGAGCTTTTGGATGCCGAGATCACGGTGAAAGACAGGGAGGATGTGACACAGCTGCGCGATATGAAGGGGGAGATCGAGTTCAGGCACCTTACCTTCCGCTATCCCGACGGGGAGACGGACGCGCTAAAGGACGTCTCCTTTACCATTCACGCGGGAGAGAGCGTGGGTGTGGTGGGCAGGACCGGCTCCGGGAAAACGATTCTCGTGGATCTGATCCTGCGCGCCTACAATGTGCCGGACGGTACGCTCTTTATCGACGGGCACGACGTGAACACGGTTTCCATCCGCTCTGTGCGGGAGGGGTGTTCCTATGTGCCGCAGGACAATTTCCTCTTTTCCGATACCATTGAGAACAATATTTCCTTCGCGGTGGATGAAGTTGACGACGCGCTGGTGGAGCGGGCGGCGAAACTGTCTGACGTGCATGACGACATCGTGGATTTTACAGCCGGGTATCGGACGGTGCTGGGCGAGCGGGGCGTGACGGTCTCCGGCGGGCAGAAACAGCGGATTTCCATTGCCCGTGCGCTCATTAAGGAGTCGGCGGTATTGATTCTGGATGATTCTGTTTCGGCGGTGGATATGAAAACCGAAAAAATCATTCTGAAAAACCTTCTTGAGAGCAGAAGGGGCAGGACAACGATATTGATTGCCCACAGAATTTCCACGGTGGAGCATATGGATAAAATTATTTTTATAGATGAGGGATGTGTCCGCGCGGTGGGCAGCCATGAAACCCTTTATGAGAACTGTGCGGACTACCGGCACATGGTTGATCTGCAGCGCATGGAGGAGGAAGAAGGAGGTGAGGCAGATGTATGAGTATTATCCGCTGATTGTCGTGGGAGCGATCGTCGGGCTGTTCTCCCTTGTCCTCTTGATCGCGTATCTGACGGTAAAAGATAAAAAGCAGACGATGGGTTTTGAGAGGCAGATCGGCGACAGGGAGATTATGGGGCGGCTTCTGCATTACGCAAGACCGTATCTGCCGCGGTTTCTTCTGGTGGGCGTCGTCATGCTGCTTACCATCGCATACGATGTGGTTTCCCCCTTCATCATCGGACGGATTGAGGAGATCGTCGCGGGAGATTTTGAGATGCCGCAGATTTACCGGGCGATGGTGGTCTACGTGAGCATTCTGATCGTCTCCATGGTGTGCGCGTACATACAGGCGGTGGTGCTGCAAAAGACGGGACAGCGGATTATTTCCGTTATGAGGCAGGATCTGTTTGTGAAGATCGAGAGTCTTTCCCACGAGCAGTTAAACGAGATACCTGTCGGCAAACTGGTGACCCGCGTGACAAACGACACCAATGCGATCTCCATGATGTTTACCAATCTGCTGGTCAACTTCGTGAAAAATATATTCGTGATCGTGGGTGTTTTCGCGGCAATGCTTGTGTTAAGCTATGAGCTGACGCTGATGATCCTCTGCTTTGTGCCCTTTATCGTGTTGTTTACGGTGATTTTCCGCAAGTTTTCCAGACGCGCTTACCGCAAGGTGAAGGACTGCACCACGGATATCAACACCTATCTGTCCGAGAATCTTTCCGGCATCAAGATCACTCAGATCTTTAACCGGGAGGACGCAAAGATGCAGGATTTCCGGGAAAAGAGCAATGCGCTGGGAAAAGCGAAGCAGGAGCAGATACTGGTGTTTGGTATTTTCCGCCCGCTGGTGTATATGCTCTACGTCAGCTCCATTCTCTGCCTGCTGTATCTGGGCGGCAGAGGGTATCTGGAAAAGCAGGTGTTTATGGGACAGGTGATCACGAGCGGTATGCTGGTGTCTTTCTACATGTATATTTCCAAGTTTTTTAACCCGATCCAGAATCTGGCGGAGCAGTTTAACTGGCTGCAGTCGGCGCTCGCCTCGGCGGAAAAAGTGTTTACGGTCATGGATTTGGAGCCGCACATTCAGGATCGCAAAGACGCGGTGGAGCTGGAGACGGTGAGGGGCGAGATCGAGTTTCGGGACGTATGGTTTTCCTATGTGGAGGGAGAGTGGGTGTTAAAGGGCGTTTCCTTCCATGTGATGCCGAAGGAGACGGTTGCCTTCGTCGGTTCCACAGGCTCCGGCAAGACCACGATCCTGTCGCTGCTTTGCAGGAATTATGAGTTCCAGAAAGGGGAAATCCTCATAGACGGGATCGACATACGAAAGATCAAAATTTCTTCCCTGCGCAGGCATTTCGGGCAGATGCTGCAGGATGTGTTTCTGTTTTCGGGGACGATCCGCAGCAATATCGCGCTGCGGGCGGAACATATTTGCGACGAGGAGATCAGGGAGGCGTGCCGCTATGTGAACGCGGATCATTTCATTGATAAGCTGGAAAAGGGACTGGATGAGGAAGTGCGGGAGAGAGGAAACAATTTCTCCGCGGGACAGCGGCAGCTTTTGTCCTTTGCAAGGACCATTGTGCATAAATCGGCGGTGATGATTCTGGATGAGGCGACGGCGAATATTGATACCGAAACGGAGCTTCTGATCCAGAATTCGCTGGAAAAGATGCAGAATATCGGCACCATGCTGATGGTGGCACACAGGCTGTCCACGATTCAGAACGCGGACAGGATCATCGTGCTTTCCCACGGGAAAATCCGGGAGCAGGGCACCCATCAGGAGCTTCTGGAGATGCGCGGGAAATACTACCGGCTGTACCACTTGCAGTTCAGACGGGAGGAGATGGCGCGGGAGAGCGGAAATGTGGGTTGACGTGAAAAAACTGCCCGGCCGAAACGGTGACGAGTCTGCCGGGCAGGAGCAAGGTGGTGCGTTAATTCTTTAGTTTTTGGTGGAATTTGCCGTTTCTTCCTCCTCTGCGTCCTCCGCCGCATACTGCTCCAACAGGCGCATGCCTGCGGTTTCGGTTACGGGCAGGGAGAAGACAACGGACTTTGCCTTGGTGGTAAGTCCGGCTTCGTCCATGACAGCGCGCATGATGGCATTTTTCTGTTCTTTTTTGACGACGATAAAAATGATTTCCTTCTCGGCGGCGAGGGTGACGCCGAGGAATTTGTCGGCGCTTTCCATGCCGGTGCCTTTGGCGTGGATGACCGTACCGCCGCCCGCCTGCATTTTTCTGGCGGCATCCATAATCATTTCGGTGTAACCCTGATTGGCGATGATGACTAAAAGTTCGTATTTGGTGTCTTTCAAAACTGTTTCCTCCCCATTTTCAAAGGTTTCTTCCCCCGTCAGGAAACGGAGCTGACGAAGACCGCCGATGCTGGCAAGCGGAATGATGAACGCGACGCCTGTGCCGGGAATGTCGATGCGCATTTCCCGCTCCAGACCGCTTTTCAGTTTTTTCCATGTCTTTCTTGTAACGATGGAGAAGATTACCGCTTTTTCCGTGCCGTCCAGACCGAAATAGTCCATCAGTTCGTTGGTGGCGGTTCCGTTTCCCAGCGTGATGAAGTTGACCGGGACGTTGTTTCTGTCGTAGAATGCCGCAAATTCCTTCGTGCGGTCTCTTGTGATGATGGCAGTCATCATATACAGTTCACTCATGGATATCCTCCGTTTTTATATGCGCAGACCTCGGCGCGGCGGGCAAAAGGTTTCCTGCCCACTTGATCAAAGTTCGATAATAACATCTTCCGTCTCGGATGTAACCGCAGGCACCAGTCCTGCAAGCTG
This sequence comes from uncultured Lachnospiraceae bacterium, assembly GCA_910586705.1. Lineage (GTDB taxonomy): Bacteria > Bacillota > Clostridia > Lachnospirales > Lachnospiraceae > UBA3282. The sequence continues at coordinate 60,152 of CAJUJK010000018.1, read as the reverse complement.
CCCGGCGAGCCGGCGTTTCTTTCTGCCGGATGCTTTCTGCCGCTGTGACAGCAGTCCCAGAAGCTGGATGGTGATAAGCGGCGTCATGGCAACCATCGCCACAATGCCGAAGGCGTCCGTCACGATACTGCCGCCGACAGCGCCGCACGCACCTTGCGCGAGGGGGAGCAGAAACGCCGCGGTCATGGGGCCGGATGCCACACCGCCGGAGTCGAAAGCGATGGCGGTATAGATTTTCGGTACGAAGAAAGAGATCCCGAGGGCAAAGGTATATCCGGGAATCAGAAACCACATGACGGAGATGCCGGTCAGCACGCGCAGCATGGCGATCCCAAGGGAAATGGCGACGCCCACGGAGAGACAGGTTCCCATGGAAGCTGAGGAGATGGCGCCGTCGGTGATTTCTTCCACCTGTTTGTTCAGCACGTAGACGGCAGGCTCTGCCTTTACGATAAAGAAGCCCATCACCATGGCGATCGGGATCAAAAACCACGGGTTGGAAGAAGAGCCGAGTATCTGCCCCAGATAGTTTCCGGCGGGCATAAAGCCGACATTTACACCTGTCATAAACAGAACGAGTCCAATGTATGTGTAGGCGAGACCGATCAGCATTTTTGACAGGGTACGTCTGGAAAGCCTCAGCACGGCAAGCTGGAACAGTCCGAAAAAGAGTACGATAGGAAAGAGGGAGACAGCAATCTCCGCTATGTAGGTAGGAAATCCCTGATGGAACAGCGACCACAGCTCCACGGAAGTCTCTACGGAGGGAATGACCGGCGGCACATAGCTGCTCTCGCCGGGGTGATAGATCATGCCGAGGATCAGGACGGACACGATGGGACCGATGGAACAGAGCGCCACCAGACCGAAACTGTCGTCCGCGGCGTGGCGGTCGTTACGGATGGCAGCGACGCCCACGCCGAGCGCCATAATGAAGGGTACCGTCATGGGACCGGTGGTCACACCGCCGGAATCGAAAGCAACGCTTAAAAAATCATCCGGCACGAAAAGAGCCAGAACAAAGACCAGTATATAAAAGAAGATAAGCAGGGGCGGCAGGGGGATGCGAAACAGCATACGAAGCAGGGCGATCACGAGAAAGAGAGCCACGCCGCCCGCCACCGCGCCGATCAGGATACCGTTCGGGATGGAGGGCACCTGTCCGGCAAGCACCTGCAGATCCGGCTCGGACACGGTGATGATAAAGCCCAGAAGGAAAGAAAGGGAGACGATAACGCTGAGTTTTTTACTTTTTGTCATGCAGGTGCCGACCTTTTCCCCCATGGGAGACATGGCGAGTTCCGCGCCCAGCGTGAAAAACATCATGCCCAGAATCAGAAGAACGGCGCCGATCAGAAAGCAGAGAAGAATGCTGGGAGAGATCGGAGCCACGGAAAAGCACAAAAAGAGCACGATGACAATGATTGGAAGCACAGCCACCAACGCCTCGCGCAGTTTTTCTATGAGTTTTCCGCGTAAAATTGTTTTTGCCCGCAAAACGTCACCTCATTTAAATATTTTTTAAATTGGCGGGCGGTCTGGTAAAATGGTCCGCCCACATCACTATCTTATAATGAATGGAAATGCTTGGCAAGAAGAAATGTTGCCGCAAATCACATGAAATAACCAAAAAGGAACGCGAAATCCGACGTGTGTGTGAACTGTCATAAAAATAGCAGACAGATACGAAAAGGAGGATGGATGCGACGGACATGCGGCTTGCGAAGCTGCTGGGAAAATGCTATGATTGGGGACAGGGAGAATCGGATAAAAGGCGGAAAAACAGTCCATATTTGTATGGTTATACGGAGGAAACTATGCCGGGAAGAATGATAGAGACAAATCTGATAGAGGAAGATATCAAAATAGAGGGATCCCTGCGTCCGCAGAATCTTGTTGACTATATTGGTCAAGAAAAGGTGAAAAACAATCTCAAAGTTTACATTGAGGCGGCGAAGCAGAGGGGGGACGCGCTGGATCATGTGCTGTTTTACGGGCCGCCCGGACTGGGCAAGACGACACTCGCGGGCATTATCGCCAACGAGATGGGCGTACATATGAAAGTCACCAGCGGTCCGGCGATTGAGAAACCGGGTGAGATGGCGGCGATCCTCAACAATCTGCAGGAGGGCGATCTGCTCTTTGTGGACGAGATCCACAGACTGAACCGGCAGGTGGAGGAGGTTTTGTATCCCGCCATGGAGGATTACGCCATTGACATTATGATCGGCAAAGGTCCCACGGCGCGTTCCATTCGTCTGGATCTGCCCCATTTTACGCTGGTGGGGGCGACGACCAGAGCGGGGCTTCTGACCGCGCCGCTCAGAGACCGTTTCGGCATGATTCACAGGCTGGAGTTTTACACGGTGAAGGAGCTTACGGTTATCATCAGACAGTCGGCGAAGAAGCTTGGCGTGGAGATCGACGAGAAGGGCGCTGTGGAGTTAGCCAGAAGGAGCCGGGGGACGCCGCGTCTGGCAAACCGCATTCTGAAACGGGTGCGGGATTTCGCGCAGGTAAAGTATGACGGCGCCATCACGGAGGAAGTGGCGAAGGTGGCGCTCGACCTGATGGATGTGGATAAGATGGGACTGGATCATGTGGACAGGAATATTCTGATCACCATGATGGAGAAATTTAAAGGGGGTCCCGTGGGGCTTGATACGCTGGCGGCGGCGATCGGCGAGGACGCCGGGACGATAGAGGATGTGTACGAGCCTTATCTGATCCAGAACGGGTTCCTGAACCGCACGCCGCGGGGAAGGATGGTCACGGATCTGGCATATCGGCATTTTGGACTGGAGATTCCGACATGAAAAAGAAATTCCTGTGGAAACGGCTGGCGCAGACGGCTGTTGTTCTGGGGTGTCTCTGTGTTCTGCTGTTTGCCGGATACGGATATCGGATGCAGCGTGACCATTCGCCGGCGGCGATGCGGGAGACGGCAGGGGTTTCCTCCGATACCGTGGGTGTGAAAAAGAAGATAGGGCATACGCCGCCGCAGGATGCCGACGGATATTATCTGCTGTCCACGAAAGAGCATTTCATGTGGTTTATATCCAGAGACAGGGATCCGCATACCAATGTCCGCCTTGTGAACGATCTGATTTTAAACGATACGGAGGGATGGGAAAACTGGGCGGATACGCCGCCCGAAAATGTGTACGGGTCTATTCCGAGTTATTACGGGCATTTTGACGGGAACGGCTATGCGCTGGTAGGGTATTATATGGCGTATGGAAACTGGCGGAGCGCTGTCTTTATGACATTGGAGGAGGGCGCAAAAGTTACGGATCTCACCATCCGCAACAGCCTGTTTCTCACCACCTATGAGGACTGCGCATACGAGAATGAAGACGGTCATACGGATGTGGTCACCTCATCCGCGCTCTGTTTTGCCAACTGCGGCGAGATTGAGAACTGCGAGGTACAGGCAAAAGTAATCGGCGCGTGGGACGCGGGCGGTATCGTCGGAATCAACTACGGGCAGATGACTGACTGCAGATTTACGGGAACCGTGGAGGCGGGAACAGACCAGAGCACGGAGCCGCCCGAATATACCTATACAAAGCACTCTATGTTTGCGGGCGGCATCTGTCGTTCCAATCAGGGGCGCGTCCAGAACTGCGTCAACGAGGGCGCGGTGTCACTTGGCGTCATCTCCGATTCCTTTTATGTGCATGATTTTGCCGTGGGAGGCATTTCCGGGCAGAACGCGGAGGGCGGAAGCATAGAAGGATGCGAAAACAGGGGAGCTGTGACCGGCGCCCAGCTTGCGGGCGGCATCGCGGGGGCAAGTCAGGGCAGGATTTACCAATGCCAGAACAACGGAACGGTTCACATAGAACAGGCAGAACGGGATTATGCGGAAACGCTGGTCAGTGCGGGCGTCTGCGCCTCCAATGGCGGAAAGGTGGACACATGTATCAATACCGGGAGCGTTACCGTCAATCAGAAATATCTGTCCTTTTGTGCGCCTGTTTACGGCGTTGCCTGCAATACCGTAAATCCGGGAAAAGGTACGATTGAAAACAGCTATTATGTGAAAGAAAACGTGTCTCAGGACTACAGACAGAGCGGTGTGAATAAACTTTCCATCAAGGATGCGGCAGAGTTTCCGTCGTACCTTTCCGGTCAGAAGAAGAGGGAGGACAGGGATGGCGTCTGTTTTGCGCAAGCCTACATAGAGGAGGAGACGGACGATGTGATCCATCTTGGATTTGGTCCGAAGGAGGACGTGACCTACGTCGTGGAACCGGGAGACAGTCTCTGGCGCATCGCGAAAAAATTTTACGGGGACGGCGGTCGCTACTCTCATCTGATAGAGGGAAATCCCAAACTACAGGAAAACGTGCTGCTGCCGGGAGAAGAAATTATCATTCCCCATAAGGACTATAGCGTTTACCGCCGCCGGGATGAGGAGGGATTTGGGCTTTCCTATTGCAGGCTGCCTTCCGGGGAACCATGTCCCACCCGGTTTGTGACCGCCAAGCCCATCGACTGGTATTACGGCAGTATGCAGTTTGACGCCTGTGCCGGGTTAGACGTGATGTGGCCAAAAACCCATAAAGATTTGGGACAGTTTGCCTTTCAGGCGGACAAGATTCACGTCTTTTGCCGTGTGGATGCCAACCCGGAGGGAGACTTTTTTGACGGTAAATGGGAGGAGGCAAGGGCTAGCATCGAAAAAAGCGCGGCACTTTACTGTGGAGAAGCCGCACATTGCTTTGCGTTTAAACGTTATGATATGGATAACGGGGAGAACCTTTACTGTTATTCCTTTTTGCTTTATAAGCAGAGGGAGAGGCTGTTGTGCTCCGTGGCTTACCGGCTCTGTGACAATATGCTGGTAGAATTTATCGGCGTGGAACCTCTGCGTGTATATGCTGGCAGTTCGGTGGATGATTTGAGCAATCGTGAGGTGATGAACCGGGTACCTTATCTGGCGGCGGTCGCGGACACGAATGCGAAAATTGAGGAGGCGCAGTATGACCCGGAAACTTTTTACGGCAGGGAAAACTGGGAATTTCCTCAGCTTCACAATCCGTTTGCCCTTGCGCTTGCCTATGACAGGGACGCAGCGTGCAGCCCTTATATGCTGTTCACGGGAGCACAGTAACCTTCCCTTTGTGTGACATATGGTATAAATGTTACGGAAATATTACATATCTGTGAAAGTGGGACTTGAAATTCCGCATTAAGACAGCTATAATGGGAATGATAGTGTAGGTTCAGCGATGGAGGGGCGCTCCTATGTCAATAAAAACAGATACAGAAGTAATTATCGCCGGCAAGGTTTTTACGCTGAGCGGTGATGAGAGTGAGGAGTACCTGCAGAAGGTGGCGTCCTACATAAATAATAAAATAGCCGAGTACAATAAGATTGACAGTTTCAGACGGCAGCCGATGGATACGCAGAACGTGCTTTTGCAGCTCAATATCGCGGACGACTATTTTAAGGCAAAGAAGCAGATCAGTATTTTGGAAGAGGATTTAAAGAGCAAGAACGACGAAGTGTACGCGTTGAAGCATGATCTGATCGCAGCGCAGATGAAGTTGGAAAGTACCGAGAAAAACGTTAAGACTCTCCAGCAGGAAGCGAACGAAAATGCGAAGCAGATCGTGCGCATGGAGACGGAACTGAAGGAGCGCAAAGGGAAATAACAGAACAGGAAAAGTATGGAGCAGATCCCCGGGTCTGCTCTTTTTATAAGAAATGGAGTCGGGATATGGGAGAACGTGTGGAGCTGCTTGCTCCTGCAGGGAGCTATGAAGCCTTTCTGGGGGCGGTAAACGCCGGGGCGGATGCGGTATATCTGGGCGGACAGCAGTTTGGCGCCCGCGCATACGCGGATAATTTCACGACAGAGGAGATGATCCGCGCGCTTCGGTCTGCCCATTTTTATGGAAAAAAGATTTATCTGACGGTAAATACGCTCTTAAAGGAGCGGGAGCTGGCGTCTCTATACGAGTATCTGGCGCCCTTTTACGAGGCGGGACTTGACGGCGTGATCGTGCAGGACTTCGGTGTTTTCTGTTATATCAGGGAGCAGTTTCCGGGTCTGCCCCTGCATGTGAGCACCCAGATGACGGTGACAGGGGTGCGCGGGGCGTCGCTTTTAAAAGAGCAGGGAGCGGTCCGCATCGTGCCGGCGAGAGAGCTTTCGTTAGAGGAAGTGAAAAAAATTCGGCAGGAGGCGGGCGTGGAGGTGGAGTGTTTCATCCACGGCGCCATGTGCTACTGTTATTCGGGCCAGTGCCTGTTCAGCAGTATTCTGGGCGGCAGGAGTGGAAACCGGGGGCGGTGCGCCCAGCCGTGCAGACTGCCCTATGAGATTTACAGTGGAAATAAGCGGCTTTCGGGGAGCGGTTATCCGCTGAGCCTGAAAGATATGTGCACACTGGAATATCTGCCATCGCTTCTGGGGGCGGGAATCGACTCGTTTAAGATTGAGGGGCGGATGAAGCGCCCGGAGTACGCGGCGGGCGTCACGGCGGTGTACCGCAAGTATATCGATCTCTATTACCGGGAAGGGGCGGACGGTTACCGGGTGGAGCCGGAGGACATGGACAGGCTCCGCAGACTCTACATCCGCAGCGAGATACAGACGGGCTACTACGAGCGTCACAACGGGCGAGAGATGATTACACTGGAAAAGCCCGGCTACGAGAAGTGTGATGAAACGCTGGTTGCGCGACTGCGGGAGCAGTATATCGGGGAGCCGGAGAAAATGCCGGTGCGGCTGCAGGCGGTGGTGAAGGTTGGGGAACCTCTGCAGATGTGCATTGCGGATGCGGGGCTGATGGCGGGAAAGAGCGGGCATGATGCGGCGGAAGAAGAGAGAACGGGCTCGGCACGTCTTACGGCTGCGGTTGTGGGTGACGTGGTCCAGACCGCAAAAAATGCGCCTTTGTCTGAGGAGGAGGTGAAAAACCGGCTCTGCCAGACCGGGGACAGCCTTCTGACGGTGACAGCCTGCGAAGTTTCCATGGAGGGCGCGTGTTTTGTACCCGTTCGTGCCCTGAAGGAACTGCGGCGGGCGGCGGTGGAGAAGTTTGAGGCGGCGGTGGCTGAAAGCCGGGGGCGATCCGGGCGGCAGTGGGCAGTTTCGCTCCCTAAGAATGCGTATGATATCAGGAGAGAATTAGACCGACCAAGTCAGTCAAGTATAAATGCCGCATACGAAAAATCTGCCGTGGAAAAATCCGCCATGGCGAATGTTGCAGAAGGTTTCGGACAAACAAATCCCGCGGTGGAAAAGCACATGAGGGGAAAACCGGCGGTCGATACGACGGTATGCACCCTCGGACAGCTGCAGGCGGTGCTTTCGTGGGGCGGCTGCAGGCGGATTTATATAGACAGCGATCTTTTTTTGGAGTCCCATGCGAAAATCATGGAGATGGCAGGGGCGGTAAGGGCGCAGACTGCCGGGGCAACGCCTGCCTTTTATCTGGCGCTTCCCTATATTCTGCGGGAGCGGGACGCGGCTTATCTGCGGCGGTTGGCAGAGCTGTCAGAACAGACAGGGGATTTTGTGTGCGGCTTTCTTGTCCGCAGTCTGGAAGGGCTTGCGTGGGCGCAGAGAATCTGCCGGGAGCGGGAGGCGTTCCGAAAGAAAAATCGCGGCGGCGCGGTTTATGAAATCGTGCCGGACGCGGGGCTTTACTGCTTCAATGCGGATGCGCTGCGGTTTTTCCGGGATTTTACGACACAGATCACGCTCCCCTATGAGCTGAACGCGGGGGAGGCAGGGCATCTTGTCCGGGCGGCAAAGGAGCGGGGCATGTGTGCCACGCTGCCTGTCTACAGCCGCATTCCCATGATGATCACGGCAAACTGTCTGCATAAGACGGCGGGGATTTGCGGCGCGGAAGAGGGGAAAAAACGGCAGTCTGCGCTGAAAGACCGTCGGGGCAATACATTTCCTGTGGAGATAAACTGCGAACACTGTTATAATGTCATATATAACTGCGTCCCTTACTCCCTGCACAGCGCAAAGAAGGAGCGGGAGAGAGTCTCTGCGGACGCGCTGCGCTACGATTTTACGACGGAGGATGGGGCACAGTGCACGAAAGTTTTGACGGGGGAATTTCCTTGGAAAGACTATACCACAGGACATTGTAAAAGAGGCATTCAATAATTATGGAGTTGTATATCACAGAGCTTTCTAAATATTTTATTACGCTGTTTATCGCCTGCTATACGCTGGAGTGCTTTCTGGTGTTTCGGTTTCAGGAGGAGGAGCGGCGTAAAGCCGGGTATTTCCGCCAGAACATCTGGATGTTTCTGGTGCATTTTTCGTGCTTTCTCGTGATCTGCTTTGAGACGGGAAAGATTGAGTATCTGCTCTTTTATGTGCTGCAGCAGATCTTGCTTTTTTCCACGGTCATGCTGTTCCGTATGATCTATCCGAAGGGAAATCTTCTGATTATCAATAATATGTGTATGCTCCTCAGTATCGGTTTCGTGATTCTCACAAGGCTGTCCTATGAGCGGGCGATCAAGCAGTTTTTTATTGTGACGGCGTCCATCATCATCGGTATGGCGGTTCCCTTCTTTATACGGAATCTGAAATTTCTAAAGAGCCTGACGTGGGTGTACGCGGGAATCGGCATTGCGGCTCTGGGGGTAGTGCTGATTCTCGGGTCAGTCACTTACGGGTCGAAGATATCCTACTCGGTGGCGGGAGTGACCTTCCAGCCCTCGGAGTTTGTGAAGATTGTATTCGTCTTTTTCGTTGCCAGCGCGTTTGGCGAGACGTGGGATTTCCTGCGGGTCGCGGTGACGGCGGTGCTGGCGGGCGCCCATGTGCTGATACTGGTGGCGTCTAAGGATCTGGGGAGCGCGCTGATCTTCTTTGTGGTGTATGTACTTATGGTGTTTATCGCCACAGGCAGATGGGTTTACCTGTTTCTGGGGGTGGCAGGCGGCGCGGGGGCGGCGGTTGTCGCCTTTCAGATGTTCTCCCATGTGCAGGTGCGCGTACAAGCGTGGCGGGATCCGTTCAGCTGCATCGACGACGCGGGGTTCCAGATTACCCAGTCCCTGTTTGGCATCAGCAGCGGCGGGTGGTTCGGTCTGGGGCTGTTTCGGGGAAATCCCACGTCGATTCCGCTGGTGGAGGCGGACTTTGTATTCTCGGCGGTGGCGGAAGAGCTGGGCATTCTCTTTTCCATGTGTCTGATACTGATCTGCATCAGCAGTTTTATCATGTGCATGAACATTGCCTTGAAGCTTCAGGACAGGTTTTACAGACTGATCGCCTTCGGGCTGGGCGTCACCTATATTTTTCAGGTGTTCCTGACCATTGGCGGGGGAACCAAGTTTATTCCCATGACGGGTGTGACACTGCCCTTTATCAGTTACGGGGGCAGTTCGGTATTGACTACATTGGTCATGTTCTTTATTATAGAAGGGCTTTATATTATCAGACGGGACGAAGGAGACAGACGTGCCAAGAACAGAAAACGAAAGAACAGAAAGAAGAGAGCGCGAAGAGCGGGAGACGAACCGCAGGACTGGGAAGACGAGGAAGAAGCGTAACCGGCAGATTATGACGGTCACATGGTTCTTTGTGGGACTGTTTTTCGTGATGATGGGCTATACGTGCCACTATGCGGTCACCCACAGGCAGACGCTGATGAATAACAGCTACAACACGAGGCAGGAAATTCTCGTGGCACAAAACAGCCGGGGCACGATTTACGCGGCAGGCGGGCAGATTCTGGCGGAGACGGCGACGGATGCAGAGGGGGAGGAAGTCCGGGTGTACCCTTACGCCAATATGTTTTCCCACGCGGTGGGCTATGCCTCCAACGGCAGGTATGGCATAGAGGCGCAGGCGAATTATTACCTGATCAACTCCAACACCAGACTTTCCGAGAAAGTGGCAAGCGACGTGGCGGGCGAAAAGTATCCGGGAGACAGTGTGATCACTACACTGGACGTGGATTTACAGCAGATCGCCTATGATTCCCTCGGCATTTACAGCGGGGCTGTGATCGTGTCAGAGCCATCCACGGGGCGGATCCTTGCCATGGTGTCAAAGCCGGACTTCGATCCGAATGAGATTGATGAGATCTGGGACGGGCTGATCGCCGACAAGGAGAGCAGCGTCCTGTTAAACCGGGTAACGCAGGGGCTGTACCCGCCCGGCTCTACCTTTAAGATCGTGACGGCGCTGGAATATATCAGGGAAAATGTTGACTCGATTGGTCAGTTCAGATTCCAGTGCGGCGGCAGCTTCTCCCACGGGGAGGAGAAGATCAACTGTTATCACGGCACGGCGCACGGAAGCGAGGACTTCTCCAAAGCCTTTGCGAAATCCTGCAATTCCGCCTTTGCCAGCATAGGGCTTTCCCTTGACCGGGAGAAATTCGGCGATACGCTGGACGAGCTTTTGTTTAACCGGGAACTGAAGGTGGATTTCGCTTACAACCAGAGTAAACTTGTCATAGATGCGGATACAACCGACGCGGATGTGATGCAGGCGGCGATCGGACAGGGAACCACGCAGATGACGCCCCTGCAGCTTAATATGATTACCTGCGCCATCGCAAACGGCGGCACGCTGATGAAGCCCTATCTTTTAGAGCGGGTGGAAACAAGCGAAAAGACGGTGGTCAAACAGTTTACCCCGGGCTCCTACAAGCGGCTGATGAGCGAGGAGGAGGCGCGGACTATGACAGAACTGATGGAGGAAGTGGTAAAGAGCGGCACGGGCACCAAGCTTTCCGGGCTCTCCTACACGGCGGCAGGAAAGACCGGCTCAGCGGAGTACAATAAAGTCAAGACGGACTCCCACGCATGGTTTACGGGGTTCGCCCCGGTGGAGGACCCGCAGGTGTGCGTGACAATCATCATAGAAGGGGCGGGCAGCGGCGGAGACTACGCCGTGCCCATTGCGAAGCGGATTCTGGATGCCTGTTTTGAGGAGTGAAAAGGGCAGCTTTTAGAAGATAGCTGTTATTGTAAGTTCCGGCTTTGAGGAAAGGTCGATGAACTTTCCGTCTTTCCGTTTTAAGAGCGGCCTTGCCAGATTGTCCTTATTGATCGTATAAACCGACGCCTCCTCATCGTTGCTTAAGCGCACCATAAAGCCGAGCTGGGTGGCGGCGATGTGGTAGAGGATGGGCTGCAGGATGGCTTTTTCATATTTTTCATAGCCTTCCCGCTCAAAGTTTTCGATGACTTGAAAAGGATTGAGCGGCTGTCTGTAGGTGCGGGCGGATGTCATGGCCTCGTAGGCATCTATGACGGCGATATATTTGGCAAAGATGTTGATCTTATCGCCTTTCAGCTTGGAGGGGTAGCCGGAGCCATCGCAGCGCTCATGGTGCTGTAGCGTAGCTTTGATGACAGGTTCGCCAATTTCGGGCTGGTCTTTTAGCAGTTCAAACCCGAGCATGGTGTGGGTTTTCAGCTTTGTGTATTCCAGATCGGTCAGTTTCTCGGATTTCCAGAGAAGATCCTGCGGGAGTTTTAACTTTCCGATATCGTAGAAGAAACCGCACTGGATTAAGAGCATCACATCGTCTTGCGGCAATTCCCACCAAGTGCCGAAAACGCCGGCGAGCAGGGCGGAATTGAGACAGTGGGCATGGGTCATGGTGTCCTCCCGGGGGAGCATGTTGTACAGGAAGTCGAGAAGCGCCTCCCCGGTTTTCGCACATGCCGCGATTTTCAGATAGATATCTTTCAGCTGGCTCGTGCTTTTCCAGACGCCTGTTTCGACGAAGTGGTTCATCAGCTTGGAGTAGATCGGCATACAGTTGTTGTAGGTGAGCTGGAAAGTCTGAAATTCCCGGCTCAGACGCACTTTTTCAAAGTGGGTGGTGGCGAAGTCGATCTCTTCCTTGACGGGAACGCAGATAATGGAGTGGCGCTCCAGTTTTTTGATGACCTTGGCGTCCACCTTGGTGTCTCTCGGGATGACCAGTTCGCTCTGGTAATTGTAGATGTCTTCACCGATGATCATGCCGTTTTCCAGTGCCATGCGTGCTACATCTTTCATAGGAAACCTCCGTTTCTGCGGGGCTGTATATAGAACGGGACATGCCCCTATATGTAGTGGTAAAATAATTTATATTTTCGTATAACGTATATATTTAGTATAAAACTTCTGCATGAGAAGTCAATCGTTTCCTGCCGCATTATGGGTAAAACGGTACAGATTGTACAAAAAACGGTATGGATTGCGAAAACAGGGAAAAATCACGGACAGCGGGAAGCTCGCTTTACAATGTGAGAGCACGGACAGAATACATCCGGGAAAGGCGGAAAACATGAGTATTTGCGATACTTGCAGCAATTATCAGTACGACGAGGATTATGAGTGTTATGTGTGCATGGTGGATCTGGACGAGGACGATATGAGCCGGTTTCTGCGCGGCGGCAGTTTTGCATGTACCTTTTACCAGCGCGACGACGAGTATGCGGTGGTGAGAAAGCAGATGTGATCTGGCGCGGGAAATTTTCCTGTCTTATTATATCTGGATGTGATATACTAAACGCAAGCTTGGACTTAAAGGGATTTTGCGATGAACTTTTATAAAAACCTCTATATTGGGGATACTGTAAAAAAGCCAGAGAAGGCTATAAAGAAGCTGAAACGCCACAAAAAGCAGCCATGGCTTTATGTGATCGCCTACGAGAGCGAGACGGAACGGCTTTCGGTGTATCACAGTCTGATGCTTTCCCAGTGGTACTATAAAGAAAATCCGCCCGGATGTATTGTCGGACTGGCAAACGGCAGGGAGGAAGCTTTTGATGTGATCGAACAGATCGCGCAGGAGTCGCTTGCCGCGACCGGGCAGGCGCAGCTTGTGACGTATCTTTCCGGGATTGACCCGGAGAACTTTCACAAATAGGTTCTGAAACAGGATACTTGGAGACGAAATGTTACATATACTGCTGCTGATTTTAAAGATTATAGGGATTGTGCTCCTGTGTATACTGGGCGTGTTGCTTTTGTGCGTTGGCTGCGCTCTCTTTGTGCCGGTCCGCTATCGGATCGAGGCGGTGAGGAAGGAGGGCGAGGGGGAGCCGCCCGTTGTTGTCACGGTGAAGGTCACATGGCTTTTGCATTTTGTGAACGTGCTGATACGTTTTGCCGGAGGCCTGTCTGTGCGGGCGCGCCTTACGGTGTTTCCCGTTTTCAGGCTGCCGAAGAGAGAGAAGCGCAGCGGGAAGGCGGAGGCGGAAAGACGTAAAGGCAGGAAGAAGCCGGAGAAAGGAAAGGAGCCGGTGTCACAGGAAAAGGGGGCGGAGCCGCCGGACGGAGAAAATGTGACAACGGTGTCGGAATCAAAATCTTCCGCAGAGACGGTGACACAAGGCAGAGAAGGCGAAAAAGCGACAGAAAAGAAGCTGAATTACGAAAGTCTGGCGGCGCAGGAGGAAACGGATGTCCCCGGCGCGACGAATAAACGCGAAGATCAAAACGGGGAGACGGATGAGGAAACCGCGGAGGAACCCGCGGAGGAACCCGGCAAAAAGCCCACATTATGGGACAAGCTGCGTGTGATTCCGGAGATTCTTCGTAACATTTTCGTAAAAATTAAGAGTATCTTTGAAAATATACAGTACACAATCGAAAATATCTGTGATAAAATAAGGTCTGTATCAAATACTATAGGGTATTACAAGGGCGTGATAGAGGGCGAGCCGTTCAGGCGTTCCTTTGCCCTCTGTAAAAAGGAACTTCTGACGATTTTTAAGCGGCTGAAGCCGGACAGGTTCGAGGCAGCGCTGATTGTCGGCATGGACGATCCCGCGACGACCGGGGAGATTCTCGCCGTCTGCGGTATGTTGTATCCGCTTCTCGGTCCACAGGTGAATGTGGTCGGGGATTTTGAGAAAAAACGTCTGGAGGGACGTGTGTTTATCAGAGGGAAACTTCGGTTTTTCACATTTGTCCGGGTAGCGGTGCGTGTTTACTTTAATAAGGATATCAGGAAACTGTACGGTTTGTTGAAAAAGGAGGCAGTATAAATGGCTGAGAATAATTTTAGCGGTGTGATCGAGTCTCTGATGAAGGGCATGAATGCCGTGATCGGAACGAAGACGGTGGTGGGCGATGCCACACAGGTCGGAGATACCATCATCCTGCCTTTGGTGGATGTGAGCTTCGGCGTGGGCGCGGGCGCCGGCACTGGCACCGACGGTAAGAAGAGCAGCGGGGCCGGCGGCTTTTCGGCAAAGATGACGCCCAGCGCAGTGCTTGTGATTAAGAACGGTACCACCAAGCTTGTCAATATCAAGAATCAGGATACGGTCACCAAGGTGCTCGACATGATTCCCGATATCGTGGAGAAATTTACATCTCCCAAGGAAGAGATGCTGGCCGATGACACGGCTGTCGACATTGCCTTCCCGGAGGAAAACAAATAGCACATTTCGGGAGCAGATGCATATAGTATCATAAGAGCATAGACAGGGGTAGCCCATGAAAAAAATGATCGGATTTGTGGCGTTTTGTGTCGCAGCAGGCATGATTATCATGCTTTTTCTGATGAACCGTTTTCTGGGGCTTCTGTTGATTATATTGCTTTTGCTGATCGGGTACAGCTTTTTCTGCTGCTGATGTATCCTTTTACCAATTAGATGGATTTCACAAAAATGTATGCAGCTGGTAATGGTACACCGGGCGGGGAATGGATGAGGATTACGATGGAGAATATCGAAGAAATACTTCTGGAAGAGGGATTGGCTGAGGACGGCCTGCAGGAATTAAAGTCCTGGCTTTTTAAGGAGAATATCAGAATTATGACTGCTTCCGCGGAGCTTGAGGAGCAGCGGGAGAAGTTTGAACAGGAAAAGAGCCAGTTTAAAGAGGAAATGAAGAATCTGAACCGGAAGATGTCTGCGGAGCAGAGCCGGATCAGGAAAGACAGCCAGCTTGTGGACGAGCGGCTGGAAATCATCAAGGACGGGTTTCAGAAACTGGACATGGACCGCAGGAGACTTGACAAGGAGTGGGCAAGGCTTGCGGCGGAGAAGGAGTTTCTGGAGGATCGCGGGCTTTATGACTGCTATCCAGAGACCAGCGTCTTTTTCCACGGTGTGAAAAATGTGCTGACGCTCAAGAAGCGGTATAAGGATCTGACGAAGATTTTCCACCCGGATAATGTGGCGGGGGATACGGAGGTCATTCAGCGGATCAACAGGGAGTACGAGAGACTGAAACGCGAATATGAGAAATGCAGGCAGGCGTAGAGTGGCGCCTGCCTTTTCCTTCGTTGCCGAAGCGTCTTTTGACACCCCTGACTTTGTGAAACAAAAAAAGAGCCGGAACAGACCAGCTCTTTCCCTAACAACTTATGTTTCCGAAAATAAAATTATGCGCGCTCCACAGCGCCGGATCTCAAGCAGCGTGTGCAGACATGCAGCTTCTTGCTAGCGCCATTCACCTTGCATTTTACGTTCTGAATGTTGGATTTCCAGATTCTGTTTGATCTTCTATGAGAATGGCTGACGTTGTTACCGAAGTGAGCGCCCTTACCACAAATATCACATTTAGCCATTTTCGCACCTCCTAACGAATTGAGAATTATTTTTTAATATCGTACCGAGGTCGCGAAGCGATCCCCGTAATCGAACGTGTTCGATTTTTGCAACATTTGTATAATAGCAGAAAGTGGAAGAGAATGCAAGCATAATTTGCAGATTTTTTTTCAGTTTCTTTTTTGTGGAGATCGGGGTATAATGTTATTATTGGGTTCGTGAGTAGTTATAAATTATGGATTAGGAGGTAGTCTATGAAAGTCTCTTCAATGGATACCCATATGGGAAATATCTCGATCGATCAGGAAGTGATCGCGCAGTTTGCGGGAAACGCGGCGATGGAGTGTTTCGGTGTGGTCGGTATGGCTAGCATGAGCGTCAGGGACGGACTGGTAAAGCTTTTGAAAAAAGACAGCATGACGCGCGGCATACAGGTTCTTCTGAACAACAATAAGCTCACCATCAATTTCCATATTATTGTGTCCTACGGTGTAAGTATTCTGGCGGTGGCGGATAATCTGATCGATAGTGTAAAGTATAAGGTTGAGGAGTTTGCCGGGATAGAAGTGGAAAAGATCAATATTTTTGTAGAAGGCGTGAAAGTAATCGATTAGAGGGAGGATCAAATAAGTGGATTCAAATACGATAGATGCCGGCTTGATGGCGAGAATGTTCCTTGCCGGAGCGAAAAATCTTGAGAGCAAAAAAGAATGGATCAATGAGCTGAACGTGTTCCCCGTGCCGGACGGCGATACGGGCACGAACATGACAATGACGATTATGGCGGCGGCAAGAGAGGTGTCCGCCCTTTACGATATGGGAGATATCGACATGGTTTCCCTGTGTAAGGCGATTTCTTCCGGGTCCCTCCGGGGGGCGAGGGGAAATTCGGGCGTCATCTTATCCCAGCTTTTCAGAGGTTTTACGAAGGGTGTGAAGGAATGTCAGGAAATCACGGTCCCTGTGCTCGCCACAGCCTTTGAGAAGGCGGTGGAGACGGCTTACAAGGCGGTTATGAAGCCAAAGGAGGGCACGATCCTCACCGTGGCAAAGGGCGGCGCGGTGAAGGCGAGGGAACTTGCGGACGCGGGCGTTACGGATCTGTCTGAATTTTTGAGACAGGTGATCGACCATGCGGACGAGGTGCTTTTGCAGACGCCGGAACTTTTGCCGGTATTAAAGCAGGCGGGCGTTGTTGACTCGGGTGGTCAAGGACTGATGCAGGTGCTGAAGGGCGCTTATGACGCCTATCTCGGAAAAGAGATCGATCTGACGGTGGACAAGGAAGCTGCAAAAGCAGTTGACAGGTCGGCGGGTGCGGCAGGCTACGAGGCGCAGGCGAACGCGGATATCAGATTCGGCTACTGTACCGAGTTCATCATCATGTTAAACAGGGTGTTCAATATAAAGACGGAGATGGATTTCAAGGCGTATCTGGAGTCCATCGGAGATTCCATCGTAGTAGTTGCGGACGAGGACGTGGTAAAGGTGCACGTACATACCAACGATCCCGGTCTGGCGATTCAGAAGGCATTAAAGTACGGTGCACTCTCCAACATGAAAATAGACAATATGCGGCTGGAACATCAGGAAAAGCTCTTCCGCATGTCCAAGCAGGAGGAAAAGCCTGCTGTGGAGGAAGATGATCTGCCGGGACCGAAGAAGGAGGTCGGCTTTATCGCCGTTTCCGTAGGAGCCGGTATTGCGGAAATCTTTAAGGGACTGGGCGTCGATTATATCATTGAGGGCGGACAGACCATGAATCCGAGCACGGAGGATATGTTAAACGCGATTGACAAGGTGAACGCGGACACGATCTTTATCCTGCCGAACAACAAAAATATCATTCTGGCGGCAAATCAGGCGCAGTCTCTCGTGAAGGACAAGAAAATTGTGGTGATTCCCACAAAGACCGTCCCGCAGGGCATAACGGCAGTCATCAACTACGTGCCGGGCTTATCCGCGGAGGAAAATGAGGAGACCATGGTCTCGGAGATGAAGGCGGTTGCCACGGGGCAGGTCACTTACGCGGTGCGCGACACGAACATTGACGGGCAGGAAATCCGGCAGGGCGATTTCATGGGGCTTGGCGATCACGGTATCCTTGCTGTGGGAACGTCGATTTCCTCGGTGGCACTCAAGATGGTGGGTGCCATGATGGCGGAGGAGAAGGAGCTGATCAGCATTTATTATGGTGAGGAGATCGCGGAGGAGGATGCCGAAAAGCTGCGGGAAAAGATCGGGGAGGAATACCCTGACTGTGACATTGAACTGCAATATGGCGGACAGCCGATTTACTACTATATTATTTCGGCGGAATAAACGGATCGTTATGGATATCAGAACTTTAAAGGGCGTCGGTGAGAAAACCGCCGCCCTCTTTGAAAAATTGCATGTTTATACGGCGGAGGAACTGGTGGCGTACTATCCGAGGGATTACGAGCAGTTTTCCGTCCCGGTTCCGCTGGACAGGGCGCCTGTCGAGGAAATTGTGGCTGTGGAGGGGTATCTTTCTGGCAATGTGGCGACGAGACATGTGCGCGGGCTTTCCATCACCACTTTTGAGGTGTCCTGTGAGGGTGGAAGCCTCCATATGACCTATTTTAACATGCCCTATCTGAAAAACAGCCTGAAGCGCGGACAGCCCTATATTTTCAGGGGATGCCTGCACCGCAGGAAGGATCGGTATGTGATGGAGCAGGCGCGGATTTACAAGCCGGAGGAATACGGGAAACTGACGGACTGTATGCAGCCACGCTATGCCACCACGAAGGGGCTGACCAACAACGCCATCACCAAGGCTGTGAAGCAGGCCATCGGTCTGGTGGATCTATCGGATGACCCGCTCCCCGAAAAAATCCGGGCGGCGGAAGGGTTCCTGTCCTTTCGGGAGGCGGTGGAGCAGATGCACTTCCCCACAGGGCGGGAGTCCCTGCTTGCTGCCAGAAACCGGCTTGTGTTCGACGAGTTTTTCCGCTTTATACTGGTGCTTCGCGGGATGCGGGAGTCTAACCAGCGGATGAAGTGTGTGCGTCCCATGATTGAGGTGGCGCAGACGGAGCGGCTGGTCGAGGCGCTTCCTTACCGGCTGACGAAAGCCCAGCAGAAGGTGTGGGCGGAGATCCGGGCGGACTTAACCTCCGAATATGCCATGAACAGGCTGGTGCAGGGAGATGTGGGCTCCGGCAAGACGATCTTAGCGTTTCTTTCGCTCATCATGTGCGCGGCGAACGGTTTTCAAGGCGCCATGATGGCGCCCACGGAGGTTCTGGCAAGGCAGCACTATGAGAGTCTGATGAAAATGAATACAGAGTATGGGCTGCGGCTGCATCCCGTTCTTTTGACCGGTTCGGTCGGTGCCAGGGACAGACGTGAAATCTACGCGCAGATTGAGAGCGGGGAGGCGGATATCGTGATCGGCACCCACGCCTTGATTCAGGAGAAGGTGGCTTACAAGGCTCTTTCCCTCGTCATCACCGATGAACAGCACCGTTTCGGGGTCAGACAGCGGGAGACGCTGGCGGAGAAAGGTGGTTCTGTACATGTGCTTGTGATGAGCGCCACGCCCATTCCGCGGACGCTCGCCATCATCCTGTACGGGGATCTGCATATTTCGGTGCTGGACGAGCTGCCGGCGGAAAGACTGCCCATCAAAAACTGTGTGGTGAACACCTCATATCGGAATACTGCTTATAAATTTATGGAGAAGGAAGTGGCGCAGGGCAGTCAGGTCTATGTGATCTGCCCCATGGTGGAAGAGGGGGAAGAGCAGGAACTGGAAGATGTGGCGTCCTACGCGAAAAAGCTAAAGAGTGCGCTCCCCGCGTCTGTCCGCGTAGAAACGCTTCACGGCAGGATGCGCCCGGCGGAGAAAACGCGGATTATGGAGGCGTTTGAGGCGCATCATATCGATGTGCTGGTGTCCACCACGGTGATCGAGGTTGGCATCAACGTGCCGAACGCCACGGTGATGGTTGTGGAGAATGCGGAGCGTTTCGGGCTGGCGCAGCTTCACCAGTTGAGAGGCCGTGTGGGGCGTGGCGACAAGCAGTCCTACTGCATCTTTATCAGCAAATCGGAGCGCCCGGAAACCATGGAGCGGTTAAAGATTCTGAACGAATCCAACGACGGCTTCTATATCGCGGGCAAAGATCTGGCGCTCAGGGGGCCGGGAGACCTGTTCGGGATCAGACAGAGCGGAGACCTGCAGTTTGCGCTGGGCGATATTTACCGGGACGCTGCGGTTTTGCAGAGCGCAAGCGAGTGGGCGGACAAAGTGCTTGCGGAGGATCCGCCGCTTGCCGGGGAGGAGTATGCGGCGCTTAAGAGATCGTTGACTATGCAGGGGACAAATGAGGTTGACTTTAGGAGTATCTGACGGTAAACTGAGGGAGAATAAAGTAAGAAGTACATCTAAGACTCGGCAGTATAGACTGCCTCGCCAAGAAGTACTATGTCTTACTTGAGAGAATGCAAAAAGCAGCATTCTCCGAAATGGAAAGAGGATGATTATGGGTAAGAAAATTGCAGCAGTGACAGACAGTAACAGCGGCATTACGCAGTCTCAGGCGAAGGAGATGGGGCTTTATGTGATTCCTATGCCGTTTATGATCAATGAGGAGGCTTTTTTTGAGGATATCACGCTGACGCAGGAGCAGTTTTACGAGCGGCTCGCCGAGAATGCGGACGTGATTACGAGCCAGCCGAGCCCGGAAGCCGTGATGAATCTCTGGGACGAGCTGCTTGAGACCTATGATGAGATCGTGCATATCCCGATGTCCAGCGGTCTCAGCGGCTCCTGTCAGAGTGCGCGGATGCTGGCGGAAAACTATGACGGCAGGGTGCAGGTGGTCAACAACCAGCGGATCTCCGTGACCCAGAGACAGTCGGCGCTCGACGCCCTTGTCCTGATCGAACGGGGGATGGACGCGGCGGCAGTCCGGGAGTTTTTGGAGGAGGATAAGTTCAATTCCAGCATTTATATCATGTTGGACACGTTATATTATCTGAAAAAGGGCGGCAGGATCACGCCCGCGGCGGCGGCTCTCGGAACGATTCTGCGCTTGAAACCCGTCTTGACGATTCAGGGGGATAAACTGGATGCTTTTGCCAAGGCGAGAACGGTTTCACAGGGAAAGACGATTATGATAAACGCGATCAAGGCGGATATGGAGAAACGCTTCGGCGGCGTGTCGGCGGACAAAATCTGGCTGCAGATCGCCTACACCTATGACAGGGAGGCGGCGGAGCAGTTTAAGGAGCAGGTGCTTGAGGCGTTTCCGGGCTTTGATGTGCATATGGATCCGCTGTCCTTAAGCATCGCCTGCCATATCGGACCGGGGTCGCTTGCGCTGGCATGTTCCAAGAAAATCTGACCGCAGGATATGTGACAATGGCCGCGCAGAAAAGGCGGGCGTCATAGGTTTTGCGCATTGTGGAAGAAACGGAGAAATGGAATTGTCAAAGGAAGAAAATAAGATAGAACTGGATCGGCAGGAAGCATATATCGAAAAATGCCGGGACTATGTGTCGTCTTTTCAGATGGCGCATGGACGCGATCCACAGGCATGTGTAGTGACGTTCGGCTGTCAGATGAACGCGAGGGATTCCGAGAAATTGTGCGGTGTTCTGGAAAAAGCGGGGTATGTGCTCACGGAATCTGAGGAGGAGGCGGATTTTGTCCTCTACAACACCTGTACGGTGCGGGATAACGCCAACCAGCGGGTATACGGGCGGCTGGGGTATTTAAACAGTCTGAAAAAAAAGAAACCGCATCTCAAAATCGCGCTCTGCGGCTGCATGATGCAGGAACAGTCCGTGATTGAAAAGATACGGAAAAGTTATCGGTTTGTGGATCTGATCTTTGGAACCCACAACATTTTTCAGTTTGCCGAACTTCTTGCAAGGACTCTTGCGTCCAAAGATATGGTTGTGGATATCTGGGAGGGGACGGATAAAATCGTGGAAAATCTGCCGGTAAAACGCAAGTACAGCTATAAGTCCGGCGTGAACATTATGTTTGGCTGCAATAATTTTTGCAGCTATTGTATCGTGCCCTATGTGCGCGGGCGGGAGAGGAGCCGGGAGCCGAAGGATATCCTGCGTGAGATCGAAGCGCTTGTGGAGGACGGCGTGTCGGAAGTCATGCTGCTTGGGCAGAACGTCAACTCCTACGGAAAAAATCTGGAAAATCCCATGTCCTTTGCGGAACTTTTGCAAGAGGTGGAGAACATTGAGGGACTGCGGCGCATCCGCTTTATGACATCGCATCCGAAGGATTTGTCGGACGAGCTGATCGAGGTCATGCGGCGTTCTACGAAGATCTGCCGTCATCTGCATCTGCCGCTGCAGGCAGGTTCCGACCGCATTCTGGAGGCGATGAACAGGCGCTACACGAAGGCGCAGTATCTGGCGCTGGTGGATAAGCTGAAAGCGGCGATTCCCGACATTGCGATCACCACAGACCTGATCGTGGGGTTTCCGGGGGAAACGCCGGAGGACGTGGAAGAGACCATCGACGTGGTGAGGAAGGTACAGTTTGACAACGCCTTCACGTTCATCTATTCCCCGCGGACAGGCACCCCTGCGGCGGCGATGGAAAATCAGGTGCCGCAGGATGCCTTGCACGAGGGTTTTGACAGGCTTCTTGCCGTGGTGCAGGAGACGGCGAAAGCGCGTGCCGCGCTTTTGCAGGGCAGGGTGATGGAAGCCCTTGTGGAAGAGGTAAACGAACAGGATCCCGCCTTTGTCACGGGGCGGCTTGGCAATAACATGCTGGTGCACTTTAAAGCGGACAGGCGTCTTGTGGGCAAATTTGTCATGGTGGTGCTGGACACCTGTCACGGCTTTTATTATACGGGGCGCATGGTTGACTGGCTGGGTCAAACCAAGCACACGAGATTAGGAAAGATGGTCGATAACCAATGGCTGAATTGACACCTATGATGCGGCAGTATCTCGATACGAAGAAGGAGTATTCGGACTGCATCTTATTTTACAGACTAGGGGATTTTTACGAGATGTTCTTTGAGGACGCGCTGACGGCGTCTAAAGAACTGGAAATCACACTGACGGGAAAAAGCTGCGGACAGGAGGAGCGCGCCCCCATGTGCGGCGTTCCCTATCATGCGGTGGAAAGCCACCTGAACAAACTTGTTTCCAAAGGGTATAAGGTGGCGATCTGCGAGCAGGTGGAGGACCCCAAAAGCGCAAAGGGCATCGTCAGGCGGGAAGTGATACGTGTGGTCACGCCCGGCACAAACCTGAATATTCAGGCGCTGGACGACAGTAAGAACAACTATCTGATCTGCGTCACCTACTTTCCCGGAAAAATCGGGCTGTCGGTGGCGGATGTGACGACCGGGGATTACTACCTGACGGAAGTGGAGGATATCCGTAAGTTACAGGACGAGATCAACAAATACGCGCCCTCGGAGGTAATCTGCAACGAGCAGTTTTTTGTCAGCGGGTATGACATTGAAGATATGAAAAACAGGCTGGGCGTGTCTGTCTATTCCCTGTCTCCCCACTATTTTGACGAGGAAGGCTGTAAAAAGACGCTGATGCGTCATTTCCGGGTAAATACGCTAAAAGGACTCGGCATCGAGGACTTTCCGGTGGGAATCACCGCGGCGGGGGCGCTGCTTTTATACCTCTATGAGACGCAGAAGACGTCTCTTTCCCATTTTACCCATATTTATCCGTACCTGAGCAGCAAATACATGCTTTTGGACAGCTCTACAAGACGAAATCTGGAACTGTTAGAGACGCTTCGTGAGAAACAGAAAAAAGGGTCTCTTCTGGGCGTGCTTGACCGCACGAAAACGGCCCTTGGCGGACGGCTTCTGCGCAAGTACATAGAACAGCCGCTGATCGACAAAGAGCGGATCGAAAAGCGACTGGACGCGGTGGAGGCGCTTGGCAAAAGAAGCGTGGACAGGGAGGAAATGCGGGAATATCTGCACGCCATCTACGATCTGGAGCGGCTTCTTGGTAAAGTGAGCTATAAAACCGCGAATCCGAGAGATCTGATCGCGCTTCGCAATTCACTGGCGATGCTGCCTTCCCTGCGGACGGTGCTCGCCGATTTCGACGCGCCGCTGCTTCGGGAAATCTGGGAAAATATGGACCCGCTGCAGGACATTCATAAGCTGATTGACGATGCGATTATGGAGGAGCCGTCCATCGCCGTCAAGGAGGGCGGCATTATCAGGGAAGGCTTCAACGAGACGATAGATTCTCTGAAGAATGCAAAGACAGACGGAAAAAAATGGCTGGCGCAGCTGGAGGAGGAGGACCGGGAACGCACGGGCATTAAAAACCTGCGCATCAAATACAATAAGGTCTTCGGCTTTTATTTTGAGGTGACCAACTCTTACAGAGATCAGGTGCCGGAGGACTATGTGCGAAAGCAGACGCTGGCCAATGCGGAGCGGTATACCACGCCCCGCTTAAAGGAGTTGGAAGATTCCATTCTGAATGCGGAGGATAAGCTCTTTACACTGGAGTACGATCTGTTTTGTGAGATCCGGGAGGCGATTGCCGGGGAGGTGGAGCGGATCCAGAAAACCGCCCGGGCGGTGGCGAAACTGGATGTGTTTACTTCCCTTGCCTTTGTGGCGGAGCAGAACCACTATGTGCGGCCTGCGCTCAATGAAAAAGGGGTGATCGACATCAAGGAGGGGCGGCATCCCGTGGTGGAGCAGATGATCCAGAACGACATGTTTATCGCCAACGACACCCATCTGGATGACAAAAAGCACTGTATCGCGGTTATCACGGGACCCAATATGGCGGGAAAGTCCACTTATATGCGGCAGGTGGCTCTGATCGTGCTGATGACCCAGATCGGTTCCTTTGTGCCCGCGAAGAAGGCGGATATCGGTATTGTGGACCGGATCTTTACGAGGGTGGGCGCATCCGACGATCTGGCAAGCGGGCAGTCCACGTTTATGGTGGAGATGAACGAGGTGGCGAACATTTTGCGAAACGCCACGCCTGACAGCCTGCTGGTGCTGGACGAGATCGGGCGCGGAACATCCACCTTCGACGGTCTGAGCATCGCGTGGGCGGTGATCGAGCATATCAGCAACAGGCGGATTCTCGGGGCGAAGACGCTGTTTGCCACCCATTACCACGAGCTGACCGAGCTGGAAGGCAAGATGGACAACGTAAACAACTACTGCATCGCGGTCAAGGAGAAAGGGGACGACATCGTATTCCTCCGAAAGATCGTGAAAGGCGGCGCTGATAAGAGTTATGGCATTCAGGTGGCGAAGCTGGCTGGCGTGCCCGACATGGTGATCGACCGGGCGAAGGAGATTGTGGAGCAGCTGAGCGACAACGATATCACCGAGAAAGTGCAGAACATAGAGATCGACAGGGGAAAGAGCGAGAAGAAAAAGAGCGTCAAGTACGACGAGGTGGATCTGGAGCAGATTTCCCTGTTTGACACCGTGACAGACGAAGATGTGATACAGGAGTTAAAAGAGATCGACGTGAGCAATCTGACGCCGGTGGATGCGTTGAATACATTGTACCGATTACAAAACCGATTGAAAAATCGGTGGGGAACGTGAGAAGAACTTCTAGCGCTCACAGCATAGGCTGTTTCCCGAAGAAGTTCTAAATCTCACGTCAGAGAATGCTTAAAAAGCAGCATTCTCCGAGCGGACTAGGAGGAAAAGTGGCGAAGATAAACATACTTGACAATCAGACGATAGACAAGATCGCCGCCGGAGAGGTGGTGGAGCGGCCGGCAAGCGTGGTGAAGGAGCTGGTGGAGAACGCCATCGACGCCGGGGCGGACGCCATTACGGTGGAGATCAAGGACGGCGGCACGAGTCTGATCCGGGTGACGGACAACGGCGGCGGCATTGAGAAATCGCAGGTGGAGAACGCCTTTCTGCGCCATGCCACCAGCAAAATAGCGTCTGCCGATGATTTGACCAAACTGGTCAGCCTTGGGTTCCGGGGTGAGGCACTTGCCAGTATTGCTGCGGTGGCACAGGTGGAACTGATCACCAAGACGCCGGAGGATCTGACGGGTATCCGCTACCTGATTGAGGGCGGTGTGGAGAAAGAGCGCGAGGAGATCGGCGCCCCGGGCGGTACGACGCTGCTTGTACGCAATCTTTTTTACAATACGCCGCCCCGCAAAAAGTTTTTGAAGCAGCCCCGGACGGAAGGTTCCTATGTGGCGGATCTGATGGAACATCTGGCAATGTCAAATCCGCGGGTTTCCTTTAAGTTCCTCCTGAACGGGCAGAACCGGTTTTATACGACGGGCAGCGGCGACCTGCGGGAGATTGTCTACCGCATTTATGGGAAGGATATTGCGGACGCGCTCATGGATTTTCATTGTGAGCAGGACGGGATGACGGTGACAGGGCTTCTGGGGAAACCCGTGATCAACCGTGCCAACCGTTCTTACGAGATTTTTTATATCAACGGCAGGTATATACGCAGTACGTTAATCAGCAAGGCGGTGGAGGAAGGCTACCGGGAATATCTGATGCAGCACAAATTTCCATTCTGCATCCTGCATTTTCAGATTGACACGGAGAAGATCGACGTGAACGTCCACCCGTCCAAGATGGAAGTGCGGATCGCGGATGCGCCCGCCTTTTACGAGACAGTGCGGGAGGCGGTGGAGGAGGCGCTTAAAAGCAGGGAGATGATTCCCGAGGTGAGCCTTGCAAAACCCGGGGAAGAAAAGAAAAAAGCGGCGGAAACAGGCGGCGGACGGACCAAGGAGACGGCGCCGGAGCCTTTTGAGAAAAGACGGATGGCACGCGTCCATGAGAGAGACGGCGCTACGGCGTCGGAACAGGAAGCCGGTGCCGGGGTAGAACTGCCTCCTTTGGAGGTGCTGGGACAGCCCAAACAGGCGGCGTCCATCCGTGCGATCTATGAGAAAAGCCGTCCCGCGGAGGCGAACGTCCTCAGACAGACGACCGCCTATCACGCGGACGGTGGAACGTGCGGCGGGAATGCAGCCGTTCGATCAGCCTCCGGGTCACGGGAAACGCCGGAGCAGATGACCATGTTTGACGATAAGATTCTCTCCGCCAAGGCGAAAGAACAGTACGAAATCATCGGTCAGCTCTTCGAGACGTACTGGCTGATTTCCTATCAGGATAAGCTTCTGATCGTGGATCAGCATGCCGCCCACGAGAAAGTCAGATACGAGCGGCTAATGCGGCATTTCCGGGAGAAGGAGGTTGTATCCCAGCAGATCAACCCGCCCATGATCGTGACCCTGAACAATCAGGAGAAGGAGTGTCTGCAAAGCCACAGGGAAGATTTCGAGGCGCTGGGCTTTGTGATCGAGGAGTTTGGCGGCAGCGATTACGCGATACGGGGCGTGCCGCTTGACCTGTACGGCTATGCCGGGGGGACGTTTTTTTACGAGATTCTGGACGAACTGACGGCTGAGACGGTGGCAGGCACGCCGGAGAGTGTCCGTATGCGCATCGCAACTATGGCGTGCAAGGCGGCTGTCAAAGGAAATATGCGCATGAGCCGGACGGAAGTGGAGGCGCTGATCGACGAGCTTCTGACGTTAGATAACCCATATAACTGCCCCCATGGCAGACCGACGATCGTCTCCATGAGCAGACAGGAGCTTGAGAAGAAGTTTAAACGCATTGTCTAAAATGGCAGGAGGAGAATATTTTTGGAAAAGACAAAGCGCCCTTTAGTCATTCTGACGGGTCCCACG
Source organism: uncultured Lachnospiraceae bacterium (assembly GCA_910586705.1). Taxonomy (GTDB): domain Bacteria; phylum Bacillota; class Clostridia; order Lachnospirales; family Lachnospiraceae; genus UBA3282. Next base: position 32,925 of record CAJUJK010000018.1, on the reverse strand, counting down.
GCGGTGGGAAAGACGGCACTTTCCATCGCGCTTGCGAAGGAGATAGGCGGGGAAATTATCTCCGCCGATTCCATGCAGGTGTACCGCCGTATGGATATCGGGTCTGCCAAGATCACGCCGGAAGAGATGGCGGGCGTCCCCCATCACCTGATCGACGTGCTGGAGCCGGATCAGGAATTTAATGTGGTGGTGTTTCAAAAGCTGGCGAAGCGGGCGGTGGCGGATATATACAGCCGTGGGCACATTCCCGTTGTGGTGGGCGGCACCGGGTTTTATATTCAGGCTCTCGTGTACGACATTGATTTCACGGAAAATGATGAGGACACGGCGCTTCGCCGCTCGCTGGAGGAGCTGGCGCGAAGGGAAGGAGCGGAAGCTCTCTATGAGAGACTGCGCGCCGTGGACCCGGAGTCCTGCGAGAGCATTCATGCCAACAATATCAAGCGGGTGATCCGCGCCATTGAATTTTATGAAAAGACGGGAAAGAAAATTTCCGACCATAACAGGGAGCAGCGGCAGAACGACTCGCCCTACAACGTTGCCTACTTTGTATTGAATGACGACAGGGAACGGATTTATGAACGGATTAACGATAGGGTGGACCTGATGATGGCACAGGGGCTGACAGAGGAAGTGCGCGCCCTGCGCGAGTCGGGCTGCCGGAAAGACATGGTCTCCATGCAGGGACTCGGCTACAAAGAGCTCTTGTCTTATCTGGAGGGGGAACGGTCTCTGGAAGAGGCTGTTTATCTGATCAAACGGGACACGAGACATTTTGCAAAAAGACAGCTCACATGGTTTAGACGCGAAAAAGAGGTAATCTGGATAGAAAAAAACGTTTTTGACCGCAATAGTCAAACGTTGTTGGAATTTATGCAGGATTTCCTGCGCGAAAAAGGGATTATCCTGTAACAATATGTAAAATGCTGATGAAATCTGGCTTTCGTAGGGGTATAAACCGACAAAATGACGAAATTGCGATTTGATAGACCGTGTTATTTGAAATACACATTGTTATTTAATGAAAAATAAACGAAAAATTGTTTCTATATCGGAAATATCGTGACACACAGAAAGGAAAAAAGCAGGAAGATGCAGGGAAAGGAAATACGGCGTATGCAGACGGATATCAAAAAAATGTACGGCTGGTTCGGCATTTCAGAGAAAGTGCACCGATTCGGGGAGGAGATACTTGACGCGCTTGCACCCCGCTTTGTGCAGATTGACGAAAACGCGGAATACAACCAGCTCAAGGTAATATGGGCGATGCAGGAGGCGGGTGTCAGCGAGGCGTGTCTGCTCGGAACCACAGGCTATGGATACAATGATTTAGGGCGAGACACACTGGAATCCGTGTATGCCGATGTATTTCGGACAGAGGACGCGCTGGTGCGACCCCAGATCACCTGCGGCACCCATGCGCTCGCGCTTGCGCTGATGAGTAACCTGCGCCCCGGTGACGAACTCTTATCCCCGGTGGGAAAGCCCTATGACACGCTGGAGGAGGTGATCGGCATACGTCCGTCCAGAGGTTCCCTTGCGGAGTACGGTGTCACTTACAGACAGGTTGACCTTCTGCCGGACGGGGGATTTGACTACGAGGGCATCCGTGCCGCCATGAACGAAAAGACACGGCTTGTCACCATCCAGAGGTCGAAGGGCTACCAGACGAGACCGACGTTGTCCGTGGCGAGGATCGGCGAGCTGATCGCCTTTGTAAAGCAGATCAAGCCGGATGTCCTTGTGATGGTGGACAACTGTTACGGGGAGTTCGTGGAAACCACGGAGCCCTCCGAAGTGGGGGCGGATATGGTGGTCGGTTCCCTCATCAAAAACCCGGGCGGCGGTCTGGCGCCCATCGGCGGTTATATTGCCGGGAAAAAGGAATGTATCGAGAACGCTGCGTGCCGTCTGACCTCACCGGGGCTTGCCAAGGAAGTGGGCGCGTCCCTCGGCGTCCTGCCCGCCTTTTATCAAGGGCTTTTCCTTGCGCCCACAGTGACGGCGTCCGCCCTGAAAGGCGCCATATTTGCGGCAAATATCTATGAAAAGCTGGGGTTTGCCGTGGTGCCGGACGCATCGGAGAGCCGCCACGACATTATTCAGGCGGTGACTTTCGGCTCGCCCGAGGGCGTGATCGCCTTCTGTGAGGGCATTCAGGCGGCGGCGCCGGTGGACAGCTTCGTGAAGCCGGAGCCGTGGGATATGCCGGGCTATGACTCCAAGGTGATTATGGCGGCAGGCGCCTTTGTTTCCGGCTCGTCCATCGAACTTTCCGCGGACGGACCCATTGCGCCGCCCTACGCGGTCTATTTTCAGGGCGGACTGACCTTCCCCCATGCCAAACTCGGCATCCTGAAGAGTCTGCAGAATCTGGTGGACCGAGGGATTGTGACAGTCTGAGTTAAACCTACGCCGCTTACAAGAAAAATATTCCATTTTTTGTGTACATCAAATACCGATTGTGTTAAAATGGGCGTTGGGGAAAGGAGATTGTATTTTTTATGCGCAAAAATAACTGGGCGTGCTTCCTGCTGATTCTGGCGGGAATCGTGATCGGCGGCTTTATCGGAAGCCTGTTTCCCTCCACGTGGCTGAATTACGGACAGTCCTTCGGTCTGTCGCAGCCTCTGGTGCTGGATCTCGGCATTTTGAGCGTCACATTCGCTCTGTCGATTAAGATCACGATCGCAAGCATTTTGGGGATCGCTCTGGCGATTGTTATATACCGCATGATCTGACCGTCCTTTTGGAGAGAAGCTGTCGGGAAAGAGACTGCATGAAAACAGCAAAGTGTGAGAACAATGAGTATTACAGGCAGCAAAATCTTCCATTTGAGAAGTTTGCCGCCTTCGGGAGCGAGAGTCTTACGGACTCGGAGCTTCTGGCAATCCTTCTTCGCACGGGAACGAGAGGCGTGAGTGCGAGGGAGCTTGGCGAGCGGGTGCTTACCCGGACGGCGAGATATGGGAACGGGCTTTTAGGGTTGTACCACATCTCCGTGAAGGATCTGCAGAAGATCGAGGGAATCGGCGAGGTAAAGGCAGTTCAGCTCAAGGCGATCGCTGAATTTGCCAAGCGGATGGCACGGGCGAAGGCAAAAAAAGGGCTTTCCTTTCACGATCCGTATTCGATTGCAGATTATTACATGGAGCGGTTCCGCCATGAGAGCGTGGAGTATATCCTGCTTCTGCTTCTGGATTCGGGCTATCATCTGATCGGGGAGGAAATCCTCTCGAAAGGTACGGCTAACGCCTCACTCCTGTCTCCGAGAGAGGTATTTACACATGCTTTCAGGAACGGAGCGGCAGGCATTATGCTTCTGCACAATCACCCGGGAGGGAACCCTGTCCCGAGCGAGAATGATATTCTGGTCACGGACCGCATCGGGAAAACGGGAGCGCTTATGGACATTCCGCTGATCGACCACATCATTCTGGGGGACAACAATTATTTCAGCTTTAAAGAGAGCAAAATGCTGACAGATACACAGGGTAGCAGAAGTTTTGATTTACACGTATGAAACGTAAAAAGAAAGGGGTACATTTACCTTGGCAAACAACGCATTCGGAATCGACCTTGGCACAAGCAATATCAAGATCTATAACCGCGCGGACGACGACGTCTTTGTGGAAAAAAACATGATCGCGATCGAGAACAAAAAGACGCTCTTCGCATACGGCGACGCGGCGTTCGAGATGTATGAGAAGGCGCCCAGCAACATAAGCATCACCTATCCGTTGAGCAACGGCGTGATTGCGGATATCCAGAATATGGAGACGCTGATCCGTTATTTCTTAAGCGGCATGATGAGAAACAATGTGCGCCCCGCCGATTATTATATCGCCGTTCCGTGGGACGTGACGGAGGTGGAGAAGCGCGCGTTTAAGGATCTGATCAAGGAGTCCAACGTGAAGGCCAGGAAGGTCATGGTTGTGGATAAGGCTGTGGCGGACGGTCTCGGTCTTGGCATTGACGTGAAAAATTCGCAGGGTGTGCTGGTGGTCAACGTGGGCTTTGACACGACGGAGATATCCATTCTCTCTCTGGGCGGCATTGTCTTAAGCCGTCTGATCAAAGTAGGCGGACGCAAATTCGACGAGGCGATCAAGGCGGCGATCCGCCGTGAGTACAGTCTGATTATCGGCGGCAAGACGGCGGAGGTCGTAAAGACATCCCTTCTTGATCTGGAGGACCAGAGGATGGGGGCAGTCGTCTACGGCAGGGATATCGTGACGGGACTGCCGGTGGAGCGGGAAATTCCCACCGCCCTTGTGGACGAGTGTCTGATCGAGCACTTCAATTCAATTATCGACAATATCAAGGTGATTCTGGAGCGTACACCGCCGGAGCTTGCGGCGGATATTTACCGCCACGGCATTTATCTGACGGGCGGCGCTTCTCAGGTGAGCAAGCTGGCGCAGCTTATGAGCAAAGGCACGGGTCTGCAGGTGAATGTCTCCGAAAACCCGGTGACCAGCGTGGCGCTCGGACTGGCAAAGATCATCAAGGAAGAAAATTATAAATCGGTTGCTTATGCGATAGAAGGAATGAGTAAATGAGTCCAATCGTCAAAAGAAAAGGAGAGAAATTTACGTTACCCGGTAAATATCTCCTTTTTATTTTAACAATCCTCTGTACGGCAATGGTGTTGCTGACCTTCAACACAAAAGTGTTCAGCGGGCCTTTGTCTGCCGTTGCGGGATATCTTGTGGTTCCCTTTGAGGAGGGGATCAGTGTGGTGGGAAGCTGGCTTTCCGGGAGGTCGGAGGAACTGGTGCAGATCAGGGAGCTTCTGGCGCAGAATGAGCAGTTAAAACAGAAGGTGGATGAGCTGACCATCGAGAATACGAGGTTACAGCAGGACCGTTATGAACTGACCAACCTGCGGGAACTGTACAGTCTGGACGCCCAGTACGACGAGTACGAAAAGACGGGGGCGCGCATTATCGCCAGGGATTCCGGCAACTGGTTTTATTCTTTTGTGATCAACAAGGGTGCCAGCGACGGGATCGCCGTGGATATGAACGTGATGGCAGGGAGTGGTCTTGTGGGGCGCGTGGTGGACGTCGGGCCCAACTGGGCAAAAGTAAAGTCCATCATTGCGGACGATTCCAATGTGAGCGCCATGGTACTGGCAAGCGCTGACCGCATGATCGTCTCCGGGAATCTGAAGCTTTACGCCTCGGGCGTGATTGAGTTTGGACAGCTTGTGGACAGCGACGACGTGGTGGTGGAGGGAGACAAGGTTGTCACCTCCGATATCAGTGACAAGTATCTGCCGGGCATTCTGATCGGCTATATCAACACGATTAACCGGGATGCCAACAATCTGACCAAATCCGGGTACATAACCCCGGCGGTGGATTTTGAGCATCTGGAGGAGGTTCTGGTGATCCGGCAGTTAAAACAGAACGTGCCAGACTAGGGGGGGAGTGGATGAAGCGTGGCATCATTACCGCAGTTTTGATTTTCATATGTTTCCTGTTACAGTGCACGGTATTCAGGGCGCTTGCCTTTGGCGGCATTGTGCCCAACCTTCTGATTGTGCTGACGGCCTCCTTCGGCTTTATGCGCGGGGAGAAGACAGGGCTTCTGATCGGCTTTTTCTGTGGTCTGCTGGTGGATATTTTCTTTGCCAGCGTGATTGGGTTCTATGCGCTTCTGTATATGTACATCGGTTATATGAACGGTAAATTTGCACAGATTTTTTATCCGCAGGACATCAAACTGCCCGTGGCGCTTATCCTGTGCAGCGATTTTTTGTATGGTATCGGGTGTTATGTTATTTTGTTCCTTCTGCGGGCACGGTTTGAATTTACATACTACCTTCTGCACATTATTTTACCGGAAATTGTGTATACCATTGCGGTTACTTTGCTTTTATATCCGCTCATACTCTGGATCAACACGGGGCTTGAGCGAAGCGAACTGAGGAGCGGAAAGAAGTTTGTTTGAGGAACTTTTAGAGCATTTTAAAGAAAATTTTATGAATATGGTTACCTCCCGGCTTCTCGTGCTGATGCTCGTGATCGTCGGCATGGGCGGATATCTGATTTACTGGATTTTTCAGCTCCAGATCGTAAACGGCGAGCAGTATTACAATGACTTCCAGCTAAAGATCAGGAAGGAGAGGACGCTCCCCGCCACCAGAGGCAACATTCTGGACAGGAACGGCAACCTCCTTGCTTACAATGAACTGGCTTACTCCGTGACCATAGAGGACGTGTACGAGTCCGGGCGGGGAAAAAACGCGAAGCTGAACGATACGATCCGCAGACTGATTGCCATGATCGAAGAAAACGGCGATCAGGTGATCAGTGATTTCCATATAGAGCTAAATAAGAGCGGCGAGTACGCATACACGGTGGAGGGTACGCAGCTTCTGCGGTTTCTGGCGGATATTTACGGTTACGCCTCCATAGACGACCTGAAGGAGCGGGAGAAGGCGGCTGCGCCGGAGGATCTGGTCAAATATCTGTGCGGGACGAGCCGTTACGGGATCGGTGACTACACGGACGATGAGGATTCGGACAGCTTTGTGGAGGGGCTTGGCTTTTCCAAAGAGGAAGTACTGAAGATCATTACCATCCGTTATGCCATGAGCGCCAACAGCTACCAGCGGTATATCGCAACCACGGTGGCGGAAAACGTCTCGCAGGAGACGGTGGCTGTCATTATGGAGAATGTGGACACACTGGACGGCGTATCCATCGCCGAGGGCACGATCCGCAAATATAACGAGAGTATTTATTTCGCGCAGGTGATCGGTTATACGGGCAGGGTGGCGCAGGAGGAACTGGAAGAACTGCAGGAGCAGAATCCGGCTTACGACCTGAACGACACCGTAGGCAAATCAGGAATCGAAGCTTCCATGGAGATGGAGCTGCAGGGCAACAAAGGCTCTGAGACGGTGTATGTGGACAATATGGGCAAGGTGGTGGAAACCAGCGACCGGGTAGAACCGTCGGCGGGCAACGACATTGTCCTGACGCTGGATACCGAACTGCAGAAGGCATGTTACCATATTCTGGAATCCAAGCTTGCCGCCATACTGTTAAACAAAATAGAGAATATCAAGGAGTACACGCCCCCGGAGGGAGGCAGCGGCGGAAACATTCCCATTCCCATCTATGATGTGTACTATGCCTGCATCAACAACAATGTGATTGACACGACGCATTTCACGTCGGAGTATGCGGGGGAGACGGAAATGGCTGTGCAGGAGGCTTATCTGGACAAAAAGGCGCGCGTTTTCGCCACGCTGCAGGATGAGCTGACGGAGAGCTGTACGCCCTACGACGCTTTGACGGAAGAGTATCAGGTGTACGAGAGTTATGTGGCGTCCGCCTTGTATGACCGGGATATCCTGATGAAAGATGTGGTCGATAAGAACGACGCCACCTATATCGCATGGACGAAGGATGAGGTCATCAGTTTAAATGAGTATCTCAACTATGCCATAGCGCAGAACTGGATCAATGTCTCCAAACTGGATATCGACTCGCGCTATTCCGACTCTGTGGAGATTTACAATAAGATTCTGGAATATATTTTTGACGTGCTTGACAGGGATCTGGAGTTTGACAAAAAGATTTACCGTTACATGATCTTAAACGATGAGATTACGGGGCGGCAGATCTGCGAACTGCTGATGGAACAGTATGTGGTGGAGCCCACAGAGGAGGAGATCGCCCAGTTTGAGGCCGGTGCGGTGACGCCCTACGCTTTTATGCGAAACCGTATCGAACAGCTTGACCTGACGCCGGCGCAGCTTGCGCTGGATCCTTATTCCGGTTCCATCGTCGTGACAGAAGTGAACACGGGGGATGTGATGTCGATCGCCTCCTATCCGAGCTATGACAATAACAGGATGGCGAACGGCGTGGACGCGGCTTATTTCGCAAGTCTGAAGAGCGATTTGTCAAGTCCCATGTTAAACTATGCCACCCAGCAGAGGACGGCGCCCGGTTCTACCTTTAAGCCGGTGTCCGCCACGGCGGGGCTTCTGGAGGGGGTCATAACCCTGACAGACACCATCACCTGTGCCGGCATTTTTGACAAAATATCGCCACCCGCCCGATGCCATATTTATCCCGGCGCCCACGGTTCCTTAAATATAACGGGAGGTATCCGCTATTCCTGCAACGCCTACTTCTATGAGGTCGGCTACCGTCTTGGAACGGTGGGAGATACCTACAATGACAGCGTGGGTCTGAACAAACTCGCCAAGTATGCGGATATGTACGGTCTTTCGGAGACTTCCGGCATTGAAATTGAAGAGTACGCGCCGGGCGTGTCCGATCTGGACGCGGTCCGTTCCGCCATCGGTCACGGTACCAACAACTATACCACGGCAGGACTTGCGCGATATGTTACAACCGTAGCAAACAGCGGAACATGTTATAATTTAACTCTGGTGGACAAGGTGGAAGACCAGAGCGGCGGTCTGATCCGGGAGAACGAGGCAGAGGTCAGAAACAGGATCGACATGGATCCGGCATACTGGAACGCCATTCACTCGGGTATGCGGCAGGTGGTGGAGAACAAGGCGTACTTTTCGGATCTGGATGTGAATGTGGCGGGCAAGACAGGTACGGCGCAGGAGAGCAGAAACCGCCCCAACCACGCGCTGTTTATCAGCTACGCGCCCTATGAGAACCCTGAAATATCGGTGACGGTGCGTGTGGCAAACGGCTATACATCCGACTATGCGGCCCAGATTGCCAAGGACGTGTACGAATACTATTACGGGCTGAAGGATGAAAAAGAAATCCTTACTGGTACGGCAAGCGAACTCGAAGGCGGCGCAATCAATGCCGACTAACGGTTACAGTTATAAAAATCGAGGTGTAAATATGAAAAATGCAGTCATTATCAAGAGTTTTCCGAACGGGCTTTCCATTTTTCTGGACAGTGAAATTCCTTTTTCGCAGCTTCTTACGGAAATTGCGGTGAAATTCAGCGAGTCCGCCAATTTCTTTAAGGATGCCAGCATGGTGCTTTCCTTTGAGGGCAGGGAGCTGTCCGATCAGGAAGAACGGCAGATTGTAGACATCATTTCGGCAAATTCCCGTTTGAATATCGTTTGTATTATGGGAAAAGACAAGGAGACAGAGCGCAATTTTGTGAGGGCGTTACAGCAGTTCACCTTCCATCAGGAGGTGATGGATAATGCGGGACAGTTCTACAAGGGAACCTTAAAGGACGGGCAGATTCTGGAGACGGAGAACAGCATCATTGTGCTGGGGGACGTCTATCCGGGCGCCTGTGTCATATCGAGTAAAGATATCGTGGTGCTGGGCGGTCTCTACGGGCAGGCTTACGCCGGAGGAAACGGCGAGGACGGGCATTTTGTAGTGGCGCTTGAAATGTCGCCGGAGAAGTTGAAGATCGGCGATTTCAAATACAAGACATCAGAGAAACAGAGCAAATGGTCGATCAAACCAAAGATCCAGCCGAAAATTGCTTTTGTGAACGACGCCAGAGTAAAGATAGAGCCGATTACCAAAGAATTACTGAGCGATTTGCCCTTCTAAAGTTCAGCCATGCTCTGTAAAAATGGGCGAATGGCGCGTGCTGAACTATGGTCGGGGGGAGAGCTTAGTAGACGATAACAATTCATCAATGGAGGACTTGCTATGAGTGAAGTGATTGTTGTCACGTCAGGGAAAGGCGGGGTGGGAAAGACCACCACCTCTGCAAACGTTGGAACAGGTCTTGCAGCCATGGGGAAAAAGGTGATCCTCATCGATACGGACATCGGTCTCAGAAACCTCGATGTGGTGATGGGGCTTGAGAACAGGATCGTCTATAATCTGGTGGATGTGGTGGAGGGAAACTGCCGCATCAAGCAGGCGATTATAAGGGACAAGCGTTACCCTACCCTGTTTCTCCTGCCATCGGCGCAGACAAAGGATAAGAGCGCGGTCAATCCCTCCCAGATGGTGCGGATGATCAGCCATCTGCGGGATCAGTTTGACTATATTATTCTGGACTGCCCGGCAGGGATTGAGCAGGGATTCCAGAATGCCATCGCGGGCGCGGACAGGGCGCTTGTGGTCACCACGCCGGAGGTCTCTGCGATCCGGGATGCGGACAGGATCATCGGGCTTTTGGAAGCGAATGAAATACATAAGATGGATCTGATTATCAACCGGATCAGACAGGATATGATAAGAAGAGGCGATATGATGTCCTCGGAGGATGTGGTGGACATTTTATCGCTGCCCTTGATCGGAAGGGTGCCGGATGATGAGAATGTGGTGATAGCCACAAATCAGGGAGAACCGTTAGTTGGAAGCAATACACTGGCGGGCAAGGCATACCAGAATATCTGTTATCGGATCATAGGCGAGGAAGTCCCTTTCATGGATTTTGACAAGGGCGTCTCGTTCTGGACGAGAGTAACAGGTATTTTCCATAAAGGTTAGGGGGGATCAGCGTGTTTAAAAATCTGTTGAAACGGAAAAGCTCCAGAGAAATAGCCAAAGACCGGCTGAAAATACTGCTTATCTCCGACAGGGTCAACTGCTCGCAGGAGATGATGGAGATGATCAAGAACGATATCGCCAAGGTGATATCCAAATACATGAAGATAGACGCAGAGAGCATGGAAATACAGATTACGCAGACGAGCGGCAAGGGGCATGGGATCAAAAATCCGACACTCTACGCGAATATACCGATTTTAGACTTAAAACAATAACAAATCGAACTTCGTTCGATTGCGAGATTTGCCTGCGGCAAACTCGGCAGAAAAAGCAGATCAATAACAACGTTCGACTGCGGGATCTGCCTGCGGCAGACTCGCTAGGAGAAAATGAGGAATGTTAAAACATTACCACATCAGGGACTATGATTTTAAATTGATCGTTTTGGTAGTGGCGCTCACGGCGGTGGGCGTTCTTGCCATTGGCAGCGCGAAGGAATCCCTGCAGTCCAGACAGCTTGCCGGGGCTGTTTTCGGGTTCTTTCTGATGCTGGTGCTGTCCCTGTTTGACTATTCGGTGATTCTCAGGTTTTACTGGATCATGTATGTGGCGAATCTCGTCCTTTTATGGCTGGTGCGTGTCGCCGGCGTGGAGGTTGCGGGCGCGCAGCGGTGGCTGAATCTCTTCGGTATCCAGTTCCAGCCTTCGGAGACGGCTAAGATTCTGTTGATTTTATTCTTTGCACAGTTTATCATGAAACATAAAGAGGAGATGGGAACGTTTAAGATCGTCGCAAGCTGTGTGATGCTGTTTTTGCCGTCGATCTATCTGATCCTCGAACAGCCGGATCTGTCCACCAGCATCATGGTGGTGATATTGTTCTGCGTGGTGATGTTTGTGGGCGGCGTAAGCTGGAAATATGTGATTTTGGCGATTTCCATTGCCGTGCCGGCATTTATTATCGCGCTGACGCTGATTTTACAGCCGGAGCAGGAGATCATCAACGATTTCCAGCAGCGGCGTATTCTGGCATGGCTCTACCCGGACGAATACTCGGATACGGAAGCCTACCAGCAGAATAATTCCATGATGGCGATCGGTTCCGGGATGCTTTACGGAAAAGGGTACAACACCAACGAAATCAGTTCCGTAAAAAACGGAAATTTTATCGCCGAGGTGGAAACAGACTTTATTTACGCGGTAATCGGCGAAGAATTTGGTTTCGTCGGGGGCTGTGTGGTAATTGTGTTATTGATTTTCATCTCATTTGAATGTATTATGGTATCTAGGAAAGCAAAAGATCTGGCGGGTACGATTATCGCAGCGGGGGTTGCGGCGCTGGTCGGCTTTCAGGGGATGCTGAACATTGCGGTTGCCACCGGCGCAAGCCCGAATACGGGTATACCGCTTCCGTTTGTCAGTTACGGGCTGACATCGGTGGTGAGTCTGTATATCGGAATCGGGTTCGTGCTGAATATACGGCTGCAATGCAAAAACGACAGGGGTGTTAGCAAATGAATATCGCGTTGATCGCACATGATGCAAAGAAAAAACTGATGCAGAATTTCTGTATCGCTTATCGTGGGATTTTGAGTAAAAACGACCTTTATGCCACGGGGACGACGGGACGGCTGATCGAGGAAGTGACGAATCTGACCATCCACAAGTATCTCGCAGGGCATCTGGGCGGGGCACAGCAGATCGGGGCACAGATCGAGCACAACCAGATCGACCTCGTGATCTTTCTGCGGGATCCGCTCTATCCAAAGTCCCATGAGCCGGACGTCAACAATGTAGTTATGCTCTGCGACAGGCACAATATTCCGCTTGCCACGAATCTTGCGTCCGCGGAACTTTTGATTAAATCGCTCGACAGAGGGGATATGGAGTGGCGTGAAATGTACAAGTGACAAATCGAACTTCGTTCGATTGCGAGATTTGCCTTCGGCAAACTCGGCTTCAAAATGTAGACGGTTGTGCGCTTTTCTGGCGGTGGCAGCTCTCGCCCTTACGGGGTGCGGGAGTACGAAGTATGACATGCCTTATGAGCAGCAGGGGAGTGTCAGCAGCTATCAGCTTATCAATATTGCGAACAGGGAGACGATCGAGCCGTTTGCCAAGGATCTGTGCGTGACGGCAGGCGATGTGACGGCGGGCGGCCCGGATCTGCAGCAGGTGGGGGCGGCGGCGCTCTTTGACACGAAGGACTTAGAGACGCTGTATGCGAAAAATGCCCATAACCAGATGAATCCTGCAAGCCTGACGAAAGTGATGACGGCGCTTGTGGCTCTGAAATACGGATCCCCGGACGATATTTACACAGCTTCGGAGAATGTGCTGATCACAGAATCCGGCGCTGTTTTGTGCGGCATCAAGCCGGGGGACAGGATGACGCTGGATCAGGCGGTACACGCGCTTTTGATCGCGTCGGGAAACGATGTCGCCGTGTTGATTGCGGAGGGCGTTTCCGGCTCTCTGAATGGCGGCGCAGGCTCCGTGGAGGCATTTGTGGAATTGATGAATCAGGAAGCGCAGGAGATCGGCGCGACCAACTGTCATTTTATGAATCCGAACGGGCTGACGCAGGAAGGGCATTATGTGACGGCATATGACCTCTATCTGATTTTTCAGGAGGCTTTGAAATACGAACTGTTTAACCAGATCATACAGATGTCATCCTACAGCACGGTCTATACGGCGGCGGATGGTTCCGAAAAGCCGCTTGAGATAGAGAACTCCAACCTTTTTCTGCGGGGGACGTATGAGCCGCCCGCGAATGTGACGGTAGTGGGCGGAAAGACAGGAACCACCAACGCGGCAGGGCACTGTCTGATCCTGCTTTCCAGAAGCAGCAGCGGGACGCCTTATATTTCTGTGATCCTAAAAGACGAGTCAAGAGAAGGGTTGTACGGGGATATGGGAGAGCTGCTCGGAATCATCAAATAAGGTAGTTGTTTTTTCGGGCGAGTTCTTGTATAATTGACAGTAAGATCATACAGTCATTGTATGGAGCGGTCAGGGCAGTAAAATAATATACGCTAGGAGGGTATCGACATGGTTCAGTTTATTGTAGGAAGGGAAGGAAAGGGAAAGACCAAGCATTTATTAGATAAAGTAAATACGGAGATTAAAGATGCACAGGGCAATGTTGTGTATCTGGATAAGAGCACGAAGCATATGTTTGAGCTGAACAACAAGATCAGACTCATTGACGTGCCGGAGTATATGGTGACAGACAGCGACGAATTTATCGGTTTTATCTGCGGCATTATTTCGCAGGATCACGATTTGCAGAAGATGTACTTTGACAGCTTTTTGAAGATCGCCTGTGTGGAGGCGGACGAGCTTGAGAAAGTGATCGAAAAGATTGAGAAGATCAGCGAGAAGTTCCATGTGGATTTCGTAATCAGCGTTTCACGTGACGAGAGCGAGCTTCCCGAGAATATGCGCAAAAACGTTATTGTTTCCCTCTGATATGTACATAAACATGATATAAAACGATAGTAAACCTCGGAGGCGTTTCCGGGGTTTTCACTTTGTACGCGCATAAGCAGAGTCAGAAGGCTGATGAAGCAGACATCAGGCTTGCATGAATGGAGAGCATCCAGTGGCGGATAATCAAAATAATAAGATAACTAAATACAGAAGGCCCATCAATCTGAATATCGGCATGGTGGTTTTTGCAGTCATTCTTGTATATGTGGTGATCTGCGTGATCATGTACTTTCGGACGGACCACATCGTCCGCTACAGCGTACAGGAGGGCTCCCTTACGTCCAACAGCATTTACAAGGGGATCGCCCTGCGGGCAGAGCAGATCGTGACCGGGCAGGATGCCGGCTATGTGAATTACTTTGCAAGGGAAGGCGAGCGCATGGCGGTAGGGGATCTGGTGTATACGGTGGATGAGACGGGGAAGCTGTCTGATTATATCAAGGCGGGTTCCAACGGGGAAAATTCCCTCTCCGACAGTGATCTTTCCGAACTCAAGACGGACATTACCGCTTTTATGCATGGGTTTGACAGGAAACACTTCGACGAGGTATACAATTTCCGCCACAATGTGGAGAGCATGGCAATCAAGCTTGCGAATTATAATATTCTGGAGAATGCGGACGCGCTGAACGACGCCTCGGGTGCGGTGCTCATCAACTACCGCTATGCGGCTAAGAGCGGTATCGTGCTCTATTCCACGGACGGTTACGAGGACTTAAAGCTGGAGGATATGACGTCAGAGCTGTTTGACGAGGAAAACTATGAGCGCAAATATCTGGTGAACAACGGGCTGGTTGCGGCGGGTGATCCGGTCTATAAGCTGGCGACTTCAGAGGACTGGTCCATTGTGATCCCGGTGGAAAAGGAACTGGCGGACCAGCTTTTAGAAAAGGAGTACGTGGAGGTACGCTTTTTAAAGAATCAGTATACGGCATGGGGCGAGGTGGCGATTTACACCAACGAGGCGGGAGAGACGTTCGCGTCCCTCACTTTTACCAATTCCATGATTACGTTCTGCACGGACCGATTCATTGATATCGAACTGCTTCTGGAGGAGGAGAAGGGGCTGAAAATTCCAAACTCCGCCATCGTGCAGAAAGAGTTTTTCATCGTGCCCAAGGCGTATGTGACGAGGGGCGGCAATAACGGCGGCGACGGCGTACTGCTGGAAACTTATAATGAAGAGGGTGAGGCGACCACCCAGTTTGTGGAGACAGAGATTTACGAGGAGACGGAGACGGACTATTATTTGGATAATTCCACGCTCAGATCGGGAAATTATATTGTCATGCCGGAGACGGGGGAAAAGTATGCGGTCAGCAGGACAGGTTCCCTGCAGGGCGTTTACAATATCAACAAAGGCTATGCGGACTTCAAGCAGATCAGCATTTTGTACGAGAACGAGGAGTATTCCGTGGTGAAGTCAAACACGACTTACGGGCTCAGCGTATATGACTATATTGTGCTGAATGCGGATATGGTGAAGGATAATGAATTTATCTATGAATAGCGTGAGAAGAGGACTGGAACAAATATGGACATAAAAGAAAATCTTGACATCGTCAGAAAAAATATTGAGACTGCCTGTGCGGCGTGCGGCAGGGAGACGGACGGGGTGAAACTGATCGCGGTGAGCAAGACGAAGCCGGTTCCCATGCTGGAGGAGGCGTATCGTAACGGCTGCCGGGATTTCGGGGAAAATAAGGTGCAGGAGCTTGTGGATAAGTATGAGGCGATGCCGAAGGATATCCGCTGGCATATGATCGGGCATCTGCAGCGCAACAAAGTGAAATATATTGTAGATAAAGTCTTTCTGATCCACAGCGTGGATTCCCTGCGCCTTGCGCAGGAGATTGAGAAGGAGGCCGCGAAGAAGGATGTAATCGTCAATATTCTCGTGGAAGTGAATGTGGCGGAGGAGGAGAGCAAGTTCGGCGCCACGTCTGAGGAGGCTGCCGCTTTGGTGGAAGAGATCGCCAGATTACCCCATGTCAGGGTCAGGGGATTGATGACGATAGCGCCCTATGTAGAGGATTCGGAAGAAAACAGACGGTATTTTGCAAAATTAAAACAAATTTATGTTGACATAATACATAAAAACATTGATAATGTTTTTATGGAGGAACTTTCAATGGGTATGACCGGTGACTACGAAGTCGCGATAACAGAGGGCGCGACCTATATCAGAGTCGGAACGGGCATCTTTGGAGAAAGAAAATACGCGGTAATTTAGTATACATAAGTTGCGCGTATAAGCAGAGTCAGAAGACACGCGGGACATACGCCATGCTTGCATGAGCGGATGGTTCGCGGGGCTTATGGCGAGCAACGCGAACGAGAAATGCGAAGCATTTCGAGTCTGCTTATACGCACCCAAAAAGTAATTGATTAAATGGAGGATTTTACAGATGGGTGTTATGGACAAGTTTATCAGCGCCATGAAACTGAGCGAGGACGAGGACGACGGATACTACGATGACGATTTTTATGACGATGACCCGGAACCGATGCGCAAGCCTGCTTCCGGCAAGGATACGGATAATGCGGAGGACGATAAGGTCAGAAAGATCACGCCGAAGGTAACGCCTCTGAGACAGACGAAAAAGATGGGGACCGGCATGGAGGTATGCGTGATCAAACCGACTACGGTGGAGGATGCGAGAGAGATTACG
This sequence comes from uncultured Lachnospiraceae bacterium, assembly GCA_910586705.1. Taxonomy (GTDB): domain Bacteria; phylum Bacillota; class Clostridia; order Lachnospirales; family Lachnospiraceae; genus UBA3282. The sequence continues at coordinate 16,325 of CAJUJK010000018.1, read as the reverse complement.
GAGACGCTTCTGGCGAACAGGACGGTGGTTCTGAATCTGGAAGGGCTGGATGTGGACATAGCCCAGCGGATTATCGACTTTACTTCGGGCTCCTGTTTCGCGATCTCGGGCAATCTGCAGAAGATATCCCATTATATTTTCATTATTACGCCGGCGAGCGTGGATATTTCCGGCGACTTTCAGGATATCCTGTCAGGCTCTTTCGATGTGCCGATAGACAAAGGTTTTTAAGAAATCGAGTGCATAACGCACTCGATTCTTTTCGCGTATAAGCATCTCGAATCTGCTTATATGATGCAGATGTAAATTCATATGAGGAGGAAATACATATTATGGCGAACCGAATGACGATAAACTATGAGAAAAAGCCCTGCTATGACATTGTTTTTGCGGGGGATTTCAGCTTACTTGCGGAGGAACTGGCGGATCTGGGGACTGCGGACCGCCGGGTTGCCGTGATCTGTGATACCAATACGGAAAAACTGTTTGGCGGGGAGGTCACGGAAATACTTGAAAAATGCTGTAAAAAGGTGATTCTGCACGCGTTTCCTGCCGGGGAGGCGAATAAGACGCTGGACACGGTGAAGGAAATATATAAGAAACTGATTGAGGAAAAATTTGACAGAAAAGATATGCTTGTGGCGCTTGGCGGCGGCGTGGTGGGGGATATCACCGGCTATGCGGCGGCGACTTACTTGCGCGGCATTGATTTTGTCCAGATTCCCACCACGCTGATCGCCCAGTCGGACAGCAGCATCGGCGGAAAGACCGGCGTTGACTTTGACGGTTACAAAAATATGGTAGGCGCGTTCTATATGCCGAAGCTTGTCTATATGAATGTGGGAACACTTAAAAAACTGGATGACAGACAGTTCTATGCGGGATTTGCCGAGGTGATGAAGCACGGGCTGATCAAGGACGCACTGTTTTACGAGTGGCTGCTCGACCATATGTATGAGATTCACGACAGGGACACGGAGGTGCTTCTGGAGATGATCATGAAAAGCTGCGGCGTGAAAAAGCTCGTAGTGGAGAAAGACCCGAAGGAACAGGGCGACCGCGCCCTTCTAAATTTCGGGCACACCATCGGACACGCCATCGAGAAGGCAAAGCATTTTGAGATGGTGCACGGGGAATGTATCACGCTCGGCATGGTGGCGGCGGCGTTTATCTCATGGAAACGGGAGAATATTTCCATGGAAGAGTATTTTGAAGTGCGGGATATGTTTGTGCCCTTTAACCTGCCGATCAGTATTGATGACATTGACCCGGAGGAGATTCTTTCATTGACCAAGTCGGACAAAAAAATGGAGGCAGGGCAGATCAAGTTTGTACTGCTCAAGAAAGTCGGCAAGGCTTATGTGGACAAAACCGTCACGGATGCGGAAATTCTGGATGCGGTGAAAGAAATTTATTTTAGTGATGAGGATATGCGGGAATGAGTCTGAAAAAGAAATTTTTTCTGTTTCTGGATCTGCTTATGATTGCCGGGCTGATCGCCCTCGACCAGTACACCAAACAGTGGGCGAAAGTGTATCTGAAGGATAAACCGGCATATAATCTGATTAACGGGATACTGGAGCTGAATTATCTGGAAAATCAAGGCGCGGCTTTCGGGATGCTGCCCAACCAAAAGGTATTTTTTATCTTTGTGGCGACTGTGATCCTGTTTGTGGCAGGCTATGTCCTTTTAAAGGTGCCGGACCAGAAAAAATACACGATCCTGCATTTCCTGTTCAGCCTGATCGTGGCGGGTTCCATCGGCAATATGATTGACAGGGTTCGCTATGACTATGTGGTGGATTTCATTTACTTTGTCAGGATTAATTTTCCGATTTTCAATGTGGCGGATATCTATGCGACTGTCTCCGCCATCGTACTGCTTTTTCTACTTTTGTTTTACTATAAAGAAGGGGATCTCTATTTTATCAGCTTCAAGCAGAAACGGTACCGGGAGTTAAAGTGATATGGAGCGGTTCAGTTATCAGATCGGGGTGGGGGAGGATGAGGAGCGGCTTGACAAGTGGCTGAGCGCTGCGATTCCGACGCTTTCCCGTTCTTATATTCAGAAGTGTATCAAGGAGGGGCAGGTCATGGTAAACGATCTGTCCTGCAAGGCGAATTACCGGCTGCGGGTGGATGACGAGGTCGCTTTTGCGATCCCGGAGGCGGTGGAGCCTTCCGTGGAGGCGGAAAACATACCGATTTCTGTTCTCTACGAGGATGCCGACGTACTTGTGATCGATAAGCCGAAAGGGATGGTGGTGCATCCGGCGCCGGGACATTACAGCGGTACGCTGGTCAATGCGGTTTTGTATCACTGTAAGGGGCAGCTTTCCGGAATAAACGGCGTGCTGCGTCCGGGGATCGTGCACCGGATCGACAGGGACACGACGGGTTCCCTCATCGTCTGCAAAAACGACGCGGCGCATAAGCTCATAGCGCAGCAGCTTAAAGAACATTCCCTGAACCGAAGTTATCGCGCCATCGTGCACGGTGTGATAGAAGAGAACGAGGGGACTGTCAGCGCGCCCATCGGCAGGGATGAGAAGGACAGAAAGCGGATGGCGGTCAACGAGAAAAACGGCAAAGAGGCTGTCACCCATTATAAAGTGCTGGAACGCTTCCGGGATTATACTTATATTGAGTGCCGTCTGGAAACGGGACGCACCCACCAGATCCGGGTACATATGACATCCATCGGGCATCCGCTTCTGGGGGATGAGGTTTACGGGGTGAGAAAGACGGCTTTTCATCTGGAAGGCCAGACGCTCCATGCATACTGTCTTGGATTTATACATCCTGCGAACGGGGCGTATACCGAGGTGAAAGCGCCTCTTCCGGCGTATTTTTCGCATCTGCTGGCGATTTTGTAAGCGAAAGACCAAGTGTTTTGGCATCGGTACTGATATCATACGGCAGATGCATGACGGAGTCTGAAAGTACATAATTATAAACAAAGCATGAATAAACTATTAAAATATCTTGAAAAAACGAGCGAAAAATGTTACTATTTGAGATATGGATTTTGTAAAAACTTGAGGGATTATGAAAGATACGCGACAGAACATCATAGACATTTTATTAAAGAGCTATGTGGCTTATTACAACATAACCGACTACGGAGACAAACGGGAACCGCTCCGGGCGCTGTGTGAGTATTACGAACACGCCGAGAAATACATGGTTTCTAAAAAAGTTTCCCTCTGGGCGGCGGACAGTGAGGAATTTATCTATCTTTTTGATGTGCCGCACCTTTCTTTGGAAGTATTTGAGGACTGTAAAAAAACAGCTTTTGAGGATGGCATGGATCGTCTGCATATCGGTCCGGGTCACATGTATTCCTATATTACGCCCATCATTGTCTGTGACACCTGTGATGAGGAGGCTGTAAAGGCATTAAAGAAGTGTCACATTTACAAAAGTTTTCGATTTTCGCTTCACGGCTGGATGGACTTTCATGCGGCGGCGGTCATTGGGGATAGTGACCGGATTGAAAGCAACCGTGCCGGACGTCCGACTGCGAAAATTTTGAAAAAAGTATTATATTCCAAAAAAAGAAAGGGAGAGTTTGTATGAATTCATTGTTATTGTTAATCATCTGCATTGCCATTCTCGTGGTAGGCTACATATGCTACGGCGGATGGCTTTGCAAGCAGTGGGGTGTGGGCGACAGCAAGAAACCGACCCCTGCGCATGAGATGGAAGACGGTGTGGACTATGTTCCCGCTAAGGCGCCCGTGCTGATGGGCCACCACTTCTCGTCTATCGCGGGTGCAGGTCCGATCACCGGACCGATTGGCGCGGCTATGTTCGGCTGGGTTCCTGTTGTGCTCTGGATTCTGATCGGTGGTATCTTCTTCGGCGGCGTCCATGACTTTGGTGCGCTCTTCGCATCCATCCGTCACAAGGGACAGTCCATCGGTGAGATCATTTCCACCAACATGAGCAAGAGAGCGAAGATGCTGTTTACGATCTTTGCGTATCTGACCCTGATCCTTGTGGTTGCGGCATTCGCATCCATCGTGGCGACGACCTTCGGCGCGGTAGTGGACGATGCGGGTGTAATCGACACGGCGGCATCTGCTACCAACGCATCTGTTGCTATGGTATCCCTGTTATTTATTGTAATTGCTATTGTTTTTGGTTTCATGGTGTACCGCCGCAATGCATCCATGGCTGTTTCCACGATTCTTGGTGTGGTTGCCATCGCGCTCTGTATGGTGATCGGCATGAATTTCCATCCGATTTACCTGACCACGAACACATGGATGGTCATCGTGGGTATCTATATCGCCATCGCATCCGTGACGCCGGTATGGATTCTGTTACAGCCCCGTGACTATCTGAGTTCTTTCCTGCTTTACGCGATGTTAGCGGTGGCTCTGGTAGGTGTGGTCATTTCCCATGCGGGTATGGGCGGTGCGGACGGCCTTGCCGCTTTCAACGGTTTTGCGGTTGACAATGGCAACGGTATGCAGTATCTGTTCCCCGTACTCTTTACCACGGTTGCATGTGGTGCGATTTCCGGCTTCCACTCTCTGGTATCTTCGGGAACCACTTCCAAGCAGCTCGACAAGGAGACGGATGCGAAGCCCATCGCTTACGGCGGTATGCTCCTTGAGTGTGTGCTGGCTGTGATCACCGTATGCGCAATCAACTTCGCATACAAGAACGGCATCACTGCAGGCGCAACGGCAATCTTTGCGGGCGGTATTTCCCAGATGTACGGCGGTATCGCATCGGAAGGCGTGGTAACTGTTCTGAACACGCTGCTGGTGCTTACTTACTCCGCATTCTGTCTGACCTCTCTGGATACGGCGACACGTCTGGCACGTTTCATGTTCCAGGAGTTCTTCCTTGAGCCCGGCCAGACTGTGGACGATATCAAGGACGGCTGGAAAAAGACATTGGTGAATCCTTATGTGGCAACTATCATCACTGTGATTCTCGGCATTGTACTTGGTATGACAGGTTACTCCAAGATCTGGGGTCTGTTTGGCGCGGCAAACCAGCTCCTTGCAGGTATCGGTCTGCTGGCAGTCGCTACCTGGCTTGGCAATGTGGGCAAGAACAACAAGATGTTCCTGCTTCCCATGGGCTTTATGATCATCGTTACCATCTGTTCCCTGTGTGTGACCGTTAAGAACCAGATCGGTATCATTTCCGCAGGCGGCGCAGACTGGGGTCCTTACGCACAGGCGATTCTGGCAGTTATCCTGATTGTCCTTGCAGTCGTGCTGGTGATCGAGGGTATCCAGACCTTATCCAAGCAGAAGAAGTCGGCGTAAGACAGAAAGTCATATAAATGAATGAAGATACGGATTCCTATATCCATTATGGTGTAGAGAAAACTGTCAAAAAAAGTCAGCAAAAGCTGACTTTTTTTGACATAATATGATAAGGACCTTAAACTTTTAGAAAAACAAATAAAAATCATATGGAAGGAGCAATGCCGTGTTATTTGGTAATTGGATGGAAGTATACTTTACTTTGGAAATGGAAAAATTCTTTTTTGCTAAGAATTTGTTGAATGAGCATGGAATTTCATACAAAACAGATATCATTAACAATAGTATAAGGCTTAGCCATGCGTCAGGCAGAGACGGCAATGTGAAAGATTGTTACAAAATTTTGGTAAAGAAAAAAGATGTATCGCAAGCCAAATATTTATTATCTAAAATTTGATATGATAGATCATGCAGTATTGCGGAAAGGATATTGCTAACAAAAGATGGTATCTTTGTTGACAGATTGTTCGGCAAAATTACCGTTTCTATACGCGATTTACTTGACTTTATTGTGCAAATTATATATAATATATACAACATAAACACATTTCATGTTGTAACAGGAAGCCGAAGGCTGAACTGTTATTAGGGGAGCAGCAGACAGCAGGGGATGTATAAGGATAGAAAGGGGATGTATATATGAATACGATTATTACAATAGGACGTCAATTTGGTTCCGGAGGACGTGAGATCGGAAAAAAGGTAGCGGAGCATTTCGGAATTAAATTTTACGATAAGGATTTGCTGACAAGGGCAGCGAAGGAGAGCGGATTCTGTGAGGAGATGATCCAGAGCCACGACGAGCGTCCCACCAATTCCTTTCTTTACAATCTGGTGATGGACACCTATTCTTTCGGCTACAATTCTTCCTCCTTTGTGGATATGCCCATCAGCCACAAAGTATTTCTGGCGCAGTTTGACACGATCAAGAAGATTGCAAGCGAGGGTCCCTGCGTAATTGTGGGACGCTGTGCGGACTACGCATTGCACGACTACCAGAACTGCCTGCATATTTTCATCCATGGGGAAGAAAAGTGTAAGGTAAAGCGGATTATGGAGCGTTTCGAGGATATCAACACGGAGCAGAAGGCGCTCGATATGATGAACAAGAAGGATAAGCAGAGACAGAGCTATTACAACTACTATTCCTCCAAGAAGTGGGGACGTGTGGACAGCTACGACCTTTCCATCAACAGCAGTATTCTGGGCATTGACGGGACGGTGAAGCTGATTACGCAGTTTGTGGAGGATTTTGAGAGCCGTTAACAAATCGAACTTCGTTCGATTGCGAGTGCAGGCGTATTCGGTTTAGAGAAATGTTTTACATTTTCTGTATATACTGAGGGAGCGGATCTGGTGTCCGCTCCCTTTGGCTGTCTTATTCGCCGCGTTCTCTGTAGTCCTCCGTACTGTTATATTTTGTGACATAGGTCTGATAGCCGCTGTGCCTGTCGCGCAGTTCCCTGCGGGTCTTTACGCGGTCATAGGAGGCATGGAAATCCTTGACAGAGTTTAACTGCGCTGAGTGTTTTTTTCTCTTTCTCGCCGTATGGCGCATATAGAAAAAGATGAGAACCGCAATCAGGAGTGTAAAGAGAATGACACTTATCATAATTTCCTCCTAGCTTTCCTTGGAACTGTCGGATTTACTTTTTGTCTTTAAGCTGACATTTTTTGTCTTGCCGGATGATTTTTTCTTCACAGGCGGCACATATTCCGTGAACGCCATGGATTCCTCAATCCGACCGACTGTCATATAGGGACCGAGATCCGTCGGCAGGCTCTTTTTATGCAGCACCCTGTTGACAAGTGACCTGACGCCTGCATAGAACACCGCAAAGATCGGTACGCCCACAATCATGCCGAGCACGCCGAACAAACCACCGAAAATGGTGATTGAAAAGATAACCCAGAAGCCGGAAAGCCCCGTGGAGTCACCGAGAATCTTGGGGCCGAGGATATTGCCGTCAAACTGCTGGAGAACGATTATCAGGATACCGAAGTAGAGCGCCTGTCTGGGATCTACCATCAGCACAAGGAGGGCGCTTGGAATGCCGCCGATCCACGGACCAAAGAACGGGATTACGTTGGTCACACCGATAATCACGCTTACCAGAATGGCGTATGGCGTGCCGATCACACTGGTACATACAAAGCAGATAATACCTATGATAATGGAATCCACAATCTTGCCGCCGATAAAGCCGATAAACGTGCCATGGACAAAACGGAAGTTGGCGACGATCTCATTGCCCGCTTCGCGGTCGAACAGGGCGTAGACGATCTTTTTCGCCTGTCCCGCAAATTTTTCCTTGCTCCCCAACAGGTAGACGGAAATGATAAAGCCGATCAAAAGATTCCAGAGCGCCTTAAACACGCCGATCACGCTTAAGGAGACCGTTTTTAATACTTCGTTGATGTGGGGCAGAAGGTTTGTGTTCACATACTCCAGCATCTTTGCGGAATACTGGCTGATCAGCGCATCCACGGTCGCCTCCAGATCCGGATTGTCTTTCAGCAAAAGAAGCGCCCAGTTGGAGAGGTTGTTGACGTAAATAGGGAATTGGAAAATAATACTCTGTATGCTGCGCACCACTTCCGGCAGAATCAGTGCGAAAAGTTCATATAATACCAGAAGAACGACTACCAGCGTGGCGAGAATGGAACATGCGCGCATACGCTTTTTTACTTTCGGCGTTATGTCAATGTTCGCTTTTTTGTATAGCGGCTTCATAATCTTATTTTCGATGGCGTTTAAAATGGGGGTAAACAGGTATGCCAGTACAAAACCGTCGATGATCGGCATGGCGATGGTGATAAACTTGTCGAGTCCGCCCATAAAATTAGAGCGGTGGAAGAGGATATAGTAGAAGAGAATCGCCCCCGCCAGCGCCAGAAAACCTGTAATGCCCCAGTATAAGTATTTTTTGTCGAATTTGAATTTCATGTACAAAACCTTTCCGTTCGTAAGATATATTTAGATAAGTAAAGACAATTATATTATAGCAATTTGGAGGCAGAGAGACAATAGCAAAAAAGTAGTGCGGAACGGGAAAATATTATGTATACTATAGTACAGAGAATCGAAAGCGCGGCTTTGCGAATCGTGTAGAAGCCGCAAAAGAAAAATGAGGAAAGAACGCACATGAAGTTACAACAGGTACTTAGCCTTACAAGAAAGGCTGTGGACGATTATCATATGATTGGGGAGGGCGATCATATTGCGGTGGGCATCTCCGGCGGCAAGGACAGTCTGACCCTGCTCTATGCCCTGCAGGGGCTGCGGCGGTTTTATCCCGCAACGTTTACACTCTGTGCGGTGACCGTGGATCTCGGTTTCGGGAATCTGGACTTATCCGAAATTGAGAAGCTGTGCAGAGAACTGGACGTGCCCTATCATATTGTAAAAACCGATATCGGGAAAATTATCTTTGAGGACAGGAAGGAATCCAATCCCTGTTCTCTCTGCGCGAAGATGCGAAAAGGGGCGCTGAACGATGCCATGAAAGCCCTCGGATGCAATAAGGTGGCATACGCGCACCACAAGGACGACGTAGTGGAAACCATGATGATGTCGCTGATCTATGAGGGGCGGTTTCACACCTTCCGCCCGGTGACCTATCTGGACCGCACGGAGATTACTGTGATCAGACCGTTAATCTACATGAACGAGGCGGATGTGGTCGGTTTTGTGCGGAAAAATAACGTTCCCGTGGTCAAGAGCCCCTGTCCGGCGGACGGGCACACCAAGCGGGAGACCGTGAAAAATCTCGTGCAGCAGATCAATCTGGAGGCGCCGGGGGTGAAGGAGCGAATGTTTACGGCTATTTTAGGAGGAAACATAGATGGCTGGGAAAAACCACAGTTACCATGAAAAGAGAGAGACCAGTTATATTTTGCAGCTTCGGGGGCTTTTGGAGGAGCTGCCGCCCTATGCGAGGGACTATTTTCGCGCGATCGAGCAGAAGTCCAGCGCAAAGACAAGAATTTCCTATGCCTATGATTTTCAGGTGTTTTTGCGCTTTTTGCTTGAGAAAAACCCGGCTTTGAAAGGCAAAAGTATGCGGGAAATCACGTTTGACGACTTAAATGCGCTGACCGCGCTGGACATCGAGGAATATCAGGAATATCTGAAGTATTATGAGTCGGAAACCGGGGAACAGAAAAACGGGGCGAACAGCATTGCCAGAAAAATGTCTTCCCTGCGCAGCATGTTTGACTATTTCTTCAAAAAGGAACTGCTTTCTAAAAATGTGGCGATGCAGGTGGACATGCCGAAGATCCACGAGAAGGCGATCATCCATCTGGAGCCGGACGAAGTGGCTATTTTCCTGGACAGTCTGGAAACCTATGAGAAGGAACTGACAGGGAAGAAAAAGGACTTTTTCCTAAAGACCAAAGTGCGGGATATCGCCATTGTCACCCTGTTTCTGGGCACTGGCATCCGTGTTTCGGAGTGCGTCGGACTGGACTTAAACGATGTGAATTTCCGGGAAAACAGCATCCGCATTATCCGAAAAGGCGGCAACGAGGCGGTACTTTATTTTGGGGATGAGGTGGAAAAGGCACTGACAGATTACATAGAGGGTCCCCGCGCCGCGATCGCTGCGCAGGCGCTTCCCGGGGAGGAAAACGCACTGTTTTTCTCTTTGCAGAAAAAACGGATCAGTGTACATGCGGTGGAGAATCTGGTGGAAAAGTACGCCAGAGAGTTTGTGCCCCAGAAAAAGATCACGCCCCACAAACTGCGATCCACCTTTGGCACATCTCTGTATCAGGAGACCGAGGATATTTATCTGGTGGCGGATGTGCTCGGACACTCGGATGTAGGGACGACCAGAAAGCACTACGCGGCGATCAAGGACCAGAACCGGCGGAAGGCGGCGCGCACCGTCAAGCTGCGGGATAACTGAGAGCCTATCGCGGATAAGACGCACAGGCAGTCCGGCGTTGGTCTGCAGGGTAAGTATTTCATGTGAAAAGGGAAACGACTGATGCGGTTTGGCTTTGAAAAGGAAAATTTAGAGGAATTTGTCTCTCCGGCGTTTCAGGAGAATGTACGCGTAAAATTTCATTTTGAGGAAGAACAGACCGGGCTAATCCGTGAAGTGGCGGAGGAATTGCTGCCCGTGCTGCAAAGAGAAGCCTTCTGGGTGAGAACGGCGTATATACAGCCTGCGATGCAAAAGGAATCGTCCCAGATCAGACAGGCGTGCGGGGCAAAGAACCGGCAGTCTGCAGACGTCCCGGACAAGGCGTATGAATGTGTGGCAATGTCTCTCGGGCATGGCGTGGATCAATTGCAGGAAAGTTACAGTGAAAAAGGGCTGCTTTTGCAAAGTTATATTGTTGAGGCACTGACAGGCGAACTGCTGATGAGAGGGTATGACGCCTATAACAGATATATTGCGTCGAATACCGACTGGCACGTGGCGCGGTATCACTTTCCGGGCAGCGAGGATTCGTTTCCGCTCGAAATGCTGCCGGAACTGTTACAAGACCTCACGCAGGAAATCACATGCAATGCGGCTTTCTGTATGATTCCGAAAAAGAGTGTGGTATTTATTTCAGAGTTGACGCAGGATGAGACAGTGCGCTGTCAAGAGATCTGCGACGGGTGCGGCAATACGGCATGTCCGAACCGTGTCGGGGAAAATCCCCTCATTAGAAACACCAAAAATAAGGAAAACACAAATGGAAAATTCCCATCGTTTTTTTGAGAATAAGGCGTGTCAATATTTTCCCTGTCATAAGGGACTGCAGGACTTTAACTGCCTGTTTTGTTACTGTCCGATGTATCCGCGGGAAAACTGTCCGGGGAATCCGGCTTATATTGATATAGATGGAAAAAGAATCAAGGACTGTACAGAATGCGCGTTTCCCCATCAGCCGGAAAACTACGATATAATTATGCAGATGCTGAAAACATAAGCAATTCTTCGCGGATTTGGTTATAGACCGGGGTATTAGGATATGACCGTTTGAAATCCTTCCAACTATGAAATAAATGTGTATTTGTTTCATAGTTGGAAATATTATACCATTATCGGCAAAATATATCCACATTTCTTCTTACAAATATGGATTATATTTTGCCGATAAATTTCCTTTTAAAAACTATTCTGCCTTTCTGACAGGATGCCGGATCACCGTTTTCAGATTTTGCGGTTTACACTTGCGCACGTCACTCAGGTAAATCTCATGGTGGCGGCGAATGCCGTCCATATCAAGAGAAAATTCCTGTTCGAGGGCAAAGGTGTCCATGGCTTCTATGGTTGCGGGTTCGTCGTCATAAGGACCTATGTGCATACACTGTACGCACAGTCCCTCGTCATAGGTCAGAAATTCTACCTTGGAGAAGTCGGTGTTTTTCTTCTTGGAGGCTTCGGTAACTGCCCATGTAAATTCTTCCTTTGTCACAAATTCCGGCAGACGGATCATGGAGATCCACTGAAAATCCTCTTTTCTGGCGTAGTCAACGCCGACGATCCCCTCCTGCCACCACAATCCCTCCAGAGGCGGCACGACATAGTCGAAATAGCCCTCGATCCGGTGATCGCCCATCTTGCTCATTTTAATGGTGAAGGCAATGCCGTAAAGCAGGCTGATGGACTGCTTGTAGTCGCCGCCTTCCTCGTTCGGATCGCCCTTGCCGCGCACCGCGATAAAGTGCATAGCCGGTACGGTGACAAGCGCCGGTTTGTTTTTGGGAAGATAAAATTCTTTATATTCCTTCTTGTAATCAAATGCCATTTTCCAGTGCCCCTCCTAGTATAATCACTAATCTCCCAATTGTATTTCTGGATGACCGTCGCTTATTCTTCTTATTCTTTTAAGCCGATATAAATATGGATCTCGGCATTGTCCCCCATATCGTCGTTCTGGTATTCCTCAAAATCGCACTGGAAGGCTCTTGGCAGATCCATCTGCCAGATTGCCTGCCACGCCTCCGCAACCGCCTGTACCATATTGCCACGTACCACAAACTTCGCATACCGTCCCGCAGGAATCCTGCAGACGGCAAAATCGTTTCCGGCAGGCATTTCGTCAGTTTCACAGCCGACAAACGCGGTGTAATCCGCTTTTTCATCCCCGGCGTAGTCAGTGTAGATGCCAAGCGCTTTTGCGTTTGTCTTTTTCGGTATAGAGTCGTAGATGCCTTCTTTGTAAAAACGGTTCCACAGACCGCCGATCACTGTGCCCATCTCCGGCGAGGTATTGTTTGTCCTCGCTGACACGCCTGCCGCAATTTTTTCCTCCAGTGTTACGATTTCGTATTCCATGTTCATAGATACATCCATCCTTTCTTTATGTGATTTGATGGATTTATCTTAGCAGACAAAACACGACAACTGTATGTCATGTTTCAGAAAAAGGTTTGTATCTATTGGCAATTTCCTCCGCAAAACGCAGAACCTCCTGCCGTAGTTCCACAGGCTCTAAAAGTTCCGCACCGCCGCCGAAAGAGGCAATCCAGCCGATGACACTCTGTTTATCAACAAACCCGGCGGAAAAAAGCAGCGTGCCGTCCGGCAGCGCATGGAAACTTTCCGGTCCGAATTCTTCTACCAGACGCCATGTAAAGGCAGGGTCAATTTTTGCCGTGACTTGAAACTGCGGCGGAAATATCTGTTCTGCGCGCAGATCGGGAAGGGCGACTGCGCGTTTTTCAAAAGGTTCTCCTAAGGAAAGCGCAGTCATCCGCATCAGCTTGAACAGCCGGAACGCTTCTCTCCTCTCACACCAGCCCCAGAGATACCATCCCGCCCACTGGAATATCAGATCATAAGGCTCCACGGTTCGCCGGGACTCTCCTTTTGGGGAGTGATAAGTGAACGAAACTTTATTTGTGGTAAGAATGGCGCCGTGTAAAAGTTCAATCTTAGGGGATAACGCAGATTTATACCATGAAGACAGGTCAATCAGAATATGGGTGTCCCCGGCTAACAGGTTTGACGCGCCTGCGGACAGCTTTTCCATAAGCTGTACATACTGGTTCGTCCCGCTCACACTGTCCAAACTCCGAAGCCCGGCGAGTATTGCCTGCATATCCTGCCTGGTAAACAGCGCGCGGTCTATTTTATAGCCCTCCATGATGGAAACGCCGCCGTTTTGCCCCGGTTCCGTCACTAGCGGAATCCCCGCCATACAGAGCGCTTCGATATCCCGGTTGATGGTGCGACGGGAAACCTCGAATTTCTCCGCGAGGTATGGTGCCGTGACTTTCTCCTGCTGTAACAGGATGGATAAAATGCCGATCATACGGTCGATTTTCATAGCGGTTCTCCTTTTTTCGCCAGTGCCTTGTGTTATATTGAACTCATAATCAAAATATCACAAAAAGGAGAAAGATGAAATATAAAAGTCAGAGGGGGACGAAAATGTACTCCTTTTAATGACTCTATTTATTTATCACATCATAGTAGGGCACAATCAGATGCGCGTCCGAATAGATCGCATCGCTCGTCAGGCTGTTGATCTGCATCACTTCACGGATATACTCATAAATCGAATCATAATGCGCCTCGTCCATATAGTCTTCCGCGATGGACCAGAGGGTATCGCTGTCTGAAACGACAATACTCTTATAGTATTTAGCAGTTTCCTGTGCAGGGTCGTTCTTTGCATTGGAACGGAAGGAGCTGACAGTGATGGATACAGTGATGATCAGACAGAAGGTCATCACTAACAGGAGGAAGTTTTTCCTCATCTCCCGTCTTCTGCGTATACGGTTATTCCGGATTCTTCTCTCGCTTCTGATATCCTGTGGTCTTCTGCAGTTCTGTGTCATTGCTCTATTCATAAATAACTCCTTTCCGCCCGATGCAACATAGAAACGTATCAACTGCTTCTATTTTTAATATTCCATAACCGAACAAGTGTTGCGAACGAACGTTCTTTATAGGTGCATTATATCGAACGTGTTTTCGGATGTCAATACTATTTTGATAAAAATCGAACAAATTTTCTGAATATATGTTTGCTTTTTGCACTGTGCTGTGCTATGATTAAAATATATAAATTGTCAGAAAATATATATCGGCATGAAACGCCAGAAGAAAGGATAAGGATTTTAAGTATGGCACAGGGTAAAATCACTGTAAAACAGCAGCAGATTCTTGATTATATTAAGGATGAAATTTTAAAAAGAGGATATCCTCCGGCAGTCCGGGAGATCTGTGAGGCGGTTAACCTGAAGTCTACATCTTCCGTACACTCCCATCTGGAGACGCTGGAAAAGAACGGTTATATCAGAAGAGATCCCACGAAACCCCGCGCCATCGAGATTTGTGACGATAATTTCCAGATGGTGCGCACGGAGATGGTTTCCCTGCCTGTGATCGGACAGGTGGCGGCAGGCCAGCCGATTCTGGCGGAGCAGAATATTGACAGCTACTTCCCTGTTCCGGCGGATATGGTGCCGGGCGGTGAGTCTTTCGTTCTTAAAGTGAAGGGCGATTCCATGATCAATGTGGGAATTTACAGCGGCGACCAGATTTTTGTAAACTGCTGTCAGACAGCGTCGAACGGTGATACGGTGGTGGCGCTGATTGACGATTCAGCGACGGTCAAGACTTTCTATAAGGAAGACGGGCACATCCGTCTGCAGCCTGAGAACGACTCCATGGATCCGATTATCGTGGACGACTGTCAGATTCTTGGTAAGGTGTTCGGGGTTTTCAGACTTTACAGACACTGATGCTTCCCATGCCATGTTATATGCCCTGAGGGACTTGCCCGCCGTTTTTCCAGAGAGCGGCAGCAATGGACTTTTAGGGCATATTTTGTCTTTATTTATATCCTCTCTTTTTTTGTACAGAAATTGAGAGGATAAGGAAAATAAAATCTTATATACTAAAATTGACAGGAGGAATTTACAGCATGGAGTGGGTTGAAAAATTAAATGAAGCAATCAGTTATATGGAAGAACATCTGACGGAGGAGATTGATTATGGGCAGCTTGGTAAAATTGCCTGCTGTTCTTCCTACATTTTCAGAGAATGTTTGCCTATATGGCGGGCGTCCCGCTCTCTGAATATATCCGCAGGAGAAGAATGTCTCTTGCCGCCGTGGATTTGCAGGAAAAGGACACGAAGATTATTGATGTGGCTGCAAAATACGGGTATCACTCTCCCACCGCGTTCAACAGGGCATTTCAGTCCGTCCACGGCATTGCGCCGTCCGCTGTAAAAAATGAGGGCGTTTCTGTAAAATCCTTTCCGCCTGTTTCGTTTAAAATAACAGTCAAAGGAGCGGAGGAAATGAACTATCGGATTGAAAAAAAGGAGACATTCCGCATTGTCGGTGTGTCAGTGCCATTGCAGAAGGATATTGAGGATAACTTCACAGTGATTCCCTCTAAGTGGCAGGAAGTATCCATGAACGGAACTTTGCAGAGACTGGCGGGTATGATGGATATGCCGCCTATGGGAGTGCTTGGCGTCAGCGTCTGTAATGATAAGGAAACGTGGCGGTATTATATTGCGGTGCCTTCCTCAAAAGAAAAAGCGGATTTTGAGGAGTATACCGTTCCGGCAGCTACATGGGCAATCTTTCCCGGTGAGGGCACGAACCAGTCCATTCAGGAGCTGGAGCGGCGCATTGTGACGGAATGGCTGCCTACGTCGGGATATGAGTACGGCGATGCTCCGGATATAGAGGTCTATCTGAATCCCGACCCTGCAAACGCAAAGTACGAGGTGTGGATTCCTGTGGTGAAAAAGCAGTAGTCATCCGGGTTTTGGAACAAACATATGTTTTGGAAAATTTTTAGGACCTTCCCGTTACATAAGAAAAAAGCATTCAGACATACTACATAGTAATCGTAACTGCACAGCATTTTTGCGGCTATGATGAAAAATCAGTCTCTCATCTATTTTTAGGGGTTGATGTCTTATGAAGGGGGAAGGGAAATGAGAAACAGAGCTTTAGACTGCCTTGCCCTGACGATTGCCATTATCGGCGCTATCAACTGGGGATTGATCGGACTTTTCAGCTTTGACCTTGTGGCATTTATTTTCGGTAACATGTCAT
>CAJUJK010000017.1 GCA_910586705.1 uncultured Lachnospiraceae bacterium | reverse complement strand
TATTGCAGCCGGAATTTCAGCTTTTTGATACGGCTATGCGCCAGTGGATGGGAACTGCACAAATAAGTATCTGTATCGTGTTTCTGGTTATTTATTTTTCGATACTGTCTTTGCAGCAGATGATAGAGATTAGGCAAAATTCAAAAAGCAATCAGATCATGCGCTGTATGGGAAAAAGCGATAAGCAGATAGTAAGACTTGTGAATCAACAGATAGCAATTAAATTATCCTCTCCAATGATAATGGCTTTATTGATTATTTTATTCTGCATACCGTTACTGAATGGAAAAATGAACTTAATATTGCCAGCTTCTTTGCATAATATTCTGCTCAAATTAGCTGGTGAGTTTGGGGCGTGTATTTCAGTTTTTTATATTTGCTATTTTGGGATTATAAGTGCCATGGGCAGACGTTATATTTATCCATAAATGCACCCGCAATCCTCTATCTCCTCTTCCCTATAATTTATCTTTTTCCTCATCAAAAGGCACACCGTCTCCACATGCCCCGTATGCCCAAACTGATCCACAGCCCTGACCCGCTTCAGCTCATACCCGCCTCCGCACAGCACCTTCAGATCCCGCGCCAGCGTCGCCAGATCACAGCTCACATAGACGATCCGCCCCGGCTGCATCGCCAGCATGGTTTCCAGACATGTTTCATCGCAGCCCTTGCGGGGCGGATCGACCACGATCACATCGGGGTGGCGCATCTGTGCACGCGACAGATTCTCTCTCTCGTCTGCTCTGCCGTCCGTTTCCCCGGTTTCCGAACCGAAGTTGCCGCCGTTTCCCTTATAAAACCCCGGCAGCACTTCCTCCGCCTTCCCCACTATAAATTCTGCATTCGTTATGCCGTTCCTGCGGGCGTTCTCTTCCGCGTCCTCGATTGCCTGCGGAATGACTTCCACCCCGTAAACTTTTCTGGCGCGTTTTGCCATAAACAGGGAGATCGTCCCGATACCACAGTACAGATCCCACACGGTTTCCCGCCCGGTCAGCCCCGCGTATTCCAGTGCAAGACCGTAAAGTTTTTCGGTCTGCCGGGGATTTACCTGATAGAAGGACAGGGGCGAAATCCGAAATGTAATTCTATCTTCGTTTCCCTCATCTCCATCACCCATGTTCCCAGCCGTCGCAAAATCTGTCGGACCCGGCACGCGGAGGCTGTCCTCAATCCAGCCGCTGCCCCAGAGCACCCGTATTTCCGGTCCCATGATTACATTTGTCTTTTCCCTGTTAATACTGATTGAAATGCTGGCAATCCTCTTACACGATATTTTTCGCTCTTCCGTTTGTGCTGCCCGTTCGCACGCACCAACAGGCATTTCATCATCAGCTTCAAGCTGCCCCGTCAGCTTTTCCACCAGTTTATCTTCTTCCGGCAGCTTTCTTCCATTTATCACCAGACATACCATAATCTCCCCGGAAACAAATCCCGTGCGGATCAGCACATGCCGCACCAGCCCTTCACCTGTGCTTTCCCGGTAGGCTTCCACGCCGTTTTCCCTCATATAGGAAAGCACCGCTTCCAAAATCATCTGGTTCTCCGGCGGTCCTAACGGGCAGTCCGTATTGGCAATGATATCGTGGGTTCTTCCCGCGTAAAAGCCCACAACCAGATTTCCCGCCTTGTCATATCCCACGGGGTACTGTGCCTTGTTGCGGTAATGCCAAGGCTCTTTCATGCCAACAATCGGTTCCATAGCCGCATCAATTAACTCCGGGGAAAAACCGCCGATCCGCTGTAAAAGCCCCCGCACTTTATTCTGTTTATAGGCAAGCTGTCTCTCGTAACTCATGGTCTGAATCTGGCAGCCGCCGCACTGTCTGTGAAAGGGGCATTTGGGATCCACACGAAAAGGAGAAGGCGTCACCACCTTCTCTACTCTTGCATAGCCATAGTTTTTCTTGCATTTAGTAATACGCGCTTCAATGACGTCCCCGATCACGGCGTCTTTGACAAACAGGGTATACCCATCTGCTTTCCCGATGCCCTCACCGTCGTTTCCGATATCCTCTACCGTAAGCCGGACAATATCATTTTTTTTATATTCCATGCTTATCACTCCAAACTCGTGCCGCGCAGATTCGACTCAAACAGTCTGTTGAATCCAAGCCACCCGGTCTCGGTATTGTTTGCCAGAATCTCTGCAAAAGTCTCCATCTTGGCGTCCACATTATCTGCAAAGTTTAACGCCACCGCCTCCACGATCGCAGGCTTCTTCGGCGAACCGAACTCAAACTCCCCATGATGGGAAAGAATACAGTGTTTCAGTTCATTGGCAAGCAGCGCCGGGAATCCGTCTATCATTCTGACTTTCTCCCCGATCATCTCGCTGCCGATCACGATATGACCGAGAAACTGACCGTCGTCCGTATAATCATTCTGCGGAAAAAGGGACAGTTCTTTCGTTTTGCCGATATCGTGGCAGATCGCCGCCGTAATCAGCAGATCTCTGTTAAGAACCGGGTACTGGGTACAAAAATAATCGCACAGCTTCGTCACCGCCAGCGAATGCTGCAAGAGACCTCCCACAAACCCATGATGTACGGTCTTAGCCGCCGAGGACTGCCGGAACACTTTGATAAAAGCCTCGTCTTTCACGAAAAACGCTTCCAGTAACTGATGCAGATATGGATTTTTCACGCTTCCCGCCAGATCAAGCAGTTCCGTCATCATGTCCTCCGTCTTAAATTTACTGACAGGAAGATACTCCGCCGGATCGTACTCGCCTTCCCTGCATTTTCGCACGCGCTTCACGTTGACCTGCAGCGCGCCCTGAAAGCTGGTCACATCACCGTGTACCTCTATGTAATCCATGCTGTCAAAGTCCTCTATCCCCGCGTTGTTCGGGTCCCATATCTTTGCGTCTATGGTGCCTGTCTTATCCTGTAGAATCACGTTGTCATAGGGTTTCCCGTTTTTGGTCACAGCCGACTGCTTATGCTTACACAGGTAAACATCGAACATTTTGTCGCTTTCTTTGTAGTCCTTGATATATTTCATTTTCTCCGTCCATCCTTTCCTATTGCCTGCCAGATCACATAGCTACCCGGCTATTTCTCTCTGCCGCACCAATTTCTACCAGCTTCCAAGCGGCACGTCCACGCTCAGTTCGTGCCCCTGCCTTGTCAATGTGACCTTCAGCACATCTCCCGGTTTTGACGCGTGTAGAATTCCGAGAAGCTCATTGTAAGTCGTGATCTCCGTATTTCCCACTTTTGTCACCACATCGCCGCTCTGGATCCCCGCATCCATTGCCGGCGAATCAATTTCAATCTCTCTGATATAGGTGCCCGCCGGAGTGTCAATCTGTGTATCCTCGATTGCCTCCTTGGGCACATCCGCGCCATGCACACCCAGATACGCCCGCTCCTTATCGTTAGACATCTGCTCGATCGTGCCTTTCAGCTCGGTGATGCCGAATGCCGTGAGCAGATTGCTCATATCGTTTCCCGTATTGACATTGTCTATAATGCCGATTACCATGCCCTTCAGATTAATCACGATCCCGGTCGCGTTGCGGCTGCCGTAAATATCTGTTGTAATCTTCTTATATGCCGCATCCGGCAGATCGATCACGGTGCCCGTGGAGGTTACCATACCGTAGCTGATAGAACCGCCGGTGCCCAGAGGACTTCCCAGCGCTATCACAGGCATTCCCAGCATATTGGCGGTGTTGGAGCTGCCCAGTTCCGCAATGTTTATCTGATCCATGGTTTCCCTGCCGATAGAGGAAAGCGGCACGGACAAAATCGCCAGCCCTGTGTTATCATCTTTCTGCACAAGTTCCGCCTCCGCCTGCGTCTGGTCGCAGAAGGTAACCACTATGCTGTCCGCTCCTTTTATATTTCCCGCACTGACTAAAATAAGCAGCGCCTTTTCATTGTTTGCAATAATCACGCCA
The DNA here is from genome assembly GCA_910586705.1 of uncultured Lachnospiraceae bacterium. GTDB lineage: Bacteria > Bacillota > Clostridia > Lachnospirales > Lachnospiraceae > UBA3282. Next base: position 72,937 of record CAJUJK010000017.1, on the reverse strand, counting down.
GAAGCCGAGGCAACATTTTCATAGATATTGTTAAACCAGTCCACATCCGAAGTGACGCCCGCCACGGTAACCACCGCGCGCCCCGCATCCTCCGCCAGCTTGCGCAGTTCTTCGTAAAGTGTCTGATAGTCCTCCAGCGTAAACTCCCTGTCTACCTGAGACAGCACTTCCTGTATCTGCTCGTCCACCATTTCCAGATCCACCTGATCCGGCGTCTGCGCTTCCACATCTTCCTCTTTGACCAGCATGTCCTCCGGCTTCATCTCCTCAATCGGCGTCTCCTCGGGAAATGCCACTTCTTTCGGCTCTTCCTCCGGGTAGAGACGGTTGCTGATCACCGGCTCCAGCACCAGAAAGGTAAAACATGCCACCAGACCGAATACCACCGCCATAACAGCGGTAATCACCGTTCTGCGGAGAAGCTTTTTTTTGTTGACAGGCTTTTGTTTGATTTTTTCCCGCATAAACTCCGTCTGCACGGAAGGCGTATACTCCGCCTGCTCCTTGACTGGTTCTTCCTGCGTTCTATTCCGTTCTTTTTCCTGTTCAGACATATAGCTGCCCTCAAAATACAATGGATTATCGTACTCGCAAATCCGCTTTTATTTTTTCATTGCGCTCATTATATCATACCCCCTGCTGCATGACAAGAAATCGCGTCCGGCAAAACGACGGCATTCCTAATAGTAATTTTGCCCTGTTTGTGGTAGGATAGAGCATAGAAACTATATTGGATAATGATGAGGGAACTATGAACAGTAAAGTATTGAGGGTTTTAGAATATCATAAGATTATCGATCAGTTGACGGAAAAAGCATCTTCCGAACCGGGCAAGCGCCTTACAGCAGCGCTTGCTCCCATGACGGACTTAGAGGAAATCAAAACGGCGCAGACCCAGACAGCGGACGCCTTAGGACGTCTTTTTGCCAAAGGCTCCACGTCTTTTGGCAGCAACAAAGATCTGGGAATGAGTCTGAAATCTCTGGAAGTGGGAAGCGTCCTCTCTGTCACTGAACTTTTGCGTATCGCCTCCTTTCTGGAAAATGTGAACCGGATCAAAACATATGGACGCCGGGACCGGGACGACATTCCCGGCGATTCTCTGGATGTTTATTTTGACAGTCTGGAGCCGCTCACACCTCTGGCAAATGAGATCAGCCGCTGTATTCTATCCGAGGAGGAAATCGCTGACGACGCGAGCCCTGCCTTAAAACGTATCCGCCGCAGTATGGCAATCACAAATGACCGGATTCACTCACAGCTGAACTCCATGATAAACGGCTCCCTGCGCACTTATCTGCAGGACGCTGTGGTTACCATACGCGACAACCGCTACTGTGTCCCTGTGAAATCAGAGTACAAGGGACAGGTGCCGGGCATGGTGCACGACCAGTCCTCCACCGGCTCTACCTTTTTTATCGAGCCTGCCGCAATCGTTAATCTGAACAATGAGTTAAAAGAATTATCCATAAAGGAGCAGGAAGAGATTGAGGCGGTTCTTGCTTCCTTGAGCGCACTGGCTGCGTCCCACACGGAGGCGCTGGCAGAAAACCAGAAGTCCATGACCATGCTGGACTTTATCTTTGCCAAGGCTTCCCTTGCCATGGAGCAGAACGCCACCATGCCGCTCTTTAATACAGAACATCAGATCCGCATCCGCAAGGGGCGGCATCCGTTGATCGACAAAAAAGCAGTCGTGCCCGTGGATATCATTCTGGGCATTGACTTTGACCTGCTGATCATTACGGGACCGAACACTGGCGGTAAGACGGTGGCTTTAAAAACGGTGGGGCTTCTGACCTTGATGGGACAGGCGGGGCTGCATATTCCCGCGCTGGACCGCTCGGAGCTTTCTGTTTTCCGGGAAGTCTACGCCGATATCGGGGACGAGCAGAGCATTGAGCAGAGTCTTTCCACGTTCTCTTCCCACATGACGAGCATCGTATCTATTTTGCAGGACGCAGACGCGGATTCTCTCTGCCTATTCGACGAGCTGGGCGCAGGAACCGATCCCACCGAGGGCGCGGCTCTCGCCATCTCGGTTCTGGATTATCTGCACAACCGGGGCATTCGCACCATGGCTACCACGCACTACAGTGAGTTAAAAGTCTACGCGCTCTCCACGCCTTTTGTGGAAAATGCCTGCTGTGAATTTAACGTGGAAACGCTTCGTCCCACCTACCGGCTCCTGATCGGGATACCCGGCAAGAGCAACGCTTTTGCCATCTCTTCCCGTCTGGGACTGCCGGATCATATCATAGAAGATGCCAGACGGCACATTACACAGGATAAGGAAAGCTTCGAGGATCTGCTTGCAAATCTGGAAAGCAGCCGCCTGACGATCGAAAAGGAGCAGGCGGAAATCGAAGCCTACAAGCGTGAAGTGCAGGCACTAAAAGAGCGGCTGGAATTCAAGCAGGAAAAGATCGACCAGTCCCGTGACCGCATCATAAGAGAGGCGAACGAAGAGGCGCGGGAAATTTTACAAAGTGCGAAGCAACTGGCAGACGAAACCATCCGCACCTTCCAGAAGGCAGGCGCCTCCTCTTCCATCAAAGATCTGGAACAGTCACGCCGCAGGGTACATGAAAAAATTTCGGAAAAAAATGAAAAGCTCGCGCTGAAAAATGAGAAGCCCACCCACAAAACGCTCAAGCCGAACCAGATCCGGCTTGGCGACAGTGTAAAAGTTGTCTCCATGGGATTAAAAGGCAGCGTCAGCTCCCTTCCCGACAAAAACGGAAAGCTTTTCGTACAGTGCGGCATCATCCGTTCGCAGGTCTCCCTTTCCGATCTGGTGCTGTTGGAAGAGGAGACGGTGAAAACCGAAAAAATGCAGCGCAGTTCTTCCGGCAAGCTGAAAATGTCCAAGTCATACTCCGTCTCCACAGAAATAAACCTTCTCGGCAAGACGGTGGACGAGGCGCTTTCCGAGCTGGACAAATATCTGGACGATGCTTATCTCGCCCATCTGCCCAGCGTCCGCATTGTGCACGGCAAGGGAACGGGAGCGCTGCGAAAAGCCGTGCAAGGGTATCTGCGCAAAAACCGGGTGATCAAAAGTTTCCGGCTGGGCGAATTCGGAGAGGGCGACGCGGGTGTTACCATCGCGGAATTTAGGGATTAACAGTTCAGCCAGCGCATCTTCTTTGGGGCAAACCGTGCTCGCACGAGTTTGAACAGAAGATGATGCTCTGAGGGAGCGCCCGATTAATGAGCTGAACTATTCTGAATTGAAAACGGAGGTAATTATGGTAAACAAACAGAAAATATTAATTGTGGACGATGACAGTAACATTGCAGAGCTGATTTCCCTTTATCTCACAAAGGAATGCTTTGAAACCATGATCGCGGGCGACGGGGAATCCGCCTTGGCGGCTGTGGACAGCTTTGAACCGAATCTGATGCTTCTGGATCTGATGCTGCCGGGGATAGACGGCTATCAGGTCTGCCGCGAGATCCGTTCCAAATCCACACTCCCCATTATCATGCTCTCCGCGAAAGGGGAAGTATTTGACAAGGTGCTGGGGCTGGAATTAGGAGCGGACGACTACATGGAGAAGCCTTTTGACTCGAAAGAGCTTGTGGCGCGTGTCAAGGCTGTGTTGCGCCGCTATAAACCTGCCGTTGCGGAGCCGAAAAATTCCGATGTCAAGAGCGTGGAGTACCCCGATCTGATTATCAACCAGACCAACTATTCCGTCATTTATATGGGAAAAACCATTGAAATGCCGCCCAAGGAACTGGAACTTCTCTATTTTCTGGCTTCGTCACCGAATCATGTTTTCTCCAGAGAACAGCTTCTGGACCAGATCTGGGGCTACGAATATATCGGCGACAGCCGCACGGTGGATGTCCATGTAAAGCGGCTCCGTGAAAAGATCAACGACCATGAAAACTGGCGCATTGCTACCATCTGGGGCGTCGGCTACAAGTTTGAAGTGCGGGAAAAGAAGTCCTGAGTACGGAGACATTGCCATGCGGAAGACACTTTATCTAAAGTTAATACTGGCTTACATTATTTTCGGATTATTCGGTTTTGTGGTGGTAGCCACCTTTGTGTCTGACATGACTTTCAATCATCTCACCAAGGAAAAAGCGGATGCCCTCTACCGGGAAGCCACGCTGATTGCCAACACTTACGCAACCGACCTGTACAATACCGAAGTGTCTCTGGAAACGGTGAAAACGCAGCTGGACGCGCTGGACACTTACTTAAATGCCACGATCTGGATCATCAACCCTTCCGGGCGCATGGTTCTGGACTCCTCCGCCCCGGTGGATGTGGAAACTGAGATTGTCGTGGAAAACTTCGATCCCACGGTCACAGCCGGCTCCTACTATACGATCGGCAGCTTTTTCCAATCTTTTGACGAGGAGATGCTGAGCGTGCTGGCGCCCATCACCTCCGGCTACAAGGTGAAGGGCTATGTAGTGATCCACGCCTCCTTGGGTAGTATACAGACTGCCGCCAACCAGCTTCTAAATATTTCCTACATTATGCTGCTGATTCTCTTTTTGCTGTCCCTGATCATCCTGATCTTTTTCACAGAGATGGTTTATATTCCTCTGCGCAAAATTACGGAGGCGACAGAGCAGTATGCCAGCGGCAATATGCATTACGAATTCAGCGTGGAAAGCGAGGACGAAATGGGTTATCTTGCCGCTACCCTCTCTTACATGGCAAGCGAAATCGCGCGCTCGGAGGATGACCAGAAAAAGTTTGTGGCGAACGTTTCCCACGATTTCCGTTCTCCCCTGACTTCCATCGACGGCTATTTGAAGGCAATGCTGGACGGCACGATTCCCCCGGAAATGCACGAAAAATACTTAAATATTGTGCTGAATGAGACAAGCCGTCTGACGAAGCTGACAAACAGCCTCCTGACCCTCAACAACCTGAATACAAAGGGCATGATGCTGAATAAAACAGACTTTGAGATTAACACCGTGATCCGCAATGTCGCCGCCACCTTCGAGGGCACCTGCCGTCAGAAAATGATCGGCATTGAGCTTGTGCTCACGGGCGACGAGATGTATGTGGTGGCGGACATGGATAAAATCCAGCAGGTTCTCTATAATCTGCTGGATAACGCCATCAAATTCAGTCATCACGACTCCCTGATTAAAATCGAGACGACAGAAAAACATAATAAAATTTTCATCAGTGTAAAGGACGCCGGAATCGGCATACCGAAGGACGATCTGAAACTGATCTGGGACCGCTTCTACAAATCCGATCTGTCCCGCGGCAAAGATAAGAAGGGAACCGGTCTTGGCTTGTCCATCACAAAAGAAATCATACAAGCGCACGGGGAAAACATCAACGTCATCAGTACAGAGGGCGTGGGGACGGAGTTTATTTTCTCGCTGCCAAAGTCTGATGTGGAGGATGATGATTGAAGCGAATAAAAATACATATGGCGGCAGATGATAAAATCCCCTTCTGTTCCTACGCAAACTCGCACCCACTTCACTTCTTGAACTCGGTGCTCAGACAGTGCTTCGGAACGTCAGGGGATTTTATCATCTACCGCCAAGATAGTCTGTGCAATTCTCCTGCTTTCTGCATCCCCGCAAACCCGTTCTGCCGCAGCGCTTCATACAGCACAATCGCTACGGAATTTGACAGGTTCAGCGATCGTATCTCCTCCATCATGGGGACGCGGATGCAGGTTGACTCGTTTTCTACGAGGAGTTCTTCGGGAATGCCGGCGCTTTCTTTGCCGAACATGATATAGTCGTCCTGTCCGAAATCCGCCTCTGTGTAGAGACGTTTTGCCTTGGTGGTGGCATACCAGATTTTCGCGCCGGGATGTTTTTCCCGAAATTCCTGAAAATTAATATAGCGGGTCACATCCAGATGCGCCCAGTAGTCCATACCTGCCCGTCTGATGGATTTCTCATCCAGCCGGAATCCCAACGGCTCAATCAAATGGAGCGCCGTACCTGTCGCTACACAGGTACGGCCGATATTCCCCGTATTTGCCGGAATCTCCGGCTGATGTAAAATGATATGCATTATTTTTGACGTAACCTCTCCACAAAATCTGCCAGTTTCCCGATCGCCAGCTTCAGCGTGTCCAAAGAATAGGCGTAGGAAATTCTCAGATACCCTTCTCCGCAGTCGCCGAATGCCGTTCCCGGCACCACAGCCACCTTCTCCTCCGCCAGAAACTGTTCCGCAAACGCCTCGCTGGTCATCCCGAACTCCTTGATGCACGGGAACACATAGAACGCGCCAAAGGGTTCAAAACACGCCAGATTCATCTCCCGGAAAGCATTCATCAGATACCGTCTTCTCTGGTTATAGGCGATGCACATCTCCCGCACATCGTCATCCCCGTTGCGAAGCGCCTCCACCGCCGCATACTGACTGGTGGTCGGCGCACACATAATGGCAAACTGATGAAGTTTCGTCATCTGCTCCAGAATCACTCTCGGACCACAGGCATAGCCGAGCCGCCAGCCCGTCATCGCATATGCCTTGGAAAATCCGTTGATCAGGATCGTTCTCTCCCGCATACCTTCCATTTCTATGATAGACACATGCTTTTCCTTGTAAGTCAGCTCCGCATAAATCTCATCTGACATGACAAGTATGTCATGTTTTCTGATCACTTCCGCAATCTCTTCCAGATCCTTCCGTTCCATAATGGCGCCCGTCGGATTGTTCGGGAAAGGCAGAATCAGAATCTTCGTCTTTTCCGTTATGGCTTCTTCCAGTTCCTTTGCCGTCAGGCGGAACTCGTTTTCCGCCTTCAGTTCAATAATGACCGGCACGCCGCCTGCCATGACCGCACACGGTTCATAAGACACAAAACTCGGCTGCGGGATCAACACCTCATCCCCCGGATTAATCACGGCGCGCAGCCCTATGTCAATCGCCTCGGATCCGCCCACTGTGATCAGCACCTCATGCTGGGGATCGTAATCCACACCCTGCTTCCGCTTTATGTAATTGCATATTTCCTGCCGCAGTTCCATCAGTCCGCTGTTTGAAGTGTAGAATGTGCGTCCCTTTTCCAGCGAGTAAATGCCCTCGTCCCGGATATGCCACGGCGTGTCAAAATCCGGCTCACCCACACCGAGAGAAATCGCATCGTCCATCTCGCTGACAATGTCAAAAAATTTACGGATTCCCGAAGGCTTCAGCCCTATCGCCTGCTTTGATAACATATCTTTCACGGTGACACCTTCTCTCTTGTATCCTCATATTTTTTAGTCAGGATTGTTCCATGGTCTTTGTATTTTTTCAAAATAAAGTGGGTTGCCGTGCTAAGGACGGACTCCAGTGTGGAGAGCTTGTCAGATACAAAGCCGGAAATTTCCTTTAACGACTTTCCTTCCAGCGTGACAAGCAGATCGTACCCGCCGGAAATCAGATACACGGAAGTCACCTCTGGATATTTGTAAACCCGCTCCGCAATGTTGTCAAAGCCCTGCCCTCTCTGGGGTGTCACCCGCACCTCAATCAGCGCGGAAACCTTCTCAATGGAAGTCTTCTCCCAGTCAATCATGGTGTGATAGCCGCAGATGATGCCTTCATCCTCCAACGACTGCAGTTCATTCACCACGTCAATCTCCTCCACCCCGAGTATCACCGCCAGTTCCTTCAAGTCTATGCGGCTGTTCCTCTCTATGATTTTCAGCAATTCTTCTCTCATTTTTTTCCTCCTCTTTTGCCGTTATCTCGGCTTATTTAAATAACTTTTTCTCCCTTCATTATAGAGCACCCTGTCATTCCCCCGCGTCGTGCGTCCGATCACCACCGCCGGAATCCCTTCCCGCAGCAGCGCCTCCACAAGGGCATTTCCGTTTTCCGCCGTCATAATGAGGCAGCCGCCCGATGAAAGTTCATAGGGATTTTCCCCGAAAACCTCACAGATCTCTATGGTTTCCTGCCTGACAGGTATTTTTCTCAAATCCGCTTCCAGTCCGACGCCGGCTTCCTCCGCCATCTCCCACAGCCCTGCGAAAAAGCCTCCCCGGGAAACAGTCTGTATGCCGCAGACGCCGGACTTCATGGCGGTAGCTGCCTCCGGTATCACTGAAAGATACCTGTCAAAGGCGGCTGCCTCATCAATCATGCGCGCCGGAAACCGTGCCCGCAGTCTCTCGTAATTTGCGCCGGCGAGCCTCGCCGTTCCTTCCAGACCGATCCATTTGCTCACCACAATGTCCTGATCCGCGTCCGCCACATGGGATTCTCCGCATAAAATGGCGCAGTCTTTCCCCAGCCCTGCGCCATTTTCCACTTCCCGCATATCAAATTTTGTCCCTTTTGACAAAGAACGCTCTGACACGCTCTCCCATGTCTTTTCCTGTCTCATGCCGTATGCCTTATTTTTCGTAGGATTGTAACCATTCCATACCTTACCGTTCCAATCACTCCGCCGGAGGTGGTGCTTCCGGCTGCTGCTGTGCTGCCTGCTCCGCTGCTGCCTGTTCTGCCGCAGCCTGTTCTGCTGCCGCCTGTTCTGCTGCCGCCTGATCCGCCGCTGCTTTTTCCGCTGCCGCCTGCTGTGCCGCCGCTGCCGCAGCCTGTATCTGTCCGGGATCGCCGCCGCGATATGCGCCGGAAACTGCCTTTACCTGATCTACGCTGCCCGATGCCACAGCCGCCATAATTGCATTGTACGCGCCCGGATCTTCGGTCGCCACGCCCACCGTCGCGCTTCTGGGCGCTTTCATATAACTGCTGCTGTTCACCTGTTCACGGCTCACTTCCTCGCCGTTCTCTTTCACAATTTTCCATAATCTCGCCTTATAACCTATGTGCGCGGACTGCACGCTGCAGTAACCCACCGGCAGGGATGCGTCCGTGTAGATCACTTCCGTATCGGGCACCGTTCTCTCAAGAACCTCGCTCTCGTAAAGAACCTCCCTGCCGCTGTCCCTCGTCTCCAGTCCGTAGATCGTGAACGTAATCTGCTTCTCGGGGGTCGTATAGCCGTCTATATAAACAGGATAGTCCAGATTGTTCTTAAATTTAAAATCTTTCCCGGAAGATTCCGCAATGGCTGCGTCCGCGGAGGGATCCACATAGGTGACGATCATGGAATGGTTGTAGCGCTCCGTCACCTCAAGCTCCGCCTGCAGTACCGCGTTGTAAAGCGTGGTCGATACCTGACAGATACCGCCGCCCAGACTGTCAACCACCTGCCCGTTTAAGTAGGAAGCTGCCATATAGTATCCGTTTTCCTCTGAGAAGGGCGTGATTGTCTCCAGTGTCGAAATCTCGTCTCCCGGATACAGCGTAATTCCACTGAGCAGTCTGCAGCCGTTTGCCACATTTGCGCTTCTTGCACCGCCGGAAGTAGAAAAGCTGGTGGTAAAGGTGCCGAGGACATCCTTCACCTTCTCCAGATCTTCCGCCCTGCCCTGCGGTTCCTGCGTCTCAACCTCCATATCCAGATCACAGTCGCCGCCCGTCCACTCGCCTGTCAGATACTCATACACGCGCTCCGTCGTGCCGTCCCGGTCTACCACGCGCCCTGTCTGTCCTTCTGTGACCTCAAACCCGTCTTCGGTCTTTTTCAGACTTGCATTGACTGCCTCCTGATCATACTGCCCGGCATTTTCCTCCACCAGCGCACGAATCTTATTCTTGTCAAAGTCGAAGCTTACCCGGTAAACTTTATTTTTGTATTCCAGATCCCGCAGTTCCTTATAGCATTGCAGGATATCACCGTCCCTGCCAAAGTTCGCCGCCTCTTCCAGAATCTCACGGTTGCCCCATTTTAATCCCAGATCTGCGGCAGAAGCCGTGATTTCACCAGCTTCCGGGACATGCAAAGTGATCTGCGCGTCACCGAAGGTAGCGACATACGCCTCTATCGCTTCACCCGCCCCGCTCTCTGTCATCCCCGAGATATCTACATCATCCACATAGATTCCCGTCTCAATTTTCCCTTCTTTTGCCTGCGCCGGCATCACGGCAAACCCCGCCGCGATAAACGCCGTCAGGACTGTCACAGATAGTTTTTTCATAACGATTACCCGCTCTCCACTTCTCCCCTGCTGGTTCCATACCATTCACAAAAAACGTTTCCTGTGCTAAAATGAATAAAGCGCAGATGCCAGCATCGGAATGATCATTGCCAGCACGACAATAATGATAATAACTGATGAAATGATTTTTCTGGTTTTTCTGTTAAACTTCATATCGTACCACCCCAGCTATCTTTTGCTGCATTATAAATAAGTAAGGAATGCCTTCTTTTGGCATAAAGGAATTATATATGAATTTTTTAATTATTGCAAGCACTCTGATCTTAGCCGCCGCCATCGCTGTGGCATCCTCCAAAAGCCGGAAATCCGCCGCTGCCATGGAGCAGGAATTCTGGCAGAGGGAGCGTGCCGCAAACAATACACGGCGCAAACCGCTGGATGATCTGGACTATATCAAGCTGCCCATGGAAATCTTTCCCATGGAGCTTTTAGAAGACATCCCCAAAGTCGAAGATTACAGACAGATCATACTGTCCCTGAATGACCAGCCCATCGTCAATTTTACAGGACTTACCAACACGGAACTGAAGCTGCGCTACGGTGCGCCTAACATCACCCAGCTGACCACTTATGACCAGAATTACACGCTTCTTGCGCGCACGCTGCAACAGTGGGCACAGGCTCTCTATGACAACGGTTACGAAAGAGAGGCTTGTCAGCTTCTGGAATTTGCCGTGTCCACCCGCACGGACGTAAGCGCGACTTACCGCCTTCTGTGCCGTATTTATCAGGAGAACGGCACTCCCGAAAAGATCGGGGCACTTTTTCCTGTGGCGCAGTCCCTGACCTCCGCCATGCAGAAGCCTATCGTCCGTATTCTGCAAGAATTTGATCAATTTTCCGACTAGCTTCGCTGCGGGTCAAGTTTTCAACCTTATAGTCTACTATCAGTTTATGCCTGTCCAACAATTTATATAACTGTTCTTTTTGTGCAATCGTCAGGGGCGTATCGCGTTTCGCATGATACGAGAGCGGTTTTGGCAGAAACAGGCTCTTTTCTCCCGCCGCCTCCTTTTCATAAAACGCTTCCGCAAGCTTCTGATACAGGGCAACTGTAGCGCGGGCGTCACCCAGTGCCCTGTGCGCGCTGTGAGGAATCCCGTAGTGTCTGCAGAGCGCCCCCAGACTGCGGCTTTCCAGATCCTTCAGATACTTCCGCGCAATCTTTAACGTGTCAATCCCCTGTCTTTCAAAGATAAGTTTTTCATTTACCGCCGCCTTCTTTAAAAAGGAGAAGTCAAAGAGTATGCTGTGCCCCAGCAGCACATTGTCACCGAGAAATGCAAACAGTTCCGGCAGAATTTCGCGGACCGGCTTTGCCCCGGAAAGATCCCCGTCACGGATTCCCGTAAGCTCCACAATCCGCACTGGAAGCTTCTGCCCGGGATCAACAAAGGTTTCCCACTCTTCGGTAATCTCACCCCGCTCTACTCTGACCGCGCCGATCTCTATGATTTTATCCCGTTTCGGGTCGAGCCCGGTCGTCTCAAGATCAACGCACACAAAGCTATCTGTCATTTTGTATTCCCCTCTGCTCTTTTCCTCTTCCGGCAGCGCCCGGATTCATATATGGTAAAATTTCCATCTGTTTCCGGCAGATAAATCAATGTATCCCATATTCCCTATATCTGCTATCGTTTTCGGCCCAGCACACTATATATTGTAGTCTCCTGCCCGTTTTTTTGCTGAAAAGTGGTCTTTCCACAAAAATATTCCAAAAGGAATATGCTTATTAATAATTGGAATATTTTTGGCGGCAAAATACACTACAATAACAAAAAGGGATTACAAATGAAGACAAGGATAAAGGAACTCCGACTGGAAAAAAAACTGACACAGCAAGCTCTTGCTAAACAGCTTGGCATTAACCAAACAAGTCTGAGCAAAATCGAATGTGGAGCCAGCACTCCCGATGCTCTGCTTCTTGCCGATCTTTCGCGTTTCTTTCATGTCACCACAGACTATATTCTATTACTCTCCGAAGAACGTCTGGCAGCAGATTCCCTATTGGCAGATAATATGTGCAATCTCAAAAAATACCAGCACCTTATCACCATTTATCAGAAAATGACCCGGAAACAACAGGGGGACTTTTATAATTTCCTATGCAGCATGTTAGGCATGAGTGAAGATCTGTAAATTTGTCATCCTCAGATGACGCTCTGCCTTTCTATATACTTCACACAGCATTTCTAGTCAGATTGCCAGCGCCCTGTTAAGCTTAACCCCTATGCTGTCACATCTGGTCTATGCGTTATATAACGCTTCTACCAAAAGGCGGGATCCTAAAGTCCCGCCTCATTTCCTGTCATCCGTAAACTTTGCAGATCCTTTTCACTTTATGAAAGCGTGGAAAGAAATCTGTCGAAAGCCGCCTGTCCTTCGGCATCCCTCTTGTAGACCCCCGCATCCTCGAGCACCTCCATAAACACATTGCCGATCTCCTTATGCAGGATCTCCATTATGTGATCCCTGTCCACATCCGGATAAGCGGGCAGAAATGCTTCCACCCAGTCGGCATGTTTCGCAAGCTCCTCATCCGTCCGGATATCCGCACCCGACAGAATCGCCTCTGCAAGACGCTCCATCTCCCCTTTCAGTCTGGCGGGCAGCACGGCAAGCCCCATCACCTCAATCAGCCCGATATTTTCCTTCTTGATATGATGCAGTTTCGCGTGGGGATGATATACGCCCAGCGGATGCTCCTGCGTGGTAATGTTATTGCGAAGCACCAGATCCAGCTCAAATTTATCGCCGCGTTTTCTGGCAATGGGCGTGATTGTGTTGTGCGGCTCGCCGTCGGTCTCGGCAAATATAAACGCCGCCTCGTCGGTATACCCGCGCCATTTTTCCAGAATCACATCCGCAAGCGCAACCAGTCTGTCTGAATTTTCGTGAGAAATCCGGATCACAGACATCGGCCAGTTCACCACGCCCGCCTCCACGTCCGCAAAACCCTCCACCGTAAAGTTCCGCTCCACGGGCGCCTTTGCCATGGCAAACTCATAGTGCCCGCCCTGAAAATGATCGTGGCTTAAAATGGAGCCGCCCACAATCGGCAGATCCGCATTGGATCCTACAAAATAATGCGGGAACTGCTTTACAAAGTCAAACAGCTTACAGAATGTATCGTGCTCAATCTTCATCGGAATATGCTGTGAGTTAAACACAATACAGTGCTCATTATAATACACATAAGGGGAATACTGGAATCCCCATTCGCTGCCGTTTATGGTGACTGGAATGATCCTGTGATTCTGTCTTGCAGGATGGTTGACACGCCCTGCATACCCTTCGTTCTCCCGGCAGAGGAGACATTTCGGATAACCGCGCTGCTTTGCATTTTTTGCCGCAGCGATCGCTTTCGGATCCTTCTCCGGCTTGGAGAGATTGATCGTGATATCCAGATCGCCGTATTTGGTGGACGAAATCCACTTCTGGTCTTTCGCAATGCGGTATCGTCTGATGTAATCCGTGTCCCGGCTCAGTTTATAGAAATAATCTGTCGCCTCTTTCGGGTCGCTCCCATACTTTTCCCGGAACGTCCTGATTACCTCGCTGGGTCGCGGCGTGAGCAGTCCCATGATCTTTGTGTCAAAGAGATCCCGGTACACGATACTGTCCTCAATCAGCCCTTTCTCGCAGGCATAGTCTAACAGTTCCTTAAGTACCGGCTCCAGCTCCTCCACCGTCATGGCGACGTCGCCGCCTTCCTCCAGTTCATCCAGACCGAAAAGCTCTAGCAGGCGGTTGGTCGTGTATATCTCATCCTCTTTTTCAATCAGTCCCGTAAGTAAACCGTATTTTACAAGTCTTCTGATATTCTGCTGAATCATCTTATATCCTCCTCAACTCACCCTGTCACAGTTTAGACGGCCCGTCGCCGATCTCCACCACATAGAAATCCGCGTTCTTCCCGACACGCTCCTTGTAAGCCGCGCCCACTTTCTCCTTAAAGCTCTCCACCGCCTCATCCTTCACGATACTCACAGTACAGCCGCCAAAGCCGCCGCCCGTGATGCGGGAACCGACCACGCCGTCCACCTTCCATGCCTCTTCCACAAGCACGTCAATCTCATCGCAGGAAACCTCGTAGTCATCCCGCAGGGAAACATGGGACGCGTTCATCAGTTCACCGAACGCCTTCAGATCGTTGTTCTTCAGAGCCTCCACCGCGCGGATTGTCCGGCGGTTCTCATAAACCGCATGTTTTGCGCGCTTTGCACAGACCGCGTCGGCGATGGCGGACTTGTTCGCCTCAAACTCCTCCTCCGTCAGATCACCGAGGGTCTCTATCTTTATCACTTTCTGTAAATCAGCCAGCGCCTGCTCGCTCTCTTTTCTTCTTGTATTGTAGCCGGAATTGACAAGGGAGTGCTTCACATTGCTGTTGGTGACGATAATCTTCGCGCCGTCCAGCACAAGGGGCGCGTACTGGTAGGAGAGATTCGCCGTATCTAAAAAGATCGCGTTGTCCTTCTTTCCCATCGCCGATGCAAACTGGTCCATAATCCCGCAGTTCATGCCGTTGAAATTATTTTCCGAATACTGACCGATCAGCGCCAGATCCACATTGGTCACATCAAACCCAAACAGATCCCGCAGATAAAAACCCGTCAGCACCTCCAGAGATGCGGAAGAGGATAAGCCGGAGCCCCCCGGAATATCACCGTTTAACACAATATCCAGCCCACAGTCCATCTTCATGCCGCGCTCCGCAAACGCCCACATAACGCCCTTCGGATAATTCGTCCAGCCCGCCGCGTCAGAAGGCGTCAGATCATCCAGACTGCTCTCCACCACGCCCATTTTTTCAAAATTCATGGAATAAAACCGCAGTTTCCTGTCCGTTCTCTTCTTAACCGCTGCGTATGTACCGATCGTCAGCGCACAGGGAAAAACGTGTCCCCCGTTATAATCCGTGTGTTCACCGATCATGTTCACCCTGCCCGGCGCAAAATATACGTTAACGCCGTCCGCATTCCCGTAAAGCTCCCCAAATTTCTTCAAAACCGTCTCTTTCATACCCGCTCTCCTTTTCTTTCCATACCTTTTTACCTAACCGCCATGTCACAGTTTCTCTGTGGCTTAAATCTGCATGAAAAACGCCTGCTTTTGGCGTTTTTCCGGGTGAAACTTAGAAGTTCTCCGCGAAACAGCCTTTGCTGTGAGTGGCTAGAACTTCTTTTCACCCTATTATACCAAAAAAGGACTATCCTTACATAGTCCTTTGTTATTTAAAACTGTCAAAATGTTAAATTTGAATCATGTCTTGCAATCCCGGCACTCCATACCTCTGCTAAGTTCTGCTTACGCGTTCAGACTGTTTATCTGCCCTATAAATTCCTCCACCTGCCGCAGGTATTCCCGGTTACGCCTCGTCTCCCCCTTCTGCATCTCCTTTCGGAAACTCGTGGGGGACATCTGTTTCATCTGCCGGAATGCCTTTGTAAATACGAGCGGATCGTGATAACCGCATGACAGGGCGATACTTTCAATCGGAAGGGACGTCAGCTGCAAAAGCTCTGTCGCCTTTGTAATGCGGAATGTAGTCAGAAACTGCTGGGGCGACATCCCCATGGAATTTTGGAACAGCGTGTAAAGATAACTTCTGTTGATACAGACATAGTCCGCCACATCCGTCACTTTGATGGGATTGCAGTAGTTATTCTGAATAAAAGAAACCGCTTTGCGCACATAAATATTCGCCTTGTCGTCTTCTCCCCGTTTCTCCACCCTGCTGCCCTCGGCTATGACAGACAGAAAAATGCCAAGCTGCCCATTCCGCCGCAGATCGTGGGAAAGCCCGTAAGTATTGTGCTCCATCATATCCTTCACAATCCGGTAAAGTTCCTCGGACGCGTCAGACTTAAAGATCGGCTGCCTTACGGACAGACCGATATTGCCCACATACGCTGCCGCCTGCGTGCCGCTGAAGCCCACCCACACATAGGTCCACGGCTCCTCCTCGTCCGCCTGATAAAAGGCAAGCTCATCCGGCGTAATCAGAAAACCATACCCAGACTCTAGCGGATATTCCTCTCCGCCGATTGTGAATTTCCCCTTACCGCTCAATATATAGTGAATCAGATAATGGGGTTTTAACGCCGGTCCAAAACTGTGCATCGGCTCCGTCCGGGAAAGACCACAGCAGTTCACGTAGAGACTGCCTGTCTGCTCCCCCGCAAATTCCAGTTTGTACGCTTTTTCCATAAATTCTATTTCTCCGATTCCGCAGTTTTCTCCGGCTTATAGTTTTTTACATCCCTAAGCAGCTTCTCCCACGCGTCCTCATGCTCCACGTAATAGAGCGGACATTTCTTGCCGCCGCAGTCATAATGCCGTAAAATATCATCCTCCGACAAATGATATTCCTGTGTCAGCCATGCAAGCGTATGTACCAGCGTATCATATGTCTCCTGCGTAAACTTCCCGTCCTCATCCAGATAACAACACTCGATGGAGACAGAGTCCTCATTTCTGGTCGCCACCGCGTAAGCCTGTTCTTCCAGCGGAATGCACTGGATCAGCTCACCCTCGTAGCCGATAATAAAATGCGCGCTCGCCGACCGCTCCTGCGTCTCTGCCAGACCGGCAAAATAACTGCGGTTCTGCGCCGCCGAAGTGCCCGGATTCGCGGTATAATGCACAAAAACACTCTTGATCTTTTTCAACTCCGTGCCGGGTCTGGAGAACTCATTCGGCTCCAGATAGTCCACCGTAATCGCCGGCGGCTGAATCCGGTTCGCCTCAATCTTTTCGGACACAATCTCTACAATTCCCTTGCCCGTACCAATTTTATCCTTGTGCATCATGCGGTAAACAGCCCCTGTCGTCTGATAAATCAGTATCAGACATACGCCGATCATAAGAAACACAAAAATGCGGTAAAGATTCAGCCGCCGCTTTCTCGCCCGGCGTCGTCTGATGGAGCTGACCGGGCGCGGATTGCCCGTGTTTCGACGATCCGGCTGTGATCCCGGGCGGGAACGCCGCTGTGCCGGACGGACCTGTTCGCGGTCCGCAAACCGCATCATGCGAGGGTTGTCATTGTCTCTGGATATTTCCCACAGTTCCAGACCTTCCAGCCCGCTCCTTTCCGTACCGCGCCGTCTCGCACGCTCTCCCGCGCTGTTTTGTGAACGGTTACCCGCTATGACTCTGATCTTGTCGTCGGAACCTCTCCTGTCGCTCCGTTGTGCCTGTCCCATGCTGTTCCCCCTCTTTTGTACTTCTTAGCGAAACAGCCTTTGCTGTCGAGCTTTAGAAGTTCTTCTCACTCTATTGTAGTACGTCAATCTTTAAAATTTCTCTAAAAATCGACCGTCTTCTACGTTCTATATCATAAAACGGGGAACTTAAGAAAAAGGTTACATAATTCTTAATATTTTTTTATTTTTAAATGCTTCTCCTCTCATCAAGCTGTTCGTGCACCGGCGCATTACTCGCCGGGTGCCGCCTGAAGATGCGTCTCCACCGCCGTTTGCAGCTCCGCCAGCCCGTCCCGGAAAGTCTGATCGTCCTCAAAATTCACATTCTGCATTATCGGAATCTCCTCTTCCAGCTTTTCCCGGTGATAAGTCACCATCATAGAGCCATTTCCCAAAGGATGCTGCATCTTGACAGCAATCTCCTCCACATTCCCGACGGAATAAAACAGCATTGCCGCATTAAAGTATAACATATCCTGATCTTCCTTTGTGAAATAATCCGTACTCATCACATAATCAACGCGCAGGGAATATGGTTCCTCCAGTGTCTGCATGGAAAACCCGCCCGAACGGCTCAGCGTGGTGGGCAGGGGCAGGGCGTCGAGCAGCGCGCCTACCTTGGCGTTGTCCCCCACATAGGGCGTGCGGTTTTCACACAGCGCGTCAAACAGCGCTTCCCTTCTCTCCCGGTTCAGACTCAAAATAATCACCCGGTCTGCCGCTGCCTTTAACTCGTTGTCAATAAACGCCATCTCATCCCGGTATTTCTCTTTTACCTTATTGTCATACGCCGCCCTGATATAAACGTAACACCTGTTATCAAGTCTGTCGATATCGACCTCTCTCGGCGGATAAACCGTCGTCGTAATCTCCTCGTCCGGCAGGTAGTCTACCGAGACCTCCTCCTGTGTTTCCGCTGTACGAGAGGTGTTATCATCTATAATATATGTCGTATCATCTTCATCTACGATATAAGTGGTGTCGTCATCGTTGCTGTCTGTGCCGGGCACACCAGCCGCCCCGCTGTCTGTTCCCGCTTCACCTGTCCCGGCATCCTCCGACGGTGTA
The DNA here is from genome assembly GCA_910586705.1 of uncultured Lachnospiraceae bacterium. GTDB lineage: Bacteria > Bacillota > Clostridia > Lachnospirales > Lachnospiraceae > UBA3282. The sequence goes on along the minus strand of CAJUJK010000017.1, from coordinate 54,644 downwards.
AAAGTGTGAGCGCTCTCTTCTTCCGCAGGCGTATAGGTATGCATTGTGGATTTCTCGTACGCCGCCGGGTCCCCCGGGTCCATGACGACGATTTCCTCGTTGGGCAGATAATCTGTCTTATCCTCCACAGGCGTATGGATATCCTCATGCCCCAAAGCACCCTCACTTCTGGTTTCCGCGGACGGCTCCTCATCCTCCTCCAGCGGAATCACTTCCCAGTCCTTGCTAAGCATCGGATTTTCATCTGTTCCGGGCACAGCCTCTATCGTGTCCTCGTGTTTTAAAACGCCGGAACCTTCCCCTGAAGGGAAATAAAGGTGCTCCGTCCTCGTCAATGGTTCTCCCAGATAAGCCCGCAAAAAGTAATTACAGCCTCTGTCTCCAACCGGCACGACCTCCCGCCCCTCATCCACAAACCCCAGCGCGTCCCGAAGCGGTATTCTGGAAAACCTGCCCACCTCCTCCTGCGCGGCAACATGATAGATGACAACCTCGTCCGTTTTCTTTTCCACCACACAGCCACTGATGCCGCCAATACTTGCGGGCAGCGGTATCTGCATATCCGCGCCCGTAACCGTAAGCCCTTCCTGCGCGTCCACCGTTGTCCCCCGGAACCGGGCGTCTTTTGTAAAGACAAAGAGGCATACAGCCGCAATCAGGAAAAGCGCGCCCGCCACCGCCGCATAGATCACCTTCGGCTCCTTTGCGATAAAGCGGATCCGCTCCTTCACGCTTTTTCCACTCCCGGTCATAGTAGTGGCGGTGCAGACAAGATCGGAAACTCGCCCTTTTTTCGTGATAATGGAAAGCAGCGTCTCCCCGTAAGAAATCCGTTCCTCCTCACCGAGCAGCATAAGCGCGCCCTCATCACATGCCAGTTCACAGTCCCGCTTGGAGCAGACTGCCGCCACCCATACCAACGGATGAAACCAGTATACCGTCACCAAAACACCGCGAAGAAGCCCCCAGAAACTGTCCCCGTGTTTTTTATGGACAAGCTCGTGGACAAGCACATGCCGCAGCCGGTCCCCATCATCTGTTACATCCGCCGTCAGATAAACCGCCTCCCGCCCCGGAAATCCGTACAGACAGGGTGAAGAAATGCCTTCCGCCAGATAGATTGCGGGCAGACGGTCCTTTCTCCTCGAAAAGCGGCTGCGTTTCTTTCTTCCCTGCGAATCCTCTTCACTTTGCACGTCAGCTGTCGCCTTGCCTTCTTTAGACGTCTGATACGCCAAAACCGGTGTCTTTATTTCTTCCGGCAAATCAAAAGGCTGCCTTGCCTTCCTCAGACGGCGGCTGAATACGATGTTTGCCGCCAAAATCCAAACGCCCACAACAAACGCACCCGTTCCCCAGAAAAACCACAGCACATCCAGCCGTGAAAAACCCAGCGTGCCCGCCATAAATACAGAAGTCGGTCCGTCATCCGGCATTCCCTCAAGCGTTTCTCTGATCTCATCCGTGGTAAACAGACGGAACAGCACGCTGTTTGCATTTACCGTCATCTGGACAGGTTCCTCCAACCGAATAGTCTCATCCAGCCGTTCCCCGATACCGCTATCATCCCTCTCCACCAGATCCATCAGCCGGAAATCGGAAAATGACCCCAGATCAAACTCCGCGGAAACCGGAATCATCAGACGGACCGCCACCAAAAGCCAGAGTGCATACTGCAGCCTGCTGCTGATTTTTCCGCGGAACACCCGCCGGACCATCAAAACGCATAAAATCAAAACTGTTGATGTTATCAGTATCTCTTTCATAATCATCCTCCATCATCATTATAAAGCATTCATCCTCGTGTACAGCCTATCCCTGCCCTGCACAGTTGTTTTGCACGTTCCTTCTGTCGTCTCACGATCATTCACTCTTGTTTCCGCGTTCATTACTTTCCCTTTTCTTTCTCCTCGCCTGCTCCAAAATACCATAAAGTTCCTGTATCTCCTCCTCGGACAGCGCCTGATCCTCCACCATGGCGTTGACCATCATGCCAAGACTTCCCCGGTACACTTTCTGCAAAAAGCCCCGGGTTTCCTGCATGGAAACCTCCTCCCTCGTCACCAGCGGATAAAATATTTTGGCACGTTCGCCTTCCCTGTGGGCAACCGCCCCCTTCTTTTCCATGCGGGAGAGCATGGTGATCACAATGTGCTTATCCCAGCCTGTTTCTTTTCCCAGTTCATTTTTCAATTCTGTGATTGTGCTCTCATGCTCCCAGAGCTGATTCATAATTTTCCATTCCCCGTCCGATAAACTGACCATTTTTTACCTCCGTTCCAAAGCGTTTTCCTGCGAAGACGCTTTCTTCCGCATTTCCTGCCGGCTACCTGACTTTACAGCGGTACACAAACCCGCCCTGCGCCACTGTTTTCTATGTATATGTTATTGGTATATTTTGGTATACGGATGTATACCCTTTGACTGTATCATACACGCCGGGTATACACCTGTCAACCCTTTTAAGCAGACAGGACGATTTTATGGCCCTGCCCGCCGCGCTGCCCCCATGCTGTGAAGCAGCAGACTTTCACATGCGGGTCTGCACATAAAAAACAGGAAACCCTTTGTCCGAGTTTCCTGTTTTTTATAAGTATTTTCCTGTGACCTGCCGCGCATTTGCTTTGCCTGGCTCAGAATCCCTCGCTATACTTCCGATACAGTTCTTCCAGCTCTGCCTGATCCTGTTCAGACACGTTTTCCTGCAGATACTCCTTGACCTCCGACAACGATTCACTGTCCACACCGTCTCCCACAATCTCCATCACATCGGAGAGCGTGTCGCTGTCCGCGTAACGATCAATGATCTCCTCGGCCTTCTGCTTGTCGCCTTCGTCCATATTGTTCACGATCTCTTTCGCCTTCTCGGCAGCCTGCGTGTCACCGGTACTCTCAAGCGCCTGTTTCACCGCCTGCTCCATCACCGTTTCAGAAACTTTCTTTGTCACGGCATGTTTGACTGTTCCAGTCAGTGCCCCGCTGGCAATGCCAACCGCCACAACAAGGCAGACCCCCAGCAACAGCCCTAGAAAGATTACCGGGACGAGCCCCTTTTTCCTCTTTCTCCTGCTCATTTTTTCTCTCCTATATGCACAGTCTATTCGGTCGTTTCCTAAAAATATGCCCTATGCTGTCTGCAAACCCGAAGATTAATACGCCCTGCCCCAATAAACCATCTTCTTCGCAGGTTTTCCGCAGCATACGCATGTCTCGCCGATCTGCTCCTGCTCAAAAGGCATACAGCGGCTGGTTACTGCCATCTCTTCCTTGATCTGATCCTCACATGCCTGCTCGCCGCACCACATCGCTTTCACAAAGCCAGACTTCTCAGCGAAGAGTCTGCGGAAGGTCTCCATGTCCTTCGCCTCGTAGGTGTGCTCCTCCCTGTGTGCTCTGGCACGCTCCAGCATTTCCTTCTGCATCAACTCCAGAATTTCTCCCGCCTTCGTCTCAATCTCATCCAGAGACACCTCTATCTTTTCCCTCGTATCTCGGCGGCAGATCACACACTTGCCCGCCTCGATATCTTTCGGTCCGATCTCCACACGAATCGGAATGCCCCGCATCTCCTGCTCGGAGAACTTCCAACCCGGACTCTTGTCGGTGTCATCCACTTTCACGCGGAATGCGCCAAGCCGCTCTTTCAGTTCATACGCCTTTTCCAGCACACCCTCTTTCTTCTGCTGGATCGGTATAATCATAATCTGTGTCGGTGCAATCCTAGGCGGCAGTACCAGCCCGGAATTGTCCCCGTGCACCATGATCACCGCGCCGATCAGACGGGTCGTCGTTCCCCATGAAGTCTGATGCACATGTTTTAAAGTATTGTCTTTGTCCGTAAACTGTATACCAAACGCCTTCGCAAAACCATCGCCGAAATTGTGGCTGGTGCCGGACTGCAATGCCTTGCCGTCATGCATCAACGCTTCGATTGTATAGGTGGCAATCGCTCCCGCAAATTTTTCCTTGTCCGTCTTGCGACCCTTGATGACGGGAATCGCCAGTACCTCCTCGCAGAAATCGGCATAGACGTTCAGCATCTGGATCGTCCGCTCCTCAGCCTCCTCGGCTGTGGCATGAGCCGTATGTCCCTCCTGCCATAAAAATTCACGGCTCCGAAGAAACGGTCTCGTCTCCTTTTCCCAGCGCACCACCGAACACCACTGGTTGCACACCTGCGGCAGATCGCGGTACGACTGCACCACATTCTTATAATAATCGCAAAACAGCGTCTCGGAAGTCGGTCTGACACAAAGTCTCTCCTGCAAAGGCTGCATACCTCCGTGGGTCACCCATGCCACCTCCGGCGCAAAACCTTCCACATGATCCTTCTCCTTATTTAACAGACTCTCCGGGATAAACATGGGTAAATACACGTTCTCCACACCCGTTGCCTTAAAACGGTCGTCCATCTGCCGCTGAATCAGCTCCCAGATCGCATAGCCCGCCGGCTTAAACACCATACATCCCTTGATGCTGGTGTAATCCAGAAGCTCTGCTTTCTTCACCACATCCGTATACCACTGTGCAAAATCATCCTCCATCGCCGTGATCGCTTCCACTAATTTTTTCTCCGCCATAACTTCCTCCTTCTTCTGACTCTGCTTATGCGCGCATAAGAAAACCGCCAAAACTTCCATCCCTAAGGGACCGAAATCTCGGCGGTACCACCCTAATTAATGTGTATCTCACATTCATCTTCTCTTACCGTTATCGCCGGTGCTACGCTGCGCTCTTCACACAGGACTCCGAGACCGGTTCCGAACAGTTCCCGTAAAAGCCTCCCACCAACGGCTCTCTCTCTGCAACGTTTCCCATCCGTACTATTCTCTTCATCGCCACGTTTTGCTACTATATCAGCCCTGATCGGCTGTATTTTCATCCATTTTAGCCGCATGAACTGATTTTGTCAACTGTTATTATTGTTTTCCAGCCGCGCAAGCTGTGCACGAAGCTGACGGATCTCCTCTTCTTTCTCAGCCACTATCCGCTCATGCGCTATTCGATCCTGCGCAATCTCAGCCTCCTTCTCTGCAATTGCCCGCGCATATTTTGTCTGGTCCTGCTCGATCTTTCGCTTATAGCTGCGGATATCCTGCTCATGTTCTATCCGATCCTGCTCGATCTTCCTCTCATAGCTGCGCAGGTCCTGATAATATTCCTCCCTGTCACGACACCGTTTACGCACCAGATCGTCCGCACTCATGCGGAATATGGTTTCAGACGCCTCCTGCAGATATTCGTCCCTGGATGCCAGCATTTTGATCTCCTCCCATGTCGCTGCCTTAAACAGCATTGCCCACTCGTGAATATGATACTTCTTATCTTCCTCGGTTGCCAGACCTGTCCGAGATAAGTCTACCACATGTAAGGTCAGACTGTCACTATATTTTTGATGGTTTTTGACGTTTATCAGTTTATAGGTCGCATAGAACTCCGGCTGTTCCTCAGACAGCGTATAGTTGAGGAATCCGATATGTACAGCGGGTTTAGCATCCAGATAATCCTGCCCGTGGTTTAACTGGTCAAAGGAGCGGCACAGATACATGACCGAGCGTTCCCGCCAGTTGAGCTTGTTGGCAATCTGCATCTCCAGATTGATCAGCGCGTGGTTGTTCAAAACAACGTTGATATCCAGACGGAACTCCTTGTCCGTCACGGTTTCACCGAGAATGACGGGGTTGGTGATCTCCACGGATACGACTTTCCGTTCCGAAAGATGGAGCAGGGAGCAGATCAGCCCGCGCAGGACTTTGTTGCTGGACTGTAAAACTGCCCGGAACATGTAGTCGTTGGTCATGTTGTAGGGAACCGGTCCCTGTGCCTTGAGAAAAGCCGGAGAAAAATCTGCATTCATAGATGTGTTTTCCTTTCTTAGAAAAATGACGGAGCGGTGCTCCGAAGAGTTAAGGAATCAGAAAACCGATTCCAAGTGAAAAGATATGCGCATATAAATGATATATTAAGATAGATATATCACAGCGGAATACAGATTGCAAAGACTTTTAGAAAATAGACTGTAGAAAAATTATAAACGAAATACCGTGTATCCCGTCTATGTTTCTATATCTGGAACGACAAGTACCTCATTGATAAAGAAAATACAAGATATGGTATTGTGCAACTTTTTATTGCACGTGAACTTACGATATACAAAGTCGTATTATAACATTCACCCAGCCTGCCTACTCTTTTCCCTCAAAACATACTCCCCCACGCCCAGCAGTAATAACACAAACGGCGTGCAGCACACCTGCTGGTAACAGAAAAAATTAAACGCCATATATGACACCGCAGAAGCCGCTGCACCTACCAGCAAATAATCCTGCTGCCATGCCCGCAGATCTCTTCTGACAGCCGTGACAAAAATTCCTATGTAGGACACCGCGCCGAAAATTCCCGTGTTGATCAGCGTCGTCAGCCATTCATTGTGCGCGTTGGTCAGAATTTTATCCCCCCAGAGGAGATATGCTTCCTCCCCATGAGCAGCCGCCACATAACTGCTGAAGCAGTCAGGTCCCACACCAAACAGTTTATGCAGGATGCTCTCGCCTGCAAACACCCTTACCGCAAAGCTCCAGATCCGCCCCCTGCCGTTTCCCCATGCGTCATTCCAGTTGAAGTAGGACACCGCGTTTAGCGCCTCGCCAAGCCTGCCGGACAAGGCATTCCTGCTCTGCAGGACAATAAGCCCTGCCACGATTGCCACGGCTGTCGCCGCCACAAGCACAGCCAGCCGGCCGACCCATTGCATCCGCACTGACAGATACGGTCTGTTTCGTCTCTCATACAGAAAAATGCACAAAAGCAGACAAAGCCCGAGAAGAATCCACGTAACGGTTCCTTCCAGAATCAACGCCGTTATAAAATCATATTCCAAATCCGGGTTGGGATGCATCCGCATCAAAAAGTGCATCACCTTGCCTACGGCAAAAAAGAGCGTACACACCTCCACAAACCGGTTCAGCGTCTCCCGCTTTTTCGTGCAGACCCAAAAGAAAACCAGCATAAAGCCTGCCAGAGCAAAATAAGCGCTGTCGCTGTTCTGCGTCACCAGAGAGGCAAAACCCACCGTCGTATAAATACCGCCTAGAATACGCCACGACGACTTCTCCGCAAAGAGAAACACCGCCACACCCATCGGCAATGCCACCACCAGAAAGCTGGCATACCACGTCGCCTGCCCCATGGTGGAAAGAAACTGCGCCATCTGACTACCGTTCAGACCCTCATAAAACCCGATCGGATCTATCAGCATACGGTGCAGGACGGCAATCAGAAACACCACAAATGCCGACCCGCCAAAAGCCGCCAAAATTCCCCGGTAATGTCCGCCAAACCGGGACACCGCCAGATAGATAAGCACAAAGCCAAGCTGGGACATCCATCCCATGTTCCAGCCAAAACTGCCCCACAACGCATCCTCATAAAACCCGCCGGAAATCACAGAGATCGTTGAAAATAGCAGATATGCCAATACACAGAAATCCGTTACGGACACCCTCTCTTTTAGGCGGCCAAAAAACCCTGTCGCAAACGGTTCCTGTCCTCTCTTTCCCCCAGACAGCCGCACAGACAGCCAAACCGCTCCTGCCACCAGAAAAATGGAAAACCCAACTATCATTACCATCCTGTACGCCGCAAACTTGGCATTGCCGATCTGGTTATAGCCGTCCTTTGCATAGAAGGAAACTGCCACGCACATTGCCGCCATGATTGCCGCCGTTATGTATTCCATCATTATTTGTAAAAGTTCCTGCCCAGACACCCCTGCGGCATTTTTCCTGTTTTGCGCCTTTTTTACTTTATTACTCATTTTTCTATTTTCCTCTTCCCTGTCTTCCGGCTAAAATTCCTGTTTTCTTTACGACTTCCCGTCAACTCACAGACACGCGCTTCGCAACTTCTATATTAACTCGCAAACACGCACTTCGCGACTTCTATGTTAATACACATCAACAGGTTCGTCAAATTCTTCCCGTCTCTCCTTCAAAATTTCGGAAATAACGATAAGCGCCAGAGGCCCTTTTACAATACCGCCCACGCCGAAAAGTTTCATGCCCGCATAAATAGAAAACAAAATCCACACCGGCGACAGACCGATTTTATTTCCGATCAGCCTCGGCTCCAAAAATTCCCTTGCCAGCGCACAGGCTCCGTAAAGAACCAGACATACCGCCATTCGCACATACGCCCCGTTTAATAACTGCCACACTGACAACGGTACCAGCACAATGCCCGTCCCTATAAAGGGCAGCATATCCAGAAATCCTGCCAGAATGCCCAGAAATATGCCGCCCTCCACCCCTGCGAGACTGAGGGTCACGCTGCAGAGCACGGCAATGATCAGAAGAATCACACCCTGCGCCTTAAAAAAAGTGACAAGGTAAGACAGCACGCCCTCCAGCACGGACCATAAAAACCGAAAGCTCTCCTCCTTCTTCACCCAATCCACCATTTTCGTGTAATCTTTCTCAAACAGGAAAACCGCAATGCAGGTAATTGCCAGAAATCCCACGGTACCTAAAATTCCTTTGAAGCAGCTGTAAGAAGAGGACAATAGCTGCGGCACTACCTGAATCTGCACATTCTCCATAATAACAGTCATCTGCTCGATCACATAACTCTCAATCCGCTCCCCCTCCCAGCCAAACCGCCCGTCCAGCTGGCAGCAGCACTGGTGGAAAAAAAGTTCCGCCTGTCGCTCCACCTGCTCACAAAATGCCGGCAATCCTTGAAGCTGTCCCATGCCAAAGGTAAGGATCGCCCACAATGCCGCGCACACAAGAAGCAGAACCGGCAGAACAATGCCTGCCGCCAGAAACTTTTTCTTAATCGGAATTTTTTTCTGTATCCGCTCCAGAAGGGGATACAGCAGGGTAATCAGCGCAAACGCAAGAAAGAAGGGAGCCGCCAGTGAAAACAGATAACGGAAGAAAAACCAGACAAGGGCAGAGACAAAGCATCCCTTTGCCAATTTATTTTTTAACAAACGCCCAAACAGGTCGTTTTCTGCTCCAAAGACCATGTAATTCTGCCTCCTTCTGACTCTGCCTATACACACAGAAAGAAGCAGGAGGGTGTTCCTGCTTCTTTACGCTGATACTGCACTATTATTATTTGATATTTCAAAAAACTTATACTCTAAATTCTTACATCCTGCAGAAAATTCATAGTTACCAAATCGTTTCTCAATGTAAAACCAGCGTCCTGACACAGCGAAACGCCGCGCCCTCCGGCTCAATCTCAAACTGCATCCGTTTCCCCGTTTTCGGATGAATAAATGCCAGACGGTACGCACAGAGCGCCGTCTCCCGCACGCCCAGCTTTTCCGACAGTGCGAGCGCCGTCTGACCGCCATATTTGTGATCCCCCAGAAGAGGCATACCCGCATTCGCCATCTGCACCCGGATCTGATGGTGGCGTCCCGTGTGCAGACAGATTTCTGCAAGTGCATATTGCAGTCCATTTACTGGCCATCCGATCATGCCATCATCAGACCGCCTGCCATCCAAAATATCTTTTTCCATCCTGTCCTTTGCCGAAATCCCTTCCGTCTCTTGAACCAAAAGCAGGCTGTCTGCGGCTTCCTCCCACAAAATTTCATAGGACAGCCGTGCCTGCTTCGCCCCCTTCACCTCCGGCGGCACGACACGGGAAACATTCGTCCTGCCGTCCTTTAACAGATAATCGATCAGTTCACCCGTCTGCGGCATATCTTTCCCGCAGACTAACGCCAGATACTCCTTTTTCATGTCCTCCCCTGCCGCCTGCCTGCTTAAATCTGCCGCTGCCGCTTTGTTTTTCGCAAAAACCAAAATCCCCTCCACCGGCTGATCCAATCGGTGGATCACACTTACGTGGGGGGATTTCCCGGCGGCGCCTTCCTTGGACACCAGATAATTCGTGATCTCGCTCACCATATCCGCCTGTCCGACCCTCGCCGTCTGGGTGGCAATCCCGGCAGGCTTATGACAGACGATGATGTCATTGTCCTCATGGAGGATTCTGTTCATATGCATAGATGCCTCTATTCTGCAGTACTCATTCAGATGCGTCAGATTTTAAACCGATATCCAATGCCCCAGATGGTTTCGATATACTGCGGTTTTGCGGTGTCAAACTCTATTTTTTCGCGGATTTTTTTGATGTGCACGGTGACGGTTGCGATATCACCGATGGAATCCATATCCCAGATCTCACGGAACAGTTCTTCCTTGGAATACACATGATTCGGATTCTCCGCAAGAAAAGTCAGCAGGTCAAACTCTTTCGTGGTAAAAACTCTCTCCTCGCCGTCCACATAAACCCGTCTGGCGGTTTTGTCGATCTTAAGTCCTCTGATTTCTATGATATCGTTAACTTTCTGGTTACTGCCCACCAGTCTGTCATACCGCGCCATATGCGCCTTCACTCTCGCCACAAGCTCAGACGGGCTGAAAGGCTTCGTCATATAGTCATCCGCACCGAGGCCAAGGCCTCTGATCTTGTCGATATCGTCCTTCTTCGCGGATACCATGATAATCGGGATATCTTTTTCCTCCCGAATCTGCTTGCAGACTTCAAAACCGTCGATTCCCGGCAGCATCAGATCCAGAATCACAAGATCATAGTTTCCCGAAAGAGCGGCTTCCAGCCCTCTGTCCCCGGCATTTTCAATGGTCACTTCAAAATCACTCAGCTCCAGATAATCTTTTTCCAGATCCGCGATCGCCTCTTCGTCTTCCACAATTAAAATTTTACTCACTTCTCTGTCCTTTCCCTCAGCCTTTTTCTGGTTCGCTGAGCCATTTCCGTATCACGAAATGCATACAAGTGCCTTCATTTTCCTTGCTGGTTGCCCAGATATAACCGCCGTGATCCTCCACGATCTTCTTCACAATGGACAGCCCGATTCCGCTGCCTCCCTGCGAGGAATTGCGGGATGCGTCCGTCCTGTAAAACCGCTCGAATATATTCGGCAGATCCTTTGCCGCGATGCCTTTGCCGTTGTCCTCGATCTCCACGCGGATGGAATCGACTTCATCCAGAATGCGGATATCGATGACTCCCTTCTCCTTATCCAGATATTTTACACTGTTACCGATGATATTATTGATGACTCGTTTTAACTGCTCGGGATCTGCAATAATCTGTGTGCTTGGCTCCACCAGATCCTCATAATTCAACTGGATGTTCTTTGACTCAAGGTCAAGACCTACTTCCTCCACACAGTCCCCGAAATACTCCGCCACATTGATACGGTGAAAATTGTAAGGTATCCGATTATTGTCAATACCAGAATAGGTGGTCAGCTCGTTGATCAGGCGGTCCATATCATTAGCCTTATTATAGATGGTTTTAATATACTTATCCATCTTCTCCGGCGTGTCCGCCACCCCGTCCATAATACCCTCCACGTAGCCTTTAACAGCGGTAATGGGCGTTTTCAAGTCATGCGAAATATTGCTGATCAACTCCCGGTTTTTCTTCTCGTGTTCAAACTTTTCATCCAGCGACTCTTTCAGCCGCAGCCTCATATCTTCATAGTTGCGGTAAAGCTCGCCGATTTCACCCTTTTCCTCCGTGGTCAACATGTATTCCAGATTGCCCTCGGCAATGTTCTGCATCGCCGTATTCAACTGGTTGATCGGTGTAAAAATACCTTTGCGGAACCACTGTGTCAGCAGAAGACTGGTGAATACCAGCACCAGAATAAACGCCAACGCCATTCGCAAAAGCATCTTTCTGGAAAGCAGGGAATTGACGCTGGTGATCACAAAAAGGCTGCCCTCGCTGCCGTCCAAAAAGCGGAAGTCCACTTCCTTCACAAACTTCTTGATATCGCTGTAATAATAACTCGCCTCCGAACCGGGCATCTCATTGCCGTACTCCGGCAAAGCGGGAAATATTTTTTTTGCAGCACTGGCATCGCCAGTGTAGTAGAGTTCTCCATCCTTTCTGACTATGATATAGGACGACTTATCCTTCAGATCAAGCGTAATTTCATCCAGATAATCCTTGTCCTCCAGTCTGGAAGGATCCTCCTTAATTTGCTGTCTCACCTTTTCCAGCACTTCCTCTGAAATGCGGCTGTAATTTTCTATCGTGTATATATAAGAAGCTTTGTCCCTGTCAAAAAAATCCGACGGCGTTTCCACGTCCTCAATATGACTCCCCACCACCAGAAGCGCGGCGCATGTCAGCAAAAGCGGCAGCAGCACCATTGACAATGATGTGATGAGAAGCCTTGTCCTGAATTTCACTTAAAAACCTTCTTTCTGCGTTCCGCCCATATATAGTTTATGACTCATGCGGAGAATGCCCGTATTTGGGGTATTCTCCCGAGTGAAAGCGATTTGCGAAGCAAATCTAGAAGTTCTCCGCGAAACAGCCTCTGCTGTGAGCGGCTAGATCTTCTTTTCACTCTATGATACCACAATTTACAAAGTTGAAAATAAAACATCTCCTATAATCTTATAAAAAATTTATAAATTTCCAAAATCTGGATTGACATGTGTTGCCAGTTTGCTATAATGGACATGTAAAACAGTAATGATTCCTATTTTTGAAAATACAAAGGATCGGACGAATCAGGAGGAATTGCCATGGCGGTGAAATACAGTCGGCAGCGGCAGCTTATCCATAGCTTTCTGATGACCCGCAAGGATCATCCCACCGCCGACATCGTGTATCAGAACGTTAGGCAGGAATATCCGAATATCAGTCTGGGAACCGTCTACCGCAATCTGACTCTGCTTGCCGACAGAGGCGAAATCCTGCGGTTACAGGTGGGCGACGGCGTCGATCACTTTGATGCGGACACCTCCCGGCATTGCCATTTTGTCTGCTCGGACTGCGGCGGCGTGACAGACCTGCAGCTTGACTGTATGGACGAGATGCTGGCAGACGCCCGGCGAAACTTTGACGGCAGGGTTGAGCGGCAAACCACCTGCTTTTACGGACTTTGTGGAAAATGTCTGGATAAAACTGCCAAAAACAGGGAATAAATCTAATTGGACAGGTATGCTGGTAAACCCATGAATTAAGGGTTAAAATATCAAAAAGAAAAGGAGATCACACTATGAAATTTGTATGTCAGGTATGCGGTTATGTACACGAAGGAGATGCTGCACCGGAGAAATGCCCTCAGTGCAATGCGCCGGCTGAGAAGTTCACAGCGCAGAGCGGCACGATGGAGTGGGCAGCAGAGCATGTAGTAGGCGTTGCTAAGGGCGTCAGCGAGGATATCATGGCTGATCTGAGAGCAAACTTCAACGGCGAGTGCACCGAGGTTGGTATGTATCTTGCTATGGCGAGAGTTGCACACAGAGAAGGTTATCCCGAGATCGGTCTGTACTGGGAAAAGGCTGCATGGGAAGAGGCAGAACATGCCGCTAAGTTTGCAGAGCTGCTCGGCGAAGTAGTAACCGATTCCACCAAGAAGAATCTGGAAATGAGAGTCGAGGCGGAGAACGGCGCAACCGCTGGCAAATTTGATCTGGCTAAGCGCGCGAAAGCTGCCAATCTCGATGCGATCCATGACACCGTTCACGAGATGGCGCGCGATGAGGCAAGACACGGCAAGGCATTTGAAGGTCTGTTAAAGAGATATTTCGGTTAATAACCACATATCTATAAAGTACAAAGGAGGAATGTGATATGAAAAAATATTTCTGCAATCCCTGTGGCTATACTTATGATCCCGAGAAAGGTGATCCGGAGCACGGCATCAAACCCGGCACGGCATTTGAGGATCTCCCGGCAGACTGGTGCTGCCCCCTCTGCGGTGTGACTAAGGATATGTTCCAGCCGGTTATTGAAAATTACAACTAAATATCACATAAGGAAGGACGTCCTATAGCGGGGCGTCCTTTTTCATTTACTTGTTTTATCTCAATTTTTCTGGGCATACTGTATAATATATCCTAAAAATTTTGTTAATTCCGCCTATTTACATTTTGAAATGCGGCAGATATTATATTCTCACAAAATGTCAATTATATTTTCGCAGAGAAAGGAGGCTCATACGAAAAACAAACGACAAACTAACAGATATGTTGTCAGGGAATTCTGCATATAGGGGAATTGCTGTTAATCGGATTGATTTGTAAATCATTGATTATTCTATTTTTCAGTCATCAATAATGATTAAGGAGGACACGAGATTATGCAGCAGGTAAATGTTAAATTCAATGATGTGAATCAGATCAGAAGGTTTGTGGATGTAATTGATAAGATTGATTCGTGCTTTAATCTGGGGGAAGGCCGAAGAGTCGTAGACGCTAAATCCATACTCGGCGTAATGGCGCTTGATCTGACCCGTCCGCTCCAACTCACTTACGATTCGGACGACGAGGGAATCAGGGAGAAACTAACTCCCTTTATATATGGCTAACCATGCGGGGCAGGCCACTTGTGCCTGCCCTTTTTATGCACACGCCCGCATATGGAATTTTGCTGTTTCACAGTATGCGGACCGCACGGCGAATAGGGAAGATAAATCTTCTCTACTCGATTCTGTATCCATTGTCCCCAAGCCACTTTACAGACTGCCGCAGCGCCTCGATCGTTTTTGTCTCCACCACGCACCGGCAGCCGTTCGTCTCTGCCAGCCCGATCCGCTGTGCCAGATTGATCTCGCCCGATCCCAGCGTTTTATGGTTTCCGGTTCCCTTTGCATCGTGGATATGGAAGTGGTACAGCCTGTCCCTGCGCTTCATCAGAAACGCCTCATCCACATTGTCACACGCATGGGAGTGCCCGATATCCCAGGTCAGCGCAAACATTTCACTCTCCAATAAATAGTCAATCGCTTCTTTCTCAAAATCCTGATAGCCGTCGGTATTTTCGATACATACCTTCACGCCGGAATCCCCCGCCGTCTCCTCACACATTTCGCGGAATTTCCGTATCGCCGCCATATACGCTTCCCGGTATTCCCCGAACAGCCGGATCTTTCTGTCAGGCAGCGTGATGTAAATGCCGTGATTCATATGCATGTTTAAAAGCGGCGCACCGATTTCTTCTGCCACCCTGATCGCCCGTTCCGTCGTCTCCATATACGCTTCCGCCACAAGCGGATTAAAATCGCAGACATTCAGGTTTTCGTCCAGATGGATCGTAAAATAAATCCCGTTCTCCCGCGCCAGTTTCTTTAAATATGCCGTTTCTTCTAACTGCGGAATCTGGTACATCGGAAAATTCATGTTCAACTCTATGAATTGTAAACCCAGCTCTTTACAGAGGGAAATATTCTCCTCCAAGTCTTTATTTTCGATTAATGTCGGCATTCCGAAATCCATATAAAACTCCTCCCCCGCTATGAAATCTCCCGCCCTTACTTTCATCCCTATAACGCACCCGTGCTACTCCCGCCGCAACTGATCAGGGACGTAGTTCTTAATTCTCCCGACAGATCGGAACTTATCTGCCTTCTTCAAATTTAATTTTAGATGGATATCTGCTTTCATTCATCTCTGACTTCAATTTAGCGACTTCTTCAGATAATTTCAGAAAGTAATCCTTCAAAAGTTCGGGATGATAATCTTTTTCTGCCAGTTTATAATCTCTTTACAAACAGTTTATAGTTCTATTATTGATTTTCTGTTCTATCAGTTGTATAACATATATAAACAAAGAAACAACTACCAGCTATGAATCGAATTTGTCAATCCGGTCATACTGATAGCAGACCGGGTGTTTGTACACTCGGTTCAGAGAATGCTTCGCGTTCTCCCAAACGTATTATACATCATAAACAAAATATAAAAAAGGAGTGATTTCTATGTTAAGACCTGCATTATTCAACAGCCGTAATTACAAACCCGCATTCTATGAGGATCCCTTTGACAGGATGTTCGATGACGCTTTTAAGAATTTCTGGGGGAACAACGAACTTGCCACTTTTGACGCCTTTAAGACCGACGTGATCGATCAGGGTGACAGTTATCTGTTGCAGGCGGAGCTTCCGGGTTTCGACAAATCGGACATTAATATCAACTTAAAGGATAATCTACTGACGATCTCCGCTTCTCACAAAGAAGAGAAAAACGAAGACAGCACGGACAAATATATCCGCAGAGAGCGGTATTACAGCTCCTACTCACGGAGTTTCCGCGTAAACGATGTGGAACCCGGCGACATTGACGCTTCCTACAACAACGGTATTCTGGAAGTAAAATTCCCGAAGAAGGAGCTTGCCGCCAAGGAAGAGGTAAAGCGGATTGAAGTAAAATAAAGGCAGAAATCCTTATCCCCGGTACGCAAAAACGGCAGGACGGTACCTTTCATCCGTCCTGCCGTTTTTGCGTGTACAGATCCTCATTCAGAAATCAACCACTGTCGCCGTAGGCAAAGCGCACGGCTACATTATTTCTACCGCACTTCCTCCGCCAGTTCCAGAAATTCTATTTTATAGGAATCCTTTAAGTCCAGTTTTCTGATCGTTTTTATTACATGCTCCACGGACGCATCCTCCGGGTACTCACTGTGGGACACAAGCAGTCCAAATTCCGCCACCGCCGCCGCAAAAAGGAAATCGTCGGAGGGTTTCTCGCAATAACTGCCATACCCGATCGGGTACTCCAGAAGCTCGCTCTTGCTTCCGGCAGGCTTTTTGTAGCGGATGCTGACCGTCAGCCACTCCTTGTATTTCGGACCGGCTGCGGACGTTTCCCCCGCCCTTTTTCTATATTCATTGCCGTATTTCAGATCTTCAATCTCACTCTCTGCAATGCCATGATTCAGAGGCTCCCGCAGTACGATCTCATAGAGCGCCGTCACGCTGTGCCCGGCTCCGATTTCTCCGCCGTCCTTTGTGTCGTCGTGAAAGTCCTCTTTGTCCAAAACTCTGTTATCGTACCCAAGAAGACGATACGCCTCCACCAGTTCCGGATTAAATTCTACCTGCAGCTTCACATCCTTGCAGACTGTCAGAAGCGTTGCCGTCATCTCCTCCGACAGCACCTTTTTTGCCTCCTGCATACAATCTATGTAAGCATAGTTGCCATTTCCCTTATCCGCCAGCGTTTCCATCTTATTGTCTTTGATATTATCCGTCCCGAAACCAAGCACGGACAGGAAAATCCCGGTCTCCTTTTTCTTGGAAATCAATTCTTCCAGCTCCTCCTCGGTGGTCATACCGATATTCAGATCGCCGTCCGTCGCCAGAATCACGCGGTTGTTGCCGCCTTTGATAAAGTTTTCCTCCGCCAGCGCATAAGCTGTCTCAATTCCCCTGCTGCCCCATGTGCCGCCGCCTGCCCTCAGACCATTTAATGCTTTCTTTATTTTCCGTTTCTCACTGCCCGCTGCGCCCTCCAGTTCAACCGTATCTTCCGAAGCGTAGGTCACAATGGAAATCCTGTCCTTGCTGCTGAGATTGTCTGTGAGTTCCGCAAAGGCCTCCTGCAAAAGAGGCAGCTTGTCAGGCTCGCCCATGGAGCCGGAGACGTCCAGCAGAAACACTAAGTTGGACGCGGGAGCCTGTTCATAACTGATATCCTCCGTCTTAAGACCGACCATCAGAAGCTCCGCCTCCTCATTCCACGGGCAGCGGCTAATCTGCGTCGTCACCCCAAAGGGTTCCTGTCCCACAGGTTCCTCATAGTCATAGGAAAAATAGTTGAGCATCTCCTCGATCCTGACCGCGCCCTCCGGCAGACTCTCCAGATCATACCCCTCGCGGATCAGACGGCGCAAATTGCTGTAGGACGCCGTATCTACATCTGCGGAAAAGGTGGAGAGCGGCTGTTCCATTACGGAAAAGAAACCCTGCTCTTCCCACTTGCTGTACTCCTCCTGATTGTTCCTGTGGTCAATTTCCTCGTCAAACTCATAGCAGGAACCCAGATAGCCGTCCGGCGTGTCGTCTCCGGCATATAAGTCTTCAATGCCCTCCGCTTCCATCTTTCCCTCATCCGCCCCGGCTTCGCCTCTGCTATAACTGTTCTGCGGTGTTTTTGCAATGTCCGCGTATTTCTCTGCCTCTGCAGTACCGGCTGTTACATCTTCAGTTAACGCGCCTTCTGACGCATCCGACGCAGCTTCCCCGGCTGCGCTTTCTGTCGGACTTTCCATCCCGCTGTCCGCCGCTGTACCTCCTGCATTCCCGTACTCTGTCTCCGGCAGTTCCCACGTTGCCTCCGCGGGCGCTTCCTGATTCATCGTTCCATCCGTCTCCGCGTGCCCGCCGCACCCTGTGAGCAGAAGAACTCCCGCCATTCCCAATGCTATCATTTTCCCCAAATTCTTTTTCATACCTTTCTCCTCCATTCCGGGCAGACTGTCCGCCCTGTTCCTCCCCGGACACTGATTTGCTGTCCTTATATACTTAATACCGCTTATGGAAGAAAAAGGTTGCAAAAAAATTGGGCTGAGAAAAATTTTCTCAGCCCCCCCCCAAACGTCATTATTGTTCCAAAAGCTTCTGATACCCCATCTCCAGAAACGTCTCCAAGTCTTCCGCTTTCCCGCGGATCACATATTTACCTCCGTCCCCGGTCTCCGCATATGCCGCCCAGCCGCTTCCTTCTTCTGCCACTTGGAATGTCTGTCCCTCAAAAACATGTTTTCCTGTGTCAGGGCGCTCACAGAAATCCGGCTTTTTCACCACCTTTTCTATGGTGATGCTCTCCGTTTCCGCCACATCGCCGCTCTGTGCCCCGCTTTCTGCCGGAACCGCGTCCTCCGCCATGTTTTTTTCCATATCACTAAATTTCCGCTGCCCTTCGTTTTCCCGGGCTTCTTCCGACTCCGCCTTTTCTACAACAGCTTCTTTTGCGCTTTCCGAAAATCCTGCTGTATCGGATGCCGCATTTTCCACTGATGCCGCTGACTCACTCATGTCTTCCATTTCGGCTGCCGGAGCCGCCGCCATTTCCGCCTCTGCCAAAATCATCTCATCCGCGGGCGCATCCTCTGCCGTTTCCGCCGTGCCTTCAAAATCCATCGCCGCCCCGGCTGCCATCATG
The DNA here is from genome assembly GCA_910586705.1 of uncultured Lachnospiraceae bacterium. Classification (GTDB taxonomy): domain Bacteria; phylum Bacillota; class Clostridia; order Lachnospirales; family Lachnospiraceae; genus UBA3282. The sequence goes on along the minus strand of CAJUJK010000017.1, from coordinate 35,691 downwards.
CCGCCGTCCAGATCCGCGCCGCCGGACGTTTCCGAAGCCCCCATATCCATCGCCATATCCCCGGATTTCAGTCCTCTCATCATCAAGGACACAGACACCAGAATGAGCAGCGCCGCTGCCGCCGTCAGCGGATACGCCCATTTTCGGACGTGAAAGCTCTTCCCATAGTTCCTGCCACTGGCAGGAACCATCGCCGGACCGGCAACTGCTGACATCCCCCGGCTTTCCGTTCCCGCTCCCTGCAGCGCGAACTCCCGGCGGATCCGCGCCTCTTCTTCGCGCATCGCCGCCTTGGTCCTCGCAATCAGCTCTGCGGGCGCATGTATCTGTTCTGTTTCTTTTCTGTATTGCTCTTTATATTGATCCATTATCATATATAAATTTCCTTTTTGACACTGTTTCGATATTGCCGACAATTCTTACAATATTTCTTATCAATTGATTTTACTTTTCATCCGTGACAGTTTCGTACCAGTATTCTATGCCGGACAATTCTTATTATCCCGAATCTTCCAGCATTTCCCTCAGCATCTCTCTTGCCCGGTGAAGCTGCGATTTGACGGTACCTTCCTTCTGCCCGGTCTGCTCGGCAATCTCCGCCACAGAGAGTTCTTCATAATAAAACAGATGCACAGCCAGACGATACTTGGGCGGAAGTTTTGCCACCGCTCCTCTGACCGGCTCATCCTCCGGCGGCTCATAAGCTTCTTCTCCGCCAATCCGTTCTTCATCCTCTATATAGTCCACATTTTTGTTCCAATACAGATCAAAATGTTTCTTCGCGCAGTTAATCGTCACCCGGATCAGCCACGCCTTCACATGTTCCCATGATTCCAGTTTCTCCACATTGCTGACCAGACGGATAAAAACCTCCTGAAAGAGATCGTCCGCATCGGTTTTATTTTTCATCTGTGACAACGCCAGTCGATACACCATATCCGCATAGCGGTCTATCGCATCTTCCGCCGTTATCTGTCCCTCTTTTGTCATATATGACCTCTTTGTGCCAGCCTGTCTGCGCGGGGCAGACAAGGTCCTCTATCTTTAATACCTCTCAGCTTCTGAATCGGTTTCATGGTATCCAGACATTTTTTTGTTTCTGATATGCGACAGCATCTTCCGCCTCGTCCAATGTCTGCCTCACCGCCCGCCGGAAGGCATGACTTCCTGCAGCCTGTTCAGATCTTCCGTCTCCGTCGCCCAGCTTGTGGCGAAGCGCACAACCGTATGTCCCTCATCATACTTCTCCCAGATATCGAAATTGACCTGCTTCTTCATCTGCGCCAGCTCCCCGTCCTCCAAAATAAGGAACTGCTGGTTTGTGGGGGAATCCAGAAAAAACCGCTTACCCTTTTCCCGGAACATTTCTTTCATTTTCTCCGCCATCTCAATGGCATGGGCGCTGATCTGAAAATACAAATCGTCCGTAAAGAGCGTGTCAAACTGCACGCCCAGAAGCCGCCCCTTTGCCAGAAGCCCACCCTTTTGCTTGACTAAGGTCAGAAAATGTGCCGGCATATTTTTCTTCGGAAACACTACTGCTTCCCCACAGAGCGCACCGACTTTCGTTCCGCCAATGTAAAATACATCACAGTAGCGGGCGATCTTTGCAAGCGTCACATCCGTCCCCCGGCTCATCAGCCCATATCCCAGCCTCGCGCCGTCCAGATATAACGGGATGCTGTATCCGCCGCATACCCCGGCAATGTCCGCAAGTTCCTTTTCCGTGTACAATGTCCCGTACTCCGTGGGATGGGAAATATAAACCATACCCGGGAACACCATGTGCTCATGGCTGGAATCCTCCCAGTAAGCCTTTAAGTACGCGGCAAGCTCCTCCATCTTTATTTTTCCCTCATGTCCGGGGATGGTGAGCACCTTATGACCGCTGTGCTCAATCGCTCCCGCCTCATGGACGCTGACATGCCCCGTCTCGGCGGCAACCACGCCCTCGTAGGATTTCAACATGGAACTGATGACGATCTGGTTGGTCTGGGTGCCCCCCGTCAGGAAAAAAATCTCTGCCTCTTTGCAGTCGCACGCCTGCCTGATTTTTTCTTTTGCACTCTCGCAGTATTTGTCATTGCCGTAGCCGGAAAGCGGCTCCCTGTTCGTCTCCGCAAGACGTTCCAATATTTTTTCATGTGCTCCCTGGATATAATCGCTCTCAAATGATAACATACGCCATTCCTTCCTTTTTTTCGCAAAATTCTGCTTAATAGCCCCAAATGCCATAGCAGGAGCGCCTTTCAGCACTCCCACTGGCATTTTCCCATATCCACGCATCCATTTTCTTTAAAAATAACGCTCTCTTCCTCCAACAGCTCCCGCTGCTTCGGCCAGTTCGGCGCCGTGCGCCCCGCATGGTTGACGACCCTGTGGCACGGGTAATTTCCAAAATATTCCGCACGGCTTAAAATTTTCCCCACCAGCCTTGCGTTTTTCTCCCTGCCCACCAGTCTCGCGATCTGCCCGTAGGACGCTACTTTTCCCGGCGGAATCTCCTCCACCACAGAGAGCACTTCGTAGGCAAGCAGCTCCTGTTCCGCCCCGGTCCGCACATGACTGGCATCTTCCGGGCATATGATCCCATCACTGAACCGCATACCGCTGTCCCTCACACTTCGGCAGGTTCACCGACAGCTCCCGTCTCACATGGGTGTCCGCATAGGCTTCATCCGTCTTGTTGAAGTAATCATACTGACCGCCCTCCGTGTCGTCCCATGTCACATCCACATTGTAATAGCCGTCATCCAGTCCGACAATGTTCCACGCATGGTCTGTCCCCGCATAGCCTGTGCAGTAAAAACAGGGTATGCCCGTCCGCTGCATCAGGTACTGGTAAGCTCTGGCATATCCCGCGCACACGCTCTTTCCGTCCACCAGCGCACTGTAGGCGCTCTGGTTCTTATCCACGCCCTTGTCGTACTCGACCCGGTCAATCAGAATATCGTGCAGCCGCCTCTCCTTCTCATTCACACTTAAGCCTTGTACCTGCGACAGGATCTCGTTGGTGATGTTATAAAACGTTCTGGAAGCCGGGGTCAGTTCCTCCAGCGTCATATTGAACTCCAGTTCCAGTTCGGCGCAGATTTTGTTCTGGTCATACTTGCAGGTAAACACCGTATTGAGCCAGAAAAGCTCGGGGTGATCGTTGTACACCGCCATAATCACATCCTTAAGCTCGGACACAGGCACCGCCTCAATGGGCACAAAAGCCGCGTTATACGCGGCTGCATTGGCATATATCTGCCGGTATAGATGCTGCCCTTTCGGGTCTAACATCTGATAATAGGGATAAAAAATTGAGTCAAAAGACAGGTTATCGCCCATCTCTCCGTAACCTAAATCGCTTGTATACTCGCCACCCTCCGCATCGGGCAATTCCTCGGATTTCTCCGTGATAGGCTGATAACCGGCTTTCCCGCTGACCGCCTCCGGAACCTTCACACCCGATTCCGACGGCGGCTCATACCCGTTCATACCTCTTACGCGCTCCCCGCTGCTTTCCGCTCTGGAATAACTTCTGTCCGGCTCCTCGGGCTGCCGCTGCACGGTCTGCCCGGATCCCATCTCCTCTTCCTCCTCGGGCAGGGTAAAATCTTCCTCCGGCGTTTCCTCGTCACCCTCTGTTTCTGGGGACGTATCAGACGGCATATCAAAATCTGACGATCCTTCATCCCCATAAGGTTCCGGCTCTTCCGCCGTCCCGGACTCCTCCTCCTTTACGGGAAGTCCGTCCCCTGAAAGCAGGGAGGAAAGGGTCTGCGTAATGCCCGGATTCACGGCAGATAATATAATGAGTGCACACAATAGTGCCGCTATAACACCTATCCCCACTATGATATTCTTCAGTATCTTCATTATCGCGCCCCTCAGAAAAACTTTACAAATTTCCGTTCCTGCGGCTTTTCATGCCGCAATATAATCGCCGACGTCGCCGGCAGAGTCACCTTTACCTTGCCGGAAATAACGGGATACTGCTTCGGCTCCGTGGAATAACCTTCCGCCGTCGTCAGCATCAGACAACTGAGTACACACTCTTTCGGAATGCCCAGATACCACACGGACACTTCTTTCGTGATCTCGTAATCATTGTTGTTGACCAGAATCACCGACTGTCCCTCCCTGTTAAATCTGCCGTAGCCGATCACATTGTAGTCGGCATACAGATACTTGAGGGATCCCGTCAGAAATTCCTGATGCGTCTTATGAATGCGGATAATCTCCTTATGAAAAGCAATCAGTTCCTGATCTTCATGCCCCCATGGATAGGTTCGTCTGTTGTCCGGATCGGTGAACCCGCAGACACCCGCTTCGTCTCCATAATAAATCGTCGGCGCGCCGGGCCATGTCATCTGAATAACCACCGCCTCGCGAAGCACCGCTTTATTTACACCCTCATCCGCCGCCTGCGGTCCCAGCGTGTTCGTCCTGCCCACCTTGTGGTTCGTTCTGGTGAGGAACCGGGAATGGTCATGGTTGGACAGTTCGTTCATCGCCACAAAAAGGGACGGCATGGTGAACGCGGCACAGTGGTGCTTCATTGCTCCCCAGAAACTGTCGGCGTTACCCCGCATATCCTCTCTGTAGTCGTCGCTGTGTTTCTGCATCCCTGTCAGGAACCACGTCACAGGCTCCATAAAGGCGTCATAGTTCATCACCGTATCCCACTCCTGACCCTGCAGCCAGTCTACGGGACTGCCGTAATGCTCCGCCAGAATAATCGCCTCCGGGTTCGCCATCTTAACCGTTCTGCGAAATTCCTTCCAGAAATTATGGTTAAATTCCGGGGTGTGACCCAGATCCGCCGCCACGTCCAGACGCCAGCCGTCCGCGTTGTAGGGCGGAGATACCCATTTCCTGCCGATATAGAGCACATAATCCAGAAGCTGTCTGGAATTTTCATAATTCAGCTTCGGCAGCGTATCATGTCCCCACCAGCCGTCATAGGAACCGTTGTAGGGAAACTTATTCTCGTCGTGGAACTGGAAATAGTTGTGGTAAGGACTCTCTTTATCAATATAGGCGCCCTTTTCGTAACCGGGCGCGTTTTCGTATATTCTTTCCCTGTCCAGCCATTTGTTGAAGGAACCACAGTGGTTGAACACGCCGTCCAGAATGACTTTCATACCCCTTCGGTGCGCTTCCTTCACCACTTCCGCAAAAAGCTCGTTACTTGCCTCCAGATTTTCCTTGTTGGAGACGCGGTCAATATACCGGGTGGCAAAGCGGTTCTCCGTCTGCTCCGGCTTCAAAAGCTCTCCCTCGTCATGCACAATCCTGCCAAAATGGGGATCGATATAGTCGTAATCCTGTATGTCGTACTTATGGTTGGAGGGCGACACAAACAGCGGATTGAAATAAATCACATCCACGCCCAGATCCTGCAGATAATCCATCTTATCGAGAACGCCCTGCAGATCGCCGCCGTAAAACTCGCGCACACCCATAGCCGCCGGATATTTATCCCAGTCCTCCACTCTGACTGTCTTATCCCCGATATACTGGTATTCGTTGGTCAGCACGTCGTTGGCTGGGTCGCCGTTGTAGAAACGGTCCACGTAAATCTGGTAAAAGACCGCGCCCTTCGCCCAGTCGGGCGTCTTAAAGCCGGGAATGACATGAAAATTGTAATACTCGTTGGTATCCTTCGTGACGCCCCGTCTGTCGTAAAAACAGGACAGCCTCCCCGCATGGACTTCAAAATAATAACTCAGCTTCTCATCTTCAAGCTGAACCGTATGCGAATAGTAATCGAAGTATTCATCCGATTCCGTCTTGAACATGAGGTGTTTCTCATTCTTGTGTACAAAAAACACTTTATCAATGTTATTTTTGGCAGACCGAAAGCGCACGGTAACCTCACCGTAGGCACTTGGCTCCATCGGCGACACATAGTCCCCGGTTAAATCCGTGAATAAAGCTTTCCTGTTAAAAACCGGGCGCATACCCGAAAAATACTGCTGATTTTTTTCTGCCTTCTGAAATTGATTAATATCCATAATCAGCCTTTCCTTGAAAATGAGAACAATATATAGTTATTTTATCCTATATATTGTGGATGCGCAACCCACAATTCTTGCACAAAACCATGACAAAGTAAAAAAGACAGCCGTTAAACTGTCTTTTTTAGAGAAGGTATTTCTTTCTTATGGGGTATAGCAAAAAACTATATAATGTATTGGGGGGTTACAAGTAGTATATTAGCATACCCCCTGTCTGTCTACAATACCAAGGATTCACAAATATTACAATTTTGTATACATATTTTTGTTAATTTTGCACAATTACTGCTGTTCTCCTACCCGCTCACCCGGCTCTTCGGGCTGAGGATAGTAGGTGTCGAAGAGGGACTCAAACTCCGCGCGGTTGATCTTTTCCTTCTCCAGAAGGAGCTTCGCGCACTTATGCAGCACATCCTCGTGCTCCATGATGATATCCTTCGCCTTCTGATAACACTCGTCTATGATGCTTTTCACTTCCCGGTCAATCTCCCCGGAAACCAGTTCGCTGTGGTTCTTCGCATGCGCCAGATCCCTGCCGATAAACACTTCGTCGTCGTCATCGTCATAATTGATCACGCCGATGTTATCGGACATACCATAGCGGGTTACCATCCTGCGCGCCACCTTGGTCGCTTTTTTGATATCGCTGGACGCGCCCGTTGTGATATCGTCGAAGATGATTTCCTCCGCGATTCTGCCGCCCAGAGACACCATAATGTCCTCAAACATCTTCCCCTTTGTGAGGAACATCTCATCTTTCTCCGGCAGCGGCATGGTGTAGCCTGCTGCCCCGAGCCCGGTCGGAATAATGGAAACGGTATACACCGGTCCCACATCCGGCAGCACATGAAAGAGAATCGCGTGACCCGCCTCGTGGTAAGCCGTAATCTTCTTCTCTTTCTCCGAAATGATGCGGCTCTTCTTCTCCGCACCGATTCCCACCTTGATAAACGCTTTCTTGATATCATCCTGCCGCACAAAGGCGCGCTTATCCATAGCCGCGTTGATTGCCGCCTCGTTTAACAGATTCTCCAGATCCGCGCCGGTAAAGCCTGCCGTGGTCTGGGCAATCTGCTGCAGGTCCACGTCGTCGCCGAGGGGTTTATTCTTGGCATGTACCCTTAAAATATCTTCCCTGCCCCGCACATCCGGGGAAACCACGGTTATTTTCCTGTCAAAGCGCCCGGGACGGAGGATCGCCGGATCTAAGATATCCACACGGTTCGTCGCCGCCATCACGATAATTCCCTCATTGACGCCGAAACCGTCCATCTCCACCAGAAGCTGATTTAACGTCTGCTCCCTCTCGTCGTGTCCGCCACCCATGCCGGTGCCGCGCCTTCTCGCCACCGCATCGATCTCATCGATAAAAATAATACACGGCGCATGACGCTTCGCCTCCGCAAACATATCGCGCACGCGGGACGCACCCACACCGACGAACATCTCCACAAAATCTGAGCCGGAAATGCTGAAAAACGGCACGTTCGCTTCTCCCGCAATGGCTTTTGCCAGAAGCGTCTTACCCGTACCCGGCGCACCCTCTAAAAGCACGCCCTTGGGGATTCTCGCGCCCACCTTGGTGAACTTGCCCGGCTCCCTGAGAAACTCCACGATCTCCTGCAGCTCCTCTTTTTCTTCCTTCAGACCCGCCACTTCGTTCAGCGTGATCTTATTTTCCCCGCCCATGGTAAGTCTGGCGCGGCTCTTTCCAAAGTTCATCATCTTGCCGCCACCGCCGCCGGCATTCTGGGAATTCATCATCACAAAGAAGAAAGCGCAGACCACCACCACAATCAGAATCGGCAGGACGCTGTTCAGAAACCAGCTCTCCTCCGGCACGTTCTCCACGGAGCAGTCTATGCCGTGTGCCCTGACAATATTCTCCATCTCCGTCACGTCCGTCACATAGAGAATTTTCTCCTCGCCGCTTCTGAGAACTACCTTGAGGGATCCGGTAGGCGTATCCTTGTTCGGACAGATTGTCACGACCGCGACCTCATTCTTCTCCATCTGCTTCTCAAATTCGCCTCTGGTATAGCCGCTGTTCGGCACCCGCAGCGTCCCCACCCACACCGTAAACAGCAGCAGGCAGATAATGATTACAAAATACAGATAAAAACTTCTACCACTCTTGTTCATTAAATAATTCCTCTACTCCGATCCGTTCTGAAAAATTTAGTCAAACTTCACCATTCCGATATAAGGCAGATTGCGATACTTCTGGTCATAATCCAGACCATATCCCACCACAAATTCATCCGGAATCTCAAAGCCCGTGTAATCCACCTTTACATCCACCACACGTCTGTCCGGCTTGTCCAACAATGTACAGAGACTTACGTCCGCCGCCCCCCTGCTTCGCAGCATATCTAACAGATAGCTCAGCGTCCGCCCGGAATCCACGATATCTTCAACCACAATTACATGCTTATCCTTCAAGGGCTCATCCAGATCCTTCACAATCCTCACCACGCCGCTTGACTCGGTGTCCCCGCCGTAGCTGGATACCGACATAAAGTCAATGGATACTGGCACCGTAATGCGTTTCGCCAGCTCGCACATAAAAAAGCTGCCGCCCTTTAACACACATACCAGATGTACCTGTTTTCCCGCGTAATCTCTGGAAATCTGATCGCCAATTTCCTGAATCCGCCTGTCAATCTTTTCCTCCGCCAGCAATACTTCGATCCGTTCCCCCATAGCTTCCTCCTCTTAGACGTACTTCCAGAATACGCCTTGTGTTTTTCTCCACCCGGTACTGTCTGCTTACACGGTGTCCGGGCACCCAGAGAATATGGGCGCCGTCCGCCAGCAGATACATGTCGTCCCGTTTCGCCTTCGGGATTTTTTCGTTAATCATGTACTGCTTTACAGACTGGGTATGGAGCGCGTCATCTATTGTAAGATAATCTCCCTGCCTTCTGGTCCGCAGGAGTAAAGACGTAGTTATTTTATCATAATCAAACCATTTCGTATATCTATTTTCTGGAATATTTTGTTCCTTTCTGTAGAAAAAGGACGCAGCGGGCAAAAAAGCCGTCTCCCACAGAATAAATGTAAAACCGCCCGCACCCGGCGCATCAAACTCCACGGCAGCCCCCGGCGTAAGCGCAGACTCCGCAATGCAGATTACCGGCAGCTCTCCCTGAAGCGCTTTTTTATTCGTCCGCCTCAGGAATAATGTGTCATATTCTTTGAGGGCTCTGATCCCATACGGCAGGGAAAGCGCCTTGCTGCCCTCCTTCTTTGTAAGTTCCATCAGCCCTGCGATATGGCGCGCAGTAATGTCTTTCCGATGGGGCGTCATCCTCTCAAGCGCCCGCAGCAGGATCCGTTTCTGCATCACCACATCCTCGCTTCGGAAACCGCGCAGTTCTATTTTTATTTCCCCATACGCATTCCCGCATCCTTCGGTCGTCTCTGCGGCTCTGCCCAAGCCGGTCTGCCTTTCCATATCCTCCCTCGCATAGATTTCGTAAAGCTTTTCCGTCTCCCGCGCCAGATAATTTTCGGTTTCCGCCAGCAGATCTGCCAGTTCGCCCATATGCGAAACCGCCCCACCGCAAATCTCCCGCTTTGCATAGGGCAGTATGTGGTGCCTGATCTTATTGCGGGCATAAGCATCCTCCCCGTTTGTGCTGTCCTCCCGCCAGACCAGTCCTTCCGCAGCCAGATAGGCTTCAATCTGCTGCCGGTCCGCACACAGAAGCGGACGGACAACCGATTCCCTGACCGGGCGGATCGAGGAAAGTCCTTTGGGCCCGCTGCCCCGGAACATATGAAAGAGCATGGTTTCCGCCCTGTCATCCGCATTGTGCGCCACCGCGATTCTGCCCCTGTCCCCGGTTTTTATCTCTTCGAGAACCTCCTGAAACGCCTGATAGCGGAGCACACGCCCGGCTTCCTCCTGCGACAGCCTGTGCGTCGCCGCGTAACCTGCCATATCCACTTCCCGCAGATAGAAGGGAATCCCCCACTGTCCGCACAGCTTCTCCACAAAGACGGCATCCTCCCCCGCCTCCGCGCGCAGACCGTGGTTCACATGCACCACCGCCAGCCGGAACGGAATCTCCTTTTGCAGCCGCGCCAGCAGATGCAGCATACAGACCGAGTCCGCGCCCCCGGAAACACCGGCCACAATACAGTCCCCCGGTTCCGCCATACCGTTGGCGTTCATATATTTTTTTACTTTTTCATAAAGATTTTCTTTCATCCTTCGCCTGTCCGTCCACTGTCCCCGGCTACAAGGAACCCTCCTGATCCCAGATCCCCGTCACAAGCACCGTCATATCATCCCGAATCCGTCCCCTGCTCTGCCCGATCGCGTATGCAAGAATCTGGTTCGCAATCTCCCCCGGATTGCTGTATTCCATCCTGCCGATAATCTCCGGCAGCGCCTCCTCGCCAATGCCTTCGGAAAGCGCGTCAAGCACTCCATCGGAAAGCATAATGATATAGTCTCCGCTCTGCAGCGTCCGATTCTGGATTTCCGGCGTCATCTGCCAGAAAACCCCGAGCGGCAGGTTCCTCGAGGAAAGCCTGTCCACCAGCCGTCCCCTTTTAATATAGGTGCTCGCCGCCCCCACCTTTACAAACTCGCAGTTCCCCGTATAGAGATCAATATCGCAGACATCCAGCGTGGACATAACCTGTTCCTGTCCTGCTGCCGCCATCGCCCCGTTTACCATCTGCACGGCGGATTCCTTGCCAAATCCCGCCTCCAGAAAACGCTCCATCATGTCGATCACACGGCAGGACTCCCTGCGCGCCTCCTCCCCGGAGCCGACACCGTCTGAAAGCAGCACCAGAAGCCTGCCCGTATCCGACTCAAAGAAGGAATAGCTGTCACCCGACACCTTCTCCGTCTCCTTTACTGCCTTGGCAAAGCCTGTCAGCAGATGATAAGGCGGCTCTTCCAGAAAATAGTAGGCATTGTACTCCGCCGCCAGATAGGCCGGTGTATTTTTCGCCGCACAAAGCCTGCGGTTCATCGCCACCGATATGTAATCCGCCACATCCTCTGTGGAAATATATTCCGTTTCCCCGAAACGCGCGTGCCTGCCGCCTGTCTGTCTCATAACAAGGCTGATCTCCCGGTGCCCGTCTTCATGTTCCAGTTCCAGAAAATCTTTCAGCATAATACCAGACTCCCGGAGCATAGCCGCCATCTGCTTATAACGCCGTTCTCCCATAGGGCGGCAGCGGCAGGTTTCTCTGGCTGTCACCGCCAGAATATGCGCCATCTCTTTCAAATGCTCCGCCAGAAGCCCCTGACTTTCCTGCAGACGCCTCCTGCACAGATACTCCTGCCTGTCCGACAGCTCATCCCCGGAAGGCTCGTCCCTCGCCTGACTGTCCTCAAACAGATCCGCCAGATCCCGGAAAGAATCCGCATATGCCAAAAGCTTCTGCCTTCCGTACTCTGGTATCAAATCTATCCTGTCATCTTCCCTTACGCTTGTCCGTCTCTTCATCACACACCGCCTCCATATACGTCAACACTCTCTTTCCGGGCAGATGAAAAAGCCCGCAAAACCCGTCTTACACATATATATGAAAAGATGATGTGTTTTATTCCAAAAATCGAGTAGGAGAAAATTTCCCCTACTCGCCGTTAAAGTTATTTACCTTATTTTTCATCCTTAAAGATAATTTCACCCTCATATACCAGACCCAGCTTCTCCTTCGCCACCTCTTCGACGAACTTTTTAGTCTGCGTATACTTTCCGTACTCTTCAATTTCCGCGGACCTTGCCTCCTCCGCTTCTATTTCCTGAAGCAGCGCCTCTTCCTTTTCCATATAAAACTGGCGCTTCTCCCGCAGCTCCACACTCTTAAAGGTAACCACCAGCATCATCATTAACACTACAGTGGTAACTAAAAGCATGGCCAGCCTGTTCTGACGTCTTTTCCGATATGCTGCTTTTCTTGCCATGCCTAGAAACTTACCCCTCTCCACCGCCTGTTAATGTTTACATAAAACCATTCTAATGGTTTTTATGAAACCCGTCAACCGTTTTTTAATAAATTCTTTACACTTTTTCAATTTTCTTCCCATGTAAAGAACAAACGTTTTCCCCGCATAAAACAGGCGTTTTAGGGGTTTTAGCACAATTTGTATTACGCGAAAAACAAACCACATGATCTTGTGCAGGCACGTTGACATAACATTTATAAACGCGTCCCGGACAATGATTTTATAAAAGAACATACCGATTGCGGCGCCGAGCACGGCAAACCACCTCAGCGTCCCGTCGTTCTCCTTGTAAAGCATATAGAAAACGCCGATCCCGCAGGCGAGCCAGAATAAAAGGTCTTCCGCCGACATCAGCGCTGTCCCGTGTCTGAAAAGCTTGCGGAGCACACGAATCCAGTCATAAACAAAGGTAATGACCAGCCCCATAAGGACAGAGTGTGTAAAAAAAGTAAGCTCCTGCACGATCTCCCGGCTCATATCTTACCCATCTCCCGCATTGTCACTTAAAAAGTCTCGCCAGCAGGGACTCCCCTTTTGCTCCGTACCCCGCGGTCTCCGAGTAAGTAAAACTGTCTATCCGTCCGTCAATATCCACTTCACCTTTATCCAGAGAAAGCCTGCTGACATGCAGTTCGCCGCCCCGTATCATCAGCATACCCTGCTCTGTCTCCAGCAAAATCTCATTCACATCAAAGGAAAGCACATCGTTTACGCCTGTCAATGCACAGGTTCTTCTGCCTGTCAGCATCAGCTTATGCGGCCTCTTACCGCCGTTGTTCAGATCTTCCATACACGCCCTCCTATACCATAATTATGGTACTGGTTCAGTGTATGTCTGGTTTTCCGAAAATATGCAACTATTCAGCCTCCGGCTTCATGGTTACTGGAGATAACGGAAAAGCTCTTTCGCCTCCTCCTTGCGCACCGTCTCCTGCACGTCGAGAACTTCCACCTTTACCTCCTTGTTGCCGAACTGTATCGTGATCACATCCCCCGCCTTCACGTTGGCGGATGCCTTGGCGGGTCTGTCATTAATGAGTACCCTGCCCGCGTCACATGCCTCGTTCGCCACTGTGCGGCGCTTGATCAGCCTTGAAACTTTTAAATATTTGTCCAGTCGCATGTTATCCTCCCCTTTGTTTCATCCTGTTTATGCTGCTTTCTGACTCTGCTTATACGCGGAAAAGACCCGTATGCCGTGCATACAGGTCTTATCTGTCTCCGAAAAATTCAATTACGCGTTAAGCATATCCTTTAAAGCCTTACCAGCCTTAAACTTAGGAGCCTTGGATGCAGCGATCTTCATAACAGCACCACTCTGAGGATTTCTGCCTTCTCTTGCAGCTCTCTTGGAAACTTCAAAGGTACCAAAACCAACTAACTGCACCTTACCATCCTTCTTCAACTCGTCAGCAACCACATCCGTGAATGCCTTTAAAGCCTTTTCTGCATCTTTCTTAGATAAGCCTGCCTGATCAGCCATTGCTGCAACTAACTCTGTTTTGTTCATTTGAACTCCTCCTCTTAAAATGAGTTATCGTATTATTTTCTGGTCCCGCTCGGAAACCGTCTATACATATTTATATCTGCTTTTACCCGGCATGTCAAGAAAAAAATGCCTTTTTTACGGCATTTTTCGGGTTTCTCTACATTCTCCAGCCACTGTTACATCTATATTTATCAAATTATACCCCATTGTCAGAATATTTACTCGTATTTATCAATTAAATCATCTATTCGGTCCGCCAAAGCCTGTTCCTGCGGGATTTTCGTGATTCTTGCCACGTCGCTGATCCGCAGAAGCAGCTCCGACAAAAGCGCCTCCGTTTCCTTATTGTCCTCCTGCGGCTCACAATGTTTCAAAGCCTCCGCCAGCTCACAGATGATAGTCGTATCCTGTTCAAATGTGCTTCCCTTCTCATAGTGCTTATCAATTTTCTTTAAAACTTTGACCGCTCTGGTCAAAGAAGGAAGCTCTTTCGGAATATCCTTTAAGGGCGATTCCACCCAGTCCTTGTCCTTCTTCTCCCCTTTCTTAATCTCTTCCCAGTTCACAAGCACTTCGTCGGGCGTATCCGCATTGCCCGTGCCAAAAACATGAGGATGGCGCCGCACCATTTTACGGCTGACCTCGTTTACCACATCCTCCATGGTAAACAGCCCCTCCTCAGAAGCAATCTGTGCATGCATGACAACCTGCAGGAGCACGTCGCCCAGCTCCTCAATCATATTTTCGGGATTGCCAGTCTTATTGTAAATGCGGATAGAGGCGAGCAGTTCCGCCGCCTCTTCCATCATGCAGGGTTTTAAGCTGTCATGGGTCTGCACCTTATCCCATGGGCAGCCGTTCTCGCTGCGAAGCGCCGCTATGATTCCCAGAAATTCTTCGTAAGTGTATTGTTTTTCCTGTTTTTCTGACATGTGTGCTCCTTCTTATACTATACTATAAATAATGCCCCCGGCATGAAATAACATATAATTAATATATTAATCCGTTTTAATGTTTTTTTGTCCTGTGTCTGCCAGTAAAGATAATCATCCCAGGCTCTGTCTTCCCACAGCAGCCGCATTAATCTTCCACCTCCGTAAGTTCGTGCTCCTCAAAATGTGCCTTCCCTTGCGCAACATCCTGAGCAATTTCCTCTAAATAACGCATATTGCTTTCAGAATAAAACGGATCTACACTGACATCAAAAGGGATCCGTTTTTCACGACTTACTTTTTTTGCAAAAATAGTAAAGGCTGTCGTCATTGACATTCCTAATTCTGAACACGTCTGTTCCATACTTTTTTTTAAATCTGCATCCATGCGAAAATTTACATTTACCGCCTGTGCCATATTTAACGCCCCTTTCTGTTTGCTAAATTAATTATATACGGATACAATAAAAAGCGCAATTACTTTTCATTACAATATCATTACAAATTGAAATGAAATTATCCCCATAATATATAATCAGCGCCCGACTAAGGATATATATCCCCATCGGGCGCAATCTGCTTTCACTTTGTATGTGTGCTCCGTTTTTACTTTTTAAATAAGGAAGAAAACCACTTTTTGATCGGGTGTGCCTCCTTGGTTATCTCCACTTTTTCTGTGGTCAGACCGCTCTCTGTATCTTCCTCCCCAGCCCCGTCACTTTCTTCCGTGTCTATATTGCCCGCGCCGGTCTGAATGCCACTTCCAGCATTGTCACCTTCAACCCCTTCTCCCTTGTCCAAGTCTTTCTTACTCTCCTCGCCACCGGGATTGGTCTGTTCTTGTTCATCCGAATTCTTAGGCTTATATATTTTAACAGTCTTAGATGCGGACTTCTCCGCGTTACCATCTATTGTAGCCGTAGCGGTAAACTTGGTATCCGTTTCTACAGAATCCACCGATAATGTCATCGTAGTACCCTCAGTTTTAACGGTATTATTAGCCGGTTCTGACAATGTCCATTCCGATGTCCATTTAACAGCTGCATCTTTCTTTTCTTCATCGCCCTCTTTCACCACAGCAGTAAAAGTAATCGTTCCGTTTCCCGTTATCTCCGCAGGATCTGCCGTAACTTCCACAGTAATATTTTTCTCTTCCTCTTTCTTAACAGTAACCGTCGCCTGCCCTGATAACGTCTGTCCTGTTTCGCTGTCCATATATGTAGCCGTAACCGTAAGGCTCTCCGCGGATTCATCAGAAGCCACTATCAAGGTACTAGGTTCATCCCCTCCCTTAAACTTAGTTCCCTCCGATTTCTGTCCGTCCAGTCCCCATGTAACACTGACATCACTTTGATCCTCGCCATTTAGGTTTACACGCGCTTCAAAAGCTACCTCCTGTCCTTTTTCAACGGTAACCGCAGCAGGATTAACTTCAACTTCCTGCAGCGGCGGCGTCCCCGTCGATCCGCCACTGGGATTATCCTTATCCCCGTTGTTTCCGCCATTGTTGCCGGAATTTTCCTTTTCCAGTGCGGAGAAGGAATAGGTTTCGTCTTTTCTGGTATTTTCCAGATAGATCGTGTAGGTCTTTGTCTTGTAACCGCTCTTTTTCAGCGTGATCTCATGCCTGCCCGCCGTTTTTGTGAATCTGACAGGCGAAAGCCCTACATAGTTGCCATCCAGATAGACCTCCACGCCTTTTGGCGAATCCACGTACACTTTATACTGATTGGATGTGCCTAGTGCATTTTCGCTGACACTGAGCTCATTTTCGCTGATGCTGTCTTTTTTAGGGTTATTTTCTTTGACAGAATCCATGGTATCCTTCCATGGTATCCTGTCGGGAATTGAATTATCGCTGACGGAATCTTTGGCGTCATTCTTGCGGCTTTCCTCCAGCTTAAAGGAAATCGTGGCATACTCCGAACCTACCTGAATGTGTTTGGTCAGCGTATCGTAACCGCTTGCCTCCGCCTGTATCTGGTGAATACCGTACTCCAGTTCCACAGGCTTGCTGATATCCACAAGTCTGCCGTCCACGCTGACTAGCGCGCCCTCCGGCTCCACCGTAAAGAGAATCTTTCCGACAGCGTCCTCCGCAACTTCCAGATCACCCACATCAAGCACCACTTCCTTGCCGCGCTCAACCGTTATCTCCTTCACGCAGCCCACATTGTTGTTGGTGAGCACTACCTGATAACTTCCCTCGGGCACCGTGAGCAGCATGTCCTCCGTAATCTGGCGGATCACGCTGTTGCCCACTTCTATCCAGCCGCCGAGAAGGGGCTGGTCATTTTTCAGACGCAGATACCCGTGTCCGCGGTCTACGTTCACGCTGTAAATTTTATGGCTGATGCCGGAGATCGTGACCACGTCCTGCGACACCACTTCACCCGCCTCCACGCGGCGTCCCTCCGACAGGACAACCACGCTTTCCGGCAGAGAATACATCTGTGAGCCGATACTTGCCGACCTGTTCGTGCCCGCCAGATCATAATTGCGGACTTCGTCGTACACCCACGCTTCTGGGGAACGCTTGATGCCGGCAAGTTTCTTTCTGCCCTTTAAAAAAGTGATGTCCACCACATCTCCCGCTTTGATCTGGGAAATCGTCATGGGACCGTCGTACTTATCCGTCACGTTAGTCGTTCCGTCATAATAGAGGGTATACTGTTTCCCCGTATCCATATTGATAAAGGACACCGCCTTGTTATCCGGATCCGTGGCAAGGACAACCGCCGTATCCGCGGAATCATAGCTTCCCACTGTGGAAAGCGTAAAACCTGTGTCCACCACATCCGGCTCCCCGTTTTTATCCTGTGCCTTTCCTATGTTGCTCGCCTCCGACGTGCATCCTGTCAGGATAAGCGCCGTCAGCATCAGCATGGTAACAGCACTGGAAAATCTTCTGTGCATCCTAATCATTTTCTACTCCATTTCCGCATTCATTGCTTTGTTATGGCATACAGGACGGAAACGCACTCTTTAAAAAGAGCTGTTTTTCCCTCTCCTGCGCAAATAATTTTTCTGTCTTTTCCATATTCCGCCCGGGAATCCATGCTTTGCCGCTGTTATAATAAAAGTTCACGATCTTCCAGAACTTTTCCGGGTAGGCAAAGCGAAAATACAACTGCCTGCAATCCTGTTCGCTCAAAGGTCTTACATCATTATACCCCGAAAGCAGCATATCACCAAGTGTCTGCGACCAGTTATTTTTTTCCAAGAGCTTACGCATAAACAGATACAGATCCCGAACCGGGTAGTCCCTTATACATTTCTCGAAATTGACGAGTACACTTCCCCCTTCGGTCTGTATGATATTATGGTACTGGTAATCGCCATGGCACACAACGGAGAACGAAAGAGAATCCTCCTCATAGGCATAATAACTCAATTCCCCCGTAATTTGCAAGGCAATATCCATAAAATAATCATAATGTTTCATCAGATAAATCTCAAAATCGGTTTTCTGGCTCTTTTCCCGCAAAAATTTCCGCACCTTTTTCAGCTCGCGGTTATGTTTTTCATATTCGTTTCCCATATGAAAAACAGGCTGTTCCTCGAGAATTTCACAGCCGGAAAGGTCACAGACCCCGTGAAGACGCGCCAGCGTATCCACCGCATGGCGACATTCCTGCGGATTCCTGTGATCGCACTCCCTGCCCTCGCAGTAGGTCTTTACGACATACGCCGTCCTGTCCTGATCCCGTACAAGCAGTTCATCTTCCTTCGTCCGCAGAATCGTCTCTGCCCGCACAGTGCCGCTCTCCCGGATATGATTCAGCAGATATTCCTGAAAACCGACCTTCTCCGCAGGACCGCTGTATTCTTTCATAATTAGCAGACCCCGGTCTGAATCGCATAAAATTGCCCCGCGGCCTTTCCATGTACGCCGCACTTCTATGTCATAATGCTCTAATAAACTGACAGCTCTGTCATTCACAAAAATACCCCCCGCCTGACTCTGACTGTTACATCTTATGAACAGGAGGGGGGTTTCATTACACTTCTTTATACAGTTTCAGAAGAATTTCTCTCTTGTTAAGGGACGGGTCATCGAGCACCCTCTCTAAAAGCGCGGACAGCGTTTCTCCGATCTGTCTCCCGGGCGGCATCCCCTCCGCAATCAGATCGTTTCCCGATATGGCCAGATCCTTCACGGTAACCGCGTCTCTGCGCGCCAGAATTTCCTGATACAGCTTTTCTATACAGTCCACCTTTGCCAGTTTCTCCGCCCGCATGTAATCGCTCTGGGCAGCGATATCCGCGCGGCGTACCGTGAAAATCATGGGAAAAATATCTTCGCCGATCCGGTTGACCGCCCGCCTCACGCCCGCCTCTGTGGGCGCGATATCGTAATCGTGGTAAAGAACCAGCTTTGTCACCTTGTCGGTAGTGCCGTTGTCGAATTTTAAACGCCGCATCACCTTTCTGGTGATCTTTTCCCCCTCAAAGGGGTGCTTTTTGTTGTGGGTCGTCCCGTCCGGGTCTATGGTAAGCGTCTGGGGCTTGCCGATATCGTGGAACAACATGCCAAGGCGCAGTACCTTGTCCGGCTTCACGCCGAGCATGGAATGCAGAATATGTTCTCCCACGTCATAACAGTGGTGCTTATGTCTCTGGGGCGTCTCCATACAGAGATCAAATTCCGGCAGAATCTGCGCCGTGATGCCAAGCTCGTAAGCGGTCCGCAGATCATCGGGATGGGGGGATGTCACCAGTTTCACAAGTTCTGTCTGAATCCGCTCCGCAGAGATTTTCTGTAAATTCGGTGCCAGCGCCCTGACTGCCTCCCCGGTTGCCTCATCAATCTGGTAGCCGAGCTGGGCGGAAAAACGTACCGCACGCAGCATACGCAGGGCGTCCTCGTCAAACCGCTCCGCCGCGTCCCCCACGCACCGGATCACCCGGTTCTCCATATCCGCAAGCCCGCCGTAAAGATCCACCAGACCGCTTCTGTCGTTGTAAGCCATGGCATTGATCGTAAAATCACGCCGCCGCAGATCTTCTTTTAAACTGGCAGTAAAAGTCACTTCCGTAGGATGCCTGCCATCTTCATATGTACCGTCAATCCGATAGGTCGTCACTTCAAAGCCCTCTCCTCCCAGAAGAACCGTGACGGTTCCGTGCTCAATCCCCGTGTCCACGGTTCTCGGGAAAAGACGTTTCGTTTCCTCAGGCTTTGCCGAGGTGGTGATATCCCAGTCGTCCGGCTTTCTGCCAAGTATGGAGTCCCGGACACAGCCGCCCACCGCGAACGCCTCATATCCCGCCTCTTCCAGCGTATTTATGATGTTATGCACTTTTTCGGGCAGCTGTATCCACATAAAAACTCCTTAAATTTCCGAACCGTCTATCCGATGCCCGGTCCTTTAAAAATCTGGTTCACATCTTCGAGATGGAGATCCGGCTCCTCGTCCTCCGTAAGGGAGCTCACCAGACTGTCCATTTCCTTTCTGGACATCACGCCCCGGCTTCTCTCCACAAACTCTTTCTTTTCATCGTCAGTCATATCCACAAAACGGTCCATCGCCGTGCGGTTTGTCGCAAAGGCGAGCCCAAGACCGACAGGTAACGTATTATAATCCATTTTTTCCACCCTTTCCTGCATCTGATTTTCAGTTATCAGTTATAAATAAGATTTCCGTCTTATTCTTTACCTGTCCGAGCAATTTCATTCAGAATCATTCTGAGATAAATTGTCATAAAATCAGTATGCACACCGGGGTGGCATGTGATACAAAGCAGGCGCGTATTTAGGAATGCCCGCGATGAATTACCCGGACGTTCTCTGCATCAGCTCAGCGTCGCGATACCCCGCAGTCTGATATCCTCACAGGACGCGCCCACCAGAATCTCATAATCGCCCGCATCCGCGATAAATTTGTGTAACTGCGTGTCAAAATACATAAAGTCCTCCTGTTTCAAAGTCAGGGAAACTTTTTTTGAACGCCCTGCACCGAGTTCCACCTTGGCAAAAGTTTTCAACTCCTTGTCGGGTCTGTCCACCTGCGCCGCAATCGGCGCGATATAAATCTGCGCTGTCTCCGCTCCCGCCTGCTTTCCGACGTTTTTGACCGTGAAAGTCAATTTCACGTCCTTTCCTTTCTCCGCCTTCAAGGTCAGACCACTGTACTCGAAATTCGTGTAAGACAGACCGTACCCGAAACAGAACGCCGGTTTGATCCGCTGCCTGTCATAATAGCGGTAGCCGCAGTACAGCCCTTCCTCCAGCGCAATTTTCCCCCAATTGCCAAACTGTCCATTCTTAGCAGTCACGCAGTCCTCATATTTGGCGGGAAAAGTCTCCGCCAGTTTCCCGGACGGGTTCACCTCACCGAAAATAATCTTCGCAAACGCATTTCCCGTCTCCATACCCGCGTAGTAACTCCACAGAATCGTCTGCGCCTGCTCCCGCCAAGGCATCTCCACGGGAGAGCCGCCCACAAAGGTCAGTATCGTATCCTTTCTCACTTTTAAAAGCTCATCGATCAGCAGATCCTGCTCATAGGGCAGCTTCATATCGGGTCTGTCAGAACCCTCACAGTCATAATCGTGATTTAAACCGCCCACAAAGATCACCGCGTCGGCGTCCTTTGCCAGCGCAAGCGCCTGCTCAAAGAGCGCCTGATTTTTCTCATGGATTTCAATCTTATCCCGCTCTATCTGCGCAAGCCTTTCCTCCTCGCCCTTCCTATGGGCATCCGCTTCGCCTGCCTCGTCTCTGGGTGGCTGTCCCACCGTGGTATTTTTCAGATCGTCCAGACTCGCCGCCTGCCAGTTCACCTCAAAGGTCTTTGGCTTCGCAGGCACATAATAACCCGGCACATACACGACCTCTATATTTCCGCCCAGATACATCTTAAGCCCCGCCAGAGGGGAAATCTCGTACAGCGCCTTGATCTCCGCGCTGCCGCCGCCATTTGAATGCAGCGTCACCGCGTTCGCCCCGATCACGGCAAGCTTTTTTATCTTTTTCGCGTCCAGCGGAAGGATATGATTTTCATTCTTTAATAAAACCATGGATTCCTCCGCCGCATGGAGAACCGCCTCCCGGTGCTCCGGCGCATTGTATACACCCGCTTTGCGGGAATCCTTCTTCGACCCGATCATCTTTAAACGGTACATCATCCGCAGGAGATTTCTCACCTTGGCGTCCACCGCGTCCTCGGAAACTTCACCCTTTTCAACCAATTCCTTTAAGGGATTCGCCAGTTTATAGTCGTCAAAATCCGGGAAGATCGACATTTCCAGATCCATGGAGCACGCCGCCGCCTCTTTCGTCTTATGTACGCCGCCCCAGTCGCTGATGACCGCGCCGTCGAAGCCCCACTCTTTTCGCAGAATCTCATCTAACAGCTTCTTATTTTCGCAGCAATGGGTTCCGTTGATTTTATTGTACGCACCCATGACTGAATACGTTTCCGCTTCCTGCACCGCCGCCTTGAACGCGGGCAGATACAGTTCATAGAGCGTCCGCTCGTCAATTTCCTCATCTACCATCAGACGGTCCGTCTCCTGCACGTTCACCGCAAAGTGCTTCACGCACGCCGCCACGTCATTTTCCTGCACACCCTTTATAAAAGGCACCACAAACGCCCTTGTGAGCGCAGGGTCCTCGCTCATATACTCAAAATTCCTGCCGCAGAGCGGGTCTCTCTTGATGTTAATGCCCGGCGCCAGAATCACATCCTTGCCGCGTCCTCTCGCCTCCGCACCCAGTATGCGCCCCGTCTTGTACGCCAGTTCCGTATTCCATGAGGACGCAAGCGCGCTGTTGCTTGGAAGGTAGGACACCATATCGTCCTGATTTCCCAAAGGAATCCATCTGTCGTCCATAAACTCGGCGCGCACACCCATAGGCCCGTCCGAAGTCTCAATGGCAGGAATCCCCAGCCGTTCCACCGCCCCGGAGCGGAAAAGAGAAGCGCCGTGGATCATGGCGATTTTTTCATCAAGCGTCAGTTTCTTAACCAGCTTGTCAATTTCCTTCTCCCTCTTTTTCTCGTTCTTTTTGTCATCTTTCTTCAACATATCGTGGCAACCTCCTGTTTGATTCTATCTGAATGTGCAATCGAGCAGGGGAAGCGCTGTCTTCCCCTGCCAGCCGCGCAAACCGTGCGCCCCACTGGCGGTATATTTCATCTGCATGGTCCTGCGCATAGAAGCGGCGGTACATCCATATGGACATACCGCCTGTTCGCTCAAATTCCATATTAAGGTAAGTATAACGGGAAACGCTCCCGGATACAATTCCCTTTTTTCACTTTATTTACAGCATTTTTTTCATATGGCGCTTTATTTTTCCGGAATCCACACCCGCATCTGGTTCAGCCCCCGGTTACCCCATGTATAATACGGTACCAGCGTCACTTGACAAGGCTGCGCCTCCTGCCTCTCAAAGCTGTAAAGTTCGTCGTTCGCCGTCTCCCGGTACCCTTCTGCGAAAAGCTTCTGAATGCCGAACAGCTCATCCGGCAGGTACTCACCCACCGTCACTTCCCCGTCCTTTTTCAGACTCAAGGAAAGGATATCGTTTTCATTATCCACGCCCTCCGCGCAGTAGATCAGCGGTCCGCGCTGCAGCGCCACTCTTCCCGTATTTTCGGAGACACGGCTGCTGGTGTACACATGCCTTACCGTCAGATCAAACTCCACCGTAATGACATCATCCGCCGAATATTCCCCTCTCAGATACGCAAAGCCGTCCCGGATCTCACAATCCGTCTCTTCTCCGTTTAACAGAATCTTCGTCTGCCTGCTCCATGCGGGAATACGGACCGCCAGCGGAACCTCCATGCTCTCTCTTCCTTCCTGCGGCGCAAAACGGTATTCCAGCTTATTGTCGTAGGGATAATTTGTCTTAAGCGTCACCTTGCCGCCAAAATGATTTTCCAGATCCAGTGTGCCCGCGATAAACAAGTTAGAGAACAATGTGCCCGGGATCACATGCCACGCATACTCCGCCACAGAACCCAAAAGCCTTGCCACATTGGGCGGGCAGCAGGCACAGGCAAACCACTTGGGTCTGACGGGCAGCGCGTGTTTATGAGTCTGCGCCTCCCCGGAAATACCCGGCAGTACCTCCAGCGGATTCACATAGAAGAATTTCGTGCCGTCAAGCTGCATACCCGCCAACACACAGTTGTAAAGCGCCCGCTCCATCACGTCGGCGTACTTGCCGTTATGCTCCAGATGTAACATTTTGTTGGAGAAGAAGATCAGCCCGATCGCTGCGCATGTCTCCGCATAAGCCGTATCGTTTGGCAAATGGTCGTCCTTCGTGAAAGCTTCCCCCTCATAGGCGGAACCGATCGCTCCCGTCACATACATTCTGTGCTGCGTGATATTGTTCCACAGCGTTTTGCAGGCTTCCGCAAGCTCCCTGTCGCCCGTTTCCATCGCCGCGTCCGCCATGCCTGTGTAAAGATATACCGCCCGGACGGCATGTCCCACCGCCTTGTCCTGCTGCCGCACCGGCGCGTAATTCTGCGCATACTCCAAGTCCTCGGGATGATTACCCCAGACACGCCAAGGGTTCTTTTTCATTTCCTTCTTATAATAATCCGGGTCAACGCCGCGCACATTGATAAAGTGCATCGCCAGCTCCTTATATCTCTCCTCCTTGGTGCTGCGGTACAGCCGCATCAGCGCAAGCTCAATCTCCGGGTGCCCGGGATATCCTTCCGCTCCCTCCTCGATAAAATGACGGTAAATGTGATCCGCCATGTCACACATGATCTCCAAAAGTTTTGATTTACCCGTACACTCCGCATATGCCACCGCCGCCTCAATCATGTGCCCCGCACAGTAGAGTTCGTGCGCTTCGTGCAGGTTTGTCCAACGCTTGTCCGGCTCTTTTACCGTAAAGTAGGTGTTGAGATAGCCGTCCCTCTGCTGTGCCTCCCCGATCAGATCAATGATTTCATCACACCGCTTCTCCAACTCCTCATCGGGATTCTGCGCAAGAGAGTAAGCCGCGCCTTCCAGCCACTTTGCTACGTCACTGTCCTGAAATACCATGCCGTAAAATTCCCCGTCACAGCTTCCTGTTTTCAGCTTTTTCGCCGCCATGCGGAAATTTTCGATACAATGGCTCTTCTCCGCCCCCTCAATCTGGTCATTCAACGCCCGCTCCTGATATGGCAGCACCACATCCTTTACAAGCTTCTCGTACCTTCCAAAAAATCCGTCCCCCACCGTAAAATCCTTAACCAGTTTTAAATCGCCCATTTTTCCACCCTCCATTTTAACGTCCGTTTCCCAAAACGCGGGCATTCCGCCCTCTTTCTCTACAATTCTTTAATATGTATTATATTCTGAAAAACTTCGAGATAAAATGGATTATATTCGCCTTTATTTGTATTATTTTCCGATTCTGTATTCGGAAGGTGTACAGCCGTAAGCCACCTTAAAAGATTTGGCGAAATAGCTCATCTCCTGAAACCCGCAGCTTTCCGCGATCGCCGATATCTTATCTGTAGTTAGCTGCAGTTTGACTGCCGCCTGTTGGAGCCGGTAGGATTTCAGATAAGCAATCGGCGTCGTGTTGATCGTCGCATGAAAACACCGAATACACTCGCTCGCGCTGACCGCACAGGCGGAAGCGATGTCCTCTACCGTAAGCTCCCTGCCGTAATTCGCCTGAATGAAGGTCAGCATTTCCTTGATTCTCGCATTATCACGCTGTTCCTTGCCAAATGATTTTTTGCCGACAGCCGGCTGGTTTTCCGAGAGAATTGCCATAATTGAGGATAATTCATTGCGAACCTGTATCTCATAGCCAAAAGGCTCTTTATCCGCCGCCCTCCAAAGAGACTCCAAACTATCCAGAACCCGTTTCTGCCACATCACATCCGGTGTAAGATAAAATCCGGGACAAGTTTGATTTTCTATCAACGGTTTCACATATTTCTGCCAAATAATGTTGTCCGTACTGCCACTCACCGCCCTCGGATGAAACACGACGGAATGAATCTCACAGGAATCATCCCCGGATAAGGCTGCGGCGTGCAGAATATTGCTGTTGATAAAAAATCCCTCCCCGGCATGAAGCACACAGGATGCAGACCCTGTCTCCACGACAGCGGACCCGTTCGCAATCAGACCCAGTTCCAGCTCATTGTGCCAATGCCAGGCAATTTCATCCCGTGGCAGCAGGTCCTGATAACATGCCACCGGGAACAGCCGCGTTCCGTGCTCCCGTAGTTCCTCCCCCTGCGTATTTGTCTGCACACTACATGGCAATATCATATTTCTTCTCCTTTCCGCTGTATATGCTGTCAAATGTACATGATTTCTCTCAGCAGACTACATTTTGTGCATGAAACCTTACTAGAATCATGTTTGGAAATATAATCATATATAACGCGGATTTACTCCTAACATTATTACTTTTTATGATGATATAATCATATCACAAGGTAACACAAAAGAAAAGGGAAGACGAAACTAAAATCCATATAAAATGTAAGAAGGGAGAGAAGATTATGTATAAGGTCAATATCAGAACAATCAAGAACACAGATAAGTTCATCCAGATGGTAGAAAACAGTCACGGCAGCGTTTTTCTGGAAATGCCTAACGAAACGCTCTGCGATCTGAAGCAGAATGCAGCAGTTCTGCAGATGCTTCGGATGATCAATCCGAAAGAGCTCTGGCTGGATCTTTACCTGACGGATGTGCAGGACAGCTACAGTTTCATGGCTTACATGGTAGGCGCAGGGGCTTAGAAAGCCTCCGTCAGACTGCCAAAGACCCTCTGTTATGCAGAAGCGTAACAGAGGGTCTTTTTAAAGCAGCGATACTTACTGTGATAATTTGCCGCTGCATTCTCTCATTCAATTTCCTCGATCAGCCCGTGCTTCACGCAGTAATGATAGACCCCGTCCTCCGCCGCGTGCCCACATATGTCGTCCGCCACCGCCTTCAGCTCATCCGATCCGTTTTCCATGGCAACACCCGTACCTACCGCCTGCAGCATTTCAATATCGTTATTGCCGTCCCCAAAGGCAAGCGCCTCCTCCTTTTTCAGATGATAATGTGCCAGCACGTGCTCAATCCCGACGCCTTTTCCGCTGTCCGCCGGGATAATATCCACCGCCCGGTCCCACCATGCCGCTATCTTTGCGTTTTCCACGTCTTGCAGGAATGCCGGGTACTCGCTTTCCCGTCCTCCCGACATGATCTGATATATCTCATCGTTCTCTATCATCTCACCAAAATCATCGGACACATCCACGTCCAGCTTGGCAAGCGCAAAATATTTCACTAAATCCTCATCTTTCCCGTTCGCCGCCAGTTTTTCCGGCGTGGCAGCTGACACGGGTCTGTTGATCGAAGCGGCGTTTTTTACAATCCGCTTTGCATCCGCGGTGGAGAGCGGATTCTTGTAGATCACCTGCTGCCCGTCATAACAGTACGAGCCGTTAAAGGTGAGATACACGTCCGGCTTCCATCCCTCAAAATGAGGCACGGTCATCGGAGACCTTCCTGTCGAGAGACAGAGAATGAAATTTCGCTCCCTCAACCGGATCAGTG
Source organism: uncultured Lachnospiraceae bacterium (assembly GCA_910586705.1). GTDB lineage: Bacteria > Bacillota > Clostridia > Lachnospirales > Lachnospiraceae > UBA3282. The sequence goes on along the minus strand of CAJUJK010000017.1, from coordinate 8,742 downwards.
TCTTAAGCGTTCTCTCCGTTATCTTTCTGCTGTGGATATCGATCAGCGTGCCGTCGATATCGAAAAAAATAATTTTAATGTTTTCCAGACTCATACCTAAGCTTCCTCCTCCAATGTACGGATAACTCTGCATGGATTTCCCACCGCGACGCAGTTTGCCGGAATCGAACGGTTCACAACGCTCCCCGCCCCGATCACGCTGTTTTCCCCGACCGTCACGCCCGGCAGGAGAATACTGCCGCCGCCGATCCAGACGTTGTCCTTTATTTCTATCGGGCGCGCATATGTCCTGAAAAAGGTTGCTCCCTTCTCTTTCCAGTCATCCACCAGACGCTCCTTGGACAAAACCGGGTGCGAGCTTGTGTAAAACTGCACGTTTGACGCGATCAGTACCCGGTTTCCTATGCGGATTTCCGCATTGTCCACAAAGGTGCAGTTAATGCCGATAATCACATCGTTTCCCAGAAAGATATTGTTCCCGTGGTCACAGTGAAACGGCGTGTCAATCTCCACATTCTCCCCTATGCCGCCCAGAAGCTCCCGCAAAATAGCTTCTCTCTTTTCCGTGTCCTCGTAATCCGAAAAATAATATTCCCGTGTCAGTTCCCTTGTCCGGGCAATCAGTTTTAACGTGCCGCTGTCCGCGGTTTCCAGAAAGTCACTGTCTTTATACTCCGCCATATCGAACCTCCTCCGTAAATGTACGTTGTCTTTACGGGTATCATTATAGTGCAGTCCGAATGGTAAAAATATTTAATTCCCGCCCTTATATATCACTATCCTGCCATTTTCTCCGATATTCCAGAGGCGTACAGCCCGCGTACTCCCGGAATACCTTTCCAAAATAACTGCTGCTTCCCAGACCGCAGGCATGACAGATCTCTGTAATCGGTTCCTGCCCTTTTTCCAGCATCTGGCTGGCTTTCTGCAGGCGGTAACTCTTGATATATTCCACGGGCGTCATATGCAGATAATCGTGGAATACCCGGAAGCATTCCCGCTCGCTGAGATACGCCGCTGCCGCCAGTTCCCGAATGGAAATCTTTTCCGGGTAATGTTCGTGAATATAAATCATCATCAGCTTAATCTTATCATTATTCCTGTTCGCCTCCCCTCCCTGAGCCAGCATGGGACGGGACAACTCAAACAGCATTAACCATATTTCCGACAATGCCTCCCGCAGTTTCATCTCATACCCAAATTCGTCATTTGGAAGGTGTAATGATTCCAAAATACGTTCCAAAATACAATCCTGCGGCGCATTTCCCGGAAAAACAGGGATAATCTCTATTTGCGGCGCCGTCACAACAGGGGCAATATATTGCCTTTCTATTCTGCTCCCCTGCTCTCCGCCAAGCAGGGATGCGTCAAAAATATGGAGAAGCTGTATATTCTTTTCTGTCTGTGACAGCACTCTCGTCATATGGAGCACATTCGCATTTACCATGCCGCCGCTTCCGGCGGGAAACTCTATCCTTCCGTGGGGCGTGTGATATTCCAGACTGCCGCTCTCCATATAAAAGATTTCCACCGCCCTGTGCCAGTGCCACGGCACATAACGCCCCGTATATTTATCCAGTTCAACTCTGGATGCAATATAAGGAAATTCATCCGTGAAACCGGGAAGCAGTTCTTCCTTGCTGCCGGTATGAAATTCAATCTTCTGCACCGTTTTCATATACTTCCATTCTCAAATTCCCGGAATATACGTCCTGCGATACTCGCTGGGCGAGCATCCCTGCTCCGCACGAAACACCTTGCTGAAATAAAACACATCCGAGAAGCCTGTGAGCTGCGCAATTTCCGTAATCGGTTTATCCGTCTCCTTCAACAGCTGCTTCGCCCTGCGCAGACGCAGCGTCCGCTGGTACTCCCGGATCGTCTGACCCGTCTCCTCCTTAAAAAGCGTACCCGCATATTTATAGGAAAGTCCACAGACCGACTCCACCTCCGTTGCCTCAAAATTTTCTGTATAATGCGCCTGTATGTATTCCCGCAGCTTTCTTACATAAACATTTTGTACGGAATCCCCCAGCGCACTCTTTGCACATTCCAGAAAGATCTGCCACAGTCTGACCGAAGCCTGCGGAATGTTCCCGTGCACATGCGCCTCTATCATCTTCTCAAAGTTTTTCTGTATCTGTCCCATCCGCTCGCAGTCCGTCATTTTCGGGATCGCGATATATTTCTCATTGTCCTGCGGATTCAGACAGACCTTTGTATCATAATACACATTTCCGGGAAGCTCCTCCATCCCGACGTCCGGCTCCTTGCTGTAAAAATGCGCATAATACCAGGCGGACCCTTCTTCAAAAGGCTTTTCTCCCCAATGGTGCACCCCGCCTTTCAGAAAAAAGAGCCGATGCGGCAAAAGTTCATAGCGGTCGCCGTCCTCTATGATTTCCATGGAGCCTCTGAGCAGATAGATCACCACATGAAACGGTGCGGTCCGATCCGCGTGCATCATCTTCCCAAGCGAAACACTGTAGTCTGCCTCGCATATAAAGGGCATGGCATTACATGGAATTTTAAGCGCGTGTCTTTCCATCGTTTCCTTCTTCCTGAAATCAAAATTCTTCCTGCAAAAAATACCGCGCATATTTCGCCGTTTGCAAAGAAATAGCAAATATATACAGTCTATCATATCATAAATGTTTATAAATAGGGGGACTCGGCAAAATTATTCTCACAGAATCATTGACAATACCCTTATAAATGTTGTATTATCATAGTTGTTCACAAAGCGAAGCGTGGCTCAGTTTGGTAGAGCGCTGCGTTCGGGACGCAGAGGTCGCAGGTTCAAATCCTGTCGCTTCGACTATCAAAAAACACCTGACTTTCAGCAAGTCGGGTGTTTTTTTGTCACAGCATATTAAAAATTCTTTTGCATAATCCCCCAAAAATCGGACACTCTGAGAACATGAAAAGAAAATCAACCACCGACAGATTTACCTTTTATGTCCTCCTCTTTTTCATCACCGCCTTCGCTGGCTGGCTCTGGGAAGTGTTGCTGTTCTTTTTCACGGAACATGCCTTTATCAACAGAGGCGTATACGAAGGACCCTATCTTCCGATCTACGGGGCAGGCGGGATTCTGCTCTGTATGCTGCTTCACCGGCTGAGCCGGAAACCACTGTCTGTATTTGCGCTTTCCATGTTAATCTGTACGATTCTGGAATATCTGACCAGTTTTTTCCTTGAGCGCAAGTGGGGCATCCGCTGGTGGGATTACAGTGGGCATTTCTTAAATCTCAACGGCAGAATCTGCCTTCTGGGCGCGGTCGTTTTCGGTCTTGGCGGAACGGCTCTGGTCTGCCTCTTTCTCCCTTTTTATGAAAAACAGTATGAACGAATCCCTCCGAAATGGCGCAGAGCCGTCACCCTTTTCCTTTTGCTGGTATTTATAGCAGACGCAGCCCGGTGCGCCCTGCACCCGAACACAGGCGCGGGAATTTCCTTTTCGTCGGGCAGATCCGTCCTTTTTCGTTAAAATCTATAGAAGGGGTCCCCTTTTCTCTTGTTTTTTCCTCATAAAAGGTGTATTCTTATGTAGCGAATTTCTGTGAGGAGGTTTGTTATGGAAGCTTATGAAGTGTTACGGGACTTGGCAATTATTATTTTTGCCGCAAAATTTTTTGCCGTTATGGCGAGGAAGTGTAAGGCGCCTCAGGTTGTCGGGCAGATCGTGGCAGGACTGCTGATCGGTCCCTGCGTACTGGGCTGGGTTGCCCCTTCTGACTTTATCACACAGATGGCGGAAATCGGCGTTGTTCTTCTGATGTTTGAGGTAGGACTGGAAACGGATTTAAAGGAACTGATCAAAACAGGACCTATCGCCCTTCTGATCGCCTGCGCGGGCGTGTTTGTGCCGTTGGTGTTGGGCGCGCTTTTATATATGGGCTTTTATGGTGTGGCGCCCTGGGGAAGTGAGGAATTTTTCAAGGCTGTCTTTATCGGCACGATTATGACTGCCACCAGCGTCAGCATTACCGTAGCCGCATTGCAGGAATTAGGGAAAATAAAGAGCAAAGTGGGCACAGCCATTGTCAGCGCCGCCATCATAGACGACGTGATCGGCATTATCGTACTCACGTTTGTGATCGGGTTTAAGTCCCCGGACTCCCATCCCGGCATGGTCGTTTTAAAGACCATTATTTTCTTTCTTGTCGCAGTCGTAGGCGGCTTTATCGTATTTAAAGTCTTTCTGGCTCTGGACAAACGATATCCGCACACGAGGCGTATTCCCATTGTCGCCATGGCATTCTGCTTCGCTCTTTCCTATGTGGCGGAAAAATATTTCGGCATTGCGGATATCACGGGAGCGTACATAGCCGGCATCGTGCTCTGTAACTTAAGCGACAATACCTACATAGAGAGAAAAGTGGACGTGAGCTCCTACATGCTTTTCGGACCGCTGTTTTTCGCAAGTATCGGTCTGAAAACAAACTTTGACGCGATGGACTCCACGCTGTTTATCTTCTGTATCTGTTTCGTGATTGTTGCTTTGCTTTCCAAGATTATCGGCTGCGGACTTGCCGCCAAACTCTGCCGCTACACCTTTTCCGACTCCGTAAAAATCGGCGTCGGCATGATGACCCGCGGAGAGGTGGCGCTGATTGTGGCACAGAAGGGACTGGCGGCAGATTTACTGACTTCCGATTATTTTATGGCGGTAATTTTGCTGATTCTGTTCTCCTCCATCGCAACGCCCATTATTCTGAAATTCTTATATAACAGAGAAGACAATTCGTCTCTTAATAGAAAGGGAGCGTAATATGGGTGCTTTTGGCACATTCCATCCTAACCGTCTGATTACTATCATTGCGCTTTTTATCATATGATAGACGCGGACCCGGCAGTCCGCTTCAAAAAATACGTGCTGCAAAACACATGAAAAGTTTTGCAGCACATTTCTTTTACAGCACTTTTGCCAGTTCCGCCTCCAGTTCCTCCGGCGGTACCGCTCCCACAATATTCCCGACAGGTTCTCCTTTTACAAAAATTTTCATATTGGGAATGTTCATCACCCGGTACATTCTGGCAAGCCCGTCCTCGTCGTCTATATTGCACTTTCCGACTTTTACTTTTCCGTCATACTTTTCTGCCAGCTGCGCAATAACCGGCGCCATCATTTTGCAGGGACCACACCAGTCCGCATAGAAATCCACCAATACGGGAACTTCCGAATCCAATACCTCGCTCTCAAAATTTTCGCTTGTGAATTTGTACTCCATGTGTTTTCCTCCTTGTCGTTTCCTTTTCTATTCTGATTTTTATAAGTAACCACTTTCAACGCACACATCGTAGTATTTTTTACTATATATGCCTGTCCACATTTTTATCTCATAATCACATATTTATAAATGAGATTCCCCTTTGAGGAAAACCGCTCCTCATACTCGGTCATAACGTTCCCTTCCATCATCTGCGCATTATGGTGAAGATCCTCCGTCATCTGTACAATTTTCCATCCCGCCGGTTCCAGTTCTTCCAGCGCAAACTGAAACAGATCATGGTTGTCCGTCTTAAACTCAATCACGCCGTCTGGTATTAGTATCTCATCATAACGGTGTAAAAATTCACGGGAAGGAAGTCTACGCTTTGCGTGTCTGTCCTTCGGCCACGGATCGGAAAAATTCAGATAAACGCGATCTACCTCTCCTGTTCCGAAAACGGACGTAATCTCCTCCGCCTCCATACGGATAAAATAGAGATTCGGCAGCGGATCAGCCTCCAGTTTCTGTATTCCCCGGATCAACACACTGGAATACTTTTCAATCCCCACATAATTGACGTCCGGGTTCTGTCTTGCCAAATCCATGATAAAACGTCCTTTTCCCATACCGATCTCTATACGGATAGGAGCATCATTTCCAAAAACCTCATGCCATTTTCCCCGGCATTCCTGCGGATTATGTATCACATAATCACATGCAGCTATTACTTCCCTCGATCCTGTCACATTTCGTAATCTCATATTCTTATCCTGTTTTCCGTCATATATTTTCTTCTGCGTTTTTATATACTTGCAAATTCGCACTGGATATATTTTAACTCATTTTGTATTTTTTGTGAATACACTACAGTTTTTCTTTCAAATAGTGTATGATATGTAAGAACAGATTCATTATTATATTGAAAATATCATATATTTGTTATTATAGAAAGGTTTTACCCTATGTTTTTATTGAATAAAAAAAGATTTTTGCAACGCGGACGGCTCGCAGGTCTGCTTCTTTCTTTTCTTCTGGCTTTTGGCAGTTTTCTTTCCGATGGACTGATTCTGACCGCAGAAGCGGCAAGTCTGGAAGAATTGCAGGAAGAGGCAGAAGCGCGCAAAGCCCTTCCCATCCAGTCAAATGAAATTGATAACTGGCCTGCCGGTCCGCAGATAGGCGCACAGGCTGCTATTCTGATGGACGCCAACACGGGCGTTATTCTTTATTCTAAGAATATCCATGAACGTCTTTATCCCGCCAGCACCACGAAAATTATGACTGCTCTTCTTGCTGCAGAAAGAGGAAATCTGGATGATATGGTAGAATTTAGCCATGAAGCAGTTTTCAGTGTTCCCGCAGACGGATCCAATATGGGTATGGATGAAGGAGAATCCATCACGCTGGAAGAATGTCTTTATGGGATTATGGTTGCATCCGCCAATGAAGCGGCAAATGCCGCCGGTGAATATGTTTCTGGTTCCATTGAAGATTTTGTGGCATTGATGAACGAGCGGGCAGAGGAAATAGGCTGTACCGACACTCATTTTGTCAATCCGAACGGTTTGCATGATCCCCAGCATTATACAAGCGCCTATGACCTTGCGTTGATTTCCAGTCTGTTTTTTCGCAATGAGATGCTATGTAAAATAAGCAATACCGGACGCTACCATTTTGAGGCAACCGCCACACAGCCGGACGATTTCTTTAAAAATAACAAGCATAAACTTGTTAACGGTGAAATACCTTACGAAGGTATTTTGGGTGGTAAGACCGGGTATACCGACGATTCCAGACAGACCCTTGTAACCTGCGCGGAACAGAACGGCATGCGTCTTGTCTGTGTTGTTTTTAAGGAGGAAACGCCGGATCAGTTTACGGATACCGTGGAATTATTTGATTATGGTTTCCACAATTTTCAAGTGTTGAATATTTCAGAAAATGAAGAGAAATACAATATTGAATCCACAGGTTTTTTGCAGATCGGAAATGACGTTTTCGGCAGTTCAAAACCCATTCTCTCCATAGATACCGAAAGTTATGTCATTATTCCGAATACCGTTTCCTTTCAGGATCTGGATTCAGAGATTGATTACAGCCAGTCGGATGAAAACCGTGTGGGTGGAATTGAATACTCTTATAACGGCATGTATGTGGGAAACGCATATCTGAATCTCGTTACCGATAACGCTTCTTCTTATGAGTTTGACACGAAAATGACTTCTACTGACGTCAGCGTGGAAAAGATAGAAACCAAATCGGAAACAGAAGTTGAAACAAAGGATACCATCTTTATCAATATCAAAAAAGTATTGGTTATTATTCTGGTTGTTGCCGCCATCGTCATTACCATTTTTATGATTCAGGCATTAATTACGAACGGAAGAACAGCCAAGCGCAGAAACAACCGCATCAAGCGCAAGCAAAGAAGACGGTCGCGTATGCGCTCCGATTTTGATGACTTTGATTTCTGAAATATGCAAAAAATTATGAAAAATAAATGGAAACCCTTGACCTTATACTAACTATACCCCTTACACTTAACGTAACGAACAGGGAAAGGAGGCACATTTTTATTGAACATCAATGAATTGGAACGTCTGACCGGAATCACCAAACAGAATATCCGTTTCTATGAGAAGAAGGCGTTACTTCACCCGAACAGAAATCCTGAAAACAATTATCGGGAATATTCGGAAGAGGACGTAGCTACGCTCAAGACGATCAAGCTTTTACGGAAACTGGATTTCTCATTGGAAGACATCCACAGCGTCCTGTCGGCTGAGATACCGCTTCACACATTGTTAGAGCAGCATCTCGGTGAATTGCAGTCACGTAAACAAAAGCTGCAATCCTGTATTGATATTTGTCATGATCTGCTTCTAACGGACGTTGCGAAAATAGACGTGGAAAAGACACTGGAAAAAATGGATCGAATCGAACAAAATGGGGGTATGTTTATGTCAATTATCAAAGATTATAAAAAATATGCCGCTGCGCAACATAAACGGGGTTTTTCTTTCCAGCCGGATACGATGGTAATGAATTCCGGAGAATTTTTGGAAGCTCTGTTCTTATACGCCAATGAAAATAATCAAGATCTGGAAATCATCAAAGAGGGGATGTACCCTGTTTTCTTGCTTGACGGCGTGGAATACAAGGCTCAACGCATCTTTGGGCGCTTTGGCGCAACGATACAGTGTACGATGACCCATCCCGAAGAAAGCGGAGACGCAGATATCTCCGAGAAAAGAAAAATCTTTTACCGGCTAGTCAGCGGGCCTTATATGCTGGTTCTCATTGTCTTTCTCTTTATGGCAATCGACAGACAGAGCATTGTCTGGGCGTCTGTGGCGGCACTCTATATCTTCCCGTATCTGATCTGGCTCGTCCTGATGCTTCCGAAAAACAGATAGACAATCGCATAAATTTCCTGACAAAGAAAGCATTGAAAACTTAGTGTTTTCAATGCTCAGACTGTCAAAGAACCTCTGTTACGTAACAGCATAACAGAGGTTCTTTTTTA
>CAJUJK010000016.1 GCA_910586705.1 uncultured Lachnospiraceae bacterium | reverse complement strand
ATTTTCTTTTTATTTCTTCATTTATCTACTTGACTTTTAATAGTTGGTCTTTCTTCACAATTTTACAGCCTTTGCGGACATTCCAGTTTTCGTCAAGTATTTCTTTTTTGGTTCGGACGTGTTTCCCGTTTTCATCATAGAACATATTGCGGGTGGCGGTTTTTTCTATGGGTTCATGCAACAGTTCCCGTTCCGAAAAAATAAGGTGGATATGGTAATTTGTCTTTCGTTTGTTATGGTGCAGTGCTGAAACACACTCCACACCATACTTTTTATAGAAACGGTCTGTAAAAAGCTGCAACAGTTTGTCCGGCTCATAAAGATTGGGAAATGATTCAGGCAGCGCAATAATAAATTTCCTCGCCTCAATGCACTTCCCCTCCGTACCGCTTTTTTGAAATTCCTGCTGGTTGCATTTAGCAAGTTCCGTCCAGTAATGGCGGTCTGCCGTTTCATAAACCGCATATAGGTTTTCCTGCTTTGCGTGGCTAGATATATAAGTGATCCTGCCCCTGACATCGGGCAGCTTGCTCATGCGTATAAATGAATGTCTCTGTATTGTGCTTTGTCCTCCCTCCTGCAAATGGCAGTATCAGGCTAGGAAAAGCGGATGTACGGCAGGACAGATTGTGAGTGGGCGGCATAGGCAGCACGTTTACGAACATATCCGCCTTATGGCGGAACAAGTCACGCTGGCGTGACTTAGCTCCCCGCAGGGGCGAAATCCCCACTGCATAAACGAAGTTTGTGCAATAGGTGTATTTCGCTCTCAAACGCCGAGGGCTTAAAAAGAAAGGAGAAGTCTATGAGCACAGTCTTTTTACCGCCAAGAATAAGCTGTTCAAGCAGGAAGATTTTGTTGATGAAATAAAGCATTTTTATACCGACCTTATCAATCTTCTTGTAAAAGATGGCAAAGAAAAACTCCATGTATTTGACAGCAACGGATTGTATCTTGCCACCAAGAAGATAGGAATAAACAACCCGAAAGCGGAACAGATACAGATTGATAACGAAATGCGTATGCGTTGGAACAGAGAGGTTGACAGGGCGATTGTCAGCGGTGTTTCTGAAACGGAGATACAACAGATAAAAAAGGAATATATTACTGATCGCATCAGAGAATCGGGTGATGTATTTGGCAGTCAGCCAGAACGTCTGGGAAGTATTATTATGACTGCTGTTACAGCGTTGGCATTGCTGATTTCTAAAGTAATGGATAAGGCAAGGGAACTGTCGGCAAAGTTTTTTGAGAAAGAAACGATACAGCTGGTTGCAGAGCCAAGCGAGGGAAGAATGGTACAAATAATTCCGCAGACGGATAAAGTACAAACGCAGGAAAAAATCACTCATAAAGAACCGATTGCTAATTCGTTAGCACCGAAACGGGAATTACAGCCCCCAACACAGACAACAGAGCAGAAAACACCACAGATACCACCCAAGCCTGTTATGTCTGCTGAAGCCGCCGCATATCCAAAGCTGCTAAAGATTTATAAGGAACTAAACCGCCAAAACAGGATTATCTTTGACGCAGAGAGGGAACGCAATGAGTTAGAGATTGAACGTGACAGTCTGAAGGGATTTGCGAAACTGACGAAAAAAGGGGAACTGCAAAGCAGGATTGACCGCAAGAACGAGGAAATAGACCTTCTTAAAGTTGGATTGTCGGGGATTGTCAAAAGATACTGTTATCAAAATGTGCAGGAATTTTACAGGATTTATCGCAAATCCTACAATGCCTATATCGCATGTAGGGAACAAGTGACTAAATGGGAAAAAACTTATGGGGATGATAATCAAAAAAAAGATAAGGAAAGTGTGCTTGAGCGGTTGAGGAATCCGCCAAAGAAAACCGCAGATTACCAACAACAAGGGACTCTTAAGGGAAAAGACCGAGGGGCGAGATAGCCCTTTGGTCTTTGTTAAGTATAATAACTTTTTGATGATGAACACCCCCAAATATGATATAATAGATTTGTAACTGATTATTTACAAGATCCGAAATGGGGTTGTTATGAAAACTTTGATATTGAATGGTTCTCCAAGAATAAATGGTGATACAAGCAGTCTTATTAAGAAATTTACCGAAAAAAAGATAGATGAATATAAAATTGTTGATGCATATAGATGTAATATTTCGGCTTGCCTTGATTGTCGGAACTGTTGGAAAAATAATGGCTGCTCAATAAATGATGAAATGCAGGAAATATATAAATACATACAGGAATGCGATAACATTTTAATTGCTTCACCGCTCTATTTTTCGGAGTTGACTGGAAAATTATTAGATGTTGGGAGCAGACTTCAAACATATTTTTGCGCTAGATTTTTTAGGAATGAAGAACCTATTGCAAAATCTAAGAAAGGAGCAGTTATATTAGTTGGAGGTGGTGACGGTCATATAGACAAAGCATACAGTACAGCATGTACGCTTTTACATCATATGAACTGCAGTAACATTCATGAAGTTGTATATAGCCATAACACTAATACAAGACCTGCAATAAATGACAAAAACACACTTATGGGATTAAATAGTATATATGATTTTTTTATGAAAAACGAATAAGCCAAGTTGTTTTTTACAGAGCGGATTCAATCAAGAAGGATAAACTTATGAAAGTAGAAGATTATAAAATGCGTATTTTATTTGAAATGGACAAAAAAGATTATGTTCCTAACGGAAGCGTTTTTAGCAGACCTTCTGCAAGGGCTGTCATCATTAAGGATGGAAAAATAGCAATGGTATATAGTAAGAAATATAATTATTACAAATTTCCGGGTGGAGGCATAGAAGCTGATGAATGTATGGAAGATGCATTGATAAGAGAAGTATTAGAGGAAACGGGGTTATGTGTTATTAGAGATTCAATTCAGGAATATGGGCAGGTTCATCGCATTCAGAAAGGTACAAAAGAGGATATTTTTATACAGGATAATTATTATTTCCTGTGTAGCGTGAAAAAGGATATAGAACAACAAAATTTGGACAAGTATGAAGCGGACGAAGGCTTTACGCTTGAATTTCTGGAGCCGCAGCTTGCAATAGGTGTAAACAGGGAAACGATACTGGATGATTTCACTCAGGTAATGTTGGAACGAGAGGCACTTGTATTGGAATTGCTGATACAAGAGGGATATTTTGAATGTGGAGATAAATGACATGAAAACACCCAAAATGGTATTGTTTGATTATGGTCAGACGCTGATTGCAGAACCGAAGTTTGACGGGGTAAAGGGAACAGAGGCTGTCTTACGATATGCAACAAAAAATAAGTATCATTTGTCGGCAGAGCAGGTGCAAGCCAAAGCAAATGAAATTAACCGGGAACTTGGGAGATTTGATCCTGAGAAAAGGCACTTATTTCAGATAGAGATACCCGACACAATGTTTACGCCTTATCTTTATGAATCGCAGGGAATAGAGATTGCATTAAGCAACTCTGAAATTAATACGGTATTCTGGAATGCCGCTGCTCCGGGAGTGCCGACAGAGGGGATAAAAGATTTTTTAAGATATTTGAAAAACAAGGATATCCGCACAGGTGTAATCAGCAATATTTCTTATGCCCCTTCTGTGGTTGCAGAGCGTATTAACAGACTGCTTCCGGAAAATGCTTTTGAATTTATCATTACCTCAAGTAATTATATCTTCCGCAAACCAAACAAAAGGATATTTGATTTGGCTTTGGAAAAAGCTGAATTACAGCCGGATGAAGTCTGGTATATCGGAGATCAGTATGAATGCGATGTGAAAGGCTCCTTAAATGCCGGTCTTCTGCCGATATGGTACATAGGGGCGATTGATCTGCCTTACACAGAAGATATAAATATCTTGACGGTAAAGAATTGGAATGAAATAGAGCGGTACATGGAGGGATAGCGTGTGCAGAGAACAGAAAATGTCGAATTAACGGTTTTATGCCTGATTCATCGAAATGATAATTACCTTCTACAAAACAGATTAAAAGATGATTGGAAAGGTTTGACTTTGCCCGGAGGACATATTGAAAAAAATGAATCTATCATAGATGCTGTCATTCGGGAAATGAAAGAGGAAACCGGACTTGATATTCAGAATCCAAGATTATGTGGAATCAAGCAATTTCCCATTGAGAATGGGCGGTACATTGTATTTTTATTTCATACAGACGAATTTCTCGGAGAAGTAACATCATCAGAGGAGGGAGAAATGATTTGGGTAAAAAAGTCAGAACTGTCAAAGATGAATACTGTAAATGACTTACCGCCACTTCTTCAAGTGATGGAAGATGATAATTTAACGGAATTTCAATATGTAATTGAAAACGGTAAATGGAATGTGATTATTAAATGAAAGGATCTTCTTATGGGAAAACTAAATGTTGACGGAACAGAGATACAAGTCTTACAGATTGAAGAAGACGATTATATCTCTTTAACGGATATGGTAAGAAAAATTGATAACGGACCTTCTCTGATAGAAAAATGGTTACGCAACAAGAATACAATAGAATTTCTCGGTATATGGGAAGAAATATATAATGTAGATTTTAATGTTGCTGCCTATGAAGAAATCATGCTGGGAGCGGGATTAAACCGCTTTATTATGTCGGTTAAGCAGTGGGTTTCCCGCACAAATTCAAAGGGTATTGTGGCAAAGGCAGGACGGTATGGAGGGACATACGCATATAAAGATATTGCATTTGAGTTTGCAAGCTGGGTATCTCCACAATTCAAATTATATCTTATCAAGGAATTTGAACGGTTAAAGAAAGAAGAACAGGCTCTGCTTGGATGGAGTGCCAAAAGGGAATTGGCAAAAATTAATTATCGGATACATACTGATGCGATTAAGGTCAATATTATTCCACCGGAACTTACAGCACAGCAGACTTCTATCATCTACGCATCGGAGGCTGACGTGCTGAATATGGCTTTATTTGGTATGACAGCGAAACAATGGAGGGATAATAACCCCGATAAAAAAGGCAATATTCGAGATTATGCAAGTATAAATGAATTGATATGCCTATCAAACATGGAAAACATCAATGCAGTACTGATAGAAGATGGGCTGAGCCAGAAAGAACGCTTAATAAAACTAAATAAAATTGCAATACATCAGATGTCTATTTTGGAAGAACAGACTACAAAGATTTTGAAGTGATTTAATTCCCCCGAATTCGGGGGAATTAAAATTACCACAGCTCAAGACTATCTTCCGCATCCACCCACATCTGCATATTTCCTTCAAGATACAATCTTGCATACTCAAGCGGCTCATCTATTGCCAGAGCATTTAAGGCACATTCAGAGCAGGGAGTGGTTTTCAAACCTTCTTCTGCTTTGTTGCAGTCTATCCGCAAGAAGTAACCTGCATAGGTATATACGTCAATGCTGTTATGGTGGATATTGTATGTTGCGTAAATCATATTCATTTTATCTGTCCTCTTTTCATTGATTTTTTGAAAGCATTTCAATCAGTTTACCAATTCCCGTATATTTTGTGTTATAATGTTTTATGTGATTTTGTTTCCCTCATTTTTTCCCTTATCAGGGTTCGTAATGCCCTGCAAGAAGATATAACACAAGGGAAACTTTAAGGGAAAGTTCACCTGCGATAAACTTAGTGTTTTCAAGGGTTGGCGGAGATTTTAATAAACAAATATAACAGTTAATGTTTCCCTTAAAAATCATCAAATCACAATCGGAATTTATATTGGACAATCAAAGAATGATTATGAGCAATCATGTGGAGATTGCATTTCAAATGTGCGAATCCAAGTGACGAAACAGACATAGCGACGAATTAGAAGAGGGAGGGAATCGATTTATGGAGAAAAAATTAAGCATTGTAGTGGAGCATTGTCCTCAAAACCACAAATGCCCGGCTGTAAAAGTTTGCCCGGCGGGCGCGTTAAGCCAGAAAGATTTTGAAGCGCCCCAGATTGATTATGACAAGTGTATCGGCTGTGGCAAATGTGCAAAACTTTGCCCGAAAAAGGCGTTGGTGCTGGCGTAGGGTTTTGGTTTTGGAACGGTATGGTACTGTTGCTTTCGGAAAAACATCTCAGAAATATTGACAAGAAAACTTGGCAACACTATAATGAGAATATGACAAGAAAACTTGGCGATGTGGATTGGGGGTTATTCCGTGGACAGAGAAGAAATTTTGGAAAGAAGCAGAGCGGAAAATAGAAATAAGGACATCTATGAACTTGAGATTTTAAAACAGGCAAGTGCGAAAGCGACCATCGTAATGATGGCTCTTGTGGGAGTCTTTACTATTGTACAGATGCTTCTCGGAGGCGGCATACATTGGGGGCTGTGGGCGCTTTCTTTTACGCCCGAGATGGTGACATTATGGGTGAAATACAGGAGATTCCGACATAAACGTGAGTTTGCCATGGCAGTCGTCTATACTATAATGGTATCTGTAATGTCGGGATATCATGTGTATTGTCTGATTGCATCTTCTCTGGTTTTGTAAGGCGGTGATGACTTGGACGATAAACTGATATTAAAAAACCGTCTTAAGGAAGCGCGGGCGGAGCGGAAATTATCACAAAACCAACTGGCGGAACTGGTTGGCGTATCCCGCAATACGATCAGTTCAATCGAAACGGGACAGTTTAATCCCACAGCTAAATTAGCGTTGGTTTTGTGCATTGCGCTTAATAAAAAGTTTGAAGAATTATTTTATTTTTAAGCGGACGATAAGGGGCTTGGGACAGACAAACAGGGGGGGGCGGGGATGCCGGTGGACCGCTGCTCCGGGAGAAACGAAGGAAATGACAGAGGTTAAGTTTTATGAAGAGATAGCGGACGAACGGCTTGCGTTTGCGGTCATACTGTCCAAGGCACAGGATAAATATGTGTTCTGCAGACACAGGGACAGGGAAACATGGGAAATACCCGGAGGGCATCGGGAACGTGGGGAGGATATTTTGGAAACGGCAAAGCGGGAACTGTACGAGGAGACAGGCGCTCTGGAATTTCAGATAGCCCCGGTCTGTGTATATTCCGTCACGGTGTCTGACCATGCCGGTCATGGTGAAGAATCTTTTGGTATGCTGTTTTTTGCCGAGATTGCGCGTTTTGAGGAGGAACTGCACAGCGAGATTGAGCAGATTGCGCTGATGGATAAACTGCCGGATGGGCTGACATATCCCGATATCCAGCCACGGCTCATGGAAGAGGCGGGGAGACGGGGATATCTGTAACATATATATAGTGTTACTCGACAAGCCCCCCTTTTTACAGTAGGAAACAAAGAATGGACGCGTTTTAATTTGTGGTCGTCATGGCAAATCTTGTTTTTAGAGGAAAGGAAGGCATGGAAAATGAAAAAACGGAGTATCTATTTAAAGAAATTATTGAAGAAATTAAAGAAGTGTATTTAGAGGAAGGCGAAACAAAATTGTGTGCGGACAGCCAATGGTGTGTCTATGCAAAATCTTCGGATCTGGATTTAGAATCTGCATGTTATGTGCTTCCCTATCCCGCGTATGATGTGGAGACAGATGAGGAGACCTTTCCTGAACTGGCTGTGCAAAATGGTCTTGACGTGGTTTATACGCATGATATGCTGCAGGATGTTATTATGTCTGCGCTGGATCAGAAAGAAAACGCTGCGGTACAAGAACTGTATAAGGCGATTCTTTACTATGAAGAAAACGATACGTTCATGGATCTTGGCTGAAATACAGGTTTAGGAGAACAGCGCGTAATTATATGGGAAAGCAGATCAATTACTACATGGGATATCACGATTTTTTGTCTGTTGCGCAGGCTGCTCTGGACAGCGGCTGCGTCATTTACAGACATACATATGAGGACGGCAGATGGCGGTTGATTCCGGGAACTACGCTGGATGTGGTACAACCGGACTGCCGCGAATATTATTTTCACATTCCCGAAATCGGGGGATTTGATGTGACACGGGCATCCCAAAATGAATATGTTGCCGACGAAGCGTGGCTTGGCGTGATCGAAGCGGGTTTTTGCATTCCGGGAAAACAGGAGATTGTGAAAAACAGGCTTTACATTGTGACCGGAAGGTATACGGATGATGGCGACTGGATTCCCCGCCCGGACATGCTCACAAAAGTATATAATAAGCTGGTGCGTGTTGTAAAGAAGGTGGCTCCCTATACCGAGTTTGCGCATTTTGTTGTAAATCCGATGTATGCGGGGGAAAAGCATACAAGCAAAGAATATATTTCCGCTGTATTTTACGAGCTGGTACAAAAGGAAGATTACAAATTGGGCTAGTGTACTAGCGGGGATGCCGGAATGGTTTGGAAACGGGCAGACATTGACGGGCATCCAGAAAAAGGAAATTACTTGATTTGGAGGGAAAAATTTGATCGACTTGCAGGATAAAAAGATATGCCCCACCATGGAAGAGTTGGGCGAATATGTCAGAAATCCCCTTTTCACGCAGTTTTGCTCGGAGATTAAGAGTGCTTATAAGTGCGGGGAAAAAATGGAGTACAGCTCCTGCAGCTGGGAGAAGGGATGGAACGTGAAGTGGAAGAAGGCGGGAAAATCATTGTGCACGGTCTATCCGAGAGAGGGGTATTTTACCGTTCTGGTGGTGGTTGGCAAAAAGGAAAAGGCTGCTGTGGAAGAAATGCTTCCTGCTTGTACGGCGCAGCTACGGCAAATTTATCAACAGACGCAGGAGGGAAACGGGCAGCGGTGGCTGATGATTGATCTGGAGGATGAAGAAGACCTGTACAAAGATGTTCTTAGGCTTATCCGGATAAGAAGGGGCGCAGACTGACTTGCATAGTCAATCCGCGCCCCATAGCGTTTGCAAGTTTACCCTTTCGCCGCCTCCATCAGAATACTGACGCAGAGGTCAATTCCCAGATTCCCGGCATTCATGTACAGGTCATAGTTTTTCGGATCGCCCCACTCGTGGGTGGTAAGCGCGTTGTAGAAATTTTTTCTTCTCTTGTCATTCTTTTTCAGTGCGTTTTCGGCTTCCGCCTTCTGGATGCCCTCCCGCTCGATTGCACGCTGTATCCGTTTTTCATGGTTGGCATAGACAAACACATGCAGGGCGTTTTCCACATCCTTCAAAATATAGCCGGAGGCTCTTCCGACGATCACGCAGTTTCCTTCTTCTGCCGCCTTTTCGATGATGCGCTTTTCCTCCAGAAAAAGCTGGTCCGCAAGGGGCAGGTTCTTATTGCCGGAAAGTCCGCCCAGAGGGGTTTTGGACAAGTTTAAAAGGACATTGCCGGAGCTGCTCTCCTCAAGGGTTTCAATGTTATAAAACGGTATGTCAAGTTTCTGCGCCGCCTCCAACAGGATATTCCGGTCATATAGTTTATATCCCAGCGATTCCGCCAGTCTTTTTCCGATCTCGTGTCCCCCGCTGGCATAACGCCGCTCGATTGTGATGATGTTATACATAAATGCGTCCCCCTTTCTGCTGCTGAATGTGTTTTCCTTCTTACTTATTATTATAAACAATCCCGGGACATATCTCAAACTGTTTTTACAAGCGTATTTGTTTTTGGGGAGGGCATACATCCGTTGCAAAATTGCATTGTTTACCAGAGTCGATTTTGAACATGCAATTTTAAAATACGCCCGACACAAAAATTTCAATGCCGATCAGGATCAGGATCGTGCCGCCAAGCACAGTCGCCCGGTCTGAATATTTCGTTCCGAATTTCTTCCCGATATCCAGCCCCGCCATGCAGATCACAAAGGTAACCGCCGCAATGATAAGGGCGCAGACAAACGCCATGGTAAACCCGTATTTCGCAATGGTAAAGCCCACGGACAGGGCGTCTATGGATGTGGCGATCCCCTGCAGCAGGAGGGTAGTCATGTCTGTTCCGGGCTTTTCTGTCTCGTCATTGCCGCCCTTTATGCCGTCCGCGAACATTTTGCCGCCGATGAAAAGCAAAAGCGCCAGAGCGATCCACGGCACCAGTTTTTGAAAGGCGGTAAAATATCGGATGAAGGTGTGGACGCAGACCCAGCCCGCTAGTGGCATTGCCGCTTGAAAAAAGGCGAACACGCCGGCGATGCCGCACATTTTTTTCCGCGTCATATCCGGCTTGTGCAATCCGTTTGCCAGAGATACGGAAAAGGCGTCCATGGAAAGCCCGACTCCGAGCAGCGCGCTGTTAAAGAAAAACAAGTAATCCCACTCCATCTTTCGTTCCTCCTGCGTTAGAAATGAAAAAAACCAAGTACAGTTTCGGAAACTATACTTGGAATATGTTTAAAAATACACAGACTTCACGTATAGTTTCACTATACATGAGTCTCGCAATTTAAAACAAGCCAGACCGGACGGTCAGTATGTTGACTTGTTACGATATACGCTTGCTACTCCCCCATGGGAATGATATTAAAAGAAATTTATCATCAAAAAGGGCATTTGTCAACAGTTGTTTTCCAGTAACTGTCAAAACTGTCAAAACCGCCAAATCCGCCAAATCCGTCCGGCGGACCGTTGATGCCGGGCGGGGCATTGTGCTACAATATACAGGAAAGGCGTCATTGGTCTGGCGGGACAGGGGGACAGGATGAAAAAGATTTTAATTACCGGCGGCACCACGTTTGTCAGCAAGTACGCGGCGGCGTATTTCGTGCAGAGGGGATATGAGGTTTATGTGCTCAACAGAAATACGAAGCCGCAGGTGGACGGCGTCAGATTAATAGAAGGGGACAGGCACTGTCTGGGTGATGCGTTGAAGCGGTTTTCCTTCGACAGTGTGGTTGACATAACTTCTTATGACGCGCGGGACATCACAGACCTGTGCGATGCGCTCGGCTCCTTTGGGCAGTACCTTATGATCAGTTCGGGCGCGGTGTATCCGGAGGACGCAGAGAAGCCGTTCCGGGAAGAATCGCCAAGGGCAGTCAATCGGTTTTGGGGAAAGTACGGGGCGGACAAAATGGAGGCGGAGACGGAGCTGTTAAAAAGAGTCCCGGATGCGTATCTCTTAAGACCGCCATACCTTTACGGACCGATGAATAATGTGTACAGAGAGGCGTTTGTGTTTGACTGTGCGAAGGCGGACCGAAAGTTCTATCTGCCGGGAGACGGCGGGCAGCGGCTGCAGTTCTTTCATGTGAGGGACCTGTGCGGCGTTATGGAAGCGGTCATGGAGACAAAACCCGCCGCCCATATTTTGAATGTGGGAAATACAGGGACTGTGTCAGTCAAAGAATGGGTGACCATGTGCTATGCCTGCTTCGGCAAAGAACCTTCCTTTGTGAATGTTTCTAAAGAGATCGAGCAGAGAAACTATTTCAGCTTTTATGACTATGACTATGAGCTGGATGTGCGGAAAATGCAGGCTGTCTATCCGAATACCATCCCGTTTGAAGAGGGGCTAAAGGAAGCCGCAAAATGGTATCGGACAAATGAAGAAGCGGTCAATAAAAAGGCTTATTTTGCGTATATTGATGAAAATTTGGCGTGACGAATGCGCGGCGGCGCGAAGTTGCTTTTTGCCTGTTTTTATGGCATGATGAAGAGCAGAGAATCTCGATTTTTATTATAAATTTAAGACGCTGTTTTTTGGAGAACATGAGGTCGGTTCTTATCAGAAAGAAGGAGGTATGCTATGAGATTACTTGTGATTGGCGGCGTGGCGGCGGGGACGAAAGCCGCGGCAAAATTCAAGAGGGTAAACCCGGAGGCGGAGGTGACCATTGTCACAAAGGGCAAGGACATTTCCTACGCGGGATGCGGGCTTCCCTATTATGTGGGCGGGGCGATCCCGGAGAAGGAGCAGCTCATTGTCAATACGCCGGAGAAATACAGTTCCCTCACCGGCGCCATGGTTTATCCCCAGCGGGAAGTGGTGTCGCTTGACACGGACGCAAAGAAGGCGGTGGCGAAGAATCTGCGCACGGGCGCGGAAGAGATTTATGAATATGACGCGTGTATCGTGGCGGTGGGGGCTTCCCCGGTGGTACCGCCTCTGCCGGGATTAAATCTGCCGGGCGTTTTCGTGATGCGCACGCCGGACGACGCGATTGAGACGAGGGATTACATAGCGGGTGACGATGTGAAGCGCGCCGTGGTAGTGGGCGGCGGTTTCATCGGACTGGAAGTGGCGGAGAATCTGCTGGAAAAAGGGCTTTCGGTGACGCTGATTGATATGGCGCCCCAGATCATGCCGGGATTCGACGGGGAGATGGCGGACTACGCGGTGCGGCATCTTGCGAAGAAAGGCATCAAGGTGATGACATCCACGAAACTGGAAGGCGTGACCGGGGACGTGAGAGCGGAAGGGGTGCAGACGGACAAGGGGCTGCTCCCTGCGGACGTGGTGATTCTCTCCATCGGCATCCGCCCGAACACGGGATTTTTGCAGGATACCGGGATAGAGATGTTTAAGGGAACGATTCTGGTGGATGACAGGATGGCGACGAACGTGGCGGATGTCTATGCGGCGGGCGACTGCGCCATGGTGAAGAATCGTCTCACAGGGGAGAGACAGTGGTCGCCCATGGGTTCCTCCGCCAACATGGAGGGACGTACCCTCGCGCTTGCCCTCGGCGGCAGAGATGCGGCTTATCCGGGCGTTCTGGGAACGGGCGTGGTGAAGCTGCCGGGGCTTTCGGGCGGCAGGACCGGGCTTTCCGAAGAGCAGGCGAAAGCGGCTGGGTACGAGCCGGTGTGCGCGCTGGCGGTGACGGACGACAAGGCGCACTACTATCCCGACAGCGCATGGTTTGCGATCAAACTGGTGGCGGACAAAGCGACGCACAAGCTGCTTGGCGTGCAGGTACTGGGACCGGGCGCGGTGGATAAGGTGACGGATATCGGTGTGATGGCTGTGACTTTTGGCGCTACGCTGGAGCAGATGACCTGTCTGGATCTGTCCTACGCGCCGCCTTTCTCCACGGCGATCCACCCCTTTGTGCAGGCGGTGCATATACTGTTAAATAAAATAACGGGTGATATGGATAGCTTTACGCCCGCGGAATATCTGGCGGGGGCGGCGGAAGGCTACCGCGTCATAGACGTGAATCCGATGGGACCTGTGATCGGGGGAGCCACTTACGTGGATCTGCTCAAGGTAAAAGGCGAGGTGCCGGGTCTTGCAAAGGACGAAAAGCTACTGCTTGTCTGTGCGAAAGGCAAGAGAGCTTATCTTTTGCAGAACAGGCTGAAACGCTACGGCTACACGAACACGAAGGTGCTGGAGGGCTCCTCCTTCTTCAACGTGGTGAAAGTGGACAGCAAGCCCGGCGTAGTGACGGTGCCCGCGGAGGAGATTACCCGCGTGAAGGCGCTTGGCTGTCTGCACAATAAGGGGACTAATAATTTTAACGTCCGTGTGATCACGAGAAACGGCAAGATTACCACGGCGGAGCACAAAAAGATCGCGGAGGCGGCGGAGCGGTTCGGCAGCGGCGACGTGGTTATGACGACGCGCCTGACCATGGAGATCGTGGGCGTGCCCTTTGACCAGATCGAGAATATCCGTGCATTTCTGGCGGAGGAAGGTCTGGAAACTGGCGGCACAGGCTCCAAGGTGCGCCCGGTTGTGGCGTGCAAGGGAACGACCTGTCAGTACGGGCTGTTAGACTCCTACGCTTTATCCGACAAGATACATGAGCGGTTCTTCCACGGCTACGCGTCCGTGAAGCTGCCGCACAAGTTTAAGATCGCGGTGGGCGGCTGCCCGAACAACTGCGTGAAGCCGGATCTGAATGATTTCGGTATCGTGGGACAGCGGGTGCCGGCGATTGATCTGGAGAAGTGCCGGGGCTGTAAGATCTGTCAGGTTTCACTGGCGTGCCCGGTGGAGGCGTCGCAGGTGGTGGACGGCAAGCTGGTGATCGATCCCGACAAATGCAACAACTGCGGACGCTGTGTGGGCAAATGCCCCTTCAAGGCGTCGGAGGAGAGCGTGTACGGCTACCGCATCTACATCGGCGGGCGCTGGGGCAAGAGAGTGGCGCACGGGCAGAAGCTGGATAAGATATTCCTCGATGAGGAGGAAGTGCTTTCCGTTCTGGAAAAGGCGATCCTGCTGTTCCGCGAACAGGGCAATACGGGAGAGCGGTTTGCGGATACGATAAGCAGGCTTGGCTTTGAGAACGTGCAGGCACAGCTTATGGCGGATGATTTGCTTTCGAGGAAGGAAGCGATTCTCGGGGCGAAGGTGCATCTGAAAGGCGGGGCGACCTGCTAATGTGGACAGGAAGTGATATGCAAACATCTGATACATGGTGTCTGCGTATCACTATGTTATGCGCAGGAAGAATGACCGATTCGGTCAAACTCTCTGGCAGAAGATGTTATGAGGAGTAAGCGGCAGAAAAAATGGAGTGTATCAGTATCAGTCATAAAACGGCGGATTCCGGGGAGCGGGAGAAGTTTTATATCCCGAAAGAGAAGACAGGCGATTTCCTGCAAAAAATCCGGGCGGTTACGGGGGTGAAGGCGTGTGTGATTCTCTCCACCTGCAACCGCACGGAGATTTATGTGGAGGGGGAGGAAAACCGCTTCTGTGAACTGGAGAAAGCGCTTGGTACGTTTTCGGGAAACGAGGTGGAGCAGATCAGGAGCCTTGCCAGAAGATATCAGGGAAAAAGGGCGCTTTACCATCTTTTTCGCGTGGTCTGTGGCATGGAATCCATGGTGCTGGGGGAGGATGAGATTCTCGGGCAGACGCGGGACGCCTATCTGTCCGCAAAGGAGGCTGGGTATACCGGGTATGAGCTGAACAGCGCTTTTCAGGCGGCGCTCGCCTGTGCCAAGCGGGTAAAGACGGAGACGATGATTTCCAAGACGGCTGTCTCCGTAGCGACACTGGCGGCAAATGAGGTGGCGCGTCTGCCGCTTTCCCGTAAGACGGTGCTTCTGATGGGCGGCAGCGGGCAGATGGGCAGCATTATATTGAAGAATCTGCTCAGTCAGAAAAATGTCCGCATCATTGCTACGGTGCGGTCACACAAAGGCGTCTGCCAAAGCGGCGGTGAGCAGGTGGAGCATGTGGCGTATCAGAACCGCTACGCCGCGTTGGAGGAGGCGGACGCCATTATTTCGGCAACCGCAAGCCCCCACTATACGCTGACGGCGGGGCGGGTCAGGGAGGCCATACAGTCTCCGAAGGAACGGCTTTTCCTTGACATATCCATGCCGCCGGATCTGGATGCGGAGATCGGGAAACTGGCGCATTGCCGCCTCGTGGCATTGGACGATATCAAAAAGCTGGCGGAGGAGAACAACAGGCGCAAGCAGCAGGCATTTGCGGACGCGGAAGAGATTCTGGAGGAAGACTTAGAAAAGCTCTGTAAGGCGCTGGCATTCCATCGGTTTACCGAGACGGACGCGCACTGGAAGGAGCGGTATGCGGACTGTTCGGCGGAAAAACTGCTCTATCTGCTGCGGGACGGGCTGGACAGCGCCTCCTTTGAGAGGGTGCTGGCGGTATTGAAGTAAGAGGGAGCGTACACATGGGATATTTTCCTTTTTTTGTAGAACTGGAAGGAAAAAGGGGCGTAATCGTGGGCGGCGGCACGGTGGCTGCGAGAAAAGTGGAGAAGCTGCTCGCATTTGGACCGGAGCTGACGGTGATCGCGCCGGACATAGAGGCGTGTGTGAAGGCACAGGGGGAGCTGCTGCAAGAGGACGTGGCGGGCTCCCTTCGCTTTGAGGAACGCGTTTTTCGGATGGCGGATCTGAAAGGCGCGGACTTTGTGATTGCCGCCACGGACGATACGGCGCTGAACGGAGAAATTGCGGATTACTGCAAAGCGCGGCGGATCCCGGTCAATGTGGCGGACGACAGGGACAAGTGCACGTTTTTCTTTCCCGCGCTCATAAAGGACGGGGCGCTTACCGTGGGGATTTCCACAGACGGGAAAAGCCCGCTTGCGGCGTCGTGGGTGCGGCGGGAGATTGCGGGAATGCTGCCGGAGTCAATCGGGGAAGTGATTGACTTAATGGGTCAAATGCGCCCGGTGGTGATGGAGCTGGAAGAGGAGGAAAGCGCCAGAAAGGAACTGCTTGAGCGGCTGTTTTATTACTGTATGAAACGTTCGGAGAGAGAAAAGAACATAACTGCGGAGGAAGGAATGCCGGATACATGGATAAAATAAGAATCGGCACAAGGGGGAGCAGACTGGCTCTGCGGCAGGCGGCTCTCGTGCAGGAAGCCCTGTCATGTGCCTGCGGCGATATAGTGACTGAACTGGTCATTTTGCGCACAAGGGGGGATCGGATACAGGACAGCCCCCTTTCGGAACTTGGCGACAAGGGTGCATTTGCTTCGGAACTGGAGCAGGCGCTGCTCGCCGGACAGATTGATCTGGCGGTGCATTCCGCGAAGGACCTGCCGATGAGACTGGCGGATGGACTGACGACTGCCGCGGTTCTGCCGAGGGCGGATGTGCGGGATGTGCTGGTGGTGCCAAAGGGCGGCAGAGTGCCGGGAGACGGCGACCAGATATTCCGTCTCGGCACCGGCAGCAGGCGGCGGCAGTTCCTCGCGGGAAAAGTCTGGGAGAACGTGGTCTGTGAGGAGATCCGCGGCAACGTGGACACAAGGCTTCGCAAACTGCAGGAGGGCAGTTACGACGGCATTATTCTGGCGAAGGCGGGGCTGGACCGGCTTGAAATTGCTTTCGACAGGGAAGAGGCGTTTGCTTTTTATCCGCTCTCCCCGGAGGTGTTTCTGCCGGCGGCGTGTCAGGGCATCCTTGCGGTGGAGGCGGTGGAAGGCTCTGACGCGGCAGGTCTCTTCAAAGGGATTTCGGATGCGGAGACAGCGCTTTGTTACGCGGTGGAGCGGGAGGCGCTGGCGCAGATGTCGGCTGACTGCAGCGAGACCGCGGCGGCATGGTGCAGGATTCTGGGAGAGGAAGAGAGCCGGAACGGGGGTTCGTCGGAAACGCCATATGGGGCGGACAGACTGGTTCTGGATGTGATGTACGCGGACAGACGGGTTAAGATGACTGGACTGGTCAGTGAGGCGGAAGGCATACGGCTGGCGCGGTGTGCGGCGCAGAGCGTGAAAAGCCGGCAGGATAAAACGGCGTGCGCTGCAGCCGATAATGTAAAGCAAAAATAAAAAAAGCGGGTGTGCGGATTGTGAAGGAAGCAAATTTAGCAGACAGGCTGTAGGATTAGGGAGAACGGGGAACCTTGAGCGAGGGAAAGGTATATCTGGCGGGCGGCGGCTGTGGCGACGCGGAACTTCTGACGCTGCGGGCGTTAAAGGCTCTGCAGGAATGTGACACGGTGGTCTATGACAGTCTGGTGTCAGAGGATCTGTTACAGTGGACGCGTGCGGACTGCGAAAAAATATATGTGGGAAAGCGGTATGGCTGTCACAGCAAAAGACAGTCTGAGATCAATGCCCTTCTCGTGGAAAAGGTGCGGGCGGGGAAAACGGTGGTGCGCCTGAAGGGCGGCGACCCCTATGTGTTCGGCAGAGGCGGGGAAGAATTTATGGCGCTGCGGGACGCGGGCGTCCGCTGTGAGGTGATACCCGGCATTACGTCGGCGATAGCGGTTCCTGCGGCAGCAGGGATTCCGGTGACACACAGGGGTCTTTCGGACAGCGTGACGGTGGTGACGGGAACGGCGGCAAAAACAGGCGGCGGAGAGGAACTGCAGCTGGATTTTCACACGCTGGCACAGCTTAAGGGAACACTTGTGATCCTGATGGGGATGCATCATCTGGCGGAGATTGTGGTTGGGCTGCTGGCGGCGGGCAAGGACAGGCTTACGCCCTGTGCTGTTATTATGGAAGGAACGACGGACAGACAGAGAGCCGTGAGAGCGCCGCTTTTTGAACTGCCAGCGCGGGCGGCGGATTGGGGGATTACCTCCCCGGCGGTGATTGTGGTCGGCGCGGTGGCAAAACTGGAGCTCATCATGGCGGGAGAAGGCAGAGCAGAGGCAGGGCGGGAAACTTTCATTTACTCTGAGAAGATAGAAACGAACGGAGCGGAGAGGAAAGGAGAGAAAACTGCGGAGGCGGAATGCGGTGTGGCGGAAGGTAAGGAGTCATACGGTGCAGAGAGTGGGAGGAAAGCGGCGGATTGCACGGAGAAAAGGTTGTATGATATGCCTCTGGCGGGAGTCACCGTCGGCGTGACAGGGACGGCACACTTTGCGGACAGGATGTCATCCGTGCTCCGGGAAAAGGGCGCCGAACCGTGGAATATGAGCTTTATGGAGATTGAACCCAACGAAGAATCCCTGCCGGAGTTTTTGGGTTACGGCTGGCTTGTCTTTACCAGCCCCAACGGGGTGCGGGTCTTTCTGGAAAGGATGCGGCGGGAGCGGCGCGACCTGCGGACGCTGTCCGGGCACAAAATCGCGGTGATTGGTCCGGGAACGGCGGAAGCGTTTGAGGAAGTCGGAATCAATGTGGACTATATGCCGCCGGTTTATGATTCCTTGCATTTGGCGGAAGGGCTGGCGCACATCATTTTGGACGGACAGGACCGGACGAAAGGTCCGGGTGGCGAGGAAAGATGCCAAAAGGCTGGTGGGCAAGGGAGACAGTGCCCGGTACTCCTCCTGCGGGCAAAGCAGGGAAGCGACGTGCTGCCGCAGACTTTCCGTGAGCATGGAATCCCTTGTGAGGAGCATCCCCTTTATGAGCTGGGGGTGCAGGAGGAAAAGCGGGAAACGGTGGTCGCTAAGGAGCCGGACTATATTGTCTTTGGCTCCGCCATGGGCGCAAAGGCTTATTTTGAGGGAATGGAGAGGAGGGGCGCCCGGAACACGAAGAGCCGCTATGTGTGCATCGGGGAACAGTGCGCAAAGGAAGTGCAAAAGTATGCGGCGCAGCCGCCCCTGATTGCAGAGAAAGCGGATGTGGGCGCCATTGTTGATTGTCTTTGCAGTGATAGCGTGAGAAATGGGGCATTCTCCGAACGGATCTGAGTCACAGCAGAGGGTGACCCGTTAAGAAGTATTAAGTTTACCGTAGAAAGGAAGAGAAACCATGTACCGATTCAGAAGACTGAGAAGGGATGAGAGAATCCGCGCCCTGATGCAGGAGACGAGATTGCACCCGAAGGATTTTATTTACCCGCTATTTGTGATAGAAGGAGAAAAAATCAAAAATGCGGTGGATTCCATGCCGGGTGTTTTCCAGTATTCCATTGACCGTCTGGATGAGATTTTAGACCGGGTGAAAGAGGCTGGTATCGGGGGCGTCATGCTTTTTGGCATCCCGGTCCATAAGGACCCGCAGGGGAGTCAGGCATACGCGCAGGACGGCGTCACCCAGAGGGCGGTCCGCTATATCAAGGAGAAGTACTCGGATATCTATATCGTGGTGGATGTGTGTTTGTGTGAATACACTTCCCACGGGCATTGCGGGATGGTGCGCGGGGAGGAGATTCTCAATGACGAGACGCTGCCGTATCTGGTGAAGATGGCGGTGAGTCTGGCGGAGGCGGGTGCGGATATGGTGGCGCCCTCGGATATGATGGACGGCAGGGTGGCGGCGATCCGGGAAGGGCTGGACCGGGCAGGCTTTACCCGGACGCCGGTTATGGCGTACAGCGCGAAGTTTGCCTCCGCCTACTATGGACCTTTCCGGGACGCGGCGCAGTCGGCGCCGGGATTCGGGGACCGCAAAAGCTACCAGATGGACTTTGCCAACGGGCAGGAGGCGCTGCGGGAAATCCGTGCGGACATAGACGAAGGGGCGGACATTGTGATGGTCAAACCTGCCCTTGCCTATCTGGATGTCCTGAAGGAGGCGGCGCTTACGTTCGACATGCCCCTTGCGGTGTACAATGTGAGCGGGGAGTACGCCATGGTAAAGGCGGCGGCAGAGAGAGGGTGGATCGACGAGAGAAGGATTGTGACAGAGAATCTCACGGCGATGAAGCGCGCGGGCGCCAAGATCATCATTACCTATCATGCGCTGGACGCCGCTGCATGGGAGAAGGACCGATAACAGGGCGGTCTGCGTAAACATTTCGGAATGAGGAGTCATATGGAAAACGTAAGGTCGGAACAACTTTTCAATAGGGCACAGCAAAAAATCCCCGGCGGGGTCAACTCCCCGGTGCGGGCGTTCGGCGCGGTGGGGGGACATCCCTTCTTTGTGGAGCGGGCGCAGGGACCGTGGCTTTATGATGTGGACGGCAACCGGTATCTGGATTACGTCTGTTCGTGGGGACCCGGCATTCTGGGACATGCGCATCCGCAGGTGGTGGAGGCGGTGCAGAGGGCGTGTGCGGGCGGGCTGACTTTCGGCGCGCCCACAGCGGGGGAAGTGGAGCTGGCGGAACGGATCAGCGTCTGCGTGCCGGACGCAGAGATGGTGCGTCTGGTCAGCTCCGGCACAGAGGCGGTGATGAGCGCCGTGCGCGTGGCGAGAGGTTATACGGGACGGGAGAAGATCATCAAGTTTGCGGGAAACTACCACGGTCATTCGGACGGTCTGCTGGTGAAGGCGGGCTCCGGGCTGATGACCCAGTCCGTGCCCGACAGCGCGGGCGTGCCGGAGGGATACGCCGCATGTACGCTGACGGCAGTCTACAATGACGAGGAATCCGTGCGCGCGCTGATGGAGGAAAACCACGGACAGGTGGCGGCGGTGGTGGTGGAGCCGGTGGCGGCAAACATGGGTGTGGTGCCGCCGAAAAAAGGGTTTCTGGAATTTCTGCGCCGCATCACGAAAGAACATGGCGCGCTCCTGCTTTTTGACGAAGTGATCACGGGATTCCGGCTTGGGCTTGGAGGCGCGTCCGGGTACACGGGTGTACATGCGGATCTTTATACCTTCGGAAAGATTGTGGGCGGCGGGATGCCGCTGGCGGCTTACGGCGGCAGACGGGATATCATGTCCTGCGTCGCACCCCTTGGAGCGGTCTATCAGGCGGGAACACTGTCGGGAAATCCCGTGGCGGTGGCTGCGGGCGTCGCTACGCTGAAAATATTGATGGACGATCCGGGCATTTACGAGAGGATTGACCGACGGGCACGGACGCTGGAGGAGGCTTACCGAAGCGCAGGGCTTGTGGTGAACCGGGCGGGTTCGCTGCTCTCGGCATTTTTTGTTCCCGGGTGGAAGGACGGCGGCGTTTGGGAAAACGCTTCTGGAACAGGGGACAGGGGGCAGGAACGGCGCAGACAGCTGCGGCAGGTGGAAAATTATGGGGATGCCTGCCTGTGTGACCGAAAGGCGTTTGCGGCGTATTTCAACAACATGCTGGAACGGGGCATTTACGTGGCGCCTTCCCAGTTTGAGGCCATGTTCGTTTCGGACGCCCATTCTGATGAGCTGATCGCTAAGACCTGCGAAGCCATCGCGGTGTCCGTCGGGAGCGGCTGTGTATCAGGCTGCGTTTAAGAGGTGAGTGGAATATAGTAAATAAGGAGGGTGACAGATGAGTGAAGTGGATGACGTAATCAAAATGCTGGACAGTCTGACGAAAGACGGCGTCAGCCGGATCAAGGTGGAAACCTCGGAGGAACTTTCCGGGGGAGAGCAGAAAAAGGCGTACCATCACGGGCGCTGCGACGTGGGAAGCCCTTTTGCCACGGGAAAACTGTTCGACGCGGAGGAGCCGGACTGCGGTTAACAGCCGGGCTGTATCTGACAGTCAAAATCATTTGCCCGAAAGTGGTAAAAGGATTTATTTTAAGTGATTGAAATAAAATAGCGGTTATGCTACAATCTATTCGTACGATTGTACATAAACATAACATGATTAAAGGAGAAGTGGAGATGCGCAAGAGTATAAAAATCATGGCCGGAGTCCGGGTGGCGGCTGCCTTACTGGCAGTTATGGTGTTCAGTGTAATGACAACAAAAAACATTTATAATATGGAGGACAGTGCGGCAGCCAATGTTGCGGTGAACGAGGTGCTGCAGAGGGCACAGAAGGCGGAGACGGCCCATTACAAGTGGTCTTCCAACTTAAGCAACGCCCTGTATGCCGGCATGGAATTTACCGGCAGTACGGATCCCACAGGCTGTGTGCTGGGACAGTGGCTGTACGGGGAGGCGGGAACGGAAGACAAGACCATTCTCGATCTGCGGACCCAGCTTGAGCCGCTGCACAAGGAGCTGCACGAGTCAGCCACCTATGTGCTGGAGCTGTACAATACGGATCCTGCGCAGGCGCAGGCGTATTATCAGGAGACTATTTCGAGCAATCTTGGCGTTCTGGTAGGACTTCTGGAACAGGTTGTGGAGCGAGGCGTGGAGTTGAACGAGATCAGTGCGGTCGATATGGAGCAGACCGTGCGTACCATGCATATTGTTACAGGTGCCGGGCTTGGCCTGACTTTAATTTTATTGTTAAGTCTGGTGATCTATATTATGAGACGTGTGCTGAGGCCTATCCTTCTGATCACAGAAAAGACGAAACCGTTACAGGATGGCTGCATGAATATTGAACTGAATTATGCAGCCAATGACGAGATCGGTGATCTGGCTGGAACACTGAAGCAGTCCCTTGAGCGGATCAACCAGTACATAGAGGACATCAACCGCATTATGAGCCAGCTTTCAAGCGGCAACTTTGACGTGCGCGCGTCGGTACCGTTTATCGGCGATTTCCGTTCCATTTCGGATTCCATA
The DNA here is from genome assembly GCA_910586705.1 of uncultured Lachnospiraceae bacterium. GTDB lineage: Bacteria > Bacillota > Clostridia > Lachnospirales > Lachnospiraceae > UBA3282. The sequence continues at coordinate 62,671 of CAJUJK010000016.1, read as the reverse complement.
GACAGCTTTACGGCGTCCCTCTCATCCGCGATGTCCAATATCAACAATGTGGAACACAAGGTGTTCGGACACGCGCAGAGCCTTTCCGGCAGTTCCCAGATGCTTGCGCAGGGCGCTACCGATCAGGCGGCGGCTGTGGAGGAGCTTACCGCCACGACGGAAGATCTGGCGAGAAGCGCGGAGAAGAATATGCAGATGGCTACCGAGATGCGGGATAATGCGCGCCTGACCGGTGATCAGGTGAACCTGAGCAGCCATCAGATGGAGCAGCTTGTCAGCGCGATGTCGGATATCAGCAATACATCGCAGGAGATTGAGAACATTATTTCCACAATTGAGAATATCGCCTTCCAGACAAATATTCTGGCGTTGAACGCAGCGGTGGAGGCAAGCCGTGCCGGCGAGGCGGGCAAGGGCTTTGCGGTTGTGGCGAAGGAAGTGCGTGATCTGGCGGCGAAGTCCGACCAGGCGGCGAAGGCGACGAAGGATCTGATTGAAAATTCCGTACAGGCAGCGGGACGGGGCAGCAGGATCGTGGATGAGGTATCCGAGTCCTTGAAGAGGACACTTTCGCTTGTCACGGAATCAAACAGCGCCGTGGAAGAGTTTGCCGATGCGGTACAGATAGAGGCTACCGCGATTTCGCAGGTGTCTGAAGCGCTCGGACAGATATCCAACGTGGTGCAGACCAATACCGCAAACAGCGAGGAGTCCGCGGCAGTCAGCGCAGAGCTGTATGAGCAGGTGAACAGACTCAAGACACAGACGAGCAGATTCAGGCTGAAAAATTAAGAGAAACAGGGGAAGAGAAATGTCCGAAAAAACGATACCATACAAGATCTATCTGGAAGAGGAGGAGATGCCGAAACAGTGGTACAATGTTCGGGCGGATATGAAAAACAAGCCCGCGCCGCTGTTACATCCCGGCACGCTGCAGCCCATCACCTTTGAGGAGCTGCGGGAAGTGTTCTGTGACGAGCTGGCGAGACAGGAATTGAACGACACGGATGCCTATATCGACATTCCGCAGGAGATTCTGGACTTCTATAAGATGTACCGTCCGTCGCCGCTTGTGCGTGCGTACTGTCTGGAAAAGAAGCTGGACACCCCGGCGAAGATCTATTATAAATTTGAGGGAAACAACACGAGCGGCAGCCATAAGCTCAACTCCGCCATCGCGCAGGCATATTACGCGAAACAGCAGGGGCTTAAGGGCGTTACCACGGAGACGGGAGCCGGTCAGTGGGGAACGGCGCTTTCCATGGCATGTTCCTACTTTGACCTTGACTGTCATGTCTATATGGTGAAGGTTTCCTATGAGCAGAAGCCTTTCCGGCGTGAGGTGATGCGCACCTACGGCGCGCAGGTGACGCCGTCGCCCTCCGACACGACGAGAGTAGGGCGGAAAATTCTGGAAGAGTTCCCGGGAACGGGCGGCAGTCTCGGCTGTGCCATCTCCGAGGCGGTGGAGGCTGCAGGAGAGAGGGAAGGTTACCGCTATGTGCTGGGAAGCGTCCTTTCACAGGTGCTTTTACACCAGTCCATCATCGGTGAGGAGACGAAGGCTGCGCTCAGAAAATATGATATCAAGCCGGATATGATCATCGGCTGTGCGGGCGGCGGCTCCAATCTGGGCGGTCTGATTTCACCCTTCGTGGGTGAGAAAATCAGGGGAGAGGCGGACTACCGCATCATAGCGGTGGAACCGGCATCCTGTCCGAGTCTGACCCGAGGGAAATTTGTCTACGACTTCTGCGATACCGGGAAGGTATGCCCGCTGGCGAAGATGTACACGCTGGGCAGCGGCTTTATGCCGGCGCCGAACCATGCGGGAGGCTTACGTTATCACGGTATGAGTTCCGTCGTTTCACAGCTTTACGACGACGGGCTGATCGAGGCGGTCAGCGTGGAGCAGACGGCGGTGTTTAAGGCGGCGGAGGAGTTTGCGAGAGTGGAAGGCATCCTGCCTGCGCCGGAGAGCGCCCACGCCATCAAGGCGGCTGTGGACGAGGCGATGAAGTGCAAGGAGACGGGCGAGGAGAAGACGATCGTATTCGGACTGACCGGCACGGGATATTTCGATATGGTGGCGTATGGGAAATTCCACGACGGGGAGATGTCCGATTATATACCAACGGAGGAGGATCTGGCGAAAGGGTTCGCCGGCCTTCCGACAGTGTAAGAACCAGAAATACAGACACGGATATACAAAATTTACGAAAGAGAAGATCGAGGGGTCTTCTCTTTCTTGCGTAAATAAGCCTTACGGCGAGCAGCGCGAACGAGAGATGCGAAGCATCTCGAGTCTGCTTATTACACTTTGAAATTGTCACATAAAAATGTGACAGATGTCATAAGAGATTCGTTACAAAGGACAGGTGTCAGCAGGAAAGAAAACATTTATACTCGACTTATCAAAAAAATAAGGGAGGAAATTGTAATGAAGAAAAAACTGGTAAGCGCTGTTTTATGTACCGCAATGTTGACAACAATCCTTGCAGGCTGCGGCGGTGGCGGCGAGGCAGCTCCGGCTGCATCTGCTCCGGCGGCGGAGGCGCCCGCGGCAGAGGAAGCGCCCGCAGCGGAGGAAGCACCGGCGGCGGAAGAGGCTCCTGCGGAAGAGGCGGAGGCGCCCGCGGCATCCGAGGGCGGCAGACTGATCGGTTATACCTGCATGGACGGCACCAATCCTTTCTTCGTAGCTTTGGAGGGCGCGATCAAGGAAGTGGTGGAGGCTCACGGCGACACGCTTGTTTCCATGGACCCCGCTAACGATTCCAACACACAGATTGACCAGATCGAGGATCTGATCTCCAGAGACATTGACCTGATCTTTGTGAACCCGGTAGACGCGGACGGCATCATCCCCGCGCTCGACATGCTCAAGCAGGCGGATATCCCGATGTTCGGTTTCGACACGCAGGTGGGCGACATGAGTTATCTGATCTCCTACGCAGGTTCCGACAACTACAACGCGGGTTATGTGTGTGGCAAGGATCTGGCTGAGAAGTGCCCGGATGGCGGCGACATTCTCGTTCTGGATTCCCCGACCATGCAGTCCGTGACTGACAGAACAAACGGCTTCCTCGCAGCGCTGGAAGAGTCCGGCGTGACCTTCAATATCGCAGGTCAGCAGGATGCGCAGGGTAACCAGCAGTTAGGCAACGAGAAGGCGACAGACCTTCTGACGGCAAGCCCGGACGTAGTGGCGATCTTCGGCGGCAATGACCCCACGGCTCTCGGCGCATATGCGGCGGCGGACGCAGCGGGCGTTACCCCTATGATCTACGGTGTGGACGGTTCCCCCGACGTGAAGGCTCTGTTAAAAGATACCATGGTGGAAGGCACGGGTGCACAGTCCCCGATCTCCATCGGCAAGACCATCGCTGAGACGGCTTACAAGTGGCTGGACGGCGAGACTGTAGAGGAGTTCATCCCCATCGAGACATTCCTGATCACAGCGGACAATGTTGACGAGTTCGGAACAGACGGCTGGCAGTAAGCAGACGATTCTGTGAACAGACAGGAAACCGAAAGAGTGTCAGTTATGATTGGCTGGCACTCTTTATCATAGTAGGAGGTGATAGAAGTTGGGTGAGCAATATTTGCTTGAAATGAAAGGCATCTGCAAGTCGTTTCCGGGCGTAAAGGCGCTGAGCAATGTAGATCTGCAGCTTCGCGCGGGAGAGGTTCATGCGCTTCTGGGGGAGAACGGCGCCGGCAAGTCCACGCTGATAAAAGTTCTCGGCGGTATCTATCATGCCGAGGAGGGTGAAATCTGGATTGAAGGCCGGAAAGTGAATATTGACGGCGTGGTGTCTTCCAGAAACGCCGGGGTATCCATCGTGCATCAGGAGCTGGTGCTTGTCCCCTATATGACGGTGGCGGAAAATATCTTTCTGGGAAGAGAAGCGGGCAGTAAGTTTAACATCAAACGCAGGCAGATGTCCGAGGAGGCGCAGAAGCTTCTGGACGCCTATGAAATGCATATCGACGCAGATATGCTTGTGGAGAAACTGACCATCGCCCAGCGGCAGATGGTGGAGATTGTGAAGGCAATTTCCTTTAACGCGAGAATACTGGTTATGGATGAGCCTACTTCTTCGATTTCGGACAAGGAGGTCGGATTTCTGTTTGAGACAATCCGCACGCTGACGAAGAAGGGCGTGGGCATCATCTATATTTCCCATAAAATGAGCGAGCTTGAGGAGATCTGTGATCGCGTCACGGTCATGCGTGACGGGGAGAGCGTCGGCACGAGAGTCGTGAAAGAGACGAGCAAGGACGAACTGATCGCCATGATGGTGGGCCGTGAGCTGACCAACTATTATACGAGAGATTTCCAGAAACCGGGAGAAGTGATACTGAAGGGCGAACATATCGCGGACGGAAAGATGGTGAAGGACGCAAGCTTCGAGCTGCGCAGGGGCGAGATCATCGGTTTTGCAGGTCTGGTGGGCGCGGGGCGCAGTGAGACCATGAAGGCGGTGTTCGGATTGACGCCCGATATGAAGGGAAGCGTGTATGTGGAGGGGCAGCCGGTACATATCAAGTCCCCCGTAGACGCCTTGAAATACGGCATTGCGCTCGTGCCGGAGAGCCGGAAGGAGGAAGGGCTTTATCTGGTGCAGGACGTGCAGTTTAATTCCACGATAGAGGTTCTGGGGCAGTTTATCAGAAACTTCCGCGTGGATTTTAAGAAGGAAGAAGAAATTACCCAGAAATATATTGATATGATGGCGACCAAGACGCCGAGCCAGCAGCAGGTCATCAGAAACCTGTCCGGCGGTAACCAGCAGAAGGTGATGATCGGACGGTGGCTTGCCACAGACCCGAAGATCCTGATTCTGGATGAGCCCACCAGAGGCGTCGATGTGGGCGCGAAGGCAGAAATCTATGCGATTATGAACGAGCTGGTGAAAAAGGGTATGTCTATCATTATGATATCCTCGGAGATGCCGGAGATCATCAATATGAGCGACCGCGTGTATGTGATGAATGACGGTCGCGTAACAGGGTGCCTCAGCCATGAGGACGTAACACAGGAAAAAATCATGCAGTTAGCGGCGAAGTAATTGTGGAGGAGGTATCAACATGGTCAGATTTAAAAACGGAGCTGTCAAATATTTTAAAGACAATATAGGCATTATCATTGCGCTGTTTGCAATGTGTCTGTTTCTCGTCATTTTTCCGACGACAAGGTCTACTTTCCTGACGCAGAATAACGTGTTTAATATCCTGCGCCAGAACGCGTCCAACCTGTTTCTGGCAACGGGTATGACGATGGTCATTATTCTGGGCGGCATTGACCTTTCGGTAGGATCTGTCATCGCCCTGTCGGGATGCGTGGCGGCGGGATGCGTCGTCAACATGGGTCTCCCGGAAGTGGTGGGCTTTTTGATTGCGATTCTTATCGGTGCGGTTGTGGGCATGTTTAACGGCGTGGTCATCTGTAAGACGAACATCCCGCCCTTCATCGTGACGCTGGCGTCCATGAACATCACGAAGGGTATCGCCCTCGTCTATACGCAGGGCGCGCCGATCCGCTGTATGACGGACGCGTTCAAGTTTCCGGGCGCGGGTTATGTGGGACCGATTCCGACGCCGGTCATTCTGATGCTGATTATCTTTGTGATAGCGGTCATGCTTGTCAACCGTACCCATTTCGGGCGGCATATCTACGCGGTGGGCGGCAACGCGCAGGCGGCAAGCTTTTCGGGTATCAACGTGCAGAAAGTGAAGTTCTGGGTCTATACTTTTACCGGGGTCATGGCAGGGATCGCGGGTGTGGTGATCGCCTCAAGACTGTACTCCGGACAGCCCAGATCCGGTGAGGGCGCGGAGATGGACGCCATCGCGGCGGTAGTTGTGGGCGGCACTTCCATGAGCGGCGGTTCCGGGCGTCTTGGCGGCACGCTGATCGGTGTACTGATTATCGGCGTCCTGAACAACGGACTGAACCTGATGGGCGTGGATTCCAACTGGCAGTATATCGTCAAGGGATTCGTTATCCTGCTGGCGGTTTATGTGGACTTTATCCGCAACAGAAAAGCGGGAAGATAAGAGAGAGAAACGCGAACTCGGGATACGGCGTATCCCGAGTCTGCTTTATGCACACGCCCGCGCAGGGGAGCCGGCTGTGTAAAAGTGGATTCAGAAGGGAAAGAAAAATGAAGTGGTATGTATTGGCAGCGGGACTTGCATTTCTTATAATAGCTGTGATAGGATGTTCTTTCGTGGACAGGTCGGAGACGGTTGATAAGCCGCGCCTTTTCGGTGCAACTTATATGACCAGAAACAATCCTTTCTTCGATGTGTTAAATGATGCGATCGCGCAGGTCGTGGAGGGAAACGGGGACATTCTGATTTCCAGAGACCCCTGTCAGGATCAGGAGAAGCAGAACGGACAGATTCAGGAGATGATTGACGAGGGCATCGAGGTGCTTTTTTTAAATCCAGTGGACTGGGAACAGGTGCGCCCGGCGCTGCTTGCCTGTAAAGAGGCAGGGGTGGTGGTCATCAATATCGACACGGTGGTGAAGGACAGGGAGTATGTGACTTCGATTATCGAGACGGACAACTATCAGGCGGGCGTGCTGTGCGCGCAGGATATGATGGAGCGGGTGGACGAGGCGCAGATCGTGGTGATCGACTGTCCGTGGCAGGCTTCTATCAGCAACCGGATTCAGGGATTTCTGGATACCATTGACGGGGATGACAATTACCGCATCGCCTATACGGGAACCGGCTACGGGGAACTGGAAGTGTCGGCAAAGTTCATGCAGGAGGTGCTGACGGAGGGCGTCTCCTTCAATGTGGTGCTGGGCGGCAACGACCCGTCGGCGCTGGGCGCTCTTGCCACGCTGCAGCAGCACCGGAGAGAGGACGGGGTGCTGATCTACGGCATAGACGGTTCCCCCGATTTCAAGGCGATGCTGAAGCTGGGCTACGTGACGGGGACAAGCGCGCAGAGCCCGGAAACCATCGGCAGGGTGGCGGCGGAGATCGCGTACAAGTATTTAAACGGGGAGGAAGTGCCTGAGTATCTCGGCATAGAACCTTATATGATCACCGGGGAAAATCTGGATCAGTACGAGGTGAACGGCTGGCAGTAGGGGAAGGCTATGGGCGTAAAAAAGGAATATTATACAGACTTGTTTCAGTGGGCAATGCTTGTACTAAACGGCATTGCGGTAGCATTTTTGTGTACTTTTATCTATATAACGACGAACCGTATCAGGGCGAACTATGATGCAAGGGATTTTCTGGGCGGCGTGATGACGATACCAGACAATCCCAGAACCAATCTGTGGCTTTGTCTCGTGCTGCTCGGTCTTCTCATGGTCAATTTTGTATTCCGGCATTTTTTGCAGATGCGAAACGGCAGGGGCGGCGCGGTTTCCCTCGTGGCGGAGCTTCTGATCTGCGTGGTGATCATCTACCGGCTGGACTTTAACTACAACGGGCTTCTGCTCCTCGTGTTCGCGAACGTGATCGCCTATGTCAAGGACAGCAAGGCGAAGATGGCGTTTCTGCTGCTCGCCATCGTCGGTTACCTGTTGGCGGACTACGAACTTCTGTCTATTTACATGCCCCTCTTTAACATGTCGGACTATGTGAGCTACTATACGTTTACGAGCCAACAGTGGCTTTTCTGTATCTGGAATACGATGATTTCCTTAAATATCATTCTGTTTGTGGGATACTGCTTTTCGGTCATCAACCTGCAGAGAGGCACCATCGAGGAGGTAAACGTGCTTTACCATGAGCTGCAGAATGCCAACGAGCAGCTTTCGGAGTACGCCGACATGGCAGAAAAGATGGCGCAGACGAATGAGAGAAACCGCCTGGCAAGGGAAATCCACGATACGCTGGGGCACAGCCTGACGGGCATTATCGCCGGGCTGGACGCCTGTCTGGCGCTGGTGGATGTGGCGCCGCAGGAGGTGAAGAAGCAGCTCGGGCTGCTGGCGGATGTGAGCCGGGACGGCATGAAGGATGTGCGCCGTTCCGTTAGCGAACTGCGGCCCGACGAGATGGAGCGGCTTTCCCTGAACGCCTCCATCCGCAAGATGGTGACCGACATGGGAAAGGTGTCCGACACACAGATTTACTTTGACGCGGGCGGGGAAAAGCTGGAGTTCGGTGAGGATGAGGAGAATATCATCTATCGCGTGATTCAGGAGAGCATCACCAACGCGGTCCGCCACGGACATGCGGGGCAGATCTGGGTCACGCTGAAACGGATAGACGGGGAGGTGCTGCTTGAGGTGAAGGACGACGGCATCGGCTGTAAGGAGTTAAAGAGCGGGTTTGGAACCAGACATATGAAGGAGAGAATAGAAATGCTCGGCGGCACGGTCAGCTTTGACGGGCAAAAAGGCTTTAAGGTGACCGCGCACATACCGATTCGTTGGGGGGAGAGTTATGATTAAAGTGTTGGTGGCGGACGATCAGGAGCTGATCCGCCAGAGCCTGCAGATTGTACTAAACAGCAAGGAGGGCATCGAGGTCTGCGATGTGGCGACAGACGGACAGGAAGTGATCCAGTGCGTGCGCCGGCAGAAACCCGACGTGATCCTGATGGATATCCGTATGCCCAAGATGGACGGCGTACAGTGTACGAAGATCATCAAGGAAAACTATCCGCAGATTAAAATTATCATTCTGACTACCTTTGACGACGACGAGTACGTCTACAACGCACTGAAGTACGGTGCCAGCGGATATCTCCTGAAAGGCGTTTCCATGGACGAGCTGGAAAGCGCCGTGAGAACCGTGTACAGCGGGCGCGCCATGATCAATCCCGATATCGCGGCGAAGGTGCTGACCCTGTTTTCCAAGATGGCGCGCGCCGATTACACCATTCAGGTGGGGAAACGGGGCATGGAGGAACTGACGAAGACCGAGTGGAAAATTATCGAGCAGGTGGGGACGGGCGCGGCAAACAAGGAGATTGCGGAAGCCCTGAAGCTGTCGGACGGCACCGTGCGCAACTACCTGAGCACGATCTTAAATAAACTGGAACTGCGCGACCGCACACAGCTTGCGATCTGGGCAGTACAGACAAACATTGCCCCCTATTTGAAGGATGAAGAGACATGAGATTACTGCATCATAAAAAGTGCATAGGCGTTGCCGTGACCGTCATGGTTCTGTTTCTTGCGGCCGGGATTTATTATGCCGGAACGCGCCCGGTGGTGCTGGAGTTCGGGATGTTTACCGGGAGCAACTGGAATGTGGCGAACGCCAACAGCTTTGCGATTATCGATCAGGCGATCGCCCGTTTCGAGGAGGAGCACCCGGGCGTGAAGGTGCACTATTACAGCGGGGTGCCAAGGGAAGAGTATTCCGAGTGGCTTTCCCGGAAAATTCTGGCGGGAGAGGAGCCGGACGTCTTTATGGTGCTGGGAAGCGACTTTGACCAGTTTTCGTCCATCGGCATTATGAAAAATCTGGATGAGCTGATCGGGCAGGACGCATCCTTCGACACGGAGAAGTATTTTCAGAGCGCCCTGAGCACGGGCAAGTACGGGAACGCCCAGTATGCCCTGCCCTATGAGACGGTGCCCACTTTAATGTTTGTGAACCAGACGCTTCTCACCAAAGAGGGCATTGAGATTCCGGACACGGACTGGAACTGGGAGGAGATGTACGGGATCTGCCGCCTTGTGACAAAGGATCTGGACGGGGACGGCATTCTGGACCAGTTCGGGATATGCAACTACGACTGGCTGGACGCGGTCTACTCCAACGGCGGCGAAATCTTCCAGAGTAACGGGAAAACCTGCTATCTGGCGGAGGACAGCGTGATCGACTCGGTGAAGTACATCCGCCAGCTGAGCGAACTGTACCGCGGACAGAAGGTGGCGCAGGAAGATTTCAATGGCGGCAATGTGGCGTTTATGCCGCTGACCTTCGCGGAGTACCGCACTTACAAGACATATCCTTATAAGATTAAAAGGTATGCCAACTTCAAATGGGACTGCATCACCATGCCGGCGGGCAAGGAGGGGGGCAACGTGTCGCAGGTCGATACCCTGCTTATGGGCATCAGCGCCAACACAAGGAAGGAGGAGCTTGCGTGGGAGTTTTTGAAACTGCTTACCTATGACGAGCAGATCCAGACACGGATCTTTTCCCATTCACAGGGAGCCTCGGTGCTGCGGGCGGTGACACAGTCCGCGGAGATGGAGGAGATCGTGCAGGCGGAGATGGAGGAGGGCGAGACCGTGATCAGCGGAAAGCTTCTCGGCAAGGTAATCGAGGAGGGCTACACTGCGCCCCAGTTTAAAAAATATGAGCAGGCGCTTGCGCTTTCCGACAGTGAGATCGGGGAAATCCTGCAAAACGACAAGACCATAGACAGCAATATGAAGATTCTGCAGAGGACAATTAACAGTTATTTGCAGCAGTAGGGTTTGCGCGTTGGATTAAGATGTGGTACACTGTACCCAATGAGCAGTACGATTTTATAAGAAACGGGCGGTACTGCAGAGCAAAGTAAGGAGATTGGGAGAATCATATGAAAGCGTGCAAAAGAGAAATCGGTAAAACATGGAAAGTTTTTGCAGCATTTGCGCTGTTGACCATGTCGGTCATGGTATGCGGGAAGAGCGTGCAGGCGGCGGGACGCCCGGTCTCCATCAGTTCCTGTCAGATTGCGGGAGGAACTGTCAACTGTACACTGAAGGCGTCTGGTGTTCCGTACAGTGACGACGGCAAATACTATATTTACGCGGATGAGGTTTTTCAGGACGGTCCCGTGGGAACGGTGGTTGCCAGCGTGGATGCGGGCGCGTCTGTGACGGTGTCTTTCCCTTTGAACTATAACACGCCGGATTCCAACTTAAGCCGGAAGTTTCTGGTGGCGGTGAAGAGCGGCGGACAGATGATACAGGTCAGCGACGAGCATTACATCACGAACCCGGAGGCTGTCGCGGCGTTTACCACAGGGCGTATGACCAGAGGAATCAAGGGCATTCTGCCGGAGGTTACCGCCATCGCCAGCGGTGAATTGAAGGAACTCGGCGTGCAGCAGGTGGTTTACAATATTTATCTCGATGAAATATGCGCGGCGCCTGGCGAGGCGGGGACGATCCCTTTTGCCTACAACGGACAGACTTACTATTTCAGCAACGGGCGCATTACCCACTATGACCAGATGGTGAAAGGCTTTAACAATCAGGGGATGCAGGTGACCATGGTGCTTTTGCACAAGGGCGGTAACCCGGCTACGGACGATCTGATCCATCCGCTGGCGAGGGGCGGCGCGGAATGTCCCAGCTATGCGCTGAATGTGGAGGAGAGCGGCGGCGTGGAGCATCTGAAGGCGGTGTGCGCTTTTCTGGGGCAGCGCTACTCCGGGGCGACCGGGAACGGGCAGATTGACAACTGGATTCTCGGCAATGAGGTCAACGCCAGAACTTCATGGTGGTATATGAACTCCGGCAATCTCGACGTGAATGTGAGCGCCTATGTGAAGGCTTTCCGTATTTTTTATAATGAGCTGAAGGCAATGAACGCCAATGTCTGGGTTTACAACTCCATCGATCAGGAGTGGGGAAGAAAGTCCAACCCCGGAAGCTTTCTGGCGAAGGATTATCTTGATCAGTTTAACTATTACATCAACCGGGAGGGAAATATCGACTGGGGGTTGTCCTATCACCCTTACAACTCGCCTCTCTACGACCCTTACGCGTGGAACGGACCGGCGGTGTGGGTGAAGCAGAGCGTTTCCACCCCCTACATCACCATGCAGAATATTGATATACTGATTGATTATATGCATCAGGGGAAATTTTTAAATCCCGCAGGGCAGGTGCGCAGCATTTCGCTGGCGGAGATCGGGTATACTTCCTATTTCGGGGATGAGAAGCAGGAGGCGTCGGTGGCTTACGGCTATCTGAAAGCCGCTTCCCTGCCGGATGTGGACGCGTTCATGCTCTTCCGGTTTAAGGACGACGCCCACGAGATGGAGAGCAAGCTGAGTCTGGGAATCACGAATCTGGACGGCAGCCACAAGCCTGCCTACAATATTTACAAGCAGCTTGGCACGGCAAATGAAGGTGCCGCCAAGGCGCGCGCCTCGGAGATTATCGGTATGGACATCGACCAGATGATCCGGGACAATATCGTCTGGACGCGCGGCGGCGACGGGGTTGTGCAGTAGGATGGACACAGGAAATGGCGGGGAAAACCCGCCATTTCTGCTTTTATAGGTGATAGTTATCATTCGCCAGTGTTTCCGAAACGGATGCACTGGCTTTTACATAATCCGGCTGGTCAGATATCCAGCTCGGGCGGAACGTCGAGTTCGTGGGGAACAGGAGTCCCGTTTTTCTTCCTTTGGCGCACGCACTCTGTCAGCAGATACTCTATCTGCCCATTCACTGATCGAAAGTCATCCTCCGCCCAGGCAGCGATGGCGTTATAGAGCTTGGCGGACAGACGCAGCGGCACCTGTTTCTTGCCGTTGTCCCCCATCTAGTAGAGGCTGCCGGAGTTGACAACGGGCTGGGCGTCCCGGTTGCTGCAAAGCACCACCAGAAGATTGGATACCATGGCAGCCTTGCGCTCCTCATCCAGTTCCACGATTTCTTTTTCGGAAAGGCGGCTCAGCGCCATCTCCACCATACCGACCGCGCCGTCCACGATCATCTTGCGGGCGTCGATCACAGCGGATGCCTGCTGTCTCTGGAGCATTGCCGCGGCGATCTCGGGCGCATAGGCAAGGTAAGTGATCCGTGCCTCAATGATCTCCAGTCCCGCCTGATCTACTTTGTTCTGGATTTCCTCGCGGATTCTCTGGGCGACCACTTCGCTGGAACCGCGAAGGGATCCTTCGTCCGCCTGTCCGTCCCCGGTGGTGTCCACATTTTCCGCCACATCGTAAGGGTAAATCCGCACAATGTTCCGCAGCGCGCTGTCACACTGGAGAGACAGATATTCCTTGTAGTTATCTACGTTAAATACCGCTTTTGCGGTGTCCGTCACCCGCCACATCACGGCGATGCCGATCTCGATGGGGTTGCCCAGACAGTCGTTGATTTTCTGGCGGCTGTTGTTCAGTGTCATGATCTTTAAGGAAATCTTCTTCGTGCCGCCCGTCTGGATGGTCTGTCCGCCGGTGGACAGTGTGAAGAGGTTGTGGGACGACGAGCCGCCGTCCACGTCGCCGCTCTGTTTGAGTTTCGTCTCCGCGGCGGGGTTTAACGCGCTGCAGAACGGGTTTACCCAGTAGAAGCCCTCTTCCTTCAGCGTGCCGATGTACTTGCCAAACAGCGTCAGCACCACCGCCTCCTGCGGTCTTAAAACCGTAAGTCCCATGAACAGAATCCAGCCGAAAAGCGCATAGACCAGACCGATGACAAACAGGGCAATTCCCGCGGGACTCTGGGGACCGTTCTCACTGAGCCCTGTGATGCTGCCGGCGACCATCGCCGCGATTGCCAGCAGATAGAGAAACAGTGACAGGAGCAGCATTGCCATGCCGTTTTTGCTTTTGTTTAATACTTTTTCTTCCATAATTGTTTCCTTTCTTTTGCATACTTTTTTAGTATCATCTTGGATATTGAATTGTTTTGATGTTTGAATGATACCATAATGATATCAGTAAGTCAACTGAAATTCCATGAAATGTTAAAAATAGAATTTGGAGAATCTTAAGAATATTATAAGTAATAAAATACGGACTGAATGTTATACTAGACAAATATACAAAGCGCTGACAGGAGGTTTGATTGAAAGAGAAGATTTTGCTGATTGTACCGCATCAGGACGACGAACTGCTTGTGGGCGGCGGGCTTTTGCGGACGCTTGCGCGGAATAAAGAGTATGACGCATATGTGGTTTATACGACGAACGGCGATTTCTTTCCCCACGAGGGGGAGGCGCGCCTGCGGGAGTCGGTGCGCGTGCTGAAGGAATTTGCCGGGATGGAAGAAAGCCATATGATCTTCCTCGGTTACGGGGACGGCTGGCGGGACGGAGGGCACTTGTATCACCAGAACGGGGACAGGGCTCTTGTCTCGATGGCGGGGCGGATAGAAACCTATGGTCTGAAGGGGCACGCGGATTACCGTTATACGAGGTCGGGCAGACACAGTGCGTATCGGAGAGAGGATTTCAAGCAGGATTTGAAAGATGTGATTGCCGGGGTGCGTGCGGAGATATTGCTCGTGGTGGATTTTGACGGACATGCGGATCACAAGGCGACGTCCTTACTTACGGAGGAATGTCTGGGAGAACTTTTCAGACAGGATGCCTCTTACCGTCCGCTGGTGTTAAAACGCTTTGGCTATGACGGCGTGTGGAGGGGAAGACCAGACTTTTTTGAACTGCCGAGAAAACAGACTGTGCTTTCGTGGCTTTCGCAGTCGCCTTATACGGCGGAGGAGGAACTGCGCTTTGCCATGCCAAAGGAGTGTGCGACCCCGCGCCTTTCACAGAACGTTTTCTACCGGGCGCTGCGGCGCTACCAGTCGCAGGAGGCATGGCAGAAGGCTGATGAGATCATCAATATTGACGAGGTGTTTTTTCGGAGAAATACGGACAATCTTCTGTATACGGCGGCGCTGTCCGCTTCTTCCGGGAATCCGGAATATCTTCGGGATTTTAAGCTGTTTGACTGCGGGGACGTGACAGAGAAAGCGCTTGTTTTGAAAGAATGCGGCTGGAAGCTGGCGGAAGATGACGTGGAGAAAAAAGTGTGGATCTGCTTTGAGACGCCGCAGACCGTCGGGCGTATCGCCGCATACGCAATAGGGAGCGGCAGGGCGGACAGACTGGAAGCCGTTTTTTCCTTTGATACGGGCGCAGAGCCTGTGCGCATGGAAATCAGACCGGACGGGAAGCGGAACTTCTGCACGTTTGCGCCGCGGGAAGGGGTGCGGGAAATGTCACTTCGGATCGAGGCGTGGGAAGGCGTCTTCTGGGGGATCACCGAATTGGAAATTCTGCCGCCGGAGGAGAAGGGACTGCCGGAGACTCTGAAAAACCTGCTTTTTCATGGAGACAGTCTGGAAGTGACCAAAATGGTCAAAAGTAGAATGCAGTTGGAGAAGAAGATTCTGTCTTTCAAAAGAAAGATTTCCCGCTGGCTGCCAAACAGCTATACGCTGTGGAGGCGTTACCCGGAGACCGAGGAGAAAAAGCGGGTGCCGTTCCGATACAGGGCAGCTTATATTGCGGAACTGCTGCGGGCAAGGTGAGAAAACGCGGCAGGAGAGCGCTCTATATATAAAAATGGCAGCCGTTATGAAACCGGCTGCCATTTTGCGGATCGTGTAAATCATTCTGTGTATCGAGCGCGCCGGCGCCCGATTTGCTACAGTTTTGTACCTGTCAAAAGTTCATACCCCTGCAGATACTTGTCGATCGTCTTCTGCACAATCTCATCGGGCAGCGTCCAGTCATGCCCCTCGTTGGCTTTCAGCCAGTCTCTGGCGAACTGCTTGTCGAAGGAGGGCTGGCTGTGTCCCGGTTCGTAGCCTTGGGCAGGCCAGAAACGGGAACTGTCGGGGGTCAGCATCTCGTCGCCAAGTACAATATTGCCGTTCTCGTCCAGTCCGAACTCGAATTTCGTGTCCGCTATGATAATGCCCCGGGTCAGGGCGTATTCCGCGCACTTCTTATAGAGGGCGATGGTGTAGTCCCGCAGCTTCGCGGCGTACTCTTCTCCCTTGCCGGGGAAACGTTTCTCCAGATAATCCACGCTCTGCTCATAGGAGATATTTTCATCGTGGTCGCCGATCTCCGCCTTGGTGGAGGGCGTGTAGATGGGCTCGGGCAGTTTGTCCGATTCCTTCAGCCCCTCGGGAAGCGTGATGCCGCAGACCGTACCGTCTTTCTGGTAGCTTGCCCAGCCGCTGCCTGTGATATAGCCCCGGACGATACACTCGATGGGGAGCATGTCAAGCTTTTTGCAGAGCATACTGTTGCCGTCAAATTTTTCCTGTCTGAAAAACTCGGGCATGTCCTTTACATCCACGGAAATCATGTGGTTGGGCAGGATATCGCTTGTCATGTCGAACCAGAATTTGGACATCTGGGTCAGAACCGTGCCTTTTTTGGTCACCTGATTCTTTAAAATTACGTCGAAACAGCTGATCCGGTCGGTTGCGACCATGATCAGGCTGTCGCCGTTGTCATAGATTTCACGTACTTTTCCTTCTTTGATAGGTTTCATGGCGTTCCTTTCTCTTTGTGGATTTTGCAGCATGGCGCTGCAAACGATACTTTCCTAGACACTATACTAAACTAATGTAAAGGGATTGACAACAGGTTCATGGATTTTTTCGACTTTTTCGTGACATTTGAAAAGATTTGGCGTAAAATGGTAACACTGATAAAAAAGGAGGGGCTGTTATGGATTTAAAAGGAACAAAGACAGAAAAGAACCTGCTGGCGGCGTTTGCCGGGGAATCGCAGGCGTACACGAAGTATACTTACTATGCGTCCAAGGCAAAGAAGGACGGGTATGTGCAGATGGCAAATATCTTCGCGGAGACGGCGGCAAACGAGAAGGAACATGCCAAGATCTGGTTTAAGTATCTGCACGGTGGCGCGATTCCCGGGACGAGGGAGAATCTGCAGGACGCGGCAGAGGGCGAGAATTACGAGTGGACGGACATGTACGCGGGATTTGCGGAGGATGCGAGAAAAGAGGGCTTTGAGGAGCTGGCGCTGCTCTTTGAGGGTGTGGCAAAGATCGAGAAGGAGCACGAGGAGAGATACCGCAAGCTGATCCAGAACATCGAGGACGGCGTTGTGTTCTCCAAGGACGGCGACTGCGTATGGCAATGCTTAAACTGCGGTCATATCGTGATCGGGAAGAAAGCGCCCGAGCTCTGCCCCGTGTGCAAACACCCCCAGTCCTATTTTCAGGTGAAGCCGGAGAATTATTAAAAAGCGAGAAAAGACAGTCCGCCGGGCTGTCTTTTTTTTGATACATAACATATGTTTTTTAAAACTTTATTGTAAAGGAAACAGCAATGTGGTATGATACCACCGTATTGTATCTCGTATGAGAATAATAACAGGAGGATTGTACCATGAAAAATGAAAAGACTTACGAACTTGTGCTTACGGCACTGTTCACCGCCATAATTGTGATTATGGCATTCACACCGCTGGGATATATTCCGCTTGTAGTCATCAACGCGACGATTATTCACATCCCGGTGATCCTTGGAGCGCTATTTCTCGGACCGAAGAAAGGTGCATTTTTAGGATTCGTATTTGGACTCACCAGCTTTATCAACAACACAGTAAAGGCGGCTACGGCTTCGGCGTTTGTGTTCTCGCCGGTCTTAGCCTATCAGGTTGCGGGGGTGTCGGGTATCTTTAAGAGCCTGTACATCTGTTTTGTGCCGCGTATTTTAGTCGGCGTGGTTCCCTACTTTGTATGGCTCCTGATCCGCAGGATCGTGAAGGGCGACAACAAGGCGGGAAAGATTGCCGTAGATTTGATAGCATCTGTTATATTATTCGTCTCTGTCAGGGCGTTCCTGATGCGGCTGTTCCCGGAGGCACTGAGCGCGGTTGTCTGCACGGTGATCGGTCTGGTGGTGGGAGCGGCGCTCATGGCAGCGCTGACCGCAGGCGGATTGAAAAAGGCATCTGCCAATATTGCGCTCTCCTATGCGGGGCTTGCAGGCGCGTTTACCAATACGCTCTTTGTGATGAGCGGCATTTTCATTCTGTATAAGGACGCCTACGCGAATGCCATGGGCGTGGCGGGCGACGCGGTGCTGGACGTTATTCTGGGCGTGGTGGCATTCAACGGCGTGGTGGAGGCTGTGGTCGCGGCGATTATTGTGACGGGCGTCGGTCTGGCGCTGACAAGGGTGAAGCCTCTGTACGCGAATAAGAGCCACGAGGCGGAGGACGCCGCGCTGCTGGCGGCAAGGAAAGCGTGACCGAAGCAGGCATTTGCTTTGCGAGTACAATATAGAAGCCGCGAAAGAAAAGCAAGCGACAGCGAAGCAGGCATTTGCTTTTCGGCGGCGAAAATGAGCAAACGTCCGACGAAGGCGGATGTAGAGCGCGAAAGCGCGGGTTTGCGAGTACAATACAAAAAGGCAGGGAAACGGCATGATTTTAGCAGTTGACATCGGCAACACAAACATTGTCATCGGTTGTATGGACGGGGAGAAAGTGTGCTTCGTGGAGCGCGTCTCCACCAATCAGGCGAACACGGAACTGGAGTATGTGGTAGAATTTCGGGCGTTATTTGATCTCTACCGCATCGGTGTGGAGGACATCACCGGGAGCATTATCTCCTCCGTCGTGCCTCCCCTCAACAATATCGTGAAATCCAGTCTGGAAAAGCTGTTTCACCAGACCCCGCTTGTGGTGGGGCCGGGGCTTAAGACAGGCTTAAACATTCTGATGGACAACCCGGCGCAGCTCGGGTCGGATCTGGTAGTCAACGCGGTGGCGGGGCTGCACTATTACGGGGCGCCGATCATTATGATCGACATGGGTACTGCCACCACCATCAGCGTGGTGGACGACAGGAAGAACTATATCGGCGGCATGATCCTGCCGGGGGTGAAGGTATCTCTGGACTCTCTCGTCAACCGCACTTCACAGCTTCCGCGCATCAGTCTGGAGCCGCCGAAGAAGGTGATCGGCAGAAATACCATCGACTGTATGAAGAGCGGAATCGTGATGGGACAGGCAGCATGTCTGGACGGCATGATCGAGCGGATTTATGACGAGCTGGGCTACGAAGCGCCGGTGGTGGCGACGGGCGGGCTTGCGGAGAGCATCGTTCCACACTGTAAGAGAAAAATTGTGTGCGATAACGAGCTTACCCTGAAGGGGCTTGGGCTGATTTATCGCAGGAATATAGAATAATAACAAATGTTATACAATGATCCGGGCTTCAGATGCCGGGGTGTCTGACGGGAACGGAGCGAACAGGCGATGGGAGGGAATAGCGCATGTTATTAAAAGGCAAACATATCGTACTAGGCGTGACGGGAAGCATTGCGGCTTATAAGATCGCATCCCTTGCCAGTATGCTGAGGAAGAAGCAGGCGGATGTGACGGTGATTATGACGAAAAACGCCACGAACTTCATCAATCCCATCACCTTTGAGTCCCTGACGGGGAACAGGTGTCTGGTTGACACGTTCGACCGAAATTTTGAGTTTCAGGTGGAGCACGTGTCTCTGGCAAAGCAGACGGACGTGTTTTTAGTGGCGCCGGCTTCTGCCAATGTGATTGCCAAGGCAGCGCACGGGATTGCGGACGATATGCTGACGACCACGCTTCTCGCCTGTCAGTGCCCGAAGATTTTCGCGCCGGCGATGAATACAAGGATGTACCAGAATCAGGTTGTGCAGGATAATATCAGCACGCTTAAAAACTACGGCATGGAGGTGGTCATCCCGGCGTGCGGTTATCTGGCGTGCGGGGATACCGGGGAAGGAAAAATGCCGGAGCCGGATGTTTTGTTTGAGGCGGTTCTCCGGGCGCTTACGCCCAAAGATCTGGCGGGGAAAAAGGTGCTGGTCACGGCGGGACCCACACGGGAAAAGCTTGATCCTGTGCGGTATATCAGCAATCATTCCACAGGGAAGATGGGATATGCCGTTGCGGCGGCGGCGGTGCGGCGCGGTGCGGATGTGACACTTGTGTCGGGGAAAGTGGAGCTGACTCCGCCCATGGGTGTACAGGTGGTGCCTGTCGTCTCTGCGGCGGATATGGCGCAGGCGGTCAAGGACGTGGCTGCGGAACAGGATATCATAATCAAGGCGGCGGCGGTGGCGGATTACCGTCCTCTTGTGACGGCGGATGAAAAGCTGAAGAAGAAGGATGAGGAGCTGTCTGTGGAACTGGAGCGCACGGAGGACATACTGGCGTGGCTTGGGGCGCATCGCCGGGCGGGGCAGGTTTTATGCGGCTTTTCCATGGAGACGGAGCATCTGCTGGAAAATTCTCTGGCCAAACTGGAAAAGAAAAAGATTGATATGATTGTGGCGAACAACTTAAAGCAGGAGGGCGCGGGTTTCGGCACGGACACCAATGTGGTGACGCTGCTCACGAAGGAGAGGACGGAGGAACTGCCGCTTCTTTCCAAAGAGGAAGTGGCGGATCGGTTGCTTGACAGGCTGTCCGCTCTGTGACATGGCGACAGCGGGAGGCGGCGGATGAAGATTGGTTGACATAAGATATGCGCCAGCGCACAGCCGCAGCGAAGGGAGGCACAATATGATTCAGGATTTAACGGAGGGAGAGCCACAAAAAACGTTAGTCAGGTACACGCTGCCCATGTTTATCAGCGTGGTGTTTCAACAGTTTTACAATATGGCGGACAGCATGATCGCCGGAAAGTTCGCGGGCGAGGACGCGCTGGCGGCGGTGGGAGCCTCCTACCCGATTACCATGATCTTCATGGCGGTGGCGGTGGGGAGCAATATCGGCTGCTCGGTCGTTCTCTCGCAGTTGTTCGGGGCGAGGGCTTACAGTAAGGTGCGGACGGCTGTGACCACGATTCTGCTCACGGGAACCGTTCTCTCGGCGGTTCTGACGGCGGCGGGGCTTTACACAACCCCGGCGATGATGCACATGATACGGACGCCCGAAAATATTTTTGGGGACGGAGCGCTTTACCTGAAGATTTATATAGGCGGCTTTGTCTTTCTTTTTTTGTATAATGTGACGACGGGCATGTTTAATTCGCTGGGGGATTCCACCACACCGCTCTATTTTCTGATCGGCTCCTCGCTTGGGAACATCGCGCTGGATTTTCTGTTTGTCGCCGGGTTTTCATGGGGTGTGGCAGGCGTGGCATGGGCAACCTTTATCGCGCAGGGCATCGCCTGCATACTGGCTTTGCTGACATTTGCAAGGAGACTGGGAGAAATCAGATGCGAGGGGAAACCGCCGCTCTTTTCCTTCTCCCTCTTAAAGAAAATCAGTCTGATCGCGGTGCCGAGCATTTTGCAGCAGAGTTTCGTGTCCGTGGGCAATATTTTTATACAAGGACTGGTCAACTCGTATGGTTCGGGCGTGATTGCCGGATATTCGGCGGCGATCCGGCTCAATACCTTTGTCATCACAGGCTTTACCACGCTGGGAAACGGGGTGTCCGGCTTTGCGGCGCAGAATCTCGGAGCCGGGCGCAGGGAACGGATCAGGGACGGGTTCCTTGCCGGGATGAAGATGGCGGTGGCGGTGGCGGCGCCCTTTTTCCTGCTCTACTTTTTCCTTGGGCGGATGATGATGCAGCTCTTTCTGGAGGACACGGGCAGCGGCGCGCTGCAGACGGGCATGACCTTTTTGCGGATCGTATCGCCCTTCTACTTCGTGGCGGCTGTGAAACTGGTGTCGGACGGCGTGCTGCGGGGGGCGGAACGGATGCGGGAATTTATGGTATCCACCTTTACGGATCTGATTTTGCGCGTGATTCTCGCCTTTGTGTTCTCGGCATTTCTGCGGGAGACGGGCATCTGGCTCTCGTGGCCTGTGGGGTGGACGATCGCGGCGGTGATGTCGTGGATTTTCTGCCGGAGGACGATCGGCGGGAAAGGCTGATGTCTGAATCAGGAAAAGCCGGTCCTGGGATAATAAGGACAATATATGGGATAATAGACGCAGGGTGCGGAGAATGCGATAAGGCGTGTCCCGTAACGCATGTTTGGAGAGAGGGCGGAATATGAGAATAGGAATAGGATATGACGTACACAAATTGGTGGAAAACAGGAAGTGCATAATTGGCGGGGTGGAGATTCCCTATGAGTTGGGGCTTCTTGGCCACTCTGACGCGGATGTGCTGCTGCACGCCATTATGGACGCGCTTTTAGGGGCTGCTGCGCTGGGGGATATCGGAAAACATTTCCCGGACAGCGATCCCGCCTACAAGGGGATTTCCTCCATAAAGCTGCTGGAACATGTGGCGAAGCTCCTTACGGAAAATCTGTTTCTGGTGGAAAACATCGACGCCACGATCATCGCGCAGGCGCCCAAGATGGGTCCCCATATCGACCAGATGCGGGAGAACATTGCAGGTGCGCTCGGCATAGAGGTGTCGCAGGTGAATGTGAAAGCGACCACCGAGGAAGGGCTTGGCTTTACAGGAAAGGGCGAGGGCATTTCCGCGCAGGCGGTGTGTCTGCTCACCAGTCCGCGGGAACTGTACAGCGAGGATGTGGCGAAAAACTGCGGCGCGTGCGGGGGATGCCCGCACAGAGCGGAAATGATGTAAAGCAAAAATCGAGCGCGCCGCGCTCGATTTTTTACTTTATGGCTTTTCTGAGTTTCGTCTTGATTCTCTGGAGGGCGTTGTCCGTGGACTTGTCGTCCCGCCCAAGCACTTTCGCGATCTGCTGGTAGCGCATTCCCGTCAGGTACAGATCGAGCACCTGTTTTTCAAAACTGCTCAGTTCCCGTTCTATGAGCATTTCCAGTCTGTCTACATTTTCCTTGTCTATGACAAGTTCCTCGGGGTTTAAGCCGGAGCCGGAGGCAAGCACGTTGACAAGCGCTTCCTCCTCGCCGCCTTGTCCCTCGGAGGCATTGCCGTAAAGAGAGATATAGTTGTTTAAGGGGATATGTTTCTGCCTTCTGGAAGCCTGAACCGCCGTGTACATCTGTCTGGAGACGCACAGATCCGCAAAGGTGAAGAAACTGGCGTCCCTGCCGCTGTCGTAGTCCCGGATCGCCTTGAACAGCCCGATCATGCCTTCCTGAATCAGATCCTCGCTGTCCGCGCCGAGGATGTACATGGATTTCGCCTTGCTCCGCACCAGATTTTTATACTTATTCATAATGTGATCCGTGATGCCCTGCTCGCCGTCCCGCAGACGGATCAGAAGTTCCTCGTCGCTGTACTGTGTGTAGTCTTCGCGCATAT
Organism: uncultured Lachnospiraceae bacterium; assembly: GCA_910586705.1. Classification (GTDB taxonomy): domain Bacteria; phylum Bacillota; class Clostridia; order Lachnospirales; family Lachnospiraceae; genus UBA3282. Next base: position 39,804 of record CAJUJK010000016.1, on the reverse strand, counting down.
TCTCCCCGCCAGTTCCAGATATGTTTTGGTTTTGCCAAAAAAATGATAAGAAAAAACCCCGTTTTATATTTACGGGGTTTCTGTAAGCTGCTGACGGGAATCGGACCCGTGACCTCCGCACTACCAAAATGCAATAACGCTTTATCTGTGTTATCTCGGTTTTGTCTGATGTTGCGTGAAACGCTGTATTTTAGAGGAGTTCTTTTCGCAGCTTTTCGTGCGTTTTCATTGTTCGCTGTAAGTTTACTAACAAGATTCTAACAAAAAGCCTACAACACGTCAATCAGATCTTTTAGGAATAGTCGCGTTAATCATCATAATGTCCTCTGCATGATATGATTTTAATATTCTGCAACGCATCAATATCGTATACCAAGCGGTTTTTTTCATCAATCCGTCTGGAATATCCGGGACGATATTTCAGCGGCTCCGGCTTTCCAATGCCTTGCATTGCCCCATTTCGCTTAATATCCACTAATAGACTATTGATTCTCTTTGCTGTTTTCCTGTCTTGAGACTGCCAATAAATGTAATCAGAAAATCCTTTGTCTGTAAAGGTAAAATCATTCATCTTTATGTTTCATCCGTTCCATCCAATTTAATACTTTTTCAGTAGGTTCCCAGTCATCAGATTCCATTGCCTGCAATTCTTCCATGCTGAAAGAAATGGATTCCCCATTTTCTAGCTGCTTATAACTCCTGTCCAGCATAGCCAGATATTCTGCGTTTCTTCTGGCTTTTACCATTTCGTTATATTCTTTTTCTGATACGATTACTACATTTTCATTTTTAGGTCGTGACACAATAAGCGTTTCGCCGCTTATTACTTTATTACACCATTCCTTAAAATTTTCACGCACATCCATGCTCTTTACTGCTAACATAGTATCACCTCGTAATTTCGTATGGTTTTTCGTACTTTTATTATATATAGTTATTATGCGCCTGTCAAATTGATTTATGTTGGAAATGCGAAGAATTTGAAAACAGCCCCAACCGCTAGGGTCAAGGCTGATTCCGTTTAGTTATCTAATTCCTTTAGCCGCAGGAGCCACTTTTGGATTGTTCCGCTTTCCAGAAGGTCAAGTATCACACCCTGGCTGTTGTATTCCCCTCGTTCCGCTGCCATAATCAACGCCATAATTACTTTACCGTCCAAATCGGAAACATCTACTCTCTGCAAACCTCTTGTTCCCCATTTAGTACCGATTGTTCTCAACGTATCAATATAGCGGTTCAATTCATACTCCGGGTGATTATTCATAAAGGTAAGAATTTCTTTTCTAAATTCATTTACGGTCGGAGTATAGTCTATATAACAAGATGTATCTCTCACCCATGAATCGGAATCTTGAATCTTCGGTAAATAATCCGTCAATGCCTCATACATGCTTAACCCTCCGCAATTTTTTTCAGTAACCGTATGATTTCCTCATTCTGCCGCATTAAGATGAAATTCTGTTCCACTTGCGCCCTTGCCAATTCAAGGGAGAAAGTTTCGTTTGCACTGCCGCTTAACAGACTGCCGAATGAATACATCTTGGAGCCTGCCAGACTTCCGGCTATCTCTTTCGCCGAATTGATATTCTTGCGTTTTATATCAGCGTCGGTGTAGCTGTCGAAGTTCAGTCCGAACTTCTCCATAGCCGCTTTGTCCTTTGCCTCCTGCCTCGCTTGTTTTTCTGCCGCCTTATCCTCTGCACTTTTACCAAACATAGATTTTAACCTCCGTTTCTTTTTTTGATACCCATACTATACCCAATTTTTGGGAAAAAGGGCACAGGCAATTAGGTATCCACCCACATAATAAAATCAATCTTTTTAGCGTCCGTAAAGCTGGTATGAGGGTATTTATCATTAAACAATCGGAGGATAGCTTGTCCATTGGCTGAATCCAGAAATTCATAAAATCGACTGCAATACTCATGGTACAGCTTGACAATTTCCTTTTGGCGGTCAGAGGTATCTCCGCCATAGCTGGGTAGTTTCATCTTGAAATGGTTCTCTGCAACGATTTTGTCCCATATAGGTCTGTTCGGATTGATAACGTGGATCAGCTTACTGGAAAATGATAGTTCAAGCGCTCCCTCGGATTCTTTCAGATAATCCAGTGTTTCCTCAAAAGTTACGCCCTTGTCCTTCTTCTGTTCGAGAAAGAAATAGAATCTGTCGTAATACTCGCTTTTTCTGGAACGCATAACAAAGAAATCATTAAAGGCTCGCTGAAAGTCTTTGTCAATGGAAACATCTGTCCAGTAAAGGCTGTCCATAATACGCTTGTATTTCTTCATGCCGATAGACAGTTTTTTATTATCGGCTAATATCTGTTCGACGGTCTGAATGTTTAACATGTATCTATCAACTCCCTGCACGTTTCATACTGAATATTCATAGATACATACTATCACACGGCAAATTAAATAGCAATACATATATCACATTATATTTGCATTGAATAACATTTCACTATGTGACATAGATTAGCAATACCAACACACATTATAATGTACTCAAAATGTATGGAGGTATTGAGACTATGGAAAAATTTGTTGTAGTACCAAAGGAGGATAAAGCCGTAACCATGACTATCCGTATAGACAAAACATTACAAGAAGCATATAATGAACTCTCCACGAAAACCAATCGTTCGCGAAACGAGTTGATTGGAATGGCTCTGCAATATGCCCTCGACAACATGGAGATTAAGGACAAGGATTAAGGCGTCCGTTTTATGACAAATGGCGTAATTCTGACAGTAACTTTAGACTGTCTGAAAATCCTTGCCGATAGGCAACGCGTCCATATTCGGCACCAGCGGCATTACTGGCAGAAATCGCTCTATTGACAGCTTTAGTTTGTTCGCTTGATAAACCGATAGTATCCAGATTATCTTGCTCACTATTGGAAATCCGTGTTGCCTTTTGGAAATCTTCATCTTGTTGTAATGATGCTTCTAATGCACCATGTATTCTTTTACCCCACAAATAATTCAACAGATTAAATTTACTCATATGATCCCGTCACCTTTCATCTGAAATTATTATATCGCCGCTACGGTTTGTATTATCATTTCTGTGGTGAAGACTGTCAACATTTTGCGAAAGATATTTTTGCAACAGATAAGAGCCGTTAGACCTAAGTCCTCTGGCTCTCGTCTGTATTATGCCTGTTTCCGCTTGTTGTTCAGTAGAAAATCATTTAATTTGTTAGCGGCTTCTGTGCTCTGCTCCTCGAATGAGTGAGCATATATATCCATTGTTGTAGAACTTTTCGCATGCCCCAAAATCTTACTAATGTCGATTATATTCACTTTCAGATAATTCAGCAGGGTAGCACATGAATGCCGTAACCCATGCAAGGGGATTTCTGGTAACGGTTCTAACTGCTGTTTTTTCACTTCTTCGGGGCTTTCCCTCACCCATTCGTTATACCGCCTTATATGGCGCTTATACGCTTGATATGGAGTGGAGCGCCCCATCAGCTTGCCATCATCTTGTATGAACAGATTCCCGTCCCCTTGCCACGCGGTACCGAGACTGAACCGATATTGATTGTACTCGCTTTTATACTGCTTCAACAAAGGCATCAAATCTGCGGGAAATGTCACAGTACGGATTGACGTGGCTGTTTTCGGCTTCTTGATAACCGTTCCTTCCGCTCCCTTGCCGACCGACTTTGAAATACTGATCGTGTGATTCTCAAAATCAATATCGTTCCAGTGGAGGGCAAGCGTCTCGCCTTTTCGGAAACCGCAATACAGCGATAACGTATAAAACACTTTCAACTGCAACGGCAGCTTTCTTGATTCCGTATAATCTGGCACAAGGTAGGGTTTGCCGGTATCGTCTATCCGTTCATGCCCTCGGATCATCGTTTCAAATTCCATATCCAATGACTGCAGGAACATTAACGACTGTTCGGGAGTGAAATATTTCAGTGTGGTTTCTTCGTCCTTATTTTTTGCCAGCTTTGCATCTCTGCATGGATTAACTTGTATCATCTACCACCGCACCACAGTACGGAACATACCGCTTAAAACATTCTTTACTTTTCAGATAGAACCATTTGCGAGGTTGCCAACCAACGATTTATAAAATTTCTCAATCACTGGCGGCTTTATCCTTGCCACCTTATACCGTCCCAGAGCAGGCACAATCTTGTTGTTTACAATCTGCACATAACCGATATATGTAGAATACGCTAAATCTTCTTTACGAGATTCTAACCACTTCTCGGCGAAGTCTGCAAAGGACATTTCCTCGCCCTCATAGCTTTCGCCACGTTTCAATTTATCTTCCCATTCCATAGCATACTTCTGGGCTTCTTTCTCCTGTTGCTTTGGAGTAGAACTTTGATTTGGCTTGAACGTAAGCACTTTTGCATTTCCCTTATGCGTCACTTTATCATACAGTGTAATCTGGATTCTGTAGACGACCTCTCCATTCTTCTTTACATTTTTCTTTATGGATGTTTTATTGACTTTATCTGTATTTTCCATAGATATTACATTCCTCCTTTCTCCAATATGGCAATAAAAAAGGAGAAGCAAAAAGACTGTCACCAACGACAACCTGCTTCTCCTAAAGCTACTCTATATGATATTTAACTTCTCGTTTCTTATTTATCCTACATTATATCTAATAAATTCCTAAAAGACAATAATTTTTTGTTCCTTTATCTTTTTTGGGAGAACCGCTTATAAATATAAATGGCTGATTCATAGGCTTTTCGGGGGATTGTAATCCGTTTTGCAGGAAGCTAACAAAAACTCTAACAAATTCCATATTACAGACCGCAATGAACTATCATACAGAAATAGAAAAAGCCCTAAATATTCAGGACTTCTACAAAAGCTGCTGACGGGAATCGGACCCGTGACCTCCGCACTACCAATGCGACGCTCTACCGACTGAGCCACAGCAGCCTGACGAAAAAGATATTCTTTTTGTCACCGAGTTATAGTTTATCAAAAAGAAAAAAGCTTGTCAATACTTGAGTGTGCCAATACTTGAAATGTCTGTGATTTCTCGTTCTTTTTGTCATTTTTTACAAATGGATTACCGGTTTCTCAAAATGATTTAGCAATAATTGTTATGTTCAGAGCAAGAAGTGTAAAGAATAAACAAAGGCAACTGAATAAAATAGAGTTACGCTATCAAATCATACAAGATGGCAGATACGGAAACGTATAAAAGAAAAGGAGGATGAAAGATGAAAAAGTTTTTGGCATGTATGTTGTGCGGCTGTATGGCAGCATCTCTTCTGACAGGCTGCGGCGGCGGTGACAGCAGCAGCGCACCGGCGGCAGATTCGGGTGACAGCGGGGCGGCGGAAGCGCCGGAAGCGCCGGCAGCAGACACGGATGATTCCGGAAGCGAGGCGCCGGCAGCGGACGCAGGTACGTCCGGCGGCGGTTCCGATACGATCAATGTTTGGGCGTTCACAGACGAGGTTCCCGGCATGATTGAGAAGTATATCGAGGCGCATCCCGAGTTCGGTTACCAGATTAACACCACAATTATTGCGACAACAGATGGCGCTTACCAGCCCGCTCTTGACCAGGCGCTTGCCGCAGGCGGTGCGGAGGCTCCCGACATCTACTGCGCTGAGGCAGCTTTCGTACTGAAGTATACGCAGGGCGACGCAAGCAACTACGCGATGCCTTACGCAGACATGGGTATCGATGTGGACGCTAAGTTAAAAGAGGCGGATATCGCGCAGTACACGGTTGATATCGGAACCAACCCCGACGGTCAGCTCGTAGGTCTCGGCTATCAGGCTACAGGCGGCGCATTCATTTACCGCCGTTCCATCGCGAAGGACGTATGGGGCACGGATGATCCGGCTGAAATTGAGAAGAAGATCGGTCCCGGCTGGGATCAGTTCTTCACGGCAGCGGAAGATCTGAAGGCAAAGGGCTACGGCATTGTTTCCGGCGACGGCGATATCTGGCACGCAGTTGAGAACAGCTCCGATCAGGGCTGGATCGTTGACGGCAAGCTGACGATTGACCCGAAGCGTGAGGAGTTCCTTGATCTCTCCAAGAAGTTAAAGGACAACGGCTATCACAACGATACACAGGATTGGCAGGACGCATGGTTTGCAGATATGAAGGGTGAAGGCGAGAAGGGCATCTTCGGCTTCTTCGGCCCCGCATGGCTCATCAACTACACCATGGCTCCTAACTGCGGCGGTGCAGCCGTAGGCGAAGGTACATACGGTGACTGGGCAGTCTGCACGCCTCCCATCGGTTTCTTCTGGGGCGGCACATGGATTCTTGCAAACAAGGACAGCCAGAAAGCGGAAGCTGTCGGCAAGATCATCGAGTGGATTACGCTGGACAGCTCGGAGGAAGGTCTGCAGTACAAGTGGGCGAACGGCACACTGAACGGTGAGGGCGGCACGAAGGACGCGGTTGCCAGCGGCACGGTAATGTCCAAGTCCGACGGTTCCGTTGATTTTCTTGGCGGACAGAACATGTTTGAAGCATTCGTTCCCGCAAACCAGTATGCAAAGGGCACCAACCTGACACAGTACGACGAGACCATCAACCAGTACTGGAGAGATCAGACCCGCGAGTACACATCAGGCAACAAGTCCCGCGAGCAGGCGATCGCAGACTTCAAGCAGCAGGTAGCGGACAATCTGGATGTTATCGTAGAATAAATAATAAACACACAGAGTAATCGTTATAACTGTTTGGCAGGGCGGACCCATCAGCGTCCGCCCTGTTTTCAACGAAGAAGAAATATAACACGATTGCGGGAAGGTGGGGAAGGATGAAAAGTAAGAAACCGGGGTATGACAGATATGCGAAATACGGTTACATATTCAGTATACCGTTTGTCATCGCTTTTTTATTGTTTTCATTATATCCGACCGTGTATACGGCGGTGATCGGTTTTACCGATCTGAAAGGTCTGGGAAAGACGGATATCCATTTTCTGACCGACGACCTTTTCAGAAATTTTAAGACTGTATTGTCGAGCCCGTCATTTCAGCTGGCGTTCCGGAATACGGTAGTCATATGGCTTGCGAACTTTATTCCGCAGATGCTTCTTGCGCTTCTGTTAGCGGCATGGTTCACGGACAGAAGAAGCAAGGTAAAGGGACAGGGTACGTTCAAGGTACTGCTCTATATGCCGAATATCATCACGGCGGCGACCATCGCTATCCTGTTCAGCGGATTTTTCGGGTATCCCATGGGTCCGGTCAACGATTTCCTCGTGCGGTTCGGATTCATCGATGCGCCTATCGAATTATTGAGAAGTAAGGCTGTGGCGAGAGGCGTTGTGATCTTCATCCAGACATGGATGTGGTACGGCTCCACCATGATCACGCTGATCTCCGGCATTCTGGGAATCAGTCCCGAGATCTTCGAGTCGGCGGAGGTGGACGGCGCGAGCCGCGTACAGACTTTCTTCTATATTACCATGCCGAATATCAAGACGATACTCCTGTTTACGCTTGTTACCAGTCTGATCGGCGGTCTGAACATGTTCGATATCCCGAGACTGTTTCAGGACGGTAAGCCGGACGACGCGACACTGACCACCAGCCTGTTTATCTACAAGCAGGCGTTCAGCGGAAGCTACATGTACAACAGGGCGGCTGCGGCGAGTATGGTTATGTTTGTGATTATCGCGATTCTTGCTTCGATCATGTTCTTCGTTATGAGGGATAAGGATGAAGCGCAGCTGAATAAGCAGATCAAACAGCAGCAGAAGGCTTATGCGAAGAAGCTGAAAGCCGGAAAGGAGAACGCGTAATGTTAAATAATAAAGAAAACCGTGTGATGAAGGTTGTGATATACGTCGTATGTATCTTTCTGGCAATTTTGAGTGTTCTGCCTTTCTGGATCATGATCGTGAACGCGACCAGATCCACGACGGAGATCCAGCAGCATGCGATTTCGCTCATCCCTTCATCTTATATGATGAACAATATCAAGATCCTGCTCGGCAAGAGCTTTAACCCGGCAGTCGGTTTTGGAAACTCGCTGATTATTTCCATTGGGGCGACAGCGCTGGCGATCTATTTTTCCTCTCTGACCGCATACGCGCAGGTGGCTTACAACTGGAAGCTCAGAAATGCGTTTTTCAGTTTTATCATGGTAGTGATGATGATTCCGGCACAGGTGACGATGATCGGTTTCTATCAGATGGTTTATAAGATTCATATGACAAACAGGCTGTCTATGTTGATACTGCCGGCAATCGCTTCGCCGACGATGGTGTTCTTTATGAGACAGTACCTACAGCCGACGCTCTCCATGGAGATGGTGCAGGCGGCGAGAATCGACGGCGCGAAAGAGTTCATGATTTTTAATCGGATTGTGCTGCCGATTATGAAACCGGCAATCGCGACACAGGCGATCTTCAGTTTCGTGGCAAGCTGGAACAATCTGTTTACACCGCTCGTACTGCTGACAGACCAGAAGAAATATACCATGCCTATCATGGTAAGCCTCCTGAAGGGTGATATCTATAAGACAGAGTACGGCTCAGTCTACATGGGACTGACACTGACGGTACTGCCGCTAATCATAGTATACCTGCTTCTGTCCAAGTATATCATAGCCGGCGTGGCGCTGGGCGGCGTAAAAGGTTAATAAAGCAGTTTGGATTCAGACTTCTTCGTGGCGCAGTTTGTTGCGGTATTCCGTGGGGGAACAGCTTGTGTATTTGCTGAAACACCGGTTGAACGTAGTAAGGTTGTTAAAGCCGCTGCAAAAAGCGATTTCCGTAATGGGACGGTTCTTGTCCTCGGTGAGCAATGACTGCGCCGCTTGAATCCGTTTGTAGCACAGATAGTTGTGAAACGTCGTGTTGGTGTGCTGCTTGAACAGACGGGTAAAATGGTATTTGGAAAAGCCGATATATTCCGCCGCCTGCTCCAGTGTCAGATCGTCCGCGTAGTGGGTGTCGATGAAATTGAGCAGGTTGGAGAACAGCATATAGTTTTCCGACTGTTTGTCGGCGGTGTCCTCGATACTTGCATCCGTGTTCTGGAGATAGTGGTTGATACCTATCGTCGAAAAAAGTTCCAACAGCACGGAGTAGATGGATATTTCCCAGAAAACCTGATGGGAGAAATAAAGGTTAGCCATCTGCATCAGCGCATCGTAAACTTTTCGGTATATTTCGGGGCGCGAGGCAGCCGTACACAGATAAGGCTCGATAAAAGCAGGGCTCAGCGCCTTGTAATCCTGAAAACAACGCAGCATGTCAATATCTATGAGATAGATAAATCGTGCTCCGGAGGGCTTGCTGTAAAGTTCATGCAGCATATAAGGGGGGATGATCAGAATGTCCCCCGGGTCCAGCGTGTAAGTGCTGCTGTTGGTGGTAATGATATATTGGTTTTCTGCGCAGACAATGATTTCCATGGCATTGTGGTAATGATTCGCATAGCCTTCGGTCTGGGTATTGTACCAGATGCGCAGATGGGATTCGGCAATATAGTCAACATACTCCCTTGAACCGCTTACCGACCGTTCTTTCGAGGTCTGGTTCAGACTGCTCATAATTGAGGGGGGATAAAGTTTTTCATATTTCACTTGATTTACTCCTGTTATTCATAGGATTGATGTGGTATGATTGCGTCATATCTCACAAGCGGTAATGCTTGGCGATGCCGGGCGCAAGCCGTCTGGCTTGTGTCTATTATACTCCATAGGGGGAAAAGTCGCAACCGGGCGATTTCTTTCAGAGGAGCCAGAGCACGGAAAAAACGGGCGGAAAGGATGAAAATAGCATATGACGAGAGAACAGGCAAGACGCAAGGCAGAGGAATTGGTGGGGCAGATGACTGTGGAGGAGAGGGCTTCCCAGCTTCGCTACGACGCGCCGGCGATCGAGAGACTCGGCGTGCCAGCCTACAACTGGTGGGGCGAGGCGTTGCACGGCGTTGCGAGGGCGGGTGTGGCGACCAGCTTTCCGCAGGCGATCGGCATGGCGGCGACTTTTGACACGGAATTGATACATAGCGCCGGGGATGTGGCGTCAACAGAGGGCAGGGCGAAATACAATGCGTACTCGGCGGAAAACGACAGAGACATCTATAAAGGGCTGACGTTCTGGTCGCCCAATGTGAATATATTCAGGGATCCCAGATGGGGCAGGGGACAGGAGACTTACGGGGAGGACCCTTACCTGACTTCCAGACTGGGCGTGGCTTATGTGGAGGGACTGCAGGGCGACGACAAGGATGTGTTGAAATCTGCGGCGTGCGCCAAGCATTTTGCGGTGCATTCGGGGCCCGAGGCGGTGCGCCATGAGTTCAACGCCGTCGCCACAAAGAAAGATATGGCGGAGACCTATCTGCCCGCCTTTAAGGCATGTGTGCAGGAGGCGGGGGTGGAAGCCGTGATGGGCGCCTACAACCGGACCAACGGAGAGCCGTGCTGCGGCAGTAAGACGCTGATGCAGGATATTCTCCGTGACGAATGGAAGTTTGAGGGGCATTACGTGTCAGACTGCTGGGCGATCAAGGATTTTCACGAAAAACATATGGTGACGCACACCATGGAGGAGTCAGCGGCGCTGGCGCTAAAGTGTGGCTGTGACATCAACTGCGGCGTGACTTATCTCTATCTGTTAAAAGCGTTGGAACAGGGGCTGGTGACGGAGGAGGAGATCACGGAGGCGGCGGTGCGCGCGTTCACCACGAGATACCTTCTGGGGCTGTTTGACGGGAGCAGGTACGACGACATTTCTTATGAAAAGGTGGAGTGCGAGGCGCATCTGGAGGTGGCGCAGCAGCTCACCAGAGAGTCGGTTGTGCTTCTGAAAAATGACGGCGTTCTTCCGCTCAATGCTTCGGCGGGACAGACCATCGGCGTGATCGGACCAAATGCGGACAGCAGAGAGGCGTTGGTCGGAAATTATCACGGAACTTCGTCTCGATACATTACGGTTTTAGAGGGAATACAGGATAAAGTCGGATATAATGGAAGAGTTTTATACTCGGAAGGCTCCCATTTATTTAAAGACCGCGTGGAGAATCTGGCGTGGGAGAACGACCGCGTCGCGGAGGCGGTGATCGTGGCGAAACACAGCGATGTGGTGGTGCTCTGTGTGGGACTGAACGAGACGCTGGAGGGAGAAGAGGGCGATACGGGCAACAGTTATGCGTCCGGCGATAAGGCGGATCTGCTTCTGCCCGAGCCGCAGAGAAAGCTCATGGAGGCGGTGTTTGCCGCAGGTAAGCCCGTGGTTGTTTGTCTAATGGCGGGAAGCGCAATCGACCTCTCCGAAGCGCAGGATAAGGCGGCGGCTGTCCTGCAGCTCTGGTATCCCGGCGCGAGGGGCGGAAAGGCGGTGGCGGACATTCTGTTCGGGGACTGTTCTCCGTCCGGCAAGCTGCCAGTGACGTTTTACCGCACGCTGGAAGAACTGCCTGCCTTTGAAGACTACACCATGAAGGGGAGAACCTACCGCTATATGGAGCAGGAGGCACTCTATCCCTTCGGGTACGGGCTGACTTACGGCGACGTGCAGGTGGAAAAGGCGGAAGTCATTCGGACGGATGAGACGACAGGCGATGTGACCGTGCATGTGACGGTGAAGAACGCGGGAGATATCGCGACGGGCGACGTGGTTCAGATTTATGTGAAGGATATGGAGTCGCCGTTCGCCGTGCCGAATCACAGCCTCTGCGCTTTTGCGAGAGTTTTTCTGGAGGCGGAAGAGCGCACGGAGATGGATATGACCGTTTCCGGCAATGCTTTTCTTGCGGTGAACGAGGATGGCGTTTTTGTCAAAGGCGGCGGCAAGTATACGCTCTATGTGGGTACCGGACAGCCTGACAGCCGGACGGCTGCGCTTGCCGGGAAGAAATGTGTGGAAGTGCCAGTTACATTTTCTTGAGGGGGATATATACATAAAGGCAGGGTGTCCCGCACCGCGCGAAGATTTGCGTGTTGCGGGACATTCTGCGTGTTGTGTGCATAAGCAGACGCCAGATGCTTCGTATCTGTCGTTCGCGCTGCTCATTGCAGGATTTGCAAATCAGTCTTTCATGCAGGCATGAGCCTGCTTCGCAAGTCTTGCAATTCTGCTAATGCACAGGTTTCCTTGACAAAATGTCCTAAGTTGCATATTCTAATTATGGTAGAAATTTCTTGCAGACGATTTATGATAAAGGACTACTTTTCAAGCCGGATAGACATAGAATCCGGCGTGGTATGAATGGAGACGCAGAAGGAGCGGTTACATGGGCTTTATCGGAAATATAAAGGAGGAAATCCGTATCATACGCGAGCGTGATCCGGCAATTCACTCCAATATGGAAGTTTTTCTCTATCCCAGCTTTAAAGTGATGTGCTATTACCGGCTGGCGCACAAGCTGTATCTGCGCCACCATTATTTCTGGGCGAGGTGGGTTTCCCAGAAGGGCGCGCGCAGGACGGGCATTGAGATCCATCCGGGCGCGCAGATCGGCAAGGGCTTTTTTATTGACCATGGACATGGCGTCATTATCGGGGAGACCACGGTGATCGGCGATAACGTTACGCTCTATCAGGGCGTGACCCTCGGCGGCACAGGCAAGGAGCAGGGGAAAAGACACCCGACCATCGGGAACAACGTTATGATCAGCACCGGCGCGAAGGTGCTTGGCTCCTTTAAAATCGGGGATAATAGTAAAATCGGGGCAGGGAGCGTGGTGCTAAACGAAGTGCCGCCCAATTCCACGGTGGTGGGCGTGCCCGGGCGCGTGGTCAGGCGCGACAACATGGCGCTGCCGCAGGAGGAGCTGGACCAGACCCATCTGCCAGACCCGGTGCGGGAAGATATTATGGTTTTGCAGCGCGCCAACGCGGAGCTGACAAACCGGCTGCTTGATCTGGAGCGGGAGATGAAGAATATGAGGAGAGAAAAATAATTGCGAAACACAGGGTAAGGTTGTGTTCATTGTGCACGTTGTATATTCCAACGCAGACGCGGAAAGAGAGGAGATTTATGAAAGTTTACAATACGCTGTCGGGGAAAAAAGAGGAGTTTGTGCCGATTGAGGAGGGGAAGGTCAGCATGTATGTGTGCGGACCTACGGTCTACAACCTGATTCATATCGGAAACGCGAGACCTATGATCGTGTTTGATACGGTGCGCCGCTATATGGAGCACAGGGGCTATGACGTCAATTACGTGTCGAACTTCACGGATGTGGACGACAAGATCATCAAGAAGGCGAACGAGGAGGGCACGGACCCTTCCGTGATTTCGGAGCGCTATATCGAGGAGTGCAAAAAGGACATGGAGGCGCTGCATGTGAAGCCCGCCACCACGCATCCCAAGGCGACCTGCGAGATCGGCGGCATGATCGAGATGATTCAGACGCTGATCGACAAGGGACACGCCTATGTGGCGGAGGACGGCACCGTTTACTTTAAGACGAGAAGTTTTCCGGGTTACGGCAAGCTTTCCCATAAAAATCTGGACGACCTGCGCAGCGGCGGGCGTTCCCTTCTGGTGTCCGGGGAGGAGCAGAAGCAGGATCCACTGGACTTTGTGCTCTGGAAACCGAAGAAAGAGGGCGAGCCTTTCTGGGAGTCCCCGTGGTGCGAGGGAAGACCGGGCTGGCATATCGAGTGCTCCGTGATGAGCAAGAAGTATCTGGGGGAGGAGATTGACATTCATGCGGGCGGCGAGGACCTGATTTTTCCCCACCACGAGAATGAGATCGCCCAGTCGGAGGCGGCGAACGGCAAACCTTTTGCCAAATACTGGATGCACAACGGGTTCTTAAATATTGACAATAAAAAAATGTCCAAGTCCCTCGGCAATTTCTTTACCGTGCGGGACATCAGTGAGAAGTACGACCTGCAGGTGCTGCGGTTCTTCATGCTCTCCGCCCATTACAGAAGTCCCCTGAATTTCAGCGCGGAGCTGATGGAGGCGGCGAAGAACGGTCTGGAGCGGATCGTGACCTGCGTGTCCAACTTAAACTTCCTTCTGGAAAAGGCGCAGACACAGGAGCCGGGCGCCGACGAGGAGAAAGCGCTTGTGCAGGCGAAGGAGTATGTGACAAAGTTTGACGAGGCGATGGACGACGATTTCAATACGGCGGACGCCATCTCCGCGATTTTTGAGCTGGTAAAATTCGCCAATACGTCCGTGGGAGAGGGTGCAAGTGCGGCATTTATCCGTGCGCTGAAAGACGAGATCGTGGAGCTTATGGATATCTGCGGGCTTACGGCAGAACGTCAGCAGGAGATGTTGGATGAGGAGATCGAGTCGCTGATTCAGGAGAGACAGGACGCCAGAAAGGCGAAAAACTTTGCGAGGGCGGACGAGATCCGGGATCTCCTTGCCGGGAAGGGCATTGTACTGGAAGATACGCGCGAGGGAGTCAAATGGAAGAGAGCATAACGATCCTCGAGGCGATCAAGCGGGATTTTGCCTGTGGGGAGATAGACATACGCACCTATTCGCCGCTGACGCTCGCCTATATCGGGGATGCGGTCTTTGATCTGGTGATCCGCACCGTGGTTGTGGAGCGGGGCAATACCTCCGCCAACAAACTGCATCATAAGACGGTCGCCTACGTGAACGCGAGGGTGCAGGCACGGATGATCGAGGCGCTGATGGAGGAACTGACCGAGGAAGAGCAGACGGTCTACAAGCGCGGGCGGAACGCCAAATCCTATACCACCGCGAAAAACGCTACGGTCATCGAGTACCGCAAGGCGACGGGCTTCGAGGCGCTGTGCGGTTACCTGTATCTGACCGGGAAGCAGGAGCGTCTGCTTTCGCTTGTGAAGAGGGCGGTGGAGCTGGTGGGGATGAAGCTCTGAGAGCCGCGCGGAGTGTGGGGTGCGAGTCTGTATAGGCTGCGAAAGAAAAACAGGCGGCTGCGAATATGGGAAGAGAGGTTTACATAATTTGGAAGAAAATACGGGAATCATAGAAGGAAGAAACGCCGTGATCGAAGCATTCCGGGCGGGGCGTACCATAGACAGGCTCTATGTGCTGGACGGCTGCAAGGACGGACCGGTCATGACCATCAAACGGGAGGCGGCAAAGCAGGGGACGCCAATCAAATATGTGACGAAGGAGCGGCTTGACCAGATGTCCGAGACAGGCAGACATCAGGGCGTGATCGCGGCAGCGGCGGCTTACGGATATGCGGAAGTTTCCGATATATTGCAGAAGGCGAAGGACAAGGGGGAGGCGCCCTTTGTTTTGCTTTTGGACGGAATCGAGGATCCCCACAATCTGGGAGCGATCATCCGCACGGCGAATCAGGCGGGCGCGCACGGCGTCATTATTCCGAAAAACCGTGCCGTGGGGCTGACGGCTACGGTGGCGAAGGCATCCGCGGGTGCGCTGAACTATACGCCGGTGGCGAAAGTGACCAATCTGGGGCAGACCATCGAGGAACTGAAAAAGGACGGGCTCTGGTTTGTCTGCGCGGATATGGGCGGCACGTCCATGTATGAATTAAATCTGAAGGGACCGATCGGGCTGGTGATCGGCGCGGAGGGAGACGGCGTGAGCCGCCTTGTCAGGGAAAAATGCGACATGACCGCACAGATTCCCATGCGGGGGGATATTGATTCCCTGAACGCCTCTGTGGCGGCGGGGATTCTGGCTTATGAGATTGTCAGACAGAGATTGCAATGAGAAAGATAAACGAGATACTGGCGGTCGCGATCCTGTCGCTGTTAGCGGTGCTAGTGGCGGCAGTTGGGATGCGGCTTTATGCTACACATGTTGTAAACAGAGAGATCGAAACGGAACTGAAGCAGCAGGAGGAAGTGCTCTCGAGAAACAGGGAAGCCCATGACCGGGTGCAGGAAATGCGGCAGGAGATCGAGGCGCTTTCCGGGGACAGGGAAAAGCTGGGACAGTTTCTGGAAGAGATCCGTATGGATGACGAGGCGGCGGTTCCTGCTGTGGCGATGATGGGTTTCGACACAAGCGGTATGTCCGGGAATCGGGAGCTGCCGGAGGAAACGCCGGGGGTATCGGAAAACGGGACGGACACCTTGGCAGACAGCACTGTTTCGGAGAATGGGACAAGTGTTTCGGAAAACAACGTCGTTTCGGGCAAGGCGCCTGATGTGTCAGACAATACGACCAGTGTGTCGGACAATATGATTAGTGTGTCAGATAATGCGACGAATATGTCAGATAATGTGACTGATGTGTCAGGTAATGATACGATATCGGGAAATATGTCCAGTGTTTCCGGCAATGATACGATATCAGGCAATGTAACCAGCGTGTCGGGCAACGACGCGGAATCAGGCAATGTAACCAGCTTGTCGGGTAATGATACGGTATCGGGCAATGCATCCGGCGTTTCTGGTAACGATACAGTATCAGACAATACATTTTGCGTGTCAGATAATATGACCATATCAGTCAATAGAATGAGTGTGTCGGAAAACGATACCGTTTCGGGCAATGCAGCCAGCGTCTCGGGAAACGGTACAATATCCGGCAACATGCTCGATCTTCTTCTGAAGATAGAAATGGTGTATCCCGAAATTACACTTGTCGAACGTAGGCAGATACGAAGTTCTCAGGAGGAGACTCTTCTGGTCAACTGGGAGGATCAGGCGTGTCTGGAGGAACAGGGTGTGGATTTTTCGGGGAAGAAGATTGCCTGTCTGGGAGACAGCATCACGGCGGCGGCGAATCTGGAAGGGGAGGAAGGGTATCTCACCTATGCCTATCCTTCCATACTGAAAGAACTGCTGGGAGCGGAGGAAGTATACAATCTGGGCATTGGCGGTTCTTCGATCGGACGGTACTGGTCGGACGCCTTTGTGGAGCGCTATACGCAGATCCCGGTAGATACGGACATTATTATCGTCATGGGCGGCACCAACGATGGTTTCTGCCTGTCGGAGAAAGAGTTTGGCAGCCTTGCGGAACGGAAACCGTGGACTTTCTGCGGGGATCTTGACGAGCTGATGCGGGGGCTTAAGGAGAATTATCCCGATGCGGATATTTTCTTTGTCACGCCGCTGCCGAACATCCTGCAGGATTATCTGATGCGGGAGCGGATCTATCTGCTTCCCCAGAAAAACTTGTCGGATGTGATACTGACCTTATCCGCAGCCTATGATTTTCAGGTGATAGACTTATATAATTCCAATATACTGGATTCCCACGACGCGGATATCGTGGCGGACTATATGCCGGACGGCGTACATGCCAACAAGGCGGGATACCGGATTCTGGCGGAGCATATCGCGGCGGAACTGGTGCGGAACTATGAGCGGCTTTCGGTTGACGAATAGCGGAAGATGCGGTATTGTTTATCATATGGGTTTTGTATGCTGGAGATGAGTGGAACAACAAAAACTGGAGGAAAGTGATGAGATTTAAAATGTTATATGGAAAAAAGGAGACGTATAGTTTTTGGTATAAACTTTATTGTATGTCCTTAAAAGGAATGAATATGGATCTGCATGGGGATATTTATTCAAGTGGAGAATCTAAAGTCTGTGAGTTTTTAAAAAGTCTGGGAGGACAGAATAAAGTCCTGTTTGATGTTGGAACTAATAAAGGAAATTATACCAAAATGTTGAAGGAATACTTTCCGGATGCAAGGATACATTGCTTTGAACCTGCACAGGAAACTTTTCGCATATTAAAGGAGAGTGTAGGGGCAGATAAGAATATCCGCTTGAACAATGTGGCACTCAGTGATAAAAGCGAGACGGCAACTTTATATTATGATAAAGATGCCTCGGGATTAGCGAGTTTGTATAATCGGCAACTGGATTATTTTAATATCGAGTTTTCAAAAAGTGAAACAGTAAAGACAGAAACGTTGGATGAGTATTGCGAGAAAGAACATATAGAAGCGATAGACTTTCTGAAAATGGATATAGAAGGTAATGAATTAAAAGCTTTGCAGGGTGCAGAGAAACTTTTGAAAGAAGGGCGCATTCGGGCTATCCAGATAGAATTTGGCGGGTGTAATATTGATTCGCGCACTTACTTCAGAGATTTTTGGAATTTGTTACATGAAAATTTTGAAGTGTACAGAATATTAAAAAACGGACTATGGAAAATTGAACAATATGCGGAGAAAATGGAATGTTTTTGTAATATGAATTATTTATTTGTAAAAAAGTGATTTGTTGTAGAAGCGCAGTAAGTAATATATAGGAGGAAAGCGGAATGGATTTTTTTGAAAAGGTCGGAGATACCATCACCTCAAAGGGAAAAGAAGTGACAGGAAAGGCGAAAGATCTGGCGGAGATCGCAAACTTAAAAAGTCAGATCAGTACCTGCGAGGATGTGATCAGAAAGAACTATATTGAGATCGGCAGATTGTATTACGAAAAAGAGGGACTGGAACCCGGGGCAGAGTACGAGCCCTTCTGCCGTGCCATCAGCAATGCGAAAACAGGCATTGAGGATCTGGAGGAGAAAATCAGAAGAGTAAAGGGTATATGAAACAACGAGCGCGTGTGCGCTCGTTGTTTTTTAGTTTATGGGAAATTGCAGTAGTGTAAATCATTCATGGAGAATGCGGAGCATTCTCTGAACCGGGCGTGCCGACGCCCGGTTTGTTATTGTGCGGGTGGCTGTTCCGGCTGGGGCGGCGCCTGTTGCTGCTGTGCCGCGGCTGCCGCTTCTGCCGCCGCGGCTGCTGCTTCGGCATTCCGCTGGTTGATTTCGGCACGCTGTGCCTCAATCGTCGCTTCATAGCCGGGTGTTGCGTAAAATACCTCGTCGTGAGGGCACATATTGCTTGTCGGTGCGGGTACGGGCACTTGACTTACGGAGCCGTCCTCGTTCACCACTTCGGTAGTTTCGGTGGAGGAACCGCTCTGCAGGGAGACATCTTCCACCGGAGTCAGCTCAACGACGCCTTCTACCTTGAAGGGACAGAACTCGCGGGCCGGCAGCGTGCTGTACTGGCAGATCTGCCCTGCGTAGTGCACGTCGCAGGTTTCTGTGGGAATGGTGTTTTCCGCAAAATATTCCGTGCGCAGCGTTCCGTCGCAAAGCCCCGCAATGGGCAGTTTCCCGGAGCGTGAGCAGACCGTGGCGGTCACGATGCCGGAGGGAACGCTGAAGGACTCGCTGGGCAGATCTTTGTGAATCTCCGACATGACGGCGCGCCACAGCTTTTTCGCCAGATTCTTCTCGTCGCCGGACAGCTTCACGTTGTTGTCAAAACCCGCCCATGTGGTAGCGGTGTAGTAGGGGGTGTATCCCGAAAACCATACGTCGTTGTAATCGGAGGTGGTGCCGGTCTTTCCGGCGATCGCCATATTGCCGAAGTTGACCGAACCGCCGGTACCGCTTGTGACCACGTCAACCATGGCATCCGTCAGAAGAAAGGCGGTGGTTTCCTTGATCACCTGCTTGGAGTTTGGCAGGGTATTGTCCAGGATAATGTTGCCGTCGTGATCTAAAACCTTCGTGTAAAGTTTCGGCTTGATATAGGTGCCGCCGTTTGCAATGCAGGCGTAGGCGGCGTTGAGTTCCTCATTCGTAACACCGTGGGTCAGACCGCCGAGGGCGGTAGTCTGCTGGATATCCGAGAAGATCTCGCCGTTGATCTCCTCACGTTCCACAACGGTGGTGAAACCAAAATTTTTCAGATAATCAAAGCCGAGCTGGGGCGTGATCTGCGTCAGCGTTTTTACAGCCACGATATTCATGGAGTCGCGGATACCGTCCCGCAGGGAGGAAAGCCCGCGGTATGTCTCGCCGTACCAGTTCGCCACCGGGCGTCCGTTGGCGTAGTTGAAGGGCGCGTCGTTCATAACCGTGGCGAGGGTCAGTCCCGCGCTGTCTAAGGCGGGCGCGTAGGTGGACACTACCTTGAAGGTGGAACCGGGCTGTCTGACCGTGTCGGTGGCGCGGTTCAAGGTACGGCTGGCGGTCTTGGCGCCCCTGCCGCCCACCATTGCCACGACGCAGCCTGTGCTCTGGTCCTCCACCACGAGGGATACCTGCGGCTGCGGGGTCAGATTGATGTTTTCACCGAAGACTTCATCGCCGGAGCGCATCACGTCGGCTTTGTAAGCTTCGATATCCTGATATGCCTCCTCCTGCGAGGTGTAAATCAGATTGTAGCTGGAGGAACGGTTTTCCTTCCAGTAACTGCGGAACATTTCCGTGCTGACATTTTCCCTGTCCCCGTTTGCGCGGTCGATGGTCAGCTCATAGTTCAGATACCATTTGGTGTTTGCGGGGAAGTTGCTCTCGTCCGCAAAGGCGTTGTCACAGATCGCCTGTATTTTCGGATCCTGGGTAGAATAAATTTTCAGACCGCCGCTGTAGAGCAGGGTGTAGGCCTGCGTTTCGTTGTATCCGATCGCGATCAGATCCTCCATCACGTCGTCTGTCAGCGCATCCACAAAATATGTACTGACAGCGTTGTCCTCGTTTTTGGCGTCAGCCACCTGAATGCGGGAATACACGTCGTCGGCAAGCGCCTCCTCGCGCTCCTCCGCGCTGATATAGCCCTGCTCCAACATTTCCTTCAGCACTTTTTCCCGGCGTTTGGCATTGTCTTCCGGGTGTGTGATGGGATTATAGCGGGACGGGTTCTGGGTAATGCCCGCGATCACGGCGCACTCGGACAAGTTGAGCTCGTTGACATGTTTGCCGAAATACCGTCTGGAAGCGGCTTCCACGCCCAGCGTATTGGAACCGAGGTTGATGGAGTTCATGTAGTTGATCAGGATGGACTCCTTATCCATGACTTTTTCCAGCTCCAGAGCCAGATACTGCTCCTGAAACTTTCTCTTGAATTTGTCCGCCCATGAATCCTCGCTCGTCCAGTCTGTAAAGACATTGTTTTTGAGGAGCTGCTGGGTGATGGTGCTGGCGCCTTCGGAGAAGTGGCGGTTCTGGATGCCGATCATGCCTGCGCGGATGATGCCCTTGATATCGATGCCGTTGTGGTCATAAAAACGGGCGTCCTCGATGGCGACAAAGGCGTCCTTCAAGTCCTGCGGAACCATGTCGATGGAAACCGGGATACGGTTGGCGTCGGTGGAAACCAGTTTCTTGATCTGGGTGCCTTCTATATTATATACAAACGTGGAAAACCCGGAGGGTGTCACGTCGATGTTGCTGATGTCCGGCGCCGTTGCCAGAATGCCCTTAAAAGCGCCGATGCCTGCGCTTGCGACGACAATAGCCGCACCGATCATGCCGATCAGGAATACCTGCACAAAGGTAAAGGCAACTTTCCTGCTCCATTTTTTACCTGTAGAGTGAAGCGCCTGCTGTTTTTTGCGG
Source organism: uncultured Lachnospiraceae bacterium (assembly GCA_910586705.1). Taxonomy (GTDB): domain Bacteria; phylum Bacillota; class Clostridia; order Lachnospirales; family Lachnospiraceae; genus UBA3282. The sequence continues at coordinate 18,574 of CAJUJK010000016.1, read as the reverse complement.
ACGCCCTTTTTGCCATAATTCATAGGATACTGCCTCCTCGACTCTCTATCATAGTCTCAAATGCCGATATAGTCAATCCTTAAAAAAGGGTATAATCTGTGACGATTATAACAAAATTTATCTGGCAAATAAAGGTTTTTATGCTTTCTTAAGAATTGTTTACGATTCTGTGCACATTTATACTTGCACAGAGGGGAGAAATGTGCAACGATATAATAGTCGCAAAGGAAAAACAAGCGACGCTGCAAGCGGCATTTGTTTTTCCTGCGACGTTAACGAGCAAATGTCCGATGAAATCGGACGTGGAGCGCTGAAAGCGCGAATTTGCGAGTTTGCATGAAAAGGACAGAAATAAATTTATGGGAACGATTCATGAGTATGCGCCGTATAAAATAATTGAATATGGGGGCGAGGGGGAAATCGTGGAAAAGAAATCCCGTTTTATCGCCCATGTGCAGGCGACTCACACCGAGGAGGAGGCGGTTTCCTTTATCGAGGCTGAGAAAAAGCGCTATTGGGATGCCAGACACCACTGTTATGCCTATATCATAGGGGAGCAGGGGGAGACTGTGCGGTATTCTGACGATGGGGAACCTTCCGGCACGGCGGGCAGACCCATTCTGGAGGTGCTCACAGGATCGGGAATCCGCGGTCTGACGCTGGTGGTGACCCGGTATTTCGGCGGCACGCTGCTTGGTACCGGCGGGCTTGTGCGCGCCTATACGCAGGCGGCGCAGGCGGGGCTTGCGGACAGCCGTGTGGCGGTGATGAAGTACGGGTATACTCTTACGGTGGAGACAGATTATAACGGGATCGGTAAGATACAGTATCTTTTGGGACAGAGGGGGATTCCCATAGAGGAATCCGTCTATACGGAACAGGTGCGTATCGGATTTCATGTGCCCTGTGAGGAGAAAGATAAACTGATAAAGGACATTACGGAGGCGACCGCCGGCACAGCGCGGGTGCGCGTCTCAGATCCTTTCTACTATAGAAGTGCGGAAAATGCTTCCGGGAGCAGCTCAGGTTAACTGAAGCCAAAACTGCCGCCGCGGAGCGCTTTTCCGGCGGAAAGGCGGCAGACTATGGGTGAGAACAGGGAAACGGAAAAAAGGACGGAAGGGCTGGAGGCAAAGGTTTATAACGACTATGCCGATTTTGGCGTGGCGGAGATCCGGGAGCTTCTCAGGAAAGGGCAGTATACCAGCCTCCGAAAGATTATAGAAGAACTCAATGACGCGGACATCGCGGACTATATGGAGGAGATGGAGGAGGAAGAGGTTATTAAGATATTCCGCTTTCTCCCGAAAGATACGGCGGCGGACGTCTTTTCCTATCTGGAGATCGACAGGCAGCAGTCCATCATCACATCCCTTTCGGATAAGGATGCGGCGCGCATCATCGACAATATGATGTCCGACGATGCGAAGGAACTGATGGAGGAGATGCCCGCCAATGTGGTGAAACGGCTGATCGCCAACACAAGCCCGGACACGAGAAAAGCGATCAACCATCTGATGCGTTACCCGGAGGACTCCGCGGGCAGCATTATGACGGTGGAGTATGTGGATCTGAAGGAGCACTACACGGTGGCGCAGGCAATCGAACGGATCCGCAAGGTGGGTCTTGACAGTGAGACCATCAACATCTGTTATGTGCTGGACTATAAGCGCACCCTTGTAGGGACGGTGGCGCTTCGCTATCTGCTTTTAAGCGACCCGGATGCCGTGATCGGTGATATGATGCACAGAAGCGTGGTGTCTCTCCACACCCTGATGGATCAGGAGGAAGTTGCCAGACAGTTCAAAAAATACGAATTTACGGCTATGCCGGTGGTGGATAATGAGGACAGGCTGGTCGGCATTATCACCATGGACGACGTGGTGGATATTCTGGAAGAGGAGACCACGGAAGATATCGAGAAGATGGCGGCTGTGATGCCTTCCGACAAGCCTTATCTGCGGATGACCGTGTTTGACGCCTACAAAAAGAGGATTCCGTGGCTGCTCCTTTTGATGATTTCGGCTACTTTTACGGGGAAGATTATCACCGCTTTTGAGAATGAGCTGAGCCGCTATGTGGTGCTGACGGCTTTTATCCCAATGCTGATGGATACCGGCGGCAACGCGGGCGGACAGGCTTCCGCCATCATCATCCGCGGTATTTCGCTGGAGGAGATTGAGTTTGGCGACTGGCTTAAGGTGATCTGGAAGGAGATCCGCACGGCGGTGCTGTGCGGTCTGACGCTGTCGGTCTGCAATTTCGCAAGACTGATGATTTTTGATCATGTGAGCGTGTATGTGGCGTTTGTGGTGTGCATTACCCTGCTGATGGCGGTGATCGTGGCGAAGATGGTCGGCTCCACGCTGCCCATGCTGGCAAAGAAAATCGGGCTTGACCCGGCGGTGATGGCAAGCCCGTTTATCACGACGATCGTGGACGCGATTTCCCTGCTGATCTACTTCCGCGTGGCAGAGATTGTGCTGGGGATCTGACAGCGCGGGTTTGCGAGTCTGACTACCCATGTGTTATAAATTGGCGCGTTCATTTTATTGCTGTTTGTTTGTGAATTGTATATAATAGTGGAAATGATAATAAGATTGAAAATAAGTCTATTCTGAATGGGGGAAACTATGCCGAATATTAAGCCAATATCGGATTTGCGAAACTATACAGAGGTGTTAAAGGAGGTGCGGGTGAACCAGCCAGTGTATTTGACCCGGAATGGCAGGGGAGCTTACGCTATTGTAGATATGGAGGAGCTTGACCGTTTGAAAGCGACGCTTCAGCTTCTGACAAAACTGGAAGAAGGGGAGCAGTCTGTCAGAGAAAAGGGCTGGCTGACTGCGGAGGAGGTAGAAGCCTCTCTGGGAGTGTAATATGTATAAAATCATGTACGCACCGAGAGCGTTGGAAGATTTGCAGGGAATAAAAACGTACATTTCCGTAAATTTCGGCAGGGATAAGGCGAAAGACTGTGTGCGGGAATTGACGAAAACGGTAAGGCAGTTGGAAAGATTTCCAGAAGAAGGGCAACGGTTGGAGGAACTGTTGGATTATCCGACGGACTTTTATTGTTGGTTTGTAAAACCGAATTATATCTTTTACCGAATTGATGAAGATACCATAAGAATTATCCGCATTTTGAATGAAAAGCAGGATTTCCTCCAGATACTTTTCGGAATTAGCAGTATTTCTGGGGAGGGGGAGGAATACTGGGAAGACTAGCTATACAGAAATCAGCCGGGATGTCAGATTTGACGTCCCGGCGTTATTTTTCCACTTCTATTTCTTCGCCGCCGCCGAAATCGCCGCCCGCTTTCTCAGCGTCGGGTCCAGAATCTTCTTTCGGATTCTGAGGCTTTCTGGCGTCACTTCCAGAAGCTCGTCGGTGTCGATAAATTCAAGCGCCTGCTCCAGGCTTAACACCTTGGGCGGCGTGAGGCGCAGCGCCTCATCCGCGGAGGAGGAGCGGGTGTTGGTGAGCTGCTTTTTCTTGCAGACATTCAGCTCGATGTCCTCCCCACGGCCGTTCTGCCCGACAATCATGCCGGAATACACTTTTTCGCCGGGTCCGATAAAGAGGGTGCCGCGCTCCTGCGCGTTGTAGAGACCGTAGGTGATGGCCTCGCCCGCCTCAAAGGCGATGAGGGAACCCTGCTTGCGGTACTGGATATCGCCCTTGTAAGGACCGTAGCCGTCAAAAATGGTGTTCATAATGCCGTTGCCCTTGGTATCGGTCATAAATTCGCCGCGGTAGCCGATCAGCCCTCTTGAGGGAATGGAAAACTCCAGACGGGAGTAGCCGCCGGACGCCATGCCCATATTTTTCAGCTCGCCCTTTCGCTGGCTGAGCTTTTCAATGACAGTCCCGGAAAACTCTTCCGGCACATCCACGTAGCACAACTCCATAGGCTCTGTCTTTTTGCCGTTCTCGTCGGTCTTGTAGAGCACTTCCGCCTTGCTCACGGCAAACTCGTAGCCTTCCCTGCGCATATTCTCGATCAGCACGGAGAGATGCAGCTCGCCGCGCCCGGAAACCTTGAATGCCTCCGTGGTGTCGGTCTCCTCCACCCGCAGGGACACGTCCGTGTTAAGCTCTCTGAAAAGCCTGTCGCGCAGATGGCGGCTGGTCACATATTTGCCCTCCTTGCCCGCAAGGGGGGAGTCGTTGACGCAAAAATGCATGGCGATGGTGGGTTCCGAAATTTTCTGGAAGGGAATCGGCTTGGGCTCATCGGGAGAGCAGAGGGTATCGCCGATATGGATATCCGCAATGCCGGAGATCGCCACGATGGAGCCGATATTCGCCTCTTTTACTTCCACTTTGTCCAGACCGTCGTACTCGTAGAGTTTGCTGATCTTTACTTTCTTCATCTTGTCGGGGTCGTGGTGGTTCACAATGACCACTTCCTGATTGACTTTCACGGAGCCGTTATCCACTTTGCCGACGCCGATCCGCCCCACGTACTCGTTGTAGTCGATGGTGCTCACCAGAAGCTGGGTGCCCGCGTCGGGATCGCCCTGAGGCGCGGGAATGTGCTCGATGATGGTGTCAAAGAGCGGGGTCATGTTCCCACCCTTCACCGTGAGCTGCGTGGTGGCGGTGCCGGTCTTTGCGGAAGCGTAGACGAAGGGACAGTCGAGCTGCTCGTCGTTGGCGTCCAAGTCCATGAAAAGTTCCAGCACTTCATCCACGACCTGAATCGGTCTCGCCTCGGGGCGGTCGCACTTATTGATGCAGACGATCACGGCAAGGTCCAGTTCCAGCGCCTTTTTCAGCACGAATTTTGTCTGTGGCATGGGTCCCTCAAAAGCGTCCACCACAAGGATTACGCCGTCCACCATCTTGAGCACGCGCTCCACCTCGCCGCCGAAGTCCGCGTGACCGGGGGTGTCGATGATGTTGATCTTGGTTCCCTTGTAGGTGACGGCGGTGTTTTTGGAGAGGATCGTGATGCCGCGCTCCTTCTCAATGTCGTTGGAGTCCATGACGCGCTCCGCCACTTCCTGATTTTCCCGGAATACGCCGCTCTGCTTTAACAGCTCGTCCACCAGCGTGGTCTTGCCGTGGTCAACGTGGGCGATAATTGCTATATTTCTCACATCTTCTCTTGTCTGTTTCATAATTTATTACCCTTTCGCAAAAATAGACTTTTGAGCCACCGACGATTATATCACTTGCGTGTGCTTCTGGCAAGTCGCGCGACCCCTTACAGTTCTATTTTCCCGCCACATCTTATATATTGATAATACAATAACAGTTCAGGGTCAGTTTTTAAATGGCATTGAAATACTTGAGCAGAATGGAGGAAAACATGACGGATAAGGTAATTGAAAACAACCAGGTGGCGGTTATGGGGGAGATCGTAAGCGATTTTTCCTTCAGCCACGAGATTTTCGGAGAGGGCTTTTATATGGTAGATATCAGTGTGGACCGACTCAGTGAGTCAACTGATATCATACCGGTGATGGTGTCTGAGAGGCTCATTGACGTAAATGAGGACTACAAGGGAATGAAGATATGTATCACAGGACAGTTCCGCTCTTATAACAGGCACGAGGAGAGAAAGAACAGGCTGGTTTTGTCCGTGTTTGCGCGGGAGATTGAGTTTGTGGACGATATCGGGGAAGGGGCAAAGACAAACCAGATTTTTCTGGACGGTTATATCTGTAAAGCGCCGGTTTACCGCAAGACGCCGCTTGGCAGGGAGATTGCGGACCTGCTTCTGGCGGTGAACAGACCTTACGGGAAATCGGATTACATACCCTGTATCTGCTGGGGGCGCAACGCCAGATTTGCCAGCAATTTCGAGGTGGGAAGCCGCTGTGCCATCTGGGGCAGGATCCAGAGTCGGGAATATATGAAAAAATTGTCGGAGGAGCAGCTGGAGCGGAGGATTGCCTATGAGGTTTCCGTCAGCAAGCTGGAGCTTGTGGAAGAGGAGTGAGGCTTGCAGGTGTCGCGGGCATAAAGTAACGGCTTGCATCAACAGAAGGATTGTGCTATTCTGAGCTTATATATGTTATGTAACTTATGAGAGTACGGGGTGCTGGCTATGGAAAAAGGCAGGATTCAGATATATAGCGGGGAAGGGCACGGGAAGTCCCCGGCGGCGCTGGGGCGCGCGATTCAGTCGGCATGTGAGGGAGAATATGTCGTCATCATACAGTTTCTGAAAGGGCGCGGGCTGACGGAATCGGAGTTTGTGAAGCGTCTTGAGCCGGAGATCAAAATCTTCCGTTTCGAGAAATCTGAGGAAGATTTTTCGCAGCTTTCCGACGAGCGCAAGGAGGAGGAGAGCCGCAACATCAGAAACGGATTGAATTTTGCGAAAAAGATCCTGAACACGGGGGAATGTTCCCTGCTGATTCTGGATGAAGTGCTGGGTCTGATCGACAACGGCATTATCACGGTGGAAGAGCTAAAGAATCTTCTTTCGGGAAAGCCGGAGGAGATGGATATCATTATGACGGGTATCACGTTAAACGACAGGGTCTGCGCGCTGGCGGATCAGGTGACGAAGGTGGAAACCATGCATTTTAAGATATGGGATTGACACGGATGAATCCGGGTGTTATGATAAACCATAGTAAACAACAGCATAGAGTTTGATAGAGGTTGCGTTATCTATCAGTACGGGCATGGATGTGACAGGCACAGGGGAAATGCCCGGAAAGGAGAGGGCGCCGAAAGGAGAGACGACCTGCAAGTTTTTACCTTGGGCATACAGTTAAGAGCTGTATGACTGTCATCGTTACGATGGGGCGCTATCCAGACCGGAGACGGAAGAATTATGGAGCTGACCCTGTGCGGTCGGCTCTTTATCATTTCAGAGAGGAGATAACTATGGCAATTTTTAAGGGAGCGGGCGTGGCGATCGTCACACCATTTCATGCGGACGGCAGTATCAATTACGAGAAATTTGCGGAGCTTGTGGAGTTCCAGATCGCGGGAGGCACGGATGCCATTATCGTCTGCGGTACGACGGGAGAGTCCTCCACGCTGACCCACGAGGAGCATCTGGATCTGATCCGTTTCTGTATTGAGACGGTGAAGGGCAGGGTCCCGGTGGTAGCGGGAACGGGATCGAACTGCACGGAGACGGCGGTTTATCTTTCCACGGAGGCGGAAAAGTACGGTGCGGACGGTCTGCTTCTGGTGACGCCCTACTACAACAAAGCGACCCAGAACGGTCTCTACGCCCATTATAAAAAGATTGCGGACTCCGTGAAACTGCCCATCATCCTTTACAATGTGCCCAGCCGCACGGGATGTAACATCCAGCCCCAGACGGCGGCGAGACTCTGCACGGAAGTGGAGAATATCGTGGGCATCAAGGAAGCCAGCGGCAATATCGGACAGATTGCCAAGCTGATGTCTCTGGCAGGGGATAAGGTGGACCTGTACTCCGGCAACGACGACCAGATCGTGCCGATCATGTCTCTGGGCGGCATCGGTGTGATTTCCGTACTGTCCAATGTGGCGCCGAAGCAGACCCATGATATCTGCCAGAAATTCCTCGACGGGGATGTGGCGGGCAGCAGGAAAGAGCAGCTTCGCGCGGTCGACCTGTGTGACGCGCTTTTTAGCGAGGTGAATCCGATTCCCGTGAAAGCGGCGCTGAATCTGATGGGCAAGGAAGTGGGCGGATTACATATGCCCCTCTCCGACATGGAGCCCCAGAATGTGGAGCGCTTAAAGAAGGCAATGCAGGACTATGGGATTCTTTAAAGTAAGAAGAAAAGGCATCTGTCGGGAAATGTCTCGGCAGATGTTTTCAAATGTTAGAAAATTGTGAAACGTTCATCCGGTGAATTGCGTTTCGCATTATTTATGGATAAGAAAGGAGACGCAACATGACAAAAGTGATTATGCACGGCTGCAACGGTAAGATGGGACAGACGATTCGCTCTCTGATCGCGGCGGATGAGGAGATAGAGATTGTGGCGGGTGTGGACGCAAGGGACGAGGGGAAAAATCCGTATCCGGTGTTTTCCACGATCGGGGAATGCACGGTTGCGGCGGACGCGGTGATTGACTTTTCCGTGGCGGCTGCGGTGGATGCCCTGCTTGACTACTGCGCAGACAAGAAGGTGCCCTGCGTGCTGTGTACCACCGGGCTTTCCGAGGCGCAGCTTGCAAAGGTGCAGGAGACGTCGAAGCAGGTGGCGGTTTTGAAATCCGCGAATATGTCGCTAGGCATCAATATGCTTCTGAAACTTTTAAAGGAAGCGGCAAAGACACTGTCCCCGGCGGGGTTCGACATCGAGATTGTGGAAAAGCATCATAACCAGAAGCTGGACGCGCCCAGCGGCACGGCGCTGGCACTGGCGGATTCCATCAATGAGGAGATGGAAAGCAGCTTTACATACGTCTATGACAGAAGTCAGGTCAGACAGAAGAGGGACGCGAAGGAGATCGGCATCAGCGCGGTCAGGGGCGGCACCATTGTGGGCGACCACGACGTGATCTTTGCGGGGGCTGACGAGGTGGTTACCTTTTCCCACAGGGCATACTCAAAGGCGGTTTTCGGGAAGGGCGCCATTCAGGCGGCGAAATTCCTCGCAGGGAAACCCGCGGGACTGTATGATATGGCTGATGTAATAGAGTGAAAAGAACTTCTAAATCACTCGCAGCAGAGGAGAAGCAGATGGACGATTTAGAGTTAAAATACTTGAAAAGTTTGGCAAAGCAGTATCCGACGATTGCGGCGGCTTCCACGGAGATTATCAATCTGCAGGCGATCCTGAACCTGCCCAAGGGCACGGAGCACTTTATGACGGATATCCACGGGGAATACGAGCAGTTCAATCATATCCTGAAAAACGGCTCCGGCTCTGTGCGCAGGAAAATCGACGAGGAGTTCGGCAACACCTTAAGCATCAAGGACAAAAAAAGTCTGGCGACGCTGATCTATTATCCCGAGGAAAAGCTGGATATTGTCATGCAGGAAGAGGACGAAGCTTCGATTGAGGACTGGTATAAGATCACGCTGCACAGACTGGTGCAGATCACCAAGCGGGTTTCTTCCAAATACACCCGCTCCAAGGTGAGGAAGGCGCTGCCGAAAGATTTTTCCTATATTATCGAGGAGCTGATTACGGAGAAGGCGGAGGTGCAGGACAAAGAGGCATATTATAATGAGATTATCCATACCATTATCCGCATCGGCAGGGCGCCGGAATTTATCGTCGCACTGAGCAATCTGATCCAGAGACTGGTGATCGACCACCTGCACATCGTGGGCGATATTTACGACAGGGGACCGGGACCGCATATCATTCTGGACACGCTCTGCCAGTATCATTCGGTGGATGTCCAGTGGGGGAACCACGACATTGTATGGATGGGGGCGGCGAGCGGTCATCTGGCGTGCATCGCGAATGTGATCCGCATGGCGGCGAGGTATGGCAATCTGGACACCTTGGAGGAGGGCTACGGCATCAATCTGATCCCGCTTGCCACCTTTGCGCTGGACACGTATAGGGACACGGACTGCGGGGCGTTCGCCATCAAGTACAATACGGATTACGACACCAAGGACTTAAGTCTTGACATGAAAATGCACAAGGCGATTGCCGTGCTGCAGTTCAAGCTGGAAGGGCAGCTGATTATGAGACGCCCCGAGTTTGCCATGCAGGACAGGCTGCTGCTGGAGCACATTGATTATGAGAACAAGGCGCTTGTGCTTGACGGGGTTTCCTACGCCTTGAAGGACGTGGATTTCCCTACCATAAACAGAAACCGCCCCTACGAGCTGACGGCGGGGGAAGAGCAGGTGATGGAGCGGCTCAGGCAGGCGTTTGTGAAATGCGAAAAGCTGCAGAAGCATGTGCGTTTCCTCTTTTCCAAGGGCGGGCTGTATAAGGTGTACAATTCCAACCTGCTCTACCACGGCTGTGTGCCCATGGATGAGGAGGGAAACTTTAACAAGGTCAACGTTTATGGGGAGGAGTACAGCGGCAAGGCGCTTTACGATGTGCTGGAACATTATGCCAGAAAAGGGTACTATTCCCATGACCTGAAGGAGAAGCTGAAAGGGCAGGATATTATATGGTATATCTGGGCGGGACCCAATTCCCCGGTGTTCGGCAAGGATAAGATGGCAACCTTCGAGCGGTATCTGGTGGACGACAAGGAGCTGCACAAGGAGACAAAAAATGCCTATTACCGGCTTCTTGACAGCGAGATGGTGGTAAACCGGATCCTGCAGGAGTTCGGTCTGGACGAGTCATGTTCCCATATCGTGAACGGGCATGTGCCTGTGGAGCGGAAAAAGGGTGAGACGCCGATTCGGTGCGGCGGGAAACTTCTGGTAATCGACGGCGGGTTTTCCAAGGCTTATCAGGATAAGACCGGCATAGCCGGATATACGCTGGTCGTCAATTCCCACGGTATGCGGCTTGTGGCGCATGAGCCTTTCGAGTCCACGGAGTCGGCGATTCTCCATGAGTCGGATATCTTTTCGGATTCCTTTATTTTAGAGACGACCGCCCTGCGCCAGAAAATTTCGGATACGGAGATCGGCGCGGAGCTCAGGGAGACCATTCACCAGCTGGAGGAACTCCTGCAGGCTTACCGGGACGGCATACTGATAGAAAAAGGATAAAACCAGACAGGAAAGAAAGAGTTCTCGGGGATCTCCCGGGAACTCTTTTCCTTACATAGAAAACTAGCGCACCTTGGAGGAAGCGCCTGTGTTGCCGTTGCCGGTCACGTCGTCAACCATGTTTTCCACGCCTGTTGCCGCGTCGTCAATGATGTCGGATGCCGCGTTTCCGGCGTCGCCGATGGCATTGCCTACATCGTCGGCGATGGAGCCGTTGTCTGTACCGCTTGTGCCTGCGGTAGCGTCGTTTACATTGTCGTTATCGTCCATGGTGCCGTCTGTGCCAGTGCCGCCTAAACCTGTGCTGTCCGTATCGGTGCCGTTCATATCAGCGCCTGTACCGTTGTCAGTTGTGCCTGTGGTGCCGGTGCCGTTGTCGGTGGTGCCCATGCCGGTTCCGTTATCTGTGTCTGTACCTGTGCCGGCGGTACCAGTTCCGTTCTGTGTGCCTGTGCCGTTGCCCGCGTCTCCGGCGGCGTCTCTGTTACCGCAGGCGGTCAGGGCAGCCATGCTCAGAACCATGAGAGAGACAAAAAGTAAAGTTTTTATTCTTTTCATGATTTCACTCCTTTGCTCGATTGCTGTATCTTTATGCTATAAACAGAATGTTTGATAAACTTCCTGTTCTTATGTTATTATGTCAGATAGAAATGAATTTATTCTGATTTTGGGGAAAGGAAAATTTATGAAATTTCGACCTTGTATTGATATTCATAACGGCAGCGTCAAGCAGATCGTAGGGGGAAGTCTCAAAGATGCGGGGGACAAAGCGCAGGAAAATTTCGTATCGGAGCAGGACGCCGCTTTCTATGCCGGACTTTACCGGGAGCGGGGCATAAGCGGGGGACATATCATACTTTTAAATCCGTCGTCTTCGCCCTTTTATGAGGAGACGAAAAGACAGGCGCTTTCGGCGCTTCGGGCATACCCGGAAGGACTGCAGGCGGGCGGCGGCATCACGCCGGAGAACGCGGCGGTTTTTCTGGAAGCGGGCGCCAGCCATGTGATCGTGACTTCCTATGTTTTTTCCGGGGGACAGATACAGTATGACAGACTCCGCGCTCTGGTAAAGGAAACCGGGAAGGAACATCTGGTTCTGGATCTGAGTGTGCGCAGCCGCGACGGCAGATACTATATTGTGACCGACAGATGGCAGAACTATACGTCCGTGGAGCTGACGGAACAGGTTCTCGATGAGCTTTCCGCATATTGCGATGAATTTCTGGTTCACGCGGTGGATGTGGAGGGAAAAAGCGAGGGGATTGAGGAACCTGTCGTAAAAATTCTGGGAGAATGGGGAAAAATACCGATGACTTACGCGGGCGGCGTGCACAGTTTTTCGGATCTCGATCAATTAAAAAAACTGGGGAAGGGAAGCGTGGATGTGACAGTCGGGAGCGCGCTTGACCTTTTCGGCGGACCGATGGCTTTTGCGGATGTGCTTGCCTATATGGAGAGAGCGTAAAAGGCATAAGAAAAAAACCTGTCGCGCAGACAGGTTTTTGTTCTTCTCTAATCCGTTACAACAATAGCTGATTCTAAATAACAAAGTCTTACTGGATTTTCAGAACATCATATTTAAGAACAGGCACATCGTGATACTGATTATCGATGTTATAGGAGCGTCGGCTCTTATAACTTTGTTACGTTTACGGCCTGAGGTCCCTTCTCGCCGTTTACTACTTCATACTCAACCTCAGCGCCCTCTTCGAGAGACTTGAAGCCTTCCATGTTGAGTCCGGAGTAGTGAACGAATACGTCGTTACCCTGCTCATCGGAGATGAAGCCGTAGCCCTTCTGGTTGTTAAACCACTTTACTGTACCTTTGTTCATCGTACATACCTCCAAAAATATAAAAATTACGTTGATTGACAACACCCATAGGATAGCACACCTCTTATAAAATGTAAAGCATTTTTTTCGCTTTTTTTCGTTTATTCGCAACTTACAGCATATCGTCCAGCGTTTTGAACAGCACCTGCACGTCGATGGGTTTGGCAATATGGCTGTTCATGCCGCATTTGAGCGCTTCCTCTCGGTCTTCGGTAAAGGCGTTGGCGGTCATGGCGACGATCGGAATGGAGGCAAGTTCGGGGTTCTCCAGCTTTCGGATCCGTCTGGTCGCCTCGTAGCCGTCCATCACAGGCATCTGGATATCCATCAGTATCGCCTGATAATACCCCGGCTCCGACTTTTTCAGCATTTCAAAGGCAATCTGACCATTGTCCGCCACGTCTACCATGAAGCCCGCGTTCTCTAAAATCGCCACGGCGAGTTCCTGATTCATCTCCACGTCTTCCGCCAGCAGGATCCGCCCGGTATGACGGGGCAGGAGTTCCTTATTGGAGGCTTCCAGTTCTGAGGTTTCCGGGCGCAGCACGGATTCGAGACAGGAGCTTAATTCCGACAGGAACAGCGGTTTGTTGCAGAATGCCGTCACGCCCGCCTCCTTTGCCTCCGCTTCGATATCTGACCAGTCGTAGGCGGTCAGAATAATCACAGGCACATTCCCGCCGGTTTCCTTCCGGATTCTCCGGGTCACCTCGACGCCATTCATGTCGGGAAGCAGCCAGTCCACAATATACACAGAGTAGCTTGTGTTCCGCATGATCGCCTGATGGCTGCGAAGCACAGCCTCTTTGCCGGACAGCGTCCACTCCGCCTGCATACCGAGCTGCCCCAGCATATAGGAAACGCTGTCGCACGTGTTGAAGTCGTCGTCCACCACCAGAGCCTTGCAATCTTTTAACTCCGGCAGGAGGATCGGCTCCTTCTTTTCCTCGTGAAGGCGGAAGGTGAAAGAAACCGTAAACTCGGTTCCTACACCCGGCTCGCTCGTCACGGAAATGGAACCGTTCATCATATCCACGATGTTTTTCGTGATTGCCATGCCAAGCCCGGTACCCTGAATTTTGCTGATGGTACTGTTGCGTTCCCGCTCAAAGGGTTCAAAGATACGCTCGACAAACTCCGGGCTCATGCCGATGCCTGTGTCCTTGATGGTAAAGATATAGTTGGCAAAGCCGACGGGAGCGCCAGATTTTTCGGTGATGCGCATACTGACATGGCCGCCTGCGCTCGTATATTTTACGGCGTTGCTAAGCAGATTTAAAAGCACCTGATTGAGCCGCAGCTTGTCACAGTAAATCGCCTCGTCCACAACGTCCACCGTATCAATATGAAGCTCAAGCTGCTTGGCATGGATATCCGCCTGTAAAATATTGCGCAAACCATGCAGGATTTCGGGAAGGCTGCACAGTTTTTCCTCCAGATGGATCTTCCCGCTTTCGATATGGCTCATATCCAGTATATCGTTGATCAGACTCAGCAGATGGTTGCCCGAGGTCTGGATCTTTTTCAGATATTCCGAGACAAGGTCCGGCTGTTCAATATGTGTGATTGCCAGATTCGTAAAGCCCACAATGGCATTCATCGGCGTGCGGATATCGTGGGACATATTCGACAAAAATACGCTCTTTGCCTTGCTGGCGCGGTTCGCCTGAGAGAGAGCCGCCTCAAGCAGCGTGTTCTGTTCCATCTCCCGGCGGATTTCCGCGTCCACGCTGCGGAATCCGAGGACGATTCCGAGACTGCCGTCCTCCGCGCCGGCGTTCACCGCCTTCATCTGGAAATAGATGATCTGCTGGTCCTGCTGCTTGCGGTAATTCACCGAGTAAACCTGTTTCGAGCTCAGCTCCTCCTTCAGCGTATCCAGAGAAATGGCGTGCCGCAGCGTTTCCCGGTCTTCCTCATATACCCACTCCTCTATGTATTTCTCCATGCTTTCTTTCAGAGAGATTTTGGTTTCAAAAATATTGTCCAGCTCGCGTTTGCCGGTGCGGACAGGGACAAGCATACCGGTATCCGGCTCTACGAAACATACGAGCGTAAAGTCGAGACTTAAAGCCTGCACCAGCTCCATCTGCCGCCTTATGTTCTTTCTTTCCTGTAATTTCTGCTCGGTGACGTCCAGAAGGAAACGCTGGCAGAAAAGCTTGCCGTTTTCCTCGTAGAGTTTGATGTTCCCCATAACGTGCAGGACTTCTCCGTTTTTATGCTGTACGCGGTACTCCACATTGACGGTGTCCCCGGCTTTTTTCAGCATTCTGATGCTGTTGCGCAGGTGCGCCTTGTCTTCGTCCATCACGGAGTCGGCAATGATGTCAAAGCCGTCCGCCATCATCTCATCCAGTGTCTCGTAGCCGAGGATTCTCAGCGCGGCACGATTTATGTTCAGAATGCGCGAATCGTTCAGACTGTGGTTCATCACGCCGCAGTCGATGGTGGCAAGAATCGTCTCTAACGTCTTGTTTTTCTTTATGATTTCCTGCTCGTAGGCGCGTTCCTGCGTCACATCGACGCCCACGCCGACGGTTCCCATCACGGTGCCGTCGCAGTTGTAGAGGGGAGACTTGTAACACATCAGTGTCCTCGTCTCATTCCCTGCCATAATGGTCTCCTCGGATACAAAGGTCTGCTTTTTGCTCATAACCTGATGCTCCGATTCGATGCAGGCGGGATCGTCCTCCTCCACATCCCAGATGTAGGCGTGCCGGCGACCCTGCACCTGTTCCTTGGTTTTGTTGACGGCACGGCAGAAGCTGTTGTTCACTTTCTCATGGACGCCATCTTTGTCCTTGTACCAGACCAGATTGGGAACATTGTTGATCGTTGCTTCCAGAAAATGACTGGTTTCCCACAGGTCCCTGCCCACCTTGCATGTCTGCTGCCACCTCTGGAAACGGAAACGGAGCTCCTCGTCGGACATAGGCGTGATCCAGACATCCGAGACATTCTTTAACGCCGGGTTCGCGCAGAGAAGCTGCATCTGCTTTTTGTCCGCAAGAAAAATAACTTCCGAGCCTTCACGGCGGTTCGGCAGTAAAATCTGCAGCGCGGACTGCACATCAATCAGAGACAGATCAGCTATGATGACATCCGCCTTTGCGGACAGATCAGCGTCCGCCTCGTCACTTTCAGAAAAAATATGGGTAAAATGTTCAAGAGAGGGCATCTTTTTGATCACGTCCAAAGCGTGGCTGGGATGCCCTGCGAAATAAATATGGAGACTACAAGTATACATATCTGTTTCCACCTGCCCATCAAAATTTGATTTGCTCTTTTCATTCTATCAAGCCTGCAAAATTGTGTCAATATAGGAAGGGTTTTGCAGAAAATTTCGTATACACAAAAAAGTCTGTCAGTGGGATTTCAGACGCTCAAAAATAAGATCGTAGCCGTCATTCCCGTAATTCAGGGAACGGTTGACGCGGCTGATGGTGGCGGTTGACGCGCCGGTTTTTTCCGCAATTTCCAGATACGTTTTATGCTGCTTCAGCATGGATGCCACCTCGAAGCGCTGGGAGAGGGACAAAAGTTCGTTGACGGTACAGAGATCCTCAAAGAAATCATAGCATTCTTCCTGCGTCTGCAGGCAGAGGACAGCCTGAAAGAGATGGTCAACAGCATCGGTTTTGAGTTTTTTATTCATAGTGCCTCCATTCCGCATCTGAAAGACATGCGCTTTCATACGTTAAAACTTTACAATCCTTATGTATGAATATATCACAGATACCCTTTTTTGTAAACCGCGGACTGCTGTCAAACGAGATAAAATACTTGTCAGGCACATATGAAAAATATATAATAGGAGACAGAGGAAGGCGGAAGGTGCGGTAAGATGACGATCAATATAGAGGATTTGTTAAACAGCATTCAGGAAAGTCTGGACAGGATCGAATATATCAGGGCGGAGGATATTCCCGATATTGATCTCTATATGGATCAGGTGACCACTTTTATGGAGTCCCATCTGAGAAATACGACCAGAGATCCTGCTTCTGACAAGATTCTGACAAAGACGATGATTAATAATTATGCCAAGAACGACCTCATTCCACCGCCTTTCAAGAAAAAGTACACAAAGGATCACGTGCTTCTTCTGATCTTTATCTACTATTATAAAGGGATACTATCCATCAGCGATATTCAGGAGCTTTTAGAGCCGATCACGGACCGTTATTTTCAGAACGGGGAGGCGTATGATCTTTCCCGCGTGTATGAAGAAGTGTTCGGACTGGAGCGGGAACAGACGGATGTCTTGAAGGCAGATGTGGATGAGAAGTTTCGGATTGCCCAGAAAACCTTTGAGGATGCACCGGCAGAGGATCGGGATTTTCTAAAATTTTTCTCCTTTATCTGCATGTTAAGTTTCGACGTTTATGTCAAAAAACTGTTGATTGAGAAGATGATCGACGGTTTAACGGATATACGAAGCAAAAATACAAGAAAAAAGGGAAAGGTGCAGGAGGAAGAGTAAAATGGGAATGATTCGGTCGTTTGAGGATCTGACAATCAAAGGATTCGATGTGCAGGAAGGCATCAGACTGTGTGGGGATGATGAGGAAATCTACATGGAAGTCCTCTGGGCAGCCATGGAGGAGGGGAAAGAGAAAATCCCCTTGATCCGGAGCACTTATGAGGCGAAGGATTACGAGCGTTATCGCATTGAAGTACACGGGCTGAAAAATGCCATGC
Source organism: uncultured Lachnospiraceae bacterium (assembly GCA_910586705.1). Classification (GTDB taxonomy): domain Bacteria; phylum Bacillota; class Clostridia; order Lachnospirales; family Lachnospiraceae; genus UBA3282. Next base: position 1,424 of record CAJUJK010000016.1, on the reverse strand, counting down.
GCTCCATCGGCGCCACTTATCTGTCCCAGCTTGCTGCGGAGCAGGAGTCGGCGGTGAAGGAGGAGAATTTTTCCGTGATGGAAGTGGGCGTGGAGGAGATGCTGACACAGTATCAGTTTGTGGTGGACGCCCTAAAAGAACTTTTGGGAGAAGTATAGTTTACATAATATGTATAACGCCCGGCAGATGAGCCGGGCGTTATCTCGTATATGGAACCGTATCGGATAAGGCTACTGTAAAACTTTTTTGGCGAAGGAGGTGTCCACCAGATCGGCGTAGGGCACTCTGCCGTCCAGTTCGCCCGCTTCTTCCAGAATGTTTTCCAGAAGGGTGAAGCTGTCTTCCGAGAAGACAAGATCTGATTTCCATGTGTCCTGCGCGGCATATCTGCCGACGATCGTCTCTATGGTGGCAAGATCCGTCTCCGCAAACTGGGGCGCGATCACCTTGGCGATCTCCGCAGGGGTGTGGGTCTGCACATAGTCCATGCCTTTCTGTAGGGCGCGGGTGAAGGACTCGATCACATCGGGGTTTTTCTCGATATAGCTCTTTCTGGCGGAGAAGGCAGTATAGGGCACATAGCCGGAATCTTCACCGAGGGAGGCTACCACATAGCCGTCGCCTTTGGATTCGAGGGAGGTGGCGTGGGGCTCGAATTCAACCGAAAAATCTCCCTGCCCGCCCGAAAAAGCGGCTGCTGTGGAACCGAAATCAATGCTCTGGTCGATGGAAAGGTCGTTTGCGGGGTCGATATCGTTTTTCTTTAAAATGTACTCAAATACCATTTCCGGCATACCGCCTGCCCTGCCGCCAAGCACGTCTTTGCCGATTAACATATCCCATGTGAAGTTTTCAATGGGTTCTCTTGACACGAGAAAATTTCCGGCGCGCTGGGTGAGCTGCGCAAAGTTCACGGCGTAGTCGGATGCGCCTTCCTTGTAGGTGTAGATCGTGCTCTCGCTACCCATAAAGCCGATGTCTGCCTCTCCCGTTAAGAGGGCGGTCATCGTCTTGTCGGCGCCGAAACCGGTAATCAGGGTCAGGTCGATTCCCTCGTCGGCGAAATACCCTTCTTCGATCGCCACATACATGGGGGCATAGAAAATGGAGTGCGCCACCTCGTTCAATACCACGGGCGTTTTGCCGGAAGAGGCGGGCGCGCTTTCGCCGGGCGTTTTACCACAGCCCCAGAGGACGCCCATAAGCAGGAGCGCCGCCAGTAATATACTGCCTGTTTTTTTCATGTTCCTCCTCGGATTGCCGCATTTCAGGGCAATCCATAAAAGACATTTTACTATAGTCTATGCGGAAGAAAAAAAAGTGCTTTTCTTTTTGCGGATAAAATGGTATACTATTTAAGTCGTAAGTTTGCAGGCGTAGTTCATCGGTAGAATACAAGCTTCCCAAGCTTGGGAGGGGGGTTC
>CAJUJK010000015.1 GCA_910586705.1 uncultured Lachnospiraceae bacterium | reverse complement strand
CACCCTCTCAGGCCGGCTACTGATCGTCGCCTTGGTGGGCCGTTACCCCGCCAACAAGCTAATCAGACGCGGGTCCATCTTACACCACCGGAGTTTTTCACACAAAACCATGCGGTTTCGTGCGCTTATGCGGTATTAGCACCTATTTCTAAGTGTTATCCCCCGGTGTAAGGCAGGTTACCCACGCGTTACTCACCCGTCCGCCACTAGGATTACACAAGATTTGACCGAAATCGCATCAGCGTATAATCCCCGTTCGACTTGCATGTGTTAAGCACGCCGCCAGCGTTCATCCTGAGCCAGGATCAAACTCTCTTAAAAAATATTGATCCGGATTCAAAACAAGCTTGGCTTCTTTTTGTATCCTCGTTTACTGTTTGTTTGTATCGTCCGATACTTTTCTGAAAATTTTCTCTTGGAATCTTTTCAAGGTTGCATTACTGTTTATTTGTCAAGGTTCGTGAAGTTAATTCCTTCGGGATTAACTCCCGGAGAATGCTTCGCATTCTTCGCGTTATCGTCCTGCGCCAAACTATCTCGCACAAGCGACTTTCATATAATAGCAGAAGAATAATTGGATGTCAACGGGTTTTTAGGAATTTTTTTGAAATTTTTTTCAGAAAGATTTAAAGCACATAAATTCCGAAGTGAGCCAGAACTTTATAGGAAAAATATGCCAGCAGACAGGCTTCCGCCGCACCCATTACCGCACCCAGCATTTTGTTAATACCGCTCACTATGGAAATGCTGCCGACCGCCAGCAGCGGTGCAAAAATCAGACGACAGATTTTGAAAAGAATGCCAAGCAAAATCAATGCGACAATACACGCCGTCAGTATATGCGTTGATTTGTTCATCGCGCTGGTGACCGCGAGAAAAACCAGCGCCACACATGCCAGAGAAATCACCCCCGACAAGAGATTGACAATTTCCTGCATCAGACCACAGGCGTATCCGCCACGTATTCTCCATATAAATAGTAAAAGTACAACCGCCGCAAAGGCGAACGTAAGCATTTCCTGTCTCATTCCGGTTTATCTCAATTCTATCGTATCAATGGATTCCGGCGTCACTACCATATAAGTGTAGGACGCGTTCTGCGGTATCAGCATTAACGCCGTTTTATTAAATTTCCCGGCATACTTCTGCATTCCCCTGCTGTTGTAGATCTGCCAGTCAGACTCATTATATATAATGATCTGATCCTCATGGAACAAAATATCCCTGCATTCTATATCATATGCAATGGAGCAGACAAAGTCCCCCGATTTATGGTACACATCCAGACGGTATCTGCTGCCGCTCTCCCTGCTGCTAAAGACCAGCCCCACATATTCACTCCCGTAATAGACGCCCCGTACCTCTTCGTCCAGCAGCTTCTCCGCTATGGTCATCGGTTTCTGCGCGCCGCCGAAAAACATAATTCTGTCGTCAGACACCGCGAAAAGAGAACGATTGTCGAGAAAGCGCGCAAGCGGCACCACTCTGTCTATGTAATCATAGCCGCTCACATAATTGTCCGTATTATTCTGACCCACCGCGCCAAAATTATAAAAAGCCACGCTGGATTTCATATGTCCACTGTCCACATACAGATAGGAAACACACACAAGTTCGCCGCTCGGCGAAATGGACACTTCCGCCGGATAGCCGCTCTCTTTCATGGTTGTCCGAAAACGCACCAGTTCTGTCCCTTTCGCGTCGTAGAGGCAGATTAAAGTGACATTCGTGTCATCCAGAACCGCCGCCACTACACCGCCTGCGGACACGCAAAAATCACGTACCGGCCGGTTAGTCGTAATATTGCCCAGCACAGTCTCTGTGTTCATCACATAAATCTCTCTGCCGTTATAATCGCCGACCGCCACAACGTTCTGGTTGATATCCACCATGGGATTCTGCATTTCAAAGGTCTGGTTCCACACCGCATTACCTTTGGTGTCCATACAGCTGATTCCATCTTTACTATATGTAAGAAGATTTGACGAAAAAGGCATCATCTGCGCATCGGACGGAATCTTGATTTCCACATTTGAAAGTTCCACACTCTCCGTATAAACTTTGTTCTTCCATTGTATAAAAACCACAGCGCCCACAGCCGCAAAAAGCGTCAGAACAAGGGTCACTCTGTAAAACACAGTGAACTTGTGGCTCTTGATCTTCTCCCGATAGCTGATTCTGAGCGGTTTCTGTTCCTTTTCCCGCTTTTCCCTTTTTCTGAAATATTCTCTGATATTTGCCATCTGTCGTATCCTTCAAATCTAGTTGTTGCCGCCGTGCTGCTCGATAAACCTTCGGTTTCTCTTCCTCGCGGGCTTCGCCCTATACATCCATAGGAATAATTATTTCGGTGAGCAAGCTCCCCGCTCCAATTATTCCTATGTCTGTGCACTGCTCATTGCCAACGCGTACATTATACCACAGCCTTACCTACTTTTCTATGGCAGGATTATTCTTTGCCCGAAACGGATTTTGTCGGGATCGGAAATCTGGTTCACTTCACATATTTTTTCCACACTGGAAATATCCCCGTAAATTTTCTGACTGATTGTATAGAGCGTGTCCCCCTGCTCCACCTCATAATATCTGGTTATGTTTCTGGAAAGCGCCTCCTCTTCCGTGTCGGAATTGTCGTCGGAATCGCTTGTCCCGTTAGCGCCGTTATCCTCTGCCGACTCTACGTCCTCTGCCTGCTCCACGTTCTCTGCCTGCTCCACGCCCTCTGCCTGCTCCACATCCTCCTGCTCCCGGTCGTCCACAGGTTCATCGGAATCCGGCGTCTGTGCAGGCTCCTCTGCTTCCGCTTTTGTATCCTCCTCCTGCTTCATATCCGCAAAGGGATCTGTCGCCCGCTCTATTACAATTTCCTTCTCCTCTGTATCCGTGTTATCATCATCCCCCGCCTCCTGATTTTCTATGGCAAAAAAGACCTCCTTTGCGGAACGGTTTAGCTCCTCCATCTTGTCATAGCTGTCCGTGGAAGTAATAACAATCGCTACCAGCACCACCAGAATCAGACACAACTGTACCGACATGGCCCTGTGCGGCGTCCGTTTTTTCTCTTCACCCGGAAATGCCGCGGACGCAGACGGCATCTCCGGCAGCCCCCTCTTTTGCGCAGTCTGCTTACCACCTGTACTGCCTGTCCACTCCAGCAGATAATTCTGCATCGCCTCATTATTGTCATAAAAGACCTGAAAGCCGGTCGTTCTGTATTCCCCGTCCGGTTCCCGCACAAGAAATACGGGACCTGCCTGCGTCAGACGGCACACCAGCTCGGAAAGCGGCTCGTACTCCGCAAACGCGGCGATTCCCTTATCCCGCCCCGCCCCATAAACATAGAGTTTTCTGCCGAACTCCTGACGGGATCCGTAAAAATAAATCTCGGACAGTTCCAGCGAATCGGACTCACGTCTCAAATATGACAGGACATATTCTTCCACATAAATATGATACTTTTTCTTTTTTTCCTCTTTCCCAATAACTGCCGACCCGGATTCCATCTTTTCCCCCTGCGTCTGTTACATATTTTACTTTTGTGAGGAGTATACCATAATTCCCCCGAGAAATATGACATAAGGCGCGGTGGATCACAAGCTTCGCATCTCTCGTTCGCGTTGCTCGTCCTGAATCGCCACAGACAGTCTTGCATGCCAGCATGCAGCCTGTCTCTGTCGCTTTCCGACTCTGCTTATGCGCATAAGCAGACTCGAGATGCTTCGCATCTCTCGTTCGCGTTGCTCGTCCTGAATCGCCACAGACAGTCTTGCATACCAGTATGCAGCCTGTCTCTGTCGCTTTCCGACTCTGCTTATGCGCGCAAAAAATACCGCCGTGTTATGCACACGACGGCATTTTACTTTCACGCATGATATGATAAACGCGGCAAGCGGAGCCAGTCCGCATACCCTGTTATACAAACTGGTAAATGGTCTCCGACTCATAATCCTTCCCCGGTCCAAATACCGCCTGCGGGAAGTTGGGATGATGAATGTTGTCGGGGAAATAATGTGTCTCCAGACAGAAGCCCGTGCGGGGCGCATAATGCACGCCGCCTTTCCCCTCCTGTTCCGCAATGCAGTTGCCGGCATAGAACTGCATACCGGGCAAATTGGTAAACACCTTCATTTTGCGGCCACTCTTTACATCCTCCGCCTCCGCGACCTCCCGCATCGTGCCGTCGGCTTTGTCGATCACAAAGTTATGGTCATAGCCCTGCACCAGTTTAAGCTGTTCGTTGTCCGCGCCAATCTCCTTGCCGATCTGCTTCCTTTCGGTAAAGTCTAACGGCGTACCCGCCACCGGGGCAATCTCTCCCGTGGGAATCGCCCCCGGAAGCACCGGTGTAAAATTGGCGGCATTTAGCCGCAGGAACTGACCTTCGATGCTGCCCGAGTCATGCCCCGCCAGATTAAAGTAAGTATGATTCGTCATATTGAGCAGCGTATCCATATCGGAAGTCGCATGATATTTGAGTTTTAACTCATTGTCATCCGTCAACGTATAAGTCATGGTAACCTTTTTATTCCCCGGAAAACCCAGTTCGCCATCCTTGCCCTCAATCGTGAGTTTCAGACTGTCACCGTCTTCCTCCGCTTTCCAGTACCCCTTATGATAACCGGCGTCCATATCGCTGTGCAGATTGTTCGGCCCGTCGTTTACAGGCAGATGATACTCTTTCCCGTTCAAGGTAAAAGCTGCCCCGCCGACACGGTTCGCATTCGGTCCGATAGTCACGCCGAAAAAGCTAGGATTGGAAAAATAATCTTCCCCCTTGTCAAAGCCGAGAACCACATCGGCAGACTCTCCGTTTTTATCCGGCACCCAGAGTTCCACTACCGCTGCACCGATATTCGTAATCTTTACTTCCACGCCATTTTTATTCTTCAACGTATACAGATAAATCTCTTCCCCCGTTTTCATGGTGCCGAACTTCTCTTTTACGATCCCCACTTCCCATACCCTCCTTCGTCTTTGTTTATTTTAACTGCCGTAATTACGACATATTTTCCAGATGTTCCCTGCCACGAATCCGATAACCGGCGCACGCTGATCCAGCATCTGGCAAATCACAGTTCCACCCTGCCTTCCAGCGCCCGCAAAAGTGTCACTTCGTCGATATATTCCAGATCTCCCCCTACCGGGACGCCGCTGGCTATTCTCGTAACCCTGATTCCCGTCGGCTTGATCAGCTTGCTGATGTACATCGCTGTCGTCTCCCCTTCCAGACTGGAATTGGTCGCGATAATCACTTCCGTGACGTCGCCTTCCAGCCGCTTCATCAGCTCTTTCAGTCTGATATCTCCCGGTCCGATGCCCAGCATAGGAGATATGGCGCCATGCAGCACATGGTAAACGCCCGTATACTTTCCCGTCTTTTCGTAAGCCGCCAGATCCCTCGCGTTTTCCACCACCATGATGACGCTGTGATCCCTGTTCCCATTTGCGCAGACCGGGCAGATTTCTTTGTCCGTCAGAGTAAAACACTCCTGACAGTAGCGGACATTTTCCTTCGCCTCGACAATCGTTTTCGCCAGCCGTTCCACCCGCGACTGCGGCATATTAATCAAGTGGAAGGCAAGCCGCTGCGCTGACTTGTGCCCGATCCCGGGCAGTCCCGCCAGCTCCTCTATCAATTTATTGATATGTCCGCTGTAAAGTTCCATGTCAGAAAAATTCTCAACCTTTCGTCAGGCATTTTTTTGATAATGCCGAATTGTCCCAATGGACATTTAGAACGGCAGACCTCCGCCTAACCCGAGTCCTCCGGTCATCTTATTCATAACTTCGGCATTTGCCTCCTCCGCCATGCGAAGCGCCTCATTTGCCGCCGCCATCACCAGATCCTCCAGCATTTCGATATCGTCAGGATCCACTACCTCCTCGGAAAGCTTCACCTTCGTCACCTCGCGCTTGCCTGTCACGGTAACTTCCACCGCACCGCCGCCTGCCTTCGCCGTAAACTCCTTCGTTTCAAGTTCTTTCTGGCTCTCCTCCATCTGACGCTGCATTCTCTGCGCCTGCTTCATCAGATTACTCATATTGCCGGGCATTCCACCGCCCGGAAATCCGCCTCGTTTCGCCATGTTTTCTATTTTCCTTTCCTATTCTTCCTCTATTTCCATATGGATCAGCTGTGACAAATCCACATAGCTCTGCTCAAAAGTTTCCTTGTCCGGCACCGTCTGCACCGTCACGTCAATCTGTCTGCCCGTCATGTCCGCCAGCATCTGCTCCAGCAGTTCCTTATGTCCTTCCTGCCGCAAAAAATAATCGGAGGCAAGACCGTCCTCCACAACCACCAGCAGCCGGCTGTCCCCGCCCAGACTTAAGCGCGCTTCTTTCAGATACAGTTTCATGGGCATATCCGCATATGACACAATATCATGCCACCGCTCCACCGCCGCCTGCACATCCTCTGGAATCGCCTTCGGCAGAGGCGGGCGGTCTTTCGCAGGGACGGGCGCCGGCGCGCTATCCCCTGCGCCTGCAGCCGCCACAGCCACGACGCCGTTTTCCAGCTGTTCCTCTATCACTCTGACCCGCTCCGCCACGGAGCTGATATCCCGTTCCATATCGGGTCTGCAAAGTTTGATCAGCGCAATCTCAATTAGGATTCTCTTCTGCGGCGCATATTTGATCTGCCCGGAAAGCTCAGAAAAAATGCGGATGTAGCGCATAAGCGTCTCCGGCTCCAGCATCCCCGACTCCTCCTTCAGGCGAAGCAGGTTATCGGAAGACACATCTATGATATCCTCTATGTCGTCGGACGACTGCAGCAGAAGAAGATTTCTCAGATACCATGTGAAATCTGTCACAAACTGCGAAAGTTCCCGCCCCTGCATGACAATTTCTTCCAAAAGCCCGATACACCCGGTCACTTCCCGCCCGATCACATGGCGCAGAAGCCTGCTGAATACTTCCGTGTCCACCGCGCCGAGAACATCAAGCGCTTTATCGTAAGTCAGTTCCTGCCCGAAATGAAAGGCAATGCACTGATCCAGCAGGCTCAGCGCGTCACGCATGGAGCCGTCCGCCGTCTTTGCAATATAGCGGAGCGCCTTCTCCTCCACCTGCACCTGTTCTTTTTCCATCAGTTCCCGCAGTCTCCCCGCAATCGTCTCAATCGAAATCCGGCGGAAATCATACCGCTGACAGCGGGAAAGTATGGTAATCGGTATCTTGTGCACCTCGGTGGTCGCCAGAATAAAAATCACATAGGAGGGCGGCTCTTCCAGCGTCTTTAACAGCGCGTTAAAAGCGCCGATGGAGAGCATATGCACCTCGTCGATAATATAAACTTTAAACCGTCCCTCCGCCGGAGAATAGGACACCTCATCCACAATCTCACGGATATTGTCAACGCCATTGTTGGAGGCGGCGTCAATCTCAATCACATTCATACTAACGCCCGCCGCAATCGCCTTACAGCTCGCACATTCCCCACATGGACTCCCCTCCACAGGGTTCTCGCAGTTCACCGCCCGCGCAAATATTTTCGCTATGGAAGTCTTTCCTGTTCCCCTCGTCCCGCAGAAGAGATACGCGTGACCGATACGGTCCGCCTTGATCTGGTTCTGCAGGGTGGTCACTATATGCTCCTGCCCCTTGACATCCTCAAAGTGGCCCGGGCGGAACTTACGATACAGTGCTGTATATGACATGAAGTTAATCTCCGTTATCGTTCACACCGCGCCATGCACTTGCTGCATGGTGTCGGAGTCAGCGCCAAAATGCCTGCTTTTCGGCATTTTGTGTGCATCTGTTGCTGCTGTTTACGCCTTGAACAAACCTAATTGTACCACAATCGGATATGGCGTGGACAGCAGCTAATCTCCGAAACTGATACCCACCATCTTCGCCTCCTGAACAATGGTGGCATCAGGTGATACCATTTTCAGCTTGCCTGCCACTTCCTCAAGCGGCACCCTCACGATCTCTCTGTTTTTATAACCAACCATGAACCCGTACTCGCCCTGCAGAATCAATTTGCCTGCCTCCGCGCCCAGTCTGGTAGCGAACACTCTGTCATAAGGACAGGGACTTCCGCCGCGCTGCGTATGACCCGGAACCGTAACGCGCACATCCATGCCGGTCTTTTTCATAATCTTATCCGCAATTTCATAGGAAACAGAAGGGTAAGGATAATTCTTCATTTTCTCCTTTAATTCTTTCTTGGAAAGTTTCGCGTCCTCCTTGGAGATCGCGCCCTCAGCCACCGCCATAATGGTAAAGCGGGATCCTCTCTGCGAGCGCGCCTTGATCGCCTTGATCACGCTGTCAATGTCATAAGGAATTTCAGGAATCAGGATGATATCCGCACCGCCTGCGATGCCGGCATTCAGCGTAAGCCAGCCCACCTTATGTCCCATAACTTCCACAATGAAGATACGTCCATGTGAGGACGCCGTGGTATGAATACAGTCAATGCAGTCCGTCGCAATATTGACCGCGCTCTGGAAACCGAAAGTCATATCTGTTCCCCACAGGTCATTGTCTATGGTCTTAGGCAGCGTGATGACATTCAGCCCCTCCTCGCGGAGCATATTCGCTGTCTTATGGGTGCCGTTGCCGCCAAGGATTACCATGCAGTCCAGTTTCAGCTTATAATAATTCTGCTTCATCGCCTCCACTTTATCCAGCCCGTTTTCATCCGGCTCACGCATCAGCTTAAAAGGAGTTCTGGAGCTGCCGAGAATGGTGCCGCCCTTCGTCAGAATGCCCGCGAAATCGTGCCCTGTCAAAATTCGGAAATCCCCGTAAATCATTCCCTTATAGCCATCCAGAAATCCATAAATCTCCACGTCCTCACTACTGCAGGAAAGGCACTTAACAACACCTCTCATAGCAGCGTTTAACGCCTGACAATCTCCACCACTGGTCAACATTCCGATTCTCTTCATTACGATTCCTCCTTATCTTCCCACATTTTTTATTTTTGATCTTTCGCCATTGCTATCTTGTCCAGTAATTCCACAATTTCATCCGCCGTATATTCTTTCTTATCTCCGTTTGTAATCATTAATCTTATCTCATATAAAGTAGCCATCTTTGTATCCGCTCTTTCTTTTTCTGTCATATCCATAGCCTCTATCGCCATTCCTCCTTCTGGACTTTCCACTTTAAGATAATTATAGTAAATGCGGAAAACCCGGTCAAGGTATTTCGTTCACATCCGCCTGCTTTTCCCTGCGCTGCTGCTTTTCTATCCGGTTTCTCTCCCGCAGCTCCTGAAAAAAACGCTTCAAAATCAACTGGCATTCCTCCTCCAGAACGCCCCGGCGCACAATCACCTGATGGTTGAACTCCTGCATCTCCAGAATATTTAAGATCGAACCGCCACAGCCTGCCTTCGGATTCATAGCGCCGATCACCGTCTCCGTCACCCGCGCCTGCACAATCGCCCCCGCGCACATCTGGCATGGCTCCAGCGTCACGTAGAGCGTACACTCCTCAAGCCGCCAGTCCTTCATCGCACGGCTGGCTTTATTGATCGCGGTAATCTCCGCGTGCGCCAGCGTATTCCTGTCCGTATTGCGCCGGTTATATCCCCTGCCGATGATCTTGTCCTGATACACGATCACACAGCCAATCGGCACTTCCCCGAGTGCATATGCCTTTTTCGCCTGCTTTATGGCTTCTTTCATATACTTTTCATCCTGCGTCATGCTGTCCTCCCCATGTGAGACTTAGTAGTTCTTAACGAGGCAGCCTTTGCTGCTGTGCTTTAGAAATGCTTCTCACACTATTATATTTTACCACACGTACCATATTCAGGACACAAAAAAGATTTCGCACCGAAAAAGAATTATCTGTGAAATATGAAAAAACAGTAGACAAGAATTTCATTTCAACTTATAATTTAATTCGTATGGAGACGTATCGAAGTGGTCATAACGGGGCGCACTCGAAATGCGTTAGCCCTCCGGGGCACGAGGGTTCGAATCCCTCCGTCTCCGCTAAAAAGCCGAAGCTTCCGCTTCGGCTTTTTGTCTGCACGCAGGAAAATTCCCGCCCTGTTTATTCCGTCACCAGCAGTTTCTCCAGTTCTTCCACCATCGAATTGATGGTGTCCACCTGCCCGGACAATTCCATGATTTCCTCCCTGCTGCTCTGCACCATACTTGCAATATTGGTAAATTCCTCGTTTTCTGACTGGATGCGCCCCGCAATGTCCTCATTGATCTCAACCGTTCCCCGAATCACACCGCTCTGTATCACCCGGATGTCCTCAGCCTCCTCAATCGCCTGCACAGACTTCTCCAGCAGATCCATCATGGTCCGGACGCCTTCCACCGTTTCCTGAATAACCCTGTTCTGATTCAAAAGCTGCTGTGCATTCTGACTCATAAATTCGGATACATTATGTGTACCCATCTGCACGCGGCTTACCACCTCGCCAACCTTCTGCAGGGACTCTTTCGTATTATCCGCAAGGTGCCCGACTTCCTGCGCGACAACGGCAAATCCACGCCCTGCCTCCCCGGCGCGCGCCGCCTCAATGGAAGCATTCAGCGCCAGAAGATTGATGGATTCCGCTATCTCATTAATGATATCCAGAGTCGCTCCAATCTCTCCCGACTCCGTCAGCAGTTTATCCGTGACCTCCTTTGTTTTGCCCGTGGATTTCTCCACATCCTGACTCATACCCATAAGATGATTCAACGATTGTCCGTTTGACACGGAAATATCAGTCAGCTCTTTGGAAATACGATTGACATCCTGCATCTTGAGTTCCATATTACGGCTGCTTTCTTCTAGATTCATCAGATTTTTCCGGCTTTGCTCCGATTTATCTATCATCTGCCCGCTGTGCTCCAGAAGATTTTCACTGATTGCAAACAGCTGCTCTGTGGAGGCGCTCTCCGACTGTGCCGTTCCCACCAGCGCCCACGGATTGTTTCTTCGTTTTCAACACCTTCATCCTACCATGTACAAGCCGGGACTTATAAGTGTCAATATTGCAAAATGGTGCAATATTTTTTTAATATCCCATCCCTAATCATTATAAAAGAGCAATGCCCTGCCCTAAAATACCTTGTCATGTGAATATTTGCCAATTCTTGTCAGATCACCATGGGCACACCGGGACATCCGAAAGCGATGAAAAGTTGACAAACTTTCAAAAAAACAGTATACTGATTAGACCGTGCAGCCGGGGCGTTAGCGGTGCCCTGTACCCACAATCCGCTCTAGTGGGGGTGATGCTTTATCGAGGGTCTGCGCTTGCGTAGCTGCCCTTTATAAGTGGCGTTGAAGTTTGGGTCTTGCGCAATGAGAATCCATGAACCGTGTCAGGGTGGGAACACAGCAGCACTAAGTGGAACCTTTCATGTGCCGTGAGGGTGCCTGGCGGAGTTAACTGTAAAGGTAACGTACATGGGTTACGATTCGACATAAAGCGCACGGTTTTGAATTTCAAGGCATATTTCCGCCGCATACTCACCATGATGGAAAAGAAGAAATGAAAGATACCGATCAGTCAATTTACGAAAATGAAACATGGCTGGAACTGTCGGACTGCACACTCTGCCCGAGGGAATGCCACGTAAACAGAAACGCCGGTGAAACCGGTTACTGCGGACAGACTGCGAGACTCTCAGCCGCGAGGGCGTCGCTCCATTTCTGGGAAGAGCCATGCCTGTCCGGCAAAAACGGTTCCGGCGCTGTTTTTTTCAGCGGCTGCAACCTCCGCTGCGTGTACTGCCAGAACCATGAGATTGCACAGGGAAAAGGGCGTGAGATCACAGCATCCCGCCTGTCCGATATCTTTCTGGAACTGCAGGAAAGGAGGGCGCACAATATCAATCTCGTGACGCCCGCCCACTTTGTCCCGCAGATCATAATCGCATTACAGACAGCAAAAAAACAGGGACTTTCCATCCCCGTCATCTATAATACTTCCGCCTACGAAAAAGTGGAAACGCTCCACAGACTGGAAGGGCTGATCGACATTTATCTTCCCGATCTGAAATACTTTGACACCGCCTTAAGCGAAAGCTATTCCCACGCGCCGGATTACTTTGAAACGGCGTCCGCCGCCATCGCCGAAATGATCCGCCAGACCGGCGCTCCCGTTTTTGCGGACGGGGAGGATTCGCTGATGCTGCGGGGCGTGATTGTGCGCCATCTGCTTTTGCCCGGCTGTGGCAAAGACAGCCGCCGGATCCTCCGCTTTCTCCATGAAACCTTCAAAAATGACATATATGTCAGCATTATGAACCAGTACACACCGCTCTCGCAGGTTTCCGGGATCCCCCCGCTGAACCGGCGGATATCCGACAAAGAGTATGGGCGGATCGTTGACTTCGCCATCCGCATCGGCATCGAAAACGGCTTTATCCAGGAAGGCGAAACAGCCGCGGAAAGTTTTATTCCACCGTTCGACTGCGAGGGTGTCTGAGCGTTCTTTGTCACCCGTTTCCCCTGCCGGCAGCCACGCCAAGACGACGGACTGCCGGCAAATCCGTCACAGTTCCACCTTCCTCAGATAATACCCGAACTCGCCCGGTTTCGATTCGCCGCTCCCACACTCGAACGCCTCAAAGCCGAACATCAGCGCCACCATCTTTTCCCTTTCATAAAAAACGCCGGGAACGCCCAGATAATATGCCTCTCCCTCTTTTCCCAAAATCACATGCCGGTAATTATAAAATCCGTGCAGCAAAAAGCTGTTGTTCACCAGATGCTGGTATTTCCCTGACATGATGATAAAGTCCGTCGGCTCCAGTTTCACATAGACGCGTCCGTCGCCGTAGGGATGGATATTGTCGTAAGTGTCCAGAATCTGCTCCCACTTATCTTCCTTTAATCCCTCTATGACAAGGGCATCCGCCATCAAGGGTTTCTGCGCCTGCTCCGCAGCAGCGCCGCTCGCCCTGCCGCCCCGTTTCTGCACCACAATGCGCTCTATTTTTTGTGGTTCCGGCACAGGCGGCTTTGCGGCAGCAGCCTCCTCTTCCAGAGATTCTGTCAGCTCCCGCAAGTCCCGCTCCGGCTCTGGCATGACAGGCTTCGCCGCGGCAGACTGTTCCGGCACCGGCCTGACATACACAGCAGCCATCTCTTCCTGCGCTGGCACGGTCCCTTCCGCGGTGCTATCATCCCGCGGTGATGCAAGCGGCTGCTGTACATCCTGCTTCTTCTCCTCTTTCACTGTAGCCGCCTGTCCCGCAGCCGCCTTACTGGCTCCCTCCACCAGATACCCGCCGGGCAGCATGATCTGCAGGCGCACCTGCTCCAGAGAATCCGGCTCCTGCGTTTCCCACTGTCCGCCGCCTTCCCGCACCGTAATACCGTCCGCCTCTTTCCAGTCCGAGCCGCTGTAATACCGCACCGGGTACTTCCCGTTTATGGAGTGGGGCACGTTTTTGACCACCAGCGAAAGGTTCCCCTCCTTGTCCCGTTTTTCCACCTTCAGAAAGCCTGCGCTCCCCAGACGGTCCCCGTCCTTGTACAAGCCCAAATATATGATTTCTTTCTGATACATAATAACCTCCGTTTCGGAGCGCCCGTGCGACCAGACGGCGCAAATCACAGATTTATATTCTTCTGTTCATATATATGCGCGCATGATTTAAAATAGAACCCGGAACGCAAAGAAGAGCGGCCCGTCCGAGCCGCTCCTTCGTCCTTTTTTCATATTTCTTTGCATCAGTAATCCAGAGAATCCAGATATCTCATATAGTTCACTACCATCAGCGCAATTTTGAATGTCAGCGCGTCGTCAAAGACACGGATATCCAGTCCCGTGCTCTTCTGCAGTTTCTCAATTCTGTACACAAGCGTATTGCGGTGTACAAAAAGCTGTCTCGACGTCTCAGACACATTAAGGTTGTTCTCGAAGAACTTGTTAATCGTCGTCAGGGTTTCATCATCCAGCTCCGCCGGCACATTTGACCCGAAAATCTCGTCGATAAAGAGTCTGCACAGATTGATCGGCAGCTGATAAATCAGACGTCCGATTCCCAGCGTGTTGTAAGCCGTCACCTTTTTCTCCGCATAGAAAATTTTCCCCACATCAAGCGCCATTTTCGCTTCTTTGTAAGACTTCGACACTTCCTTCAGTTCCTCGACAATCGTGCCGTAGGCAACGCGCACGTTAAGCATCGCCTCCATGTTCATCATATCCGCAATCGTATCGGCAATCTGTTCCAGCCTCTCATAACCATCCTCGGGAGCAAGCGATTTGATGAGGATCACATTGCTTTCATCAACCGCCGTAATATAATCACCGACCTGTGACGTGAACATCCCGTTCAGAAGTTCCATCGCCGTGCCGTCCTTCTCCTTATCCGTCTCGACAAGGAACACCGCGCGGGGAACCGCCGCCTCAATATGCAGTTTCTTTGCCCTGTTGTAGATATCCACCAGAAGCATATTGTCCAGCAGGAGATTCTGGAAAAAGTTATTCCGGTCATACCGCTCTTTGTAGGCAACAATCAAGTGCTGAAGCTGGCTGACCGCAATCCTTCCGATCATGTAAGTATCTTCGCTGCCGCCCTTCGCGTCCAGAACAAAAAGCACTTCCTCTTCATCCAGAACCTTGAGAAGATGATGCACCCCGATCACCTGACTGTCAGCGGGAGAATCCACAAAGCCCGAGATCAGCGACGGGGAAATATCATCTGTCTCAAAAGTCGCCGCAATCTCCTTTCCCTCCGGATCCCACACCGCAAGGGATACCTTGGAAATCGCCGAAAGCTCCTCTATACTCGCCTTAATAATCTGACTTGATATCATATATTCCTCCGTTTTTAATACGCAGATACGCACAAAGGGGAGGGGTGCATACGCCTCCCTCCCCTGCTGTCATTTCTATTAGTTGGTGATGGTCTGCTCTGTCTCTTTGTCGAATACGTGGATCTTCTCAACATCGAAAGCAAACTTAACTGTGTCACCGGGTCTTGCCGTTGTACGGGAATCTACTCTTGCGGTAATCGGGAACTCAGCGAGATCGAAGTATAAGTAAACTTCCGCACCAAGCAGTTCGTAAACCTTGATGGTAGACTCGAATACGCACTTAGCGGTCTCGATAAACATCTCGGAATCATATACATCCTCAGGACGGATACCGAATGTAACTGTCTTTCCTACGTAGCCGCCGTCGATCAGCTTCTTGGACTTAGCGGGCGGTAACGGAATGGTCTGACCTGCAACCTTAAGGTTAGCGGTATCACCGTTCTTCTCAACAACCGCATCGAGGAAGTTCATCTGCGGGGAACCCATGAATCCTGCTACGAACAGGTTCTGAGGCTTCTGATATAAGTTCTGAGGAGTATCAACCTGCTGTACCACGCCGTCCTTCATAACAACGATTCTGGTACCAAGGGTCATAGCCTCTGTCTGGTCATGTGTTACATAGATGATGGTGGTGCCCAGTCTCTGGTGCAGCTTGGAGATCTCAACACGCA
Source organism: uncultured Lachnospiraceae bacterium (assembly GCA_910586705.1). Taxonomy (GTDB): domain Bacteria; phylum Bacillota; class Clostridia; order Lachnospirales; family Lachnospiraceae; genus UBA3282. Next base: position 84,080 of record CAJUJK010000015.1, on the reverse strand, counting down.
TCTGTACACGAAGTTTTGCATCCAAGTTGGACAGCGGCTCATCCATCAGGAATACCTTAGGGTTACGAACGATTGCACGACCCATAGCCACACGCTGTCTCTGACCACCGGAAAGAGCCTTCGGCTTACGATCAAGGAGAGCTGTCAGATCAAGGATCTTCGCTGCCTCTTTCACCATCTTGTCGATCTCATCCTTCGGAACTTTTCTCAGCTTAAGACCGAACGCCATGTTATCATACACGGACATATGCGGATACAGAGCGTAGTTCTGGAATACCATTGCGATATCTCTGTCCTTAGGCTCTACATCGTTAACAACTCTGTCACCGATCTTCAGCTCACCGGAGGAGATGTCCTCCAGACCAGCGATCATACGAAGCGTGGTAGACTTACCGCAGCCCGAAGGGCCTACGAAAATGATGAACTCCTGATCTGCGATTTCAAGGTTGAAATCTTTTACTGCCTCGAATCCGTTAGGGTATACCTTGCAAACATTCTTCAAAGATAAACTTGCCATGATAGCCTCCTAATTATAATTTTTTTATTTTTTTCATCCGCAGAAACCGTTTCCCGGATGATTAATTCTGTAGATTAGTATAACGGACTTTTTTCCCCTTTTCCATACCACTATTCCACAAAGATTTCGTTCTCGATTGTAGATTTTGCTTACATTATTAAGTTTTTTTTAAGACACACGGCAATTTGACTAAGAATATACCGCTTTCCTGTGCACTTTGCCTAAACAGACAGACGGAAAGGCAGATAAACTGCCCTGCCACTTCGCATTTTACGCGGTTGTGCACCCTTTTACCTCATAACCCGCCTCCGTCACGGCACCCGCGAGGGTCTCGTCAGCGATCTCGTTTTCCATCGTCACGCTCGCCGTATTGTTTTCCAGACTGACCTCCACAGCCGTCACCCCGGCAACGCCCTCCAGAGCCTTCTGTACATGCGCCTGACACTTCGCGCACATCATACCCTCCACATCCAATACCTTAACCATACTCTCATTCTCCTTTCCTTTTTCCTGACTGTTACGTTTGTCCTCTTTCTTACTTTTACGACAGCTTTCGCCGCTGCATACTTTGCCGGCTTTCTGATGCCCGTCTCTTCCGTCATCTGCCACACAACCTTCCGCACCGCTCCCGGTGCCGCCTGCCACATGGCTGTCCGTCTGCCGCGGCTGTGCGATTTCGTCCGTCAGATCCGGCATAGGAACCATATGCGCCCTCCTGTCTTTCGCCGTGCCGTGGACGGAAAACAGATTCAGCCGCAGGGCGTTCGTGACCACGCAGAAGCTGGACAGGCTCATCGCCGCTGCCGCGAACATGGGATTTAAGGACAGCCCGGTAAACGGCATGAGCACACCCGCCGCCACGGGAATCCCGATGCAGTTGTAGAAAAACGCCCAGAACAGATTTTCATGGATATTTTTCAGCACCTGTCTGGAAAGACGCACTGCCGCCGAAACATCTGTCAGTTTTGATTTCACCAGCACGATATCCGCCGCGTCCAGCGCCACATCCGCGCCTGCGCCTATGGCGATTCCTACGTCTGCCCTCGTCAATGCGGGCGCGTCGTTGATGCCGTCCCCCACCATTGCCACTTTCCCGTGCCCGGAGAGCCGTCTGATCACCGCTTCCTTATCGCCCGGCAGGACGTCAGCCACCACGGCGTCGATGCCCACCTGCGCGCGGACTGCCTCCGCCGTGCGCCGGTTATCCCCCGTCAGCATAATCACATGGATGCCCATGTTTTTCAGTTCTGCGACCGCCTGCGCGCTGTCCGGCTTCACCACGTCAGCCACGGCAATCATGCCAAGCATTGCGCCGCCCGCCGCAAAATAGAGCGGGGTTTTTCCCTCTTCCGCCATGTGCTCACCCTGCCTCAGAAACGCGTCCGTCATCAGTCCCCGTTCCGCAAGCAGCGCCGCCTTTCCGCCCAGCGCCGGAATCCCGTTTTGCCCGTCCGCACCGTTGTTTGCGCGGCACACCGCTGTGGCGTTCTCCGTGCCATCGCCGGAACCGTGCCCCAGCACGCCTTCCACGCCCCATCCGGGAAGCGCCTTAAAGCCCGTGATCTCCTCCGCGGCAATCCCTTCCTCCGCGGCATGTTCACAGACCGCCCGCGCAAGGGGATGTTCGCTGTTCTTTTCCAGAGAAGCCGCCGCCCGCAAAAGTTCTTTTGCGGAAACGCCCTCTGCCGGACAGATATCCGTCACACGCGGCTTCCCCTCCGTCACAGTCCCCGTCTTATCCAGCACCACAAAATTTGTCCTGCCGGTCTGTTCCAGTGCCGTCGCGTTTTTAAAGAGAATGCCCTGTCCCGCACCTCTGCCGTTTCCCACCATGATCGCCACGGGCGTTGCCAGCCCAAGCGAGCAGGGACAGCTTATCACAAGCACGCTGATCGCGTAGGAAAGGGCTTTTCCGACACCCGCCCCCGCAAGCAGCCAGACCGCCCCCGTGATGAGTGCAAGCGTAATCACCACCGGCACAAAGACGCCGGACACCCGGTCCGCGACCTGTGCGATGGGCGCTTTCGTCGCCACCGCATTTTCCACCATATCTATGATCTGGCGCAGGGTCGTGTCACTGCCCACCCGCGTCGCCACGCAGGTCAGCGCGCCGTTCTGGTTCAGCGTCGCGGCGCTTACCCGGTCTCCTGCCGCCTTATCCACGGGAAGGCTTTCTCCCGTAAGCGCGGCTTCATCCACCGCGCTCTCGCCCGCAATTACCTCTCCGTCTACGGGAATGCTCTCGCCCGGTTTCACGATAAAGGTATCTCCTGCCGCGACCTCATCCGCGTCTATCGTCACTTCCACGCCGTCGCGGATCACATGTGCCGTTTTCGGCGCAAGGTCCATCAGACTTTTGACGGCGTTCGTCGTCTTTCCCTTGCTGTATGCCTCCAGCATCTTACCTACCGTAATCAGGGTAAGAATCATTGCCGCCGATTCAAAATACATGTCGTGCAGACAGTGCGTCGCCATTTCCATATCGCCTGCGCCGTATGCGCCGCCCATGCGGAACATAACTGCCGCGCTGTACACAAAAGCCGCCGCGCTGCCGAGCGCAACCAGTGTGTCCATGTTCGGCGCACGGTGCATCAGCCCGGCAAAACCGCTCACAAAAAATTTCTGGTTAATGACCATCACAAGCCCGGTCAGAAGAAGCTGATACAGTGCGATCGCCCACGGATTGCCCGCCAGTCCTTCCGGCACGCGCCACCCCCACATCAGATGCCCCATGGACACATACATGAGAGGGATCAGAATACACAGGGAGGCGATCAGCCTGCGACGCAGTTTCGGCGTCTCGTGGTCCGCAAAAGCATCCTGCCCTCCGGCTGTGGTTCCGCCGTTTTTTCCATTTACGCTGCAGCTAACGCCACCGCAATTCCCGGCTGCGTCGAGAGTGCCTGCCAGAGCCGCCCCGTACCCGGCTTTCTCCACAGCCTGACAGATCGCTGCCGCCGTCGCCGGTTCCTGAAACGACACCACCATATTATTCATAAGTAAATTTACGCTGACCGTCTCAACGCCCTCGACGCCGCGCACCGCTTTCTCCACATGCGCGCTGCAGGCGGCGCATGTCATGCCCGTCACGCTAAATTTTTCATTCCTCATATTATGCTCCCTATCATCATTTCACTTCAGTCCGCCGGGTTCGCGAAGCTAATCCCGCGATGGCGCTTTTCGCAATCTGCTATTTTATCTTTTTCATCAGCTCCACGGCTTCCGCGAGCATCTCCGTGTTCCCCTGCTGCACGCCCTCCGCCACGCATGACATCATGTGTTCCTCAAGGATCACATAGCCGAGGCTCTGGAGCGCGCTCTCCACCGCACCGATCTGCACAAGGACGTCGCCGCAGTAGCGGTTGTCCTCAATCATTCCCTGAATCCCTTTGAGCTGACCGATAATCCGGTTGATACGGTTCTGCAAATTTTTCTGTTCTGCCGCGTCCCGGGGTGTGCCCTTGTGCCGACAGCAGGCGCACACGTCGCCTGCGGCTGTCTTTTCCTCACTCATCTATTCTCTCCCAATTTTATGAATTTAAGTAATGATTCCATGCACGCCGAATCCTTTTATGTCTGGCATACGTGGTTCTATACAGATATAATATACCCCATGGGGGTATCTGTCAATAGTAGCAAAAACCGGGGACGATTTCCGCCCCCGGTCTGCAACTCCCCCCTATAATAAAAGCTACCCCAAAAAACACACAGACCCGTTTTTGCAAGACGCTTTAGCCCTTCACAGCCCCGGCAACCATACCTTTGATGATCTGCTTGCTGAACGCGAAGTAGAAAACCACGATAGGAGCCATGGTGATCAGCATAGCCGCCATGATCTTCGGATAATCCGACGAAAACTGTCCCGTGAACTGCTTCAGTCCCAGCGGTACCGTGTACAGCGCCCTGTCCTTGATCAGAATCAAGGCGAAGGAGAACTCGTTCCAGCAGCTGAACACGTTGATAATCGCAACCGTCACCAGAATCGGCTTGCACACCGGGAGGATGATACCGAACAGCGTCTTCGAGAAGGTGGAGCCGTCGATGGCGGCAGCCTCCTCAAGCTCCGTCGGAATGCCCTTCACATAGCCCTGCACGAGGAAAATCGACATGGGCAGCGCGAACGAGACATACGGCAGCAACAGCGTATACCAGTGGTTGGAAAGCCCCATCTTGGAAAAGATGATGTAAATAGGCACCATCAGCGAATGGATCGGAATCAGCATTCCCATCAGGAACATGATATACAGCGGCTTATTCAGTATAAAGTCAACTCTCGAAAGAATATATCCCACAATAAACGCGATAATTACGATGAGCAGAACGGACAGGATCGTCGTCCTCGCGCTGTTGCCCACCGACTGCATCAGACGGTAGTCCTTATTGGACAAAATCTTTGTGTAGTTTGCCAGTGTCGGTTCCTTCGGCAGACTCATAATATCCTTGTTGAACACTCTCTTCTCTTTCAGCGAGGAATAGAGCATCCAGAACAGCGGGAAAATACAGGTCAGTGAGAAGAACCACAGGAAAAAGTTGATCACTACCGTAAGCACGCCCCTCTTCACCCGGGTGCCTGCTGAATTGTCTTCTACTTTTGTCATTTTCATTTCTTTCGCCATAGCAGTTCCCCTCCTTTACTTATTTGCCTTGCGGGCTTTGATTGCCTGTTTTCTTTCCTTCTCAATCTCTTTCAGATGCTTTGCCTCCCGACGGTCGTAGCTGTCCGTCATAAAGTAGTTCATCAGAATCTGGGAGCCGCCGATCACCGCCAGCGCCAGCACGAAGATGCCGACGGAAATGCAGGAACCGTAGCCTAAGTTGGACTGCTCAAAGGAAACTTTATATCCGTACATTGCCATAACCATGGAGGAATAGCCCGGTCCACCGGAAGTCATGACGTAAATATTATCAAATGCTTTCATGTTACCCGCCACGCAGAGGGTGATACATACGAGCAGAGTATTCTTGATCAAGGGTAAAACAATGTAGCGCGCACGCTGGATTCCCGTCGCGCCGTCGATTTCCGCAGACTCCAGAACTTCCGTGCTGATGGAGGAAACCGCAGATAACAGGATTACCATGTAGTAACCGATAAACTGCCAGATCAGCGGAATGGACACCAGAAGCATTACCAGCCCCGGCTCATTCAGCCATACCTTCTGCAGATCCTCCCTGCCGATCTTCTCCAAAAAGTAGTTCAACAGACCCCTTCTGGAATCATAGATCATCTGCCAGATAAAACCGATACAGACTGCCGAGATCGTGCTCGGGAAAAATCCGAAAGTCCTGTGGATGCCCTGCAGCTTGGTCACCTTGGAGTTAATTAACAGCACAACGATAAACGCGATACCGATCTGCCCGACGATACAGACAATCACCAGAAAGATATTGTGCCAGAAAGAACTCCAGAAGACTTCGTCACTAAATAACTGTGCGTAATTGGCAAAACCGTTGAATGTTTTTACCGGCCCGCCCTTCCACTCAAAGAAACTGTAAAAAAGAGCCGCAACAAGCGGTGCAAATACCGTGAACACATAGAGCGCCACGGGCACGGCAAGATATGCAGCTACTACCCATTTTTTCGGTTTGATAGATTTCAGCATAGATTCGCCCCCATTTCCTTTTGCTCACTATTCATGTAACTGAGACATACCCCAAAAGCGAAACGAAGTCGTTTTCTGCGCTTCGCCACGGTTAAGCCCGCGCTTAACCAAAGACCCTTTCAGGTAAGCATCCGCCCGGGGAAATCCCCCGGACGGCGCTGCCTGTTTATACCTTAAGAAAGATCCATTTCTCTGCCGAGCCTGCCGCAATTGAGCGTCAGCTCAATTTGTTACTGACCCAGATACGCTTTGTATGCAGCCTCTGTATCCGCTGCAACGGTCGCGGGCTCCTTGTCGCCGTTAACCATTTCCTGCATCTCAGTGTTAAGTACGGACCAGACGGAACCGTCTACATAGGAGTCATAAATCTCACAGCCCTTGTTGTCCACATAGGAGAAGTTGTAGAAATCCTGTGTGTACTGATCAAATGCGGAGAGGTCTACATCGGAGCTGCAGAAACCAGCCAGTGCGTAGTTCGCGCCTACATACTCGGAGAACGCGGGGCCTGTCATATACTGGCAAAGGTCAATACAAGCCGCAAGCTTGTCGGGATCCTGTGCAGCCTTCGCGCTGATCGCCATACCATAGCCAAGACCGATGTTCTGGAACTTCTCATATTTGGTAGAATCTGCCGTCTGAGGAAGAACCGCAAATCTCGTGTTCGTCTTCTTCTCCGGATCGCTTTCATCCAGCGTAGCAGAAATGTAGGAAGCGTCCCAGTTACCGCCGATGAACGCTGCCGCGTCGCCGGAGATATAATACTCACGCGCATCCTCGTTGTTGATTGCGTTAAAGTCCTTGTTGAAGATCTTGGTGTCGTGGAACAGACGCTGTGTCTCTGTCAAGGCTGCAACGAAGTTGGGATCCTCAAAGCTTCCTGTGCCTGCAATGATGTCTGCAAACCACTGTGTACCTGTGTACTGATAGCCGAGGCAGGATACGAAGCAGGAGTTCAGCTGCCACTGTCCGGAGTTACCAAATGCGATGGTGTCGATGCCTTCTGCGTCGAAATACTCAGCCGCTTTCTCCACGTCAGCCCATGTGGTCGGGAAGGTGTCAAAGCCTGCGTCTTTCCACATAGATTCATCGTAGATGATCACGGTACAGGTGCCGCCTGTCAAAGCCGGGAACGCCCAATACTTATCTTCTGCCGTGAACGGGATCATATAGTCCATCTTATACTGAGACGCATAAGGCGAATTTTTGATCGCATCCGTCAGATCATACATAAGTCCCTGCTTCGCCCAGCTGATGGTGTTCATACCCTGAAGCAGGAACACATCGGGAAGGTCGTCTGCAGCTGCGCGGGTAGCGATCTGTGTCTTGTAGTCGTCGTTTGCCAGCACTTCCTCATCCAGCGTGATGTTGCCGTGAGCGGTCTGCCAGTTTGCCAGACAGGTTCTGAAACCGTCGGAACCGCCGTTACCCTCGGACTCCTCAGATGTGGAGTAGTGCATGATGGAGATGTTTCCGCTGTAAGCGAGCTCGCCGTCTGCCGGTGCCGCCTCTGCTGCGGGCGCTTCCTCTTCTGCCGCTGCCGGAGCCTCAGCCTCTTCAGCAGGCGCTTCCTCCTCTGCCGCCGGTGCTTCCTCTGCTGCCGGTGCCTCTGCTGCCGGATTGGGATCGCTGCCGCAAGCCGCAAGTGTAGCTACCATAGATGTCGCCAATAAGATGCTTACCATTTTCTTCTTCATACTTTTTCATTTCCTCCTTTAAAGATAAAAATATGTAATGGTTACACGAAACGCGTCTTTTACTTAAACGTTTTCGTAATGTTAGTTTATCACATATTTCCCATATTGGCAACCACTATTTTAAATATTTTTATACATTTTTCATATTTTTTCGTCCTTTCGACTTTTTCTTATCCCCTTTGTTTACCAGATTTCGCTAAAAACCACAAATGTTTACGATAATATGTTTCATTTTTACTAAATGGTTTTCGTTGCCGCAGTTTCGCGCAATAACCGCACGCCACAGACAGGCACGGACACAAAAAAAGAAGGGCGGCATCAAATCCGTCCTTCCCGTTTTTCAGATATTACGTCTTTATCTATTCTTCCGTCGTGCCAGCCGCGCCCTGCTCCACAGGCTCCCTGTCCTTGTAAAACGCAAGCTGGTTCTTTCCTCTCTTCTTCGCCTTGTATACACCCTGATCCGCCGCCTTATAAAGCGTCTCAAAATCGCTGCCTTCCTGCGGGAATACCGCCACGCCAATACTTGCCGTAGCCTTGTACTTCACATACTCGCCAGCCTGAAAGTTCTTAAAGAAAGTCTCCATCTTTTTCGCTTCCTTCAGGATCGCCTCATCCGTCGAAATGTCCTTAAGAAATACCATGAACTCATCGCCGCCCACACGGCCTATGATATCGCTGGCACGGAAAATCGCCCCGATCTGGACACCAAGGGAGCGCAGCACCTCATCACCGAAAGCATGTCCCATAGTATCGTTGATCTTCTTGAAATTATCAACGTCAACCATGAACATCATGCACTGTTTGTTGGGATTCTTCGCCATGTACTCCTTGATCTTGCGCTCCGTGGCAAGTTTATTGTTTAACCCGGTCAGAAGGTCGGTATCCGCCTTGTCCTCCAGTTCCTTTTTCTTATTGTTATTCCGTATTTTTCCGATGATATTGATCACCATGACAACACAGAAGAACACGGCAATCGTAAGCGCCAGCGCAAAAACCATATCCCTCGTGTTCTTTCTGATATAGTTCGCCTGTCTCTCCGCATAAGCCTCACTGACGCCCAGTATCAGACTCCAGCGGTTTGTGCCAAGCGGCACGGAAGTCAGCACCTGTCTCTGATTCCCCGTCTGTATATCCACACTTCCGCGGGAACTGTTGCTCAGACGGTTGCGGATCGTTCTGGCATTTTCCTTATTCTCCGCCTCTATCGCTGAAAAGATATTTTCTCCCTGCACACAGGCATTGGACGTCGCACCGCTCACGCCCAGTATATTTCCTTCCAGATCCACGACAACAAGAAAACTCGTGGAATCGTAGCCCGACTGCAGCAGCATGTCCGCAAACCGCTCCATCGGATAGTAAAGCATCAGATACCCATGTTCCGCGTTCCGCCCGACGTGCTTCACCACGATCACTGACTTTTCCGCCTCCGTATATACATAGGGAAATTCGCCCACAAGCGCCTCTTCAAACCAAGGCTCCTGCCCGATGTCGAGCGACGTGCCCGTTCGGTCCACCGCCTGTCCGTCAGCGGTACAGTACAGGACTTTATCCACATTCGCGCACTTCGACGTGATATCCAGCACTTCCATCATACGGGCGCTGTCGTCCGTGCCGATCCTCTCAAGTATTTCACCTGCCGTCTCGCCGACCTTGCCGACTTTCTGCAGCTCGTGCAGGAAACGGTCCCCGTATCCTTCCGCCGAGGAGATCAGCGTCTTGGAAACTGACGCCTCCGCCTCCTTATTGCTCTTCGCCGAAAAGCTGAGCAGCATGGCGATAACGACCACCATCATAATGCCCGTCGGAATAAGCCACTGTAGTACACTAGACTTGTCTTGATTATTCATCGATTTCCTGATTCCCCTCATCAATTCTCAGAGAAAAGTCCATATCATCAGCGACTTTCTCTGTCTCCGGCTCCAGTTTCTTAAAGATACCGCTATATATCCACGCCGCTGCGTAAGCCGGCGCCGAAATACCAAACAGGAACACAAACAGGAGCGCGTAATTGGAAAAATACGCGATCACAAGCGGCAGCGCATAACACACCACCATCAGCAGCGTCTTGGGCAGATTCGCAAAAGCCAGTATCATCGCGTTCTTGAGCGTGTTCTTCACTGTATTCTCAAATCTCGCCTGCAGCGGAAAAACATAGACCGCCGCCAGCACGAGCAGGACAGCCACCGCCACTACTGCAATCACAAGCGCTTTCGGAAAAGTCAGCCCCGAATAGTTAAAGATGAATGAATCCCCTGCATAAACGAGTATCACCAGAAGCATCAAAAGCCAGATGATGGTAGCCTGCTTGAAATTCTCCTTAAAGGACTTAAAAAAACCTTTGATCAGATACCCCTCTTCACCGCGCACAATCTTAAGCAGTACATAGTGCATCGCCGTAAAAGCCGCCCCTGCGGTTATCACAGGAATACAGCAGAGAATCATTAAGAAATTCATAATCATCAGATCCCCCACCCGGTTCAAAAACCGCATAAAGGGACTGTCCATATCCAAAAATTTACCCACGTCTGTCACTCCAAAATTTAATTGGCTATATAAGATTATATATCACCAGGGCGCGAAAATCTATAAAAAACATAAAAATCTGTAAAAAAACATACTATTTTAGATTTTGTACTTCGTGCTAACCTGCTGATACTGCATGTTAAGCGTCTGGTACATCTTCAGGATTCTGGCGGTTTCTTTCTTTACATGCGCCATGATTTCATCATAGGAATCCACCAGCACCATGACCGGCTGTCTCTTAAAGCGGTTCTTATCCGCCTCCTCATTCAGCAGCCGGAGCACCTGCTGTTTCGACGCAGCTTCCCGGTAACTCCGCTTGTTCACAAGGGCGCTGACCACGTCGCCCACCTGCAGCACGCCCTGCTGGAGACTGATCTTCTTGTCATTCAGCCGTTTCGGATAGCCGTTGCCGTCCCCTCTCTCATGGTGCGCCAGCGCGATGCTTACCACCTCGGGGTCCACCTTATGCTCCAGTTTTTCCTGCGTGATTGCCACATGCGTGCGCACATGCATGATCTCTTCCGGCTTCAGCTTGCGGGGCGCCTGCAGAACATCCTGCGATATCCCGAGCATTCCCAGATCATGGAGCAGAGCCGCATAGTAAATCATCTCCCTCTCCTGATCCGGCAGGAACAGGCGGGCGGAAATATCCTCACAGATACAGATCGTGGTAACCGTATCCAGCACCATGCCTTCCCTGACAAAGCCCATGCAATAGATCAGCATATCCATAAACGTCTTTTTATCTTCATTGGAAAAGATCATATACTCCGCGATCTCATCCAGTTCTTCCTTATAAGAACCGTCCTTCAGCTTCTCCAGAATATTATACTTCGCGTCACACTGGTAAAAGCGTTCCAGTCCCGCGGCGGAAAGCTTCGTGCCCGCCTGCTTCTGGAACATGCGGACATCAAACTGCGCGCCCATCGTATTGGCGTAAATATCTATCTTCTCGGCAATATTGACATAAGCCGCCACATCCTTATACGCATAGTCCACCGTCTGCAGTTTCTCATAATCCCGACAGTGGTACATCAGCACCTTCGACATATCCGGCACCGGGGAGAGATACTTAAAGAACAGGTAGCCGTAAATGGAATGCGCGATACTGTCCCTCGTCTCGTACTGCAGCATATCGTTGATTCTGGATTTTTCCGTCTTGTACGCGCCGATATCATGCATCGTCGCAACCATAACGATATCCGCCAGCTCAAATTCCTCGTACCTGTTTTCTTCCTGAAGCATCTTATAAACAATATAAGCCACTCTGGATCCGTGCTCCATCAGCGTGGGATTAATCAGCTTCAGAATGTCCCTCATCAACAGATAAATATCTTTGCTCCTAATATACTCCATACAGCTCCCCCGTCTCCGATTCCGTCAAAGCACAAACTCCATCGGCGTGTAAATGATGCCGTCCCTCTTCTCCTGCGGACGCAGATCCCGGAATCCCAGCCTGTGATAAAACTCCACCCCGTAAGGAGAGGCGTTGACCGTCACGCGGGTTTCCTGCAGCTCTGTCAGAAGATAATTCGACATATACTGGATCAAGGCACGCCCGATGCCTCTTCTGTGGTATTTTTCATCCACAAACAGCAGGGAAATGTGCACTCTGTCACGAAGCGTCAGCATCCCCACAATCTTTTTCCCGTCGAGCGCCACAAACATCTGGTATGCGCCCATGACAAACATTCTGTAAAGTGTAGAATCCGTGATAAAATTCTCGAAATTCTTCACGCCCTCGGGCGAATAGACGTCCGCCTCGAACTTCATAAAAGTACGCCATGCCAGCGACATGGCATCTTCCCATTCTTCCCGGTATGCGCTTCTGATCTCATATGGTATATCCAAAACAATCAGTGACTCCTTTTCTGCCTTGTTATCATTTTACCGTACTTTTCCCAAAATTTCAACTTCTGTAAAGCGGTGGGACTCTAATTCCAAAAAGACACCCCGCGGTTTTACCCGCAGGGTGTCTTTTTACTGCTTCTGTGTTCTGGTTTCCGTGTTCCGCTTCGTCTGTCGGGCGCTTAATCAGTGCCCGAAGCTGCTTTCACAGCCCAGTTGAAGGTTACGGTAACGGAATCCGCTTCCTCAGCACCCTTTTTGATGCTGATTTTTACGTTCTCCCACTTTACAGTGTTTGCCGTAGTATCCTTGGTATAGGTCGGTGCAGGATCAGCCGTCTCGTCAATCGCGGCGCTGAGATCCGTTCCTGTTGCCAGACCACCAACCAGTGTGTTGATTGTGTTCTTTAACGCACTTTCCTCTGGAAGACCCGAAGCATTTTCTACTTCAATCGTCTTAGCCGCTTCCGCGGTAATCGCTGCCTTCAGCTGCTCCACCGTCTGGAACGCCTCTTTCCACTCCACAACCTCGGCATTCGTCACCTTTAAAGATCCCTTCATACCCGGATCGCCTGTGAGGACGATATCCGCGCTAATGGTAACTTTTCCGGGTTTCGCTACCCCGCCATTGTTAGCAGGTTCCGCAGGAGTGTAGTCCACAACAATATTTTCTGCCGTCCATCCGATGATAGCCGTCTTAAGGGCGTCGTCCGCCAATGCCGCTTTGACTTTCTTCTCAACCGATTCCTGTGTGTTATCTGCACCGGCAAGCGTCTGCTTAAGATTGTCAAACTTCTTAGACTCATCCTCAGGATCGCTTGTCACAACCGCTTTCATAACTGCCGCTACCGCTTTGTCTGCCGTGTCGAAATACTTTGCGGCATTCGCCTGCGGAATCGAATCAACCTCAAGCGAATACTCCACAGTTCTGCCCGAAGCCTTGCTCTTCATCACGAGAGTGAACGAAACGCTTCCGTTTGCACTAGCTGTCGCTGCCGTGTAATCAAAGTCATCCTCCATCTCCGCAGCTCTCGTACCCGGCGTCTCTGCAGCTTTCTCTCTCTGCTTGTAAGCCACATCGATGTTGGTATTTCCGATCGCCGCTTTCGCGTCAGCCAGAATCTTATCGTGAATCTTCGCCTCGATACCGCTGCAGTCGTCCACGATCTGCAGAACTGCGGTGCTGTCAAGCTCATCTCCAAGGGTAGCTGCCACGTCACCGATGTTTTTAATTCTGGGGATCACCTTATAATTGCCTTCTGTTATGCTCGCGCTATAGGATTCCTCATTCACATAAACTGTTACGCCAAACTCTCCGGCTTTCCTCTCGGTTGCGGGCACATGATGCCAGTCTGCTGTCCAGATGTTTACGCTGTCTCTGTCGGAATTGTACTCCTTCACGCCATCCAGCTTCCAGATTTCCTCCAGCAGTTCCTTTTCTTTCAAGTCATTGGTCGGCTTGAGAGTATCTAAGTAGCTCTGAATTGCACTTGCAATATCTGTCTCAATGCCTGTTCCATCAGCTGTCACTTTGTGCTTCACACCAAGCTCATTCAAGGTGTAAGTAACCGGTGCTGTGGCGCCGGCGCCTGTTGCCGCCCAGTTGGTGAGGGTCAGGTTAACAACCGCTTTGCCCGCTGTCATAATGCCATCGTAGTCTGCTTCGGTTTCCTTATCTGCCTCGGAAACTGTCTTGCCGTCATTCAGCTGTGCCTTGGTGATGGCAGTATCGTCATCCTCATTCCACCACTCCATATCGCTCCAGTCGGTAGTAAGAACTACGTCAGCATCCGCCGGGATCGTCCCATTTACCTTGCTGCTGACCTTGGCGAGCAGACCCTTTAGGATTACGCTGGATCGATCTGCCTGCGGCGTCGTCATCTTCTCGATCTCGTCCTTGATGTTCTTCGCATTCTTGCCGGTGCCGACCGTGGCTGCACCGTTCAGGACATCCTGCACCTCAGCAAAGTCCATAGCCTTCTTCGGCATGGTCACGCTGAAGGTAACTGTCTCGGACGTATTGCCGTTATTTGTGTAAGTGAGTGTCACAGGTACATTCAGCTTCGCGCCGTAGTTTGTGACAACATCCGCAGCCCGTTTGTCGTCCGCATACTTCACAGCCTGCTCTTTGAGGACTTCCTTGCTCACGCTGATTTTGATGCACTGATTTCCGTCATCATCAGTAATCCAGTCGGTGCCGTCCTTCGCCGCAACCGTGATCAGTGTCTTGCCTGCGATCTCATTCAGATCCTTGTTGTCTTTATCCTTTGCAAGCACGGCTGTCGCGATCTCGGTATTGCCAGCCACGAAATCGTAAGGCACATACGCCACATACTCGCCCATCTTACCCGGTGTAGCTGCCCTCTCATAATTGTCAGCGCCCAGTGTAACTTTCAGATTGGTCTTGAGTACCTTCTTCGCGTCAACCGCCTTCACGTCGATCTTCGCGATAACCTTGACACCATACTTCGCAATCAGTTCCGCCTCGTTGTATGCAGTCGTGCCCTCCTTGTTTACATAGGCCACATTCCATTTGTTTTGTGCATTGTCCCATACTGCAGTCTGGACAAAGCCGGAATCCACAGGTACAACCCTCATCACAACGTCATGCTTCTTCGCTTCCGCCGTCGCATTGCTGGTGATCTCGATCACACCGGTTCTTCCCTCATTCAGGCTTACTGCCTTTACGCCGCCTTCCTTCGCAAAGCTCTTCGTATCCTCTGTGTCGAGCGCCGCCGCAACAACGCTGACCGGCTGCTTGCCGTTCATAAGGCGTACAGTTACTTTCGTCTCCGCCTTCGGTGCAAAGATACTTGCGCCTTCCACGGTGTACTTGTTCTCCTTGAAGGCGATCGTCACCTTGATGTCCTTGGTGTTGTATGCCACGAAATCATTGTTCCTATCATATTTTCCATTTGATACGGTGATATATCCGGTGCAGTCTTCCTTCGCCTTTTTCTGAAGATCCTTATCCTCGGTATTACCCGTAATGTAATCAATCTCCGCCGCAGTCAGGGTATCTTTCAGACCGATCGTGTAGCTTACGGGCTTCCCGCCTCTTTCAACGGCTTCTACCTCGAAATACTTTGTAAACTCATTGGTATGCGTATCCTTGGTCATGCCCTGATCCTTGGCTTTGATCACGTTCTTCGCCTCGGAAACCACATATCTGAGTCTGTCATCTGTCTTAACGGCAATCTTAGCCTTGCTACTGCTCTTTGCATCCAGCGTATACTTCGCCGTCACGGACAGATTTGTGTTTATTTTCTTCTCGCTCGGAATGGAGAAATTCAGCTTCACATCCTTCGCCAGAGGCAGAATCTCGCCGCGCTTCATCTCACAAACGGTTGCGATCATCTTGTAGGAACCGCCCTCGAGTTCCACTTCGGGACACCACTCAAAATAACCGTTCTCGTCAATCTTCGCGAAGGTTATGAACCCGTTCTCATCCGCGAGATCTTCCGCCATGTTGTTTGCCGCCGTATAGTCGGGAGCAAGCTTCACATACTGACCTGCATAGTTGACGTTTTTGTCCGTCACCTGATAAAGGATCGGATTCGTGTAGGTTCCCTCATCCTCATTATACAGAGCGTCGTTTGTGATCTTCTTCGGAGAAATCAGCTTGATGGCAGGCGCCTTCTGGCTTGCCTCCTCGAAGCTCGTATTCTCAATATTATATATTACGGAATTGCTTTCCTTATTCGGGTTAGCGGTGTCGGTCAGGGTGATCTTCGCCTTGCCGTCCTTGCTGGTAACAACGACTGCCGTACCCATATCGCTATAGTACTGCGTGTACTTATATTCATTGATGTTCTTCGCCCAGTACTTGTTCGCGATAAACTTACCGCCATCAACCTTCACTTTGACGTTCTTGTACAGCGAATCAGCCTGCCAGCTGTCCGCATGGTCGCCAACCGTATGATAGTGCCGCAGATCCAGCGTAAACATCTGGTTGCTGCCGCCCGCATACTGGATTGTCTCATTGGGGTCCGGCGTATACGTGGAACCGTCTGCGCCTGTCAGATACAGACCGAGGTTCTCATACGGATCGATATTGACAAGCAGCGTATCCTTCACTTTTACGTCCTTGCTCGCCTTGCCGCCGTCCACGGTATTCACGTTAATCTTTAACTTCGTGCCGGGCTTCTTGAAGGTAAGCGCTGCCCTGCCATACTGGTCGGGCTGACCCACTTCCAGATTTGCCTTGGAGCCGGAAGCAATGGTCACAGGCATAAAGTCATCCGTTGTATAGGAATCTTTTCCCTTCTTTACGTCGTTCCTAAGCGCCGCCACATACAAATCGACATCGAAGTCCTCCGCCTTGAGTGCGGAAGCATTCTGTACTTCACCGCTCCTATTCACGATCACGATAGAACCTGCCTCGAGCCGGTCCTGCTCGTCGGTCACTGTGAAAGTGAAGTCTTCATACTCGGTATTACCGGTAAAGTCTGCCGCCTTTGCAGTCACGGTAAAGGTATTCTCCGCATCGGTCTTACCAAACATGAAATCCCTGGTAACCGTCACGGTGCCGTTCTTCACGGTGATCGTAGGCGCCGCCTTACCCTTGGCGTTCACCGCATTCAGGTTCTTCTGAATGTTCGCGTTCTGGGATTCACTCTCGATCGTCCATGTCACAGCCGCCTTGGCAGGTTTATATTCCTTATACCCGCCGTTGTACTTCGGGGTAATCTTTGCGGAACCGTTTTTCCCCTTGCTGCCGGGCACGACAAAGATCGTCTCGGGCAGTTTCGCCTTGCTCTCGTCCGCTTCGATCCGATAAATACCCTGCTTGACGTTCAGCTTCACGACAGCGGTAGCCGCATAGCCGTCACCGATCTCTGTCTGCGGGTAGTTTGCCGTTACCTTCACGCCCAACGTCTTATAGTCCGCCGCCGTTGCAGGACCCTCAGTTGCGCTCACATAGATGGCGTTATCCTGCGGATCCACCCATGCCTCAAAACCGTCCTCCTTGGACGCAGCCTTATTCTTCTCGTCAGTTCCTGCCGTGCCATTCAGCACGCCGGTCTTGGTGTCCACAAACTGTACGGTAAGCTCGTCGTAGCCGGTATTCGTGCCAAATACGGGCGTCGCTACCTTCACACCCTCCTGACCGGTAAATACAGCCGCACCGTTTACTGCCTTGACAGAAAGCTTCGTCTCATAGAGAGGCTTTTTGGTAGTCAGAACCTTATCCTTGTCCTTGATAGCCGCCGCATGTCTGCTCACGACATAATCATCGTCTTTTGCAGGACTCGCTAAAACAGACTGCACCAGCACTACTTCCTTGATGCTTACGGTCATAAGGTTTGCGATATCGTCCTTCGCCTCGGGTGCCCTTGTATCATTTACAAGGTCAATCGCAACCGTCTGCGCGGGATTCTCATAGTCGTCTATCTTATAATACTTCGTCAGCTCCGCGCCCGTAATCTTCGTTACGTTTGCCGGAAGCTCGCCGTCAACTGTGATTTCATCCAGAACCACCTTGTAATAGAGGTCGCCTGTCTCCGGAGGCGCAGGCAGATTCTTCTTATCCTTAAAGGTTGTATTCAAGTTGATTCTCACGGTGGTGTTGCCTGCCGTGCCGGGCGTTGCGGTAATGCCTGTAACGTCATTGTCCGCCATGTAACCCTTCACATCCAGCTTGAAGGTGCCTGCGCCCTCAAGAGCCTTCTCGGTCTCACCCTGCTTAACTTCTTCGCTCGTATTATAAATGCGTACCTCAACCTTACCTCTCGCATCTCTTGACGCGGTGGTGGTGATGGTGAAAGTACCGTTGCTTTCGTCAAGTGAAACCACACCGTTATCTGCAAACCATGCCTGCTCCGCAGCGGTGAGCGCAGTACCGTCCTCCTTGAACAGCTTCACGCCCAGATCGCTCACACTGGCGCCAACGGATTCCACCTTGAAGGTCATCTGCGCGTCGAGAGGCATCTCAACCGTTTCGTCCTTTACGACAGCGGTTGTCTTTCCGCCAACCACTCTGGTCACTTTCACTTCGCTGGAGTTCGCGTTAGTTCTCAACTGCGCGATAAAAGGCTCAGCCTGATCCTTCTTATAAACATTGATGGTCAGAACCTTGCCGCGCTCAGACTTATGAATCTCATCGAGCGTTGCAGAGTAACCGTCGTCAGCAACTGTCGCGCCTGTCTCCGCCGTCGCGTCGCCATCCTTCACAACAACGTCGTAGAAAACTACGTCGTCTTTCTTGTTCTTTGTCTGATACAATTTGATCGCAATTCCCTGCGTTGTGTAATCAGCCTCGTATACGCCGTCTTTGTCTTTCTCCAGTTCATTGCCAGCGTCATAGAGTTTCACGACATACGCACTCTCGGACTCCACCTCAACGGTCACTTCGCCGGTGACTTCCTCGATCTCCAGTAACGCAACACCCTGTTTGTTAGGCGTCACGTTACCTTCTTTATCACCCATCTTGTAGGAAACGCCCTTGAAGTTCGCACCCTCTACCTCGGTGAAGGTCAGGGAAAGGCTCTTGCCAACGGATGCATCCGCAAGGCTGTAATAGCCGTCCTCACCCAAATCACCCAGTTCCTTACTCATGGAACTGTCACCCACTTCATAGGCAGTAAGCTCTACTTCTTTGGCATTCATCTTTACTTTGACAGCAGCTTCTTCCGCCGGATCCGCCGCCTCTGTGATTGCAAGGGTACTGCCGCCATTATCCGATGTCTTAAGGATCGCCGCCGGGATCACGTAAACATAGCCGTCGCCTTCCTCCTTCGTGAGAGGCTCACCGCCGTCAAGTGCTGCCTCCGGCACCTTATCGGTTTCCACAGTCACTTTTACGCTTGCCGCCGCCTCGGGGATGTACCATGTGTGATCCATGATTTCCTCCCCGGCAACTTCCTCACTGAGTGAATCGTCAAGAGACGCGTCGTTATAGGTGTCGCTGCCCGCTTCCGTGTACTGAACCGAGTAGTCCGCACCTTCCAGCGCCTCATCAATCTTAACATACAGGCTTTTCTCAGCGTCGTTCTCCGCGAGAACCGGCTTGATGGTCACGGTAGCGGAAGTGACGATAAAGTTCTTTTCCTGTGCACCGTCCGCATCGCCGCCCTCATAATTTTTGTCCGCGCCGACGAGCACGAGAGTCGCAGAGCCGCCATCCACCTTCAGCTTCTCTGTCTGTGTCACAGCCTGCCCGTATTTGCCCGTTTCCTCGGTCTCATACTTCACCTGCTTCGTAACGTCAATAACGGAATCCCCTTTTGTCGCGTCATCCGTGCCACCCCTCTTCGGAAGCTCATAGCCCTCCGCAGGGGTAACGTTGATCGTCAAGTCCTCCACGCCGTCTTTGGTTTCCACCTTTACGATGTTGTCCTTCGGCAGCGCATCGCCGGATCCGGTAGTCACCTTCGCCTTCTTGAGATCGCCCGCAAAGGTTACGGTATGAATATTCGTCGCCGCATACTCGTCCGTATAGGCTGTCGCCACGGTGATGGTAACCGTCGTATTTTCCTCGAAGCCAACAAGGCTCTTCAAGGAAACCGTGTAAGGCGTAACACCATCTGCCTCTGTTCCGGCAACGATATCTGCCGCAGGGATTGCCGTTCCTTCTGCATCCGCTTCGGTTTTTGCCACAGCAGTAACGCCTGCTATCTCATAATTCTCCGCTGCTTTCACGCCAAAGGCAAGCACGCTCGTTTCCTTTAAGCCGCCTTCCACGATGGCATCGCCAAAATTTCCGTTATCCTTGCTGTAATTAATGGCACCATCAGCGGTAGACGTACCGGCAGACAGTTCGATCTTGTCACCCTTAATCTTCGCTTCCAGAGTCGCCTTTGCAACAGCGTTCACATTTACTGTAAACTCCTCGCTGTCCCATGCCTTCCTATAATCAGAAGGTTTGATGGAGATGGTGCTGTACGTTTTTGTCTGTGCATCTTCCGCAGCGCTCTCCTTCAGATCCGTCGTGCCAACAGTAACCGGCTTGTCGCCCACCTTAACTTCACTGAGCTTATAGCCATCCTCCGCCTCCACAACGTAGGTCACCGCCGTGTCATATGCCGCGCCAGTCACAGCAGCAGATACTTCCACGCCCTTCATATTGCCCTTTGCAGCGTCGTCCGCATCTACGGGAGCCACCGCGTAAATCTTGGCATTGCTTCCTGCAAATGTGATCTTATAGGTCTGCGCCTCAGTGGTCACAACGATCTGAACCGGCTGACCGACTTTCACATCCTTACCGTCAACCTGCTTGGTAGTCTCAATCTGGTCCCACTTAAGTTCATAGATCGTGTCGGCATCGGCACTCGCGTTTGTCAGATCCTTTACGTCCGGGTTCTTGCCCTCTCCGGTCTCACCGACCTTTGCCTCGACCTTTGTCAGCTTGCGGCCGTCCTTCAGCACAACGCGGAAGCGAAGCGCCTTGCCTGTCGCCAGCTTACCGTCGCTGTCAACACAGCCGCCTACCCACTTAACCTCAGCGGTATCCGCATCGCCTCCGCTCTTGGAGTCAACAGTGATCACCGCCTCCGCACTGGGAGTTACTGCCATGATCTCGTTGTTCACCTTAATCTCCCCGGCGTCAGCCACAGGCTCCTCCGGCGTCCCGGGAACTATAACTTCCTC
Organism: uncultured Lachnospiraceae bacterium; assembly: GCA_910586705.1. GTDB lineage: Bacteria > Bacillota > Clostridia > Lachnospirales > Lachnospiraceae > UBA3282. The sequence goes on along the minus strand of CAJUJK010000015.1, from coordinate 63,307 downwards.
TTCGGAAGGAGCAGCAGGTTCTTCCTCGGCCGGCTGCTCTTCTACCGGGGGTAAATCTTCTGCTGGATTTTCCTCCGTCACTTCTTCCTCTTTCGGCTCGCCTTCCGTGGTGTCAGAATCGTCCGGCGTTTCGGTCTCATCTGCCTCCCCCACATCTTGACGCACTAAATTCTTAAGATTTTCTTAATTCTGAAAAGTTCAGTATTTATGCGGGTTTGCGGTCACACATACCGAAAATAACGTATGTGATATCGTTTGTCATGGTTTATTATTCCGCGTAACTCCCCCGATTTGTCGCTAATTTGTAACTAATTAAATTTTTATTAAATCGTACAACCCGCGTGGACAGGGGGATGGGAACGGTTCCGGGGCGGGGAAATTTGTCACTAATTTGTTGCTAATGCGGGAATTTGGGGTGTTATTGTTCTGTATAACGTCTGACCGAAATAGACGAAACTTCCTCATTTCATATTCTCTATTTTACCGATTCGCTCCCCACCCGGTTAACCAGAGGCAGACCATTTTCCAACGCATAAGCGTTTTCCAGTGTCACCTTGGCTATCGCCTGCATTGCCTCCTTGGTGAAAAATCCCATATGGGAAGTAATCAGTACGTTCGGGAAGGTCATCAGTCTGGCAAGATTTTCATCCCTCATAATCTCATTGGACTTGTCCTCGTAGAAAATTCCTTCCTCTTCCTCGTATACGTCCAGACCCACGCCGCCGAATTTTCCATCCACCAGCCCGTCGATCAGCGCGTCCGTATCAATCAGTGCGCCGCGAGACGTATTGACGAGATATACGCCCTTTTTCATTTTCCCGATCGTGTCCGCATTGATCAGATGCTTCGTCTCGGAAGTAAGCGGACAGTGCAGGGATATCACATCGGCACGTTCCATCAGTTCCTGCACCGACACGTATTCCACATCCAGATCTTTATTTGGATAAGGGTCATACGCCAGCACCTCCATACCGAACCCGTTACAGATGCGGATCATAGCCTGCCCGATCTTTCCCGTGCCTACAATACCTGCCGTTTTGCGGTACAAGTCCACACCCATCAGCCCGTGCAGGCTCATGTTAAATTCCCGCGTTCTGTTGTACGCTTTGTGCGTATAGCGGTTTACCGTCATCACCATGGTCATGGCAAATTCCGCCACCGCCTCCGGGGAGTAACTGGGTACACGCAGAATTTGAATTTTATCTTCGGCAGCTTTCACGTCCACGTGGTTGAAACCCGCGCTCCGAAGAAGGATCGCTTTTACCTTCATGTCGTAAAGCTGCCCGATCATATCCGCATTCACATAGTCATTCACAAAAATACAGACTGCGTCAAAGCCTTTTGCAAGGGACACGGTCTCCTCGTGAAAAGGCACCTCATAAAAACGGATTTCAAATCCATATTCCTTTCCCATTGGCTCAAACCAGATTTTGTCATAGGGTTTTGTACTGAAAAAAGCTATCTTCATATGCTACCTCCTTTTTTCTGTATATAATATAATAGTAGAGTATATACAAAAAACCGCCTTGTCATCCCGACATCAGCGGTTTTTGCTTCAATTATCATTTTCGTTTTCCCGGGAAGTCATACTTTCAAAAAAATCGTTTATACTTTCTTTTATGCTTTGGAAAAAGCCTTCTTTTGCGCCTTCTACCGCACTTTCCACCGCATCATCGATGGCTTTGTCCGCCTGTGCCACGACATCGCCCAGCTTTTCGTCCGCCTGTTCTACGACGTCCTCCAGTTTTTCATCTGCCTGCGCGACTGCGGCGGAGCCATACTCTTCATACATGCCCTTCACCTGATCCACAAGCTCATCCGCCCCGGACTCGATATCCTCTATGCCGGGTCTGCCGCCGTCCCGCGGTTGTGTAAAGACGAGATACGCCACACACAGAATCGCCAGCAGGCAGAGCATACTCATAAATTTTTTCATGTTTCACCCCATTCCAAAACGTTTCATGCCGGGATGTGCCGTTCAGCCCCGGATACCACGCCGCAGTCATGTAACGTTTTGCAACACAAAGCGGTAAATGTCCTCGTAAACGTTCTGCCGGTCCGCCTCATTCAGTATTTCGTGCCTGTCACCGGGATAAAGTTTTAGCTGCACATGCTCCATACCCAGGGCTTCAAAGGAACGGAATACCTTCTCCACGCTTTTCCCAAAGTCTCCCACCGGATCTTCCTGTCCCGATACAAACAAAATGGGCAGGTCTTTTGGCATCTGCGCCAGCTTTTTCTCGTCGTACAGATTCAGGATCAGACGCATCAGTGTCTGGAATCCGTTGGCGGTAAAGACAAAATTGCAAAGGGGATCAGACTGGAAGTCTTTCACATTCTCCGGGTTCACGCTGACCCAGTGCCCGGAATCCCCGGGTCCGGCTTGAAATTTCAAGTTATAAACGCCGAACAGCGCTTTGTCCATACCTTTGCACACATATTTGTCACCGAGAACCGCACTCAGAAAAGACGCCTGCAGCCAGCCCAGCCTCACGGCACGCTTTGGCTGCATACCTGTTCCCATAATGACAGCCCCGTCGATCCCGTTCCCGTAACGCATCAGATAGTTGCGCAGGATAAAGGAACCCATGCTGTGCCCCAGAATAATATAGGGAATGCCGGGATACTGCTCCTGCATCATCTTTTTCAGTCTGTGCTCATCCCGCACCAGCACGGTGGCGGCATCCTCCTTGCAGAAGTAGCCGCGGATTTCGCCGTCTTTTACGGAAAAACCGTGTCCTAAATGGTCGTCGCCAACTACAAGAATGCCTTTTCCGGCAAGATATCCCGCAAAATCCTCGTAGCGGCCGATATGCTCTGACATGCCGTGTATGATCTGCAAAATGCAGATCGGTTTCTCTGTCCCGGGAAGCCATCTGACTGCATGAAGTTTATGCTCACCGTCCCGCGAGCCAAAGTAAAATTCCTCTTTTTCTATCATGTTTCTCCTTATGATCAGCAGATCTCCGCACCGGCAGGCATGAACCGCTCGGGTGTCATCAGTGAAAGTTTTCCGTCCGCATCCTCCGCACAGAGCAGCATACCCTCAGACATCATACCGGCAATTTCTCTGGGCTGTAAGTTTACAAGCACCATAACTTTCTTGCCTACCATCTCTTCCGCGCTGTAATGCTGTTTGATGCCGGATAAAATCTGGCGCACCTGAGAACCTACCCGCACTTTGGAACAGAGCAGTTTTTTGGACTTCGGCACTTCCTTGCACTCCAGAATCTCGCCCACCTGAAACTGGCACTGGTCAAACAGATCATAGGAAATCATTTCCTTCGCTTCGATATCTATCACGTCCGCGGGCACGTCATCCGTCTCCGTAGCCGCTTCCTCACCCGCCGCTTTCTTTCTCTCGGCAAACATGGCTTCCACCTTCTCCATTACCTCCGCAAGATCCTGTCTCGCAAAAAGGATTTCCGGCGTCTGTGTCACCTGTGTCCCCGAAGGGTAGAGAGTGGATGCCGTTGCCGTGTCATGGTCAGCAGCACATTTCTCCAGCACTTCAAAGTCTATTAAGGGTGCGTTCATCTGCCCGGAAATCCGCTTCGCGGTCTCCGGCATATAAGGCTCCAGAAGAGAGGCGCCCACTATAATCGCATTGGAAAGATTGTAAAGCACCGTCGCCAGTCTGTCCTTTTTCGTCTCGTCTTTCGCGAGCGCCCAAGGCATCGTCTCGTCAATATATTTGTTGCTGCGCTTAAAGAGGGTAAAGATCTCCGTGATCGCATCCGCCACCCGCAGCTCGTCCATCTTCTTAACAACGCGGCTATAAGTGTCGGTCAGAACGCCATACAGGTCGGCGTCTACATCCTCGGCGCCTGCGTCCACGCCCACCTTTTTATTCTCAACCACGCCTCCGAAATATTTATTGCTCATGGAAACGGTGCGGTTCACCAGATTTCCCAGCGTATTTGCCAGATCGGAATTCATGCGCTCCACCATCAGATCCCATGTGATCACGCCGTCGTTCTCGAAAGGCATCTCGTGCAGCACAAAGTAGCGCACCGCGTCCACGCCGAAAAAGTGAATCAGATCGTCCGCGTAGATCACATTTCCCTTGGATTTGCTCATCTTACCGTCGCCCTGCAAAAGCCACGGATGCCCGAATACCTGCTTCGGCAGCGGCTCCCCCAGCGCCATCAGAAAGATGGGCCAGTATATGGTATGGAAACGGATGATATCCTTACCGATCAGATGCAGATCGGCAGGCCACAGTTTCTGATACTGGTCGGTGCTCGCCCCTTCCGCGTCGTAACCGATGCCCGTGATATAGTTGGTCAGCGCGTCAAGCCACACATAAACCACGTGCCTGTCGTCAAAGTCCACGGTAACCCCCCACTTAAAGGAGGTTCTGGACACACACAGATCCTGTAATCCCGGCAGAAGGAAATTATTCATCATCTCGTTCTTGCGGGACACGGGCTGGATAAACTCGGGGTGCTCGTTGATATGCGCAATCAGCTTGTCCGCATACTTGCTCATTTTAAAGAAGTATGCCTCCTCCTTTGCCGGTTTCACCTCACGGCCGCAGTCGGGGCATTTCCCGTCCACAAGCTGGGACTCCGTCCAGAAGGACTCGCAGGGGGTACAGTAAAGCCCTTCATAGGCGCCCTTGTAAATATCCCCCTGCTCGTATAGCTTCCTAAAAATTTTCTGTACCTGTTTCTCGTGAAAATCATCGGTGGTGCGGATAAATTTATCATAAGAGGTATCTAACGAATCACAGATACGCCGGATTTCAGCCGCCACCTTATCTACATAGGCTTTCGGCGTAACGTCGGTCTCCTGTGCCTTTAACTCGATCTTTTGTCCGTGCTCATCCGTACCCGTCTGGAAAAATACGTCGTAGCCGTCTTTTCTTTTAAATCGGGCGATGCTGTCCGCCAGCACAATCTCATAGCTGTTGCCGATATGGGGAGTGCCGGAGGTATAGGCAATCGCCGTCGTAATATAATATTTTCCCTTGTTCATGACACGCTTCCTTTCCTCATTCCTTCTTATTGATAAAGTCTATCGTAAAGGGGCGTGATTGTCAATTCCCGCAAGGGCGTTCCACGGAAACAGTTGTGACGTCTAGTAGAAAAGAACACCGCTGCTGCCTTTGATCTGTGTGCCGGCAGGCAGCCCTGTCAGATAGTAGAGACCGATCCGCACATTAAACCCGTTTCTGGCATACCCCTTCCCCAAAAGCTTGGTCTGGTTTTTGCAGCTGCTCACAGTCAGAACAGGATCTGCCCCCGCCTGATTGCCGTCCACCCCATTGCTGCCGTGTGCCGTTGTAACCACATAGGCAAAAGCAACCTGCACATCTTCCGGAAGTATGTAAGTGTCGGCGATCGGATATTGCGCGAGACCGTTTCCTGTTCCTTGCGCGTTGGATATCTCCTCCAGCATTTTCGCCATATCCGATCCTGTACCGAGTTTCAGTTCCCCGTTGACCCACGCCGCCGTTCCCGCGGACAGATTGTCTGCTGTTGCAGGCTGAATGACGACTGGCTCCGCACCGTCCGAATCACTGGTGCCGAGTGTCCCATCCGCCTTCTTAAAGAGCTTTGTTCCAACAGGGAACCCGTAAGCCGCAGGGTCTGTCGGAATGCTCTGGCTTACCGCAATTCCCTCCAGAATGGTGGCAAAATCCAGCGAGAGCGGATCCGCCTCTTCCCCCGGCTGCGGTTTCCTGTGCACCGCATATACGCCGTCCGCGCTTGTCATTGCCACATCCCCGGCAGTCCGGGACAGGTAAGTATGCATCACTCCAAGCTGTCTGACTGCCCGCACTTTAAAGAGATCGAGCCGGTCTGCCAGCGTATAAAAATCCGCCGAATCGATAATCACGTTCCCCTCCTTGCCAGAATAGCGGATCACTCCCTCTGAGCGCAGTTCCGCTTTCGTGGCGGAAGGAGTCTCCGCCGCCGTTGCCACCATACATGTACTGACCACCATGGTCAACATCGCTATCATTGCCAAAATTTTATTCTTCATACCCGCCTCCCTGTTCTGAATCTGTATTTTCCTCTGTTTCATCCTCCGGCTCTGCGTCCGGCGTTTCAGGCTCCATCCCCGGCTCCTCGTCCGGCATTTCAGATGCCATCCCCGGCTCCTCGTCCGGCATTTCAGATGCCATCCCCGGCTCTTCATCTGCTGTTTCTTCCCCCGGCTCCGTGCCAGAGGGGTTCTCCCCGGTCTGTGTGCCCTCACTTTCATCGCCGGATTCCGTGCCGGAAGGGTCTGACGCGGTTTCCCCAGCCGGATGATCTTCCCCGGTTCCTATGCCTGCATTTCCCTCTCCCGTCTCCACATTGCCGCACCAGCATCGTCTGACGCCGTCGTTGCCGCCGCTGTCATCCTCGCCGCTTTCCCCGCTGTCGTTTTCTTCACCATCCGAGTCCAAAAGCGTAAAGCTACACGCTTCCTCACTCTGATACCCGCAGTCCAGACAGATTTTTTCATGGTGCCTGCCGTCCCCGCAAGAATTGTAACAGTATGCGTAATGTTCCTCCGTGACTGGTTCGTATCCCGGGCAGAATCCCGTGCCGTTGAGACGGCATCCGCTTCTGTGCCCGGCTTCGTCCACCGACTCAAAAAACAGCGTATGCGCCTTCTCGCACTCCCATTGATATCCACAGACACAGGTATAGCGTATGCCGGGATACGTCGTCCCCTCATGGAAAAGGGAGCAGGTTTCCCGCCTCTCCGCCTTATGGATACTCACCAGATCAAACGCATGTCCACAGATACTACAGTGTCTGGTATGCGTCTCCCCGTTTGTATCAAGGTACTCCCACTGGTGGTTATGTGCGTAACAGGCGGGTTCAAATACCGTATCGGGAATGATACCCAGCCGGTCCCGCAGAAGAAGAAAATCCGCGGCGTATATCTGCGCGCCTTCTTCCTCCTGCCGGTATACCAGACTGCCCCGCGAGGACAGTCCCTCCCATGATATCAGCTGTTCCGGCGGCTGTGCAGATGCCTGTTTCGGTTCTGCCGCCTGCTTTTCCTCCGCCCGTACCGCCGGTGCTGCCACGCCCAATCCGAGGATCAGCGCCAGCAGCGCCGCGAATATCCCTTTTCTTTTCCTTGCACTCTTATTTTCTCTACTGCCTCTATTATGATTCATGCCACCCCTCCTTTACCTGCCGGATTTGCTCTGACCCGGCATCAGATAGAGCGTGTTTGTCCGCTCCTCGTAGCGGTAGGAGAGTGATTCCGACGAAAGGGCATCTATCTGTTTGCCCAGCTTTTCATCCAGTTCCCGCGCCCTTTCCTCATTCTTTTTCTCCACTTCCTCCAACGCTTTTCTAAATTCCTTTTCCAGATCATCCATATCTTTTCCGAGTTCGTCCAGACGTTCATCCAGATCATCTAAATTTTCGTTGATGGTCGTCTTGAGGCTCTCTTCCACTTTGGAAAGTTTATTCCAGAGTCTTTCATCCTCCTTCCGAAGTTCTTTGATCTTATCGCAGATACCCGACACGTCAGAGCGCACCTGTCCCAGCTCCGCCCGGAGATCACCAATCTGCCCCTGAATGGCGGGTATCTTTTCCCGGTCGATTGTCTGCACCACGTCCGATAGGTTTGTCAGTCTGGTTTCCAGCGTTTTGACGCTCTCCGCGACAGTCCGGGTTTCCCTCTCCAGTACCGTAAGTTTTTCTGTCACTTTTTCGGAGGACGCTGTGCTTCCTTCCCGGTATTCCCTGAGAATCTCCGCCACTTCCCTCTGTACCTGTTCCAGCGCTTCCTGCAGTTCCTTCACTTTCTCTGACAGGGATTCGGTATTCGTGAGATATTCCTGCCGCAGTTGTTCCCCGGAATCCCGGGACATATATTCCTGCATTTTTTCTTCGTAAGTAGCTGTTACAAGTCCCTGCGCCTCCCGCAGGGCAATCGCGTCCTGTGTGTCCTGCATACTCTGTGCTTCCTGCAGTTTTCTTGCTTTCGCAGCGGCTTCCTCCCTCTTTTTTTCCTGCACGCCGTACCCCCACCAGAGGAGCAGCGCGATTACCACAGCCACCGCGATCGCTGCCGCAATGATAAACACCCGTGTAACCTGTCCGTCTTCCCGTTCGGGATCCTCCCGCCATTCATTAAAATAATCTGACACTTTTGTCATAAATTCGCGCATAGTTTTCCTATAGCCTCCTTCTTTAACTTCTGGTTTTTCAATGTGCCCTTGTTTCCAATCTTTTTCGTCTTTTCCTGCTGGATTATCCGGCGACCCGCCGCAGACCCGTACATAGAAATCCAGAACATACAAAATGTACGGAATAAAGTATACTTTAATCTTCTCAAAGATTGTATGATTACCATACCAGATGCCATTCCCATTTACAATATCGGAATGTTGCACAAGTTTTTGAATGCAAAAAGCCCCGGATGCACCTGTAATATTGATACATTCGGGGTTTTACCTTTCCAAACGAAATAACGTTCACCGCGAAATTCTAAAAATTTTTCCGCAAATTTCCGCGCTGCTGCCGCTTATGTCTCAGTATGTCAAAATCTCATAACCGTCCTCTGTCACCGCCAGCGTGACCTCCCACTGGGCGGAGGGCTTGCCATCGTCAGTATAGACCGTCCAGCCATCCTCATCGTCAATATAAATGTCAGCCTTTCCCATATTGACCATCGGCTCAATGGTAAATACCATACCCGGCACCATAAGCATTTCCGTGCCTTTGCGGGTCACATAACTGACAAAAGGTTCCTCGTGAAATTCCAGACCGATACCATGCCCGCCGATCTCCCTCACGATAGAATAACCGTTCTGTCTCGCGTAATCGTTGATCGCCTGCGCCATGTCGCCGAGGAAGTTCCACGGTTTCACCTGCTCCAGCCCCACGTCGATACATTCCCTTGCCACCCGCACGAGCTTCCTCGTCTCTTCCGGCACATTCCCCAGCATAAACATGCGCGAAGAGTCGGAAAAGTACCCGTTATAAATAGTAGATACGTCCACATTTACGATATCGCCATCCTTCAGCAGGCGGTTCTCGTCGGGAATGCCGTGACACACCACCTCGTTGATGGAAGTGCAGACGCTCTTCGGAAATCCGTCGTAACCCAAAGGCGCGGCAATGCCGCCCATCTCCTTCGTCATATCCCGGACAATCCTGTCAATCTCCTCCGTGCTCATGCCGATATGGATCTGCCGCCCAATCTCGTCCAGAATGGCGATATTCAGCTTGCTGCTCTCCCGGATGCCCTGAAGCTGTTCGGGAGTCTTCAGGATATCATGCCGCGGAACAATATGCCCCTGCAATTCGATACTTTCGATTTTTTCATCCATCGCCATATGACATGCCTTGTATTTTTTTCCGCTGCCGCACCAGCAGGCGTCGTTTCTTCCCAGCTTTTTCATAAAAAATGTCATCTCCGTTTCTTTTGCCCTACCTATTGTAGCACACCGGAGTAGAAAATGGGAGAGGTATTCCGCACCATTGCAGGCGATGTCCCTACCCGGTTCGTGCAAGGGGGACTATTTTTCCAGTGCCGCCAGAAAAATATCCACATTTTCCTGTTTCCAGAATTTCAAAAACCCTTCCGCCAGCTTGCCGAGATATTCTTTTTGCGGAACCAGTATCTGATAATAAAATACCCGCCCCTGTCTGTAATTCTTTAAATACCCCTTTTTGACAAGCCTCGCCAAAAAGGTGGAAACTGTCTGCGGCTTCCACTCTTTATCATACGCCTCGTTTACTCTCAGTGTGATATCCGCCAGATCCAGTTCTCTCTCCGCATCCCACACTGTTTTCATTACCAGCGTTTCACAGTTTGTCAAACCTTGAAGTTCCATGTATATCTTCTCCTTCCGTCCTCAAATCCTTATCGTTTTTGTATTTTCGCTTACTTTATCATATTTCATCATTCATTTAATGACAAGGCGTAATTTTCTAATTAATCAACAAAATGTTAATTTTTGGTAAAATGTACTACATATAAAATATGCCTGAGCACAGGCACAATATACATACAAAACCGATAAAATTAAGTTGCATCAGCCATGCGGATACTGTAGAATGGTGGAATGAGACTTTTAGAAAAAACACAACACAAATTCATTGGAGACAAAAACTTTTACAAGATGGTTCTCGCCATTGCCGTCCCCATTATGATCCAGAACGGAATCACAAATTTTGTGAGTCTTTTGGACAATATTATGATCGGGCAGATCGGCACGGAGCAAATGTCCGGCGTCGCCATTGTAAACCAGCTTCTTTTTGTCTATAACCTCTGCCTGTTCGGCGGTGTATCCGGCGCAGGTATTTTTACCGCGCAGTATTTCGGACAGAAAAATCAGGAGGGTGTCCGGCAGACCGTCCGCTTTAAAATATGGATGGTTTCTTTGATTACCTTATTTACGGTGATTCTGCTGCTGACTGCCGGCAGTCCGCTGATCTCCTTCTATCTGCAGGGAGACGGCACGGTGGAGAGCGCTGCAGCTACCCTGCGCTATGGCAGAGAGTATCTTCAGATTATGCTTCCCGGGCTGATTCCTTTTATGCTGGTTCAGGTTTATTCCAGCACCCTGCGGGAATGCGGCAAGACGATTCTGCCCATGAAAGCAGGCGTAATCGCCGTTTTCGTCAACCTTATATTGAATTACCTGTTAATTTACGGCAAATTCGGTATGCCGGCTCTGGGCGTGCGCGGCGCGGCTCTTGCCACCATCATTTCACGTTTTGTTGAGTGTGCGATCGTACTCATATACACGCACCGCCACGCACAGGAGAATCCTTTTGTGCAGGGACTCTACACTACATTGAAAGTTCCCGGTTCTCTGATGATAAAAATAATAACAAAAGGAATGCCACTTCTTCTAAATGAAACACTTTGGGCGGCAGGCACGGCGATGCTGACACAGTGCTATTCCATCCGGGGTTTGAACGTAATTGCCGCGCTCAATATTTCCAATACGATCAACAATGTATTTAACATCGTGTTTATTGCGCTGGGCGATTCCGTGGCAATCATTGTGGGACAGCTTCTCGGCGCGGGTAAAATGAAAGAGGCAAGGGATACGGATAATAAGATGATTGCCTTTTCCGTTTTCAGCTGCGTAGTGATCGCTGCCGTCATGCTTTTGCTGGCGCAGTTTTTCCCGCTGCTCTACAACACAAACGGCGAATCGAAACAGCTGGCGACATACTTCATTATGCTTACCGCCGTCTTTATGCCGCAGAACGCCTTTATGCACGCCTCTTACTTTACCCTGCGTTCCGGCGGCAAAACAATCATCACTTTCCTTTTCGACAGCGTATTCATCTGGTGTGTCAGCGTGGTGATCGCCTTTACGCTGAGCCGCTACACAGCGTTGCCCGTTGCCGCGGTCTATGCCTTTGTGCAGATGGGCGACTGGATTAAATGTGTGATCGGATTTGTGCTGGTCAAGAAAGGGATATGGCTCCAGAATATAGTTTCCTAAAACATGTGGCAGAATACATATCATATCGTAAAAACAAGCAGACTGTTTTCATAGTATAATGCGAAAACAGTCTGCTTGTTTTTGTGTTATACTATTTGAACTTTATGCCTATTAATATGTTATACAACTATAACATTTTGTATATACTATAAATATACTTGCAAAATTTCTATACTATTATTATAATATAACTACAAAACAGTCGTATTGTTTATCGGGTATATTCCTTTATTACACCGAAATACTGCTTTGTATAAAATAAAAGGAGGCATCTCATGGCAATTGTAGGCGAGGAAAAAATTATAAAAGTGCTATGGCAGTATAACCCATGGTGGAGATCGCTCTCCGCCGTCAAAGACGATGCGAAACCGCTGAGACGGCTGGCATATTACGAGGCTTTCCAAATGCTCAGACATCCAAGTATCCGCCGTTTTGTTGTCCTTTCCGGCATGAGACGTGTCGGCAAGACCACGATACAGTACCAGATTATTGACAGACTGCTGGATGAAGGCGTCAATCCGAGAAATATTCTGTATGTCTCCTTTGACAATCCGATCTTTAAGCTTGTCAGCGTAGATACCGTACTGTCCGTCTACGAATCCATGTATCCGGTCGAGGGGGAGAAATATCTTTTTTTTGACGAAATCCAATATACGGATGACTGGGAGTTATGGATGAAAGTCATTTATGACAGCAGGAAGGACATCCGCATGATTGCCACAGGCTCGGCAAGCCCTGTTTTGGAAAAAGGCTCTGCCGACAGCGGCACAGGCAGATGGAACATTTTGAAGATTCCCACCATGTCCTTTTACGAATATTGTATGATACTCGGTCTGGAAGACCCGCTGGCTTCAGAAACCATACAGCCCTGCGATCTTTCCGCTATGAGCCATGCCCGGCTCAGCGATCTGGTTGGCAGGTTTCTGCCTCTGCGGACGCATTTCAACCGCTATCTGACCCTCGGCGGTTTCCCGGAGCTTGTACTGTCCGGCGACGACCTGTATGCGCAGCGGATGCTCCGGGAAGATGTGGTGGATAAGGTCATTAAGCGCGACGTGCTGTCCCTGTTTAACATCCGCAACCCTCTGCTTATAGAAAAGCTGTTTCTATATTTATGTATGAACACCACGGAAATTTTCAGCGCAACCACGGCAGCGAAGGAGCTTGAAAACATATCCGTCTCCACCATCGACAACTATATTGAGGCTCTGGAAATGTCCAACCTCATCTATCTGTCCAAACCCATGAACGTAGGCAGCAAGGGAGCGTCAAAAGGGAAACCGAAGATTTTTATCGCCGATGCCGCGATCCGGAATGCGGTGCTGATGATTGACGATGTGCTGTCGGATGAAACCGAGCTGGGAGCCGTGGTGGAAACCGCTGTCTATAAGCACATGGTTTCCTTCTATCAAGGCACCCCCGCGCAGCTTGGCTATTTCAGAAATGCCAGAGACAACCAGAAGGAAGTCGATGTGGTGGTGGAACTGCCCCGGCAGAAAATACTCTGCGAAGTCAAATACCGCGGCAATTCCCACATCCCCGCCACAGATGCAATCGTGGACTTGTGTAAAGATAAAACCGCAAAAGTGACCCACGCCTTTTTGATCACAAAAGAGATAAACGATTTCGGCTTTACAAAGCACGAAACGGCTACCCCGATCCTGCGTGTGCCCGCCATCGTCTTTCTTTACCTTCTGGGAAAAGCGGAGGCAGCCCGCAAAGTCAATGGCGCAGTCTGAATGACTGCGCCACGCATTTAAAGATCAAAATTGTGCCAGATATCTCTTTACATTTTCTGTAATGCTGCCTCCGAAAACAGCGGACCCCGCCACAATCACATTGGCGCCGGCATCCAACACGATTTTCGCATTATCCACCGTGATGCCTCCGTCCACCTGAATATCAAGGTCAAGTCCCATCTCGTCAGCCATCTCCCGTATTCTGCGGATGCGCTCCGTCGATTCGGGGATGTATTTCTGACCGCCGAATCCCGGCTCCACCGTCATCACCAGCAGCATATCCAGCTTAGGCAGGTATTTTCTGACCGCCTCCACAGGGGTTTTCGGCTTGATCGACATGCCAACCCTGCAACCGAGGTTTCGTATCAGATCAATGGTCTCCTCCGCGTCGTCCGTGGCTTCCAGATGGAATGTGATGCTGTCCGCACCGCACGCCTTGAACTCCTTCAGATACCGATCCGGATCGACGATCATCAGGTGCACATCAAACACCCTGTCTGTCACCTTACGGATGGAACGGATCACCGGCATCCCAAAGGAAATGGATGGTACAAACACCCCGTCCATCACATCAATATGTATATATTCCGCCCCGGCTTCGTCCGCCTCTTTGATCTGCTCCCCCAGTCTGGCGAAATCCGCCGCCAGAATGGAGGGAGACAAAATTCTTTTACCCATAATCAGGTGCCTCTCTATTTTACAAAAGTTTTTACCTTTTCGTAAATGCCTTTTCCGTCCAGACCGTACTTCTCTACCAGTGCATTCGCGGAGCCGGACTCGCCGAAGGTATCCTGCATACCGATCCGCAGAACGGGTGTGGGATGTTTCTCAGACAGACAGTCGCAGACAGCGCTGCCAAGACCGCCGATCACGGTGTGCTCCTCCGCGGTCACCACTTTGCCGGTCTTCTTTGCGGAAGCAAGTACCAGCTCCTCATCCAGAGGCTTGATGGTGTGGATATTGATCACTTCTGCGCTGATGCCGTCCGCCGCGAGCATTTCCGCCGCATCCAGAGCGGAGGAAACCGTAATGCCGCTTGCGATGATCGTCACATCCGTCCCCTCTCTCAGAAGAACGCCCTTGCCGATCTCAAATTTATAATCCGGCTTGTCGTTGATTACCGGGACAGCCGCACGGCCAAAGCGCAGATATACGGGACCTTCCATCTCGATCGCCGCTCTCACCGCCGCCTTCGCCTCCACATCATCGGAGGGAACGATCACGGTCATACCGGGAATGGTCCGCATCAGAGCTACATCCTCGTTACACTGATGGGTTGCGCCGTCCTCGCCTACGGTAATGCCGGCATGGGTTGCACCGATCTTTACATTTAAATGAGGATAACCGATGGAGTTACGAACCTGCTCAAAGTTACGTCCTGCCGCGAACATGGCGAAGGAACTGATAAAGGGAATCTTGCCGCAGGTAGCAAGGCCTGCCGCAATACCTGTCATGTTACACTCCGCAATACCGCAGTCGATATGGCGGTCCGGGAATGCCTTTAAGAAAACGCCCGTCTTGGTCGCGCCTGCAAGGTCCGCATCCAGCACTACCAGATTGGGAAATTCTGCACCACACTCGGCAAGTGCATTACCATAGCTTTCTCTTGTCGCAATTTTCTTTACATCTGCCATTAGTTTGCACCTCCTAACTCTTCACCGATCTTTGTAAGATCAGCCATCGCCGTCGCATACTCTTCATCATTGGGAGCCTTGCCATGCCAGCCCGCATTGTTCTCCATAAAGGAAACGCCTTTGCCCTTCACCGTCTTACAGATAATAGCGGTGGGCATACCCTTGGTCGCCTTTGCCTCCTTGAATGCCGCGTCGATCTGGTCAAAGTCATTGCCGTCGATATTGATTACGTGGAAGTTGAACGCCTCGAACTTCTTGTCAATCGGGTAAGGGGAACACACGTCATCAATCTTACCGTCAATCTGCAGTCCGTTGTTGTCCACGATCACCACCAGATTGTCAAGCTTTCTGTGTCCCGCAAACATGGAAGCCTCCCATACCTGCCCTTCCTGAATCTCGCCGTCACCGAGCAGCGTGTAGGTTCTGTAATCCTTGCCGTCCATCTTCGCCGCGAGAGCCATACCTACTGCCGCGGAAATGCCCTGTCCCAGAGAGCCTGAAGACATATCTACGCCGGGCGTCTCCTGCATACAGGGATGTCCCTGCAGATAGGAGCCGAGGTGGCGCAGCGTGGGCAGATCCTCTACCGGGAAGTACCCTCTGTTTGCCAGAACGGAATAAAGCCCGGGAGCCGTATGCCCCTTGGAAAGCACGAAACGGTCCCTGTCCGCCTTCTTCGGATCTTTCGGGTCAATGTTCATCTCTTCAAAATATAAGTAAGTAAAAATGTCTGCCGCCGACAGAGATCCGCCCGGATGCCCTGCCTTCGCGCCATGTACCGCCGTCACGATACCCTTGCGAACTTCATTAGCTGTTTTTTGTAACTCTAATTTGTTCATCGCTGTCCTCCATCCATCAAAACTATAATAATCATCTGCCTAAAGTGTATCACAAAGCTTTCATTTTGTCACCGTGCCCGGGCACAATTAATTACTTTTGTCCGTAGTACGCGTTAGCGCCATGCTTGCGGAAATAATGCTTATCCTGCAGTTCCTGCGGCGCGGGCTGAATCCTCGCATGGATCGTCTCCGCGCGGTAAGCCATCTTCGCCACTTCCTCGAGTACAACCGCATTGTGCACCGCCTCATGCGCGTCTTTGCCCCACGCAAAAGGACCGTGGTTCTTGCAGAGCACTGCCGGAACCGCCACCGGGTCTTTATCCATTCTCTTAAACTCGCTGACAATCAGAAGCCCGGTGTTCTTCTCGTAAGCATCCGCGATCTCGTCCTCATTCAGACAGCGCAGACACGGGATATCCCCGTAAAAGTAATCCGCATGGGTCGTCCCGTAACAGGGAATGCTTCTGCCCGCCTGTGCCCAGCTTGTGGCATAGGAAGAATGGGTATGTACAACGCCGCCGATCTCCTCGTAAGCCTTGTAGAGCTCCACATGGGTCGCCGTGTCGGAAGAAGGATTATACTTCCCCTCCACCTTGTTGCCTTCCAGATCCACAAGTACCATATCATCCGGCGTCAGCTTGTCATAGTCCACGCCGCTCGGCTTGATCGCAAAAATACCGCTCTCCCTGTCAATCTCACTCACATTCCCCCATGTGAATGTGACAAGTCCATACTTCGGAAGCAGCATATTCGCCTCATAGACACGTTTTTTCAGTTCCTCTAACATGTTATACCTCCTGTATATATTTCACTCTGCTCAGATTTTGATATTACATAGATTCAACTGCCGCTCTCTCGATCGCAAGTCCCGCGCCGTACAACTTCATAAACTTGTTAAATCCTTCCACATCGGACGCCTTCGGCTCCAGCTTCTCACCCTTCTGACCCGCAAATACTTTGCTGTCGAGGAACGCCGCCAGACTCTCGTCCGCGCCCTTATTGATCATGTAGGAAGCCAGAAGCGCAATGCCCCATGCGCCGCCTTCGCCCGCCGTCTCCATAACGCTCACGGGTGCGTTCATTGCCGCCGCAAGGATGCTCTGCCCTACGCCCTTGGTCTTGAACAGACCGCCGTGCCCTAAGATCTCATCCACTTCCACTTTCTCTTCCTGGAAAAGAATGTCAAAGCCGGTCTTCAGCGCACCGAGGGAGGTGAACAGATGCACTCTCATAAAGTTCGCCAGATTGAACTTCGCGTCGGGCGTTCTCACAAACAGCGGACGTCCCTCGTTAAAGCCGGTCACATGCTCGCCGGAGAAATAGTTGTAGGCAAGCAGACCGCCGCAGTCGTCGTCTCCCTCCAATGCCTTGCGGTAGAGGTTGCCGTACAGCTCGTTCATATCCACCTTCATGCCCATCACTTCCGAATACTCCTTAAACAGATTCACCCACGCATTCAGGTCGGAAGTACAGTTGTTACAGTGCACCATCGCCACAAGGCTGCCATCCGGGGTCGTCACCAGATCAATGGCGTCATAGACCTTGGACAGTTCCTTCTCCATAACGATCATACCGAACACGCTCGTTCCCGCAGATACATTGCCGGTACGCTGTGCCACGCTGTTGGTCGCCGCCATGCCTGTGCCCGCATCACCCTCGGGAGGACAGAAAGGAATACCTGCCTGCAAGGTGCCGGTAGGATCAAGCAGCTTCGCGCCCTCTTCTGTCAGCGCACCCGCCTGCTGCCCCGCGGTGTAAACTGCCGGAAGCACATCCTTCAGTTTCCATGCAAAGCCCTTGTCCGCAACCGCCTCGTCAAACTGTGCGATCATCTTTTCATTAAACTGCCCCGTCGCAATATCAATCGGGAACATACCAGACGCCTCGCCCACGCCGACAATTTTCTCACCCGTCAGTTTCCACTGGATATAGCCCGCCAGCGTGATGACAAATTTCAGATCCGGCACATGCGCCTCGCCGTTTAAAACCGCCTGAAAGAGATGTGCAATCGTCCATCTCTGCGGAATATGATAGTTGAACAGCTCCGTCAGCTTTGTGGAGGCCTCTTCCGTAATGGTATTTCTCCATGTGCGGAAGGGAACCATCAGCTCATCCTTCTCGTTGAACGCCATATAGCCGTGCATCATTGCGGAGAAACCGATCGCCCCCAGCTTCACAAGCTTCTCCCCGTACTGCGCCTGCACATCCTCCGCCAGTTTTTTGTAGCAATCCTGCAGACCCGTCCAGATGTCATCCAGCGTATAAGTCCAGATGCCGTTCTCCAGTCTGTTCTCCCAGTCGTGTGCCCCCGATGCGATGGGCTTGTTGTTCTCATCCACCAGAACCGCCTTGATTCTGGTAGAACCAAACTCAATACCCAGCACCGCTTTACCGCTTGCAATACATTCTTTTGCTCCCATACTTATCACAAACCCTCCTTCTTTATTTCTGCAGCCTTTTATTCTCTAAATTTCGACGGATCAGCGGTATGCCGCCTCGTTCCATCTCAGCATATTCTTGAAATCGCGGATGTTGGTATCCTTGTCAATGATAACGCTCTCGATCCCCATTGCGTCAGCCCAGTCTGCCATCTGCTCCACGGTCAGATCGTAGGAGAACGCCGTGTGGTGTGCGCCGCCTGCCAGAATCCACGCGGTCGCGCCGACTTCCATATTAGGCTGAGGCGTCCAGAATGCCGTGCCAACAGGAAGCTTCGGCATAGGCTTCTCCACCTTCTTGCAGTCCACCGCATTGATCAGCAGACGGAAGCGGGTACCCAGATCAACCAGAGAGCACGCCACCGCAGGACCTGTCTTCGACGTAAATACGAGACGCGCGGGATCTTCCCTGTTACCCATGGAAAGCGGGCATACCTTGATGCCGATGTCGCCGTCCGCAACGGAAGGACATACCTCAAGCATATGCGCCTGCAGAATACCCTCCTTGCCGGGCACGAGATTGTAAGTGTAATCTTCCATCATGGAAGTACCCTTCGCATCCTTGATGCCCGCCGTCATCAGCTTCATAATGCGCACCATTGCCGCTACCTTCCAGTCGCCCTCCGCGCCGAAGCCGTAGCCTTTCTCCATCAGTCTCTGGATCGCCAGACCCGGAAGCTGCTTCAGACCGCCAAGCATACCGAAATGCGTTACCACCGCATGATAGTCGTTCTCTACGAGGAATTTCTCGATACCGATCTCCTGCTGCGCCTGCACAGCCACATGCTTCTTGAACTCGTCGAGATCCCTGCCCTCGTCAATAATCTTATATTTGCTGTAATACTCCTCAACCAGCGCGTTCACATCGCCCTGCGGCACCGCGTCCACATACTCCACCACATCGTTTACGCAGTAATGGTCGATCTCCCAGCCAAACTTGATCTGCGCCTCTACCTTATCACCCTCGGTAACTGCCACGTTGTTCATGTTGTCGCCGAAACGGCACACGCGCACATGGGAGGACTCGATCACGCCGATCGCCGTGCGCATCCAGCTTCCAAGCTGCTTCTGTACAGACTCGGACGCCCAGTGCCCTACAATAATCTTGCGCTCGATACCCATGCGGCTCACGATATGCCCGTACTCTCTGTCGCCGTGCGCCGACTGGTTCTCATTCATAAAATCCATATCTATGCTGTCATAAGGAATCTCCTCATTGAACTGCGTATGCAGATGGCAGAGCGGTTTCCGAAACTCCTTCAGTCCAAGAATCCACATCTTAGCCGGGGAGAATGTGTGCATCCACGTAATCACACCCGCACACTCCGGATCGTTGTTTGCATCATTAAGTGCCTGCCGGATGGAAGCCTGACTGATTAACGTAGGTTTTAACACCACCTCAAACGGCAGATTGCCGGATGTATTCAGCCCCTCCACAATTTTCGCGGAATGATCCGCCACCTTTCTCAGGCACTCATCCCCATACAAGTCCTGAGACCCCGTGCAAAACCAAAATTTGTAGTTCTTTGCTGCGATCATACAATACCCTCTCTTTCTTTTTTGTTTGCGCCGTGCTGTGAGACTCGCAGACCCGCGCTTACGCGCTCACTGTCCGCTTTCGTCGGACATCTGCCCGTTAATACCGCCGCGTAAAACAAATGTCTGCTTCGCAGCCGCCTGTTTTCCTGCGGCTAGTATCAAGTTGTACATACATACAATTTTGTATACAGTATTACACGTGTACCGCACAGCCATATCCCGCATTTCTTACTATACAGTCTACTACTTGTACATACAAATAATCAAGTTGTATGTAAATTTTATTTAATCTTCTGCACCGACCTCCGCGGCACCACATCCACCTCAAACTCATAGGTCGCGTCAAATCCCGGGTCTTTGATCATCCGCAGCAGGTTTTCCGCCGCCTTTCCCCCGAGGCGCTCCATCGGATGCGGCGTGGAGGCGATAGGCACTTCCCCGAGAATAGCCAGTTCCGAATCGTCCACACTCGCCACCGAAATATCCCGCGGGACCCGGATGCCGTTCTTTTTGAAAATATCCAGAAGCCCGAAAGCGACCTCGTCGTTGTAGCAGAACACCGCTGTGCAGTCCTTAAAACGCTCCAGAACCTTTGCCGCCGCTTTTTCCAGATGCTGCTTCTCTTCCGTGTCCACCCAGACGATCTGATTATCCTCCACTTCCAGCCCGTCATCCATCATCGCGTCCATGTAGCCGGAAAATCGCGCCTGCCCCTGCCCGTCGTCCAGTTTAAAAATGCCGCCGATTTTTTTATGTCCCATGGAGAGCAGGTACTTTGTCATCTTCCACCCCGCCATATGATCGTTGATAGACACATGGGGGATCTTTAACTGCGGATAAAAGCTGTTGATAAAGATAACAGGGATCCGTTTCTTTCGTATCTCCTGATAGAGCCGCAGGTTGGGATTGGGAATTCCGCTCTTCGTCGGTTCCACGATCAGCCCCGACACCTCGTCCCGGCTGATAATGTCCTCAAGGATGGTCTTTTCCCGCCCGTGCTGGTTATTGGTAAAAGCGATCTGCACCGAATAGCCCGCTTCCAGAAGCACATTCTCGATCCCCTGTATGGTCCGCGGGAAAATATAACCGTCCACATAAGTCGTCACCACGGAAACGCGCATCCGCTTTGTCAGGTTCGCCAGCCGGTTATCGTTGATATAGGTACCGCTTCCCTGAATCCGGCGTATAATACCCTCGTTCTCCAAAACCCCGATGGCGTGTCTGACCGTCTGACGGCTCACGCCGAACATCTCTTTCAGCGTATTCTCCGAATACATCTTCTGCCCCGGCACAAGCTTTTTCGTCTCGATCTGTTCGTTGATCCATCCGACCAACTCCATATATTTAGGCGTTGCTTTCTCCATTACACACTCCAGTCACACTTTGTTATACAGCCCGTCTCCGCAGCTTCCTGCTTTTGCTCAAACGCGCAGAGAGCCACCCTTTCGGGCAGCCCTCACACATTAAGGGCCGCGTTTTCCCCCGCTGTCCCTATCTGCTATGTATCTTACTTTCAGATCATCAGCCTTTCTTTCTCTTGGAAATAACGTCCACAGTCACGGCTCCGAGAAGAACCGCACCTTTTACAATCTTCTGAATATCCGTAGACCAGCCGTACAGTGACATACCGTTATTCAGAATACCCATGATAAACGCACCGACTACCGCACCCATGATCGTACCGGCGCCACCTGCCACAGCCGCACCACCGATGTAACAGGAAGCGATCGCGTCCATCTCGAAACCGTCGCCCGCCTTCGGGGTGGAGGAAGAGTTACGTGCCGACAAAACGATACCTGCTACCGCGCTCAGGATTCCCATGTTGGTGTATACCCAGAAGAATACCTTCTTTGTGTCGATACCGGAAAGGTTTGCCGCCTTTCTGTTGCCGCCCAGCGCGTAAATCTGGCGGCCAGCCACCGTCTTGCTCGTGATGAACCCGTAAAGGGCGATCAGCAGCGCCATGATGACAAGCACGAACGGAAGTCCGTTATACTGCGCCAGTTTGATGAGGCAGAACCAGATAATGAAGAGCATAACCACAAGTTTCAGCGCAACCTGCCACAAAGGATTGGTCGCAAAATTATATTTCTCTTTCGTCTTGATGCTGCGGATCTCGTTGAGAATCAGCGCCACAGACGCAACAATCGCTACCGCGATACAAACCAGATCCAGCGTGCCGTCCCCAAAGCTGATCTTAGCGGTGGGAAGGAAGCCCGCGCCCAGATACACGTAATTGTCCGGGTGGGGACCCTTTGTCTGCGCTTTCAGAAGCGTGTATGTAAGTCCGCGCCCCATCAGCATCGTAGCGAGCGTTACAACGAAAGGCGGGATATCCAGATAAGCAATGAAGAATCCCGCAAACATGCCTACCAGAAGACCAATCAGCAATGCCACAAAGATCGCGATCCACATATTCATCTTGTAGTCAATCAAAATGATACCTGCCGCCGCGCCGGTGAGCGCTACAACAGAGCCGACGCCCAGATCGACGTTACCGGTCAGTACGCACAACAGCATACCGATTGCCAGAATGACCACATAACCGTTCTGCATGATAAGGTTGTTAATATTCGCCGGGGAGAGGTTCTTCCCACCCGTCATAATGGCAAAGATCACATAGATGGCAATAAGCGCCAGAAACATACCGTACTGTTTCATGTCAAGATTTACTACTTTTTTCTTCTCATTCATTTCCATCACCCTTTCTATTATGTGCCATAATACACTGCATAATTTTTTCCTGTGTCAGCTCCTCGTGATTCAGTTCACCCGCGATCTGTCCCTCATTGATCACATAGGTCCTGTCGCATGTACCGATAATTTCCGGCATTTCGGAGGAGATAATGAGCACCGCCTTGCCGGCTTTCGCCAGCTCATTGATAACACAGTAGATCTCGTACTTCGCACCTACGTCGATACCGCGCGTAGGCTCATCCAGAATCAGCACATCCGGCTGCGTCAGCATCCACTTCGCCAGAACCACCTTCTGCTGGTTACCACCCGACAAAGAGCCGACCACCTGCTCGATGGAAGTAGCCTTGACATTGATTCTCTTCTTATACTCTTCCGCCGCAACAATCTCGTCGTTTCCGTTGATCACGCCGTGCTTGGAGAAGAATTTCGGGCGTGCCGCTATGGTCATGTTTTCCTTGATCTCACCGATCAGATTCAGTCCGTAAACCTTTCTGTCCTCAGACACATAAGCAAGCTTGGAGTCTATCGCCTGTTTCACGGTCTTCATCTCCACTTCCTTGCCGTTGATCTTCACGGTCCCGGAAATCTTCTGGCCGTAGCTGTGTCCGAATACGCTCATGGCAAACTCGGTACGCCCCGCGCCCATCAGTCCTGCAAGGCCCACAACCTCACCTGCCCGGACACTGATGTTAATATTTTTCAAAACCTGACGTTCCGCATCATCGGGATGATACACATTCCAATCCTTGACTTCAAAGATCGTGTCGCCGATCTTCACACCTTCACGCACAGGATAACGGTTGGTCATTTCCCGTCCAACCATGCCCTTGATCACACGGTCCTCGGACATGTCATCCTCGCCCTTGATCAGCGTCTCAATCGTCTTACCGTCACGGATAATCGTTACGGAGTCAGATACATATTCAATTTCATTTAACTTATGGGAAATAATAATACAGGTAATTCCCTGTTTCTTAAGCTCCAGCATAATGTCCAGAAGCTTTTTACTCTCCTCGTCGTTAAGCGCCGCGGTCGGCTCGTCGAGGATCAGAAGTTCAACCTTCTTCGCCATCGCTTTCGCAATTTCGATCAACTGCTGTTTGCCTACGCCCAGAGAGTTAACCGGCACATTCACATCTTCATGCTCCAGACCTACCCTCGCAAGCATCTCCTGCGCGCGCTGTCTGGTCTTTGTCCAGTCTATAACCCCTTTTGCCGCAAGCTGCTCATTTCCAAGGAACACATTCTCCGCCACCGAGAGAAGCGGACTCAAAGCAAGTTCCTGATGGATAATAACGATACCCTTCGCCTCACTGTCCCTCAGATTGTGGAACTTACATGTCTCCCCCTTGTACACAACATCGCCGGAATATGTACCGTGAGCCCAGACGCCCGAGAGAACGTTCATCAGCGTGGACTTTCCCGCCCCGTTTTCCCCACACAGAGCATGGATCTCTCCGCGTCTCACTTTCAGATTTACGTCATCCAGCGCCCGGACACCTGAAAATTCCTTGACAATGTGGTTCATTTCCAAGATGTAATCCGACATTTTCCCAACTCCCTTCCCTAAAATATGTGGTATACCTATTGAAAGGGCGGCAGCAAAACTGCCGCCGCCCTCCTAAAATCTTATGAAAGATCGATTACTCAGCTAACTGCTCCTCTGTGTAGTAACCACCGTCTACGATGATCTCCTTGTAGTTGGACTGGTCAACTGCTACAGGTGTGCACAGGTAAGAAGGAACTACGATCTTACCATTGTCGTACTGCTCAGTATCGTTGATCTCAGGCTCTGCACCCTCAAGAACTGCCTGCACCATGGTAACACACTTCTCAGCCAGAAGGCGGGTATCCTTGTAGATGGACATGGTCTGCTTGCCGGAGATGATGTTCTTGGTAGCCATCAGCTCTGCATCCTGACCAGTGATCATAGGCCAGTTAGCGTCTGTGTAGCCAGCGCCCTCAAGAGCTGCCTTACAACCGTATGCGAAACCGTCGAAAGCGGTAGCACAGATGTCGAGATCCTCGTCAGCGTAGAAACCTGTCAGATAGTTCTCACAGTTCTGCTGAGCGGTCTCCTGAGACCATCTCAGGATACAAGTGTCATCGAAAGAAGTTCTGCCGGACTTACAAACCAGTGCGCCGTTATCAAGATAAGGCTGAAGAACCTCCATCAGACCTGCGTAAAGCATGTGCGCGTTGTTGTCATCGGGGGAACCCATGAAGAACTCGATGGTCTTCGGGTCTGCGGGATCAAGGCCTGCATTCTCCTCGATGTACTTACCGATCGCGGTACCAACACCCTTGTTATCAAATGTAGCGTAGTAAGAAACTGCATCCGTGTTCATCAGCAGACGATCGTAAGCGATGATCGGAATACCTGCCTCTTTCGCCTGAGCCTCTACGTTAACCAGAGCGTCAGAGTCGATAGAAGCGATAACCAGGCAGTTAACGCCGGAAGCGATCATGTTCTCAACCTGAGAAACCTGTGCCTGTACATCATCCTCTGCGTACTGAAGGTCTACTTCGTAGCCGAGAGCCTCGAGCTGAGCCTTCATGTTCGCGCCATCGTTGATCCATCTCTCGGAAGACTGGGTAGGCATCGCCACACCAACCTTCTTGCCGCCGGATGCTGCCGGAGCTTCTGCTGCTTCTGCTGCGTCTGCCGCAGGAGCATCTGCTGCCGGAGCTTCATCCGCTGCAGGAGCCGCTTCATCCGCCGCAGGAGCTGCTGTCTCTGCCGCGGGAGCTGCCTCGCCGCCGCCACAGCCAACGAGCATGGAAGCTACCATTGCTACGCTTAAAAATGCGCCTAAAACTTTCTTTTTCATGTTTCTTTTTCCTCCCTTTATAATGTAGTTGTTTCGCACAGCCAACTTGTCTGCCCTCGCCCGTAAGTTGTACACTAGACAATTTGCCGATTTTTAAAATATTTTAACTTTGTCTCAAATCGGTAAATTGGAACATTTTGCTTAATAGGCGCCCGATAAACAAGTCATTCTGTACATTTTCACCATTCCAAAACCCGGATGGTATTTCCATTATATCTACATGCCAATAAATTGTCAATCTTTTTATTCAGTTTTACATACATTTTGCGCAAGTTGTCTAGTGTACAACTTTTGATCCGCGACAACAAAAACACCCGCAGGTTTTTTCTCCCCACAGGTGTTTCTACTTATATACTATATGTTGTTATGTTTCTATTTGCTTATACCATACTGCTCGATTTCCGCCCCGGACTTTAAATTTTAAACTCGCCTACCAGTCCTTCCACATCATCCGTGAGCACAAGCAGCTTGTCCATAGCCTCGGAAACCTCTTCCAGATTCGCGGACTGTTCCGCCACCACGGCGCTGATCTCGTTGATCTCGGTAACATTGCCGTCCGCCGCGTCCTTGATGGTTCCCATGCTCTCCATCGCCTCATGGATTCTGTCGCTCAGCACCTCCACATCTTTTATAATATCTTCCACGCTGTTGTTTACTTCGTCCGTACCCGCTGTGATGGTCTCAAAGCTCTCCTTCGCCTCGCCCGTCATCTGGTTGCCTTTCTCCAGCTGGTCAAGACTCTCCCTGAGCCGCGCCGTCATCTGATCCGCCTGCGTGCTCACCGCCTCAATCATCTTACCGATATGCGCTGCCGCCGCCTGTGAATCGTCCGCAAGATTCCGGATCTCTGTCGCCACCACCGCAAAGCCTTTACCCGCTTCTCCCGCTCTCGCCGCTTCGATGGACGCGTTCAACGAGAGCAGATTCGTCTGGGAGGCGATGGATGAAATCGACTCCAGTGCCGCCGTCATTCCCTTGGTATTCTCCCCGAAAGAGGCAAATACGCTCTCCATTTCACGCATGGAACGGTTCACTTCCTGCATTTGCTCCACATAAGCCACGATTTTCTGCATACCGTCCCGGGCGTTGTCCCGGGTCCTTCCCGCATTTCCATGGATTGCCTCGGCGTAATCCGCCACTTTCCCGGCAACTTCTCCCATTTCGCTGATCTGCCCCTGCGCGCGTCCGACCTCGTGCTGCTGCCTCTCCAGTGCCGCCAGCATCCCGTCCACCGCGTCGGCAATCCGGGTGCCGCCCTGCGCGTTCTCATCCACGCTGTTATTGACTGTGGCGGTAGCCATCTTCAGCTCCGACATATTCGCCGCCACTTTGCTGATCAGATGCACCAGACTGCCCTTCATCTTATTGAAAGCCGAAGCGGCGCGTCCCGCCTCGTCCCTGCCTTTCACCTTGATGTCCTCACTCGTCAGATTGCCTTCGGACATAACCGTCAGCTTTTTCTCAAGCTGTATGATGGGCGCGGTGATGCTCTGCGTCACGGCAAACGCCGCCGCCAGAACCACAACAGCCGTAACCACCACGATCACCACAATCAGATTCCGCATATTGCTGAACGCACTCTGGATCTCGTCTGCCACCTGTTCACTTCTCGCGATCTCTGAAGCGAGAAGCGTCTCTGCGCTGGAGCTGACAAAACTCATACTGCCGCTCATATCCTGCGCAGCGTTCAGACCTTTTGCGGAGTAATCGTTTCCGCACGCCGCCTGCAGTTCCCGGAAGGACGCGATAAACTTTCCCGCTTCGGAGGCAAACTTATCGAACTGGTTGCGCATCTCCGAGTATTCCGCATCCTGCGGTACGCTCTCTCCGACCTCCGCCACATACTGTTCCATGGTGTCAATAATTTCCACGTGACCGCT
This sequence comes from uncultured Lachnospiraceae bacterium, assembly GCA_910586705.1. GTDB lineage: Bacteria > Bacillota > Clostridia > Lachnospirales > Lachnospiraceae > UBA3282. Next base: position 36,279 of record CAJUJK010000015.1, on the reverse strand, counting down.
GGCGGCGATATCGCCGCCCGTGCTGCACTTGACTACAACCGTGCGCCCCAGATAGGAAACGTTATCCTTCACAAAAGTCACCTTGCTGATGCTGTCAAGAATCTGGGAATACTGCGCGTTATATTTGCTTGACCTGTCAACCAGAACCATCATCAGCGCAATCAGTACAACCAGTGTGCATAAAATACAGGCGTTGATCTTAAGCCTGATCCCCGCCCCTTTACCGTTTTTCGTCGTCTTCTGTTTGTCCATCCGCATCCACATACTCCTTCCGAATCAGTTTTTTCGCCGATAAGATCAGGATCGCGCCTCCTGCCGCTATGAAAACAACAATCGCGATCGCAATGAATATCCTGTCGTTTCCCGCGGTATCTCCGAACCCCTCTATCAAGCCATAGGCAAGATACAGCACATACACCGACACGAGAATGCGGAGCGTCAGTCCGATCTTCGTGTCGCTGGTTCTTTTATTCCCTTTTCCGCCCTCACCGCCAGACGCCTGCTGCACGTCCGACGGTTCCGCGCTTTCTTTCTCCGTTATGTTCTCGTCCAAAGCTGTCTCCTCCATCCTCACCTTTGCATTTATCCTTCAAAACATGCCGTCTGCTCGGACAGGTGGCTTACCACATCGGAAACCTGATTTAACGCTTCCACAATGCCTTGCATGTTCTCCGCCAGAGCCGCCGTGTTATTTACTACGCCGCCGACGCCCTGCGCGCTCTCCCTTACATTATTTGTAATATTCTCATTGGATTCTGCCACCGAGCGCATCATGCCGCCGATATTCTCCATGGAATCGCGCATTTCGCCCATCATCCGATCTATCGTGATGGAATCGTTCAGATACTGCTCCCCGGTGCGTTCCAGAATCTCGTAGTCCGGCAGTACCCGCTCATTAATAAACTTCACCAGATTACCCGCATTCTCCGCCAGCGTCATAACCGCCGCCACAACACCTGCCGAAATCTGCTGGATATTTCCCGCCGTCTGCTTTGAGTTGTCCGCCAGCTGACGGATCTCGTCCGCCACCACCGCAAACCCTTTTCCTGCCTCGCCCGCTCTCGCCGCCTCTATGGACGCGTTCAGCGCAAGCAGGTTCGTCTTGGAAGCAATGCTCAGAATATCCGCCGTCAGATTTCCGATCTTCTCAATCTGCTTACTGTCCTCAATGGACGCGTTCAGGGACACGTCAAATTCCTTAATCATGCCATCCGCGGTGGCACGGCTCTCCTGCGCCAGTTTACGAAGCTCCTCGGCGCGGCTGCGGATCTCCTCCGCAAACTTCGTGCCGTTTACTGCCTGATCCACCATATCCCCGACAGAAGCTTCCGCTTCCCTCGTATTGTCACTGACATAACCGACCGTCGCGGACACCTCTTCCATGCTTGCCGCCAGCTCTTCCATCGTAGCCGAAGTGTCCCCCGCATTCTGATTCGTCACCTCGACCACTTCATTTACATGAAGCTGCTGCCTGTTAATCTCATCGCTGCAGGAAATAACCCCGCCGATCACATCCTGCAGAATATCCAGAAATTCATTCACGCCTGTCGCCAGCATCGCGATTTCATCTTTCGTCTGCACAGGCACCCTCTCGGTCAGATTTCCCTTATTATTATGTATATCTTCGATCATTCCGTTGATTACCTGCGCAATCTTCTGAATCGGCATCACGATAATGCGGTGCGCAACCACCAGAACCAGAACCGCTGTCACAATCAGGATCACAACGACCGCCACGATCAGCGTATAGGAGCTCTCCACCTTTCCCTGCAGGTATGCCTTTCCTTCTGCAAGCTCCGTATCCGAAAACTCCAGCAGATCACTCATGCTGTTGCCGATGGTATTGTTCAACATGCCGAGGTTATTGGAAATCAGATTATTGGCGCGCTCCTTATCCCCTTCCCGGCTCACCTCTATGATGGTGTCCACGTAGGAGTCAAAACTGACAAGCCGCGACTCAAGCGCATCGTAGACTCCCTGCGTCTCCTCCGATGTGATCTTCGCCTTATATGCCTCCATGGATTCCCACATGCGCGCACGGCGCTCCAGAATATCATCCGCGCGCTTATTCATCGTCCGCAGCAGTTTGGCGTTCACATGGGCGTACACATTCATGTACATATCCAGATAGTCCTCATAAATGCCATGAATCAGATTGATCTTCTCCACTTCATTGTTCATGATATCCTGACTGCTCTGGGAAATCGCCGTCATGCTGTTTGCCAGAAAACCCAGCGATATAATCGAAATCAAGGCAAGCGCAATGATTGCCAACGCAAACTTAGAACCGATCTTTTTCATGTAAATGTCCTCCCGTGTGTGAAGCCCTTATATTTTATAGTGCAATTCGCTGTCCCCTCAATTTACATTGTTCTAAGTATATCACTTTTTGTTGAACAAAGATAGACCCCTCTCGGGAATATTTATTACATTTTCACAAAGGCTGGGTGATGGTGGTACTGAAGGTTCAGCAGAGTATTGAATATATTTACTTTGACGATAGCAAGGCAGCCCTGCCCGAGACACTCTATAAGGAAAGCGATAATAAACCGGCATCCGCGAAGATGACAGTTGTGCTGAATGGCGGACGAAAGGAATACAAGCCGGCGAAGAGTACCGTTGCATGGTCGGTTGCTCCTGAGTTAGGCGATTCCGCATCTGCTTACGAGAAAGCGGCTGTCGAGGGTAAAAAGCCTCTCGTTTCCGTAAAGAACGGCAAGCTCACCGTGGATAAAAACTATCGGATTCAGGATACGGTGAATGGCGATACCTACACTGTCACCGTCAAGGCGGCTGACTTTGCAAGAACAGAAGATGAGGAAGTAAGAGAAGAAATTAACTTTACCATCACAGGCAAGAAGAACGACATCAGCAAAGTGGTTCTGCTGGATGAGGACAATAAGATTCTTTCCTCTCCTCTCTCCGCGGAAACTTTTGACGATCCTGTGTATGTGGCGGCAGTGAGCAGCGAGGCGAAGGAGCCGAAGAAGGGGCAGACATATAAAAATACAGATTTCCTGCCCGTGACCTTCAAATCCTCCGCAAAGGCGGCTGTGGATGTAGTTCCGGACAGTGCATATGGATATAAGAATAGCAATAAGGGTAGGCTTATTTTCCACAAGCCCGGCACAAAGATCAAGATTACCGCAAGCACCGTGGACGGTGGCAAAGTCCTGAAAAAGGATGCAGTCTTTGATGTAAATGGCTATGGTACGCTTGGACTCTGGCTGAAAGACACAGATGATGTCAGCAATGATCCGGGTACGCTCACCCGTTCCTACTCCGGCGGCAGCAACCAGAGATACGATCTTTATCTCGCTCATAAAAATGGGGATCGGTGGGAAGAAGACTACGATTATAAGAGTGTTAAGGTCAAAGTAAGCGGCGGCAAGTTCGTTGCCAATAAAGACTGGGCAAAGAATCCAAGTATGAATCGTCTTGGTCATGTAATCGTTGTTTCGGATCTCAAGAAAGCCACGGCGGAGATTACTCTGACCGATACGGCGACCAAAGATCCGGCAACCAAGAAGAACAAGGAATACAAATATACCATTACCAACACGAACAAGAGCATTACTGAGAAGGCACCCAGCATCAAGCTGATCGATCCCAAGAAGCCGGCTAAGGGCACCCAGACGCTCACTTGGCAGATCACTGACAAAAATAAGAATAACTATGCGGGCAGTTATGTGATGCTGGCGCCCGACTACACAGTCGCATCGAATAACTCTGCATCTAACGCTGACTTTGTTGGCAACGGCACAATCAGAAAGATTGACGAGAACGGACAGTTTACGCTGGAGAACAAATTTCTCTGTGCAGGCGGCAGCTACAAGATGATCGCTACCGTAGGAGAGCTTGAAGGCGGCAGATTTACAACGAGTGCGAAAGATGCGAAGATCAGCTTCACCGTACCGAAGGATAAGAAAGAGAATAACAACCTGTCGGTAACCGCAAGCTACACCCTCGATCCCGAGAGCGCCGCATTTGCGAGAATCGCAGTAAAGACGGACGCTTCCTACACGGTTTCTGATGCGATGAACGTGATCAAGAAATCGAAGGATCAGGGCAAAGATGTACACACCAACGACTTTACCACATATTTTGAGGTGAAGGGAAACAAGGATGCAGATGGTAACCTTATCGGATTAAACAATGCAGATGAGGTGTACGCGTATATCGGGCTGAAAGATAACCTGAGCGCAAAAATGATCGCGGAAATCATGGATAAGACCAAGAAGGACGACTGCACAGGCTATATCACAGTTGACAATGGTACTTATCGGAAGGATATCCAGATCAAGATTTCCTTCAAGACACTGAAGTACACCGCTACAAGCGCGAGTGTATTTGCAACCCAGAAGGCAGCGACTCCCGTAGTGCAGGTGATGAACGGCAAGGTGCCGGTAAAGGCGGCATTTGCGACGATTGACGGCACCTCAGAATTTGCGAAGGAAGTGAAAGCGCAGGAGGATGGCACGCTTCTCATTACGAGCAATACACCGGTACCTGCAGCGGGCAAGTATGACGTAAATCTTCTGGTTGTACCCGAAGATTCCCGCTATATCGTGAGCGATGGCAAGGGCGGCTGGACCTTCATCAACAAGGGAGAGGGCGCGACGGCTGATCCTCTGAACGAGAATGCTCTGTATGAAGGTGGTTACGCAGTACCTGTTACCGCGAAGATTGAGGTGAAAGCCCTCGACACCAAGAAGGTTGTCAATATCAAGAGCACAAACGTAACCTTAAACACAGGTCTGTTTGACGCAGTAGAGAACGGTAATGGCTACAAGTTAGGCAAAGCCGGAAAGACAGGCAGCTATGTTGTGGATATCCCGTACACCTTCGTTGCAGGCAACACAGCAATTGGTGATACTGCGACTGACGTTGCAGTAGAGTTGAAAGATAAGGATGGCAAGAACCTGAATGAAATCGGGGCGGATAAGGAACTTCTGGTGAAGGCTTCCAAGCAGTCGGTAGAGCTTGAGGATGGAACCTTTAAACAGGTGATCCGTTTGGAGGTGAGCAAGAAAGCGCTGGTTGCACTGTCAGCTATGCCTGCCAAGGATAAACCGATCACCGTTTACGGCAAAAAGCTTACCGTTCCTGTGGTACTCAAGTACACCAAGGGCGTGCAGGCGGAAACCGTGAAATTTAACATCACCATGCCGAAGAAGGCGCCTAAGGAATTTAAGGATGTGGTAGCAGATGTAAAGGCAGCACAGCTTGATAAGACCCAGAGCGGTAACAAGACAGTTGCACAGGCTATTTTGGACGAACTTGTAGGGAAAGTGGTTAAAAAGGCGGAGGCAGTAATTGCAGCAGATACGGACGTGATTGTAAGTCAGAAACCTCTCGTGAAGAAAGACTGGGGTGAGACGGAAGATCCGAATCCCGAGACAAGCGATGCTGCAGCGGATGTGATCGACTCCGGTACTGCAAATATCACGCTGACACTGACCAACAACGCGGACGCAAACGCTGAGACAATGACAGAGAAGGTACTTGTTCCCTGCCAATTTACCATCAATCACAGCGATGGCGATGTGGCGGCAGTAGCAAATGCGATTAGCAGCGGAATGTCCGGTATCAAAGTTGATAACACTACCACAGATGTCACCCTCAAGGAAGAGATTGAGAAACTTGCGGTTGGCAGTAAGAAAGTCAGCGATTACCTCGCTACGGGCAAGGGCAACCTCTCTGGCGGCAGCGAAAGATGCAGCGAAAGGCAATCCCGATATCGAAGTTGGATTTGCACAGAAGGACGGCAAGGACGACTACACCTTCGTACCGATCACTGAGGATACTGATAATGCCGGGACATATGTGGACGGTTCCGTAACTTACACGCTGGTTGTGAAGAATAAGGTGACCGGAAGAACCATGAAGTGCGCAGAGGTAACTGCTAAACTGGATAAGGCTAATAAAGACAAGTATGTCACAGTTGCCAAGGCAAAAGAACTTGTTGAGAAAGCAATAGTTGACAGCGAAAACAGCAATGCAGCGTTGAAGACGCTGGTTGGGACCAGCAATGACGCCGACACAATTCAGATTGCAATCAAGAACGCAGCCGACGGCGCGCTGGCAGGAGTAAAAGGCTATGCGTGCGAGTGGAAGAAGCTGGATGGCGATAAGGTTGACTTTAATTACACGCCTGCTGATTCCACGAACGACGGCAAGTTGAAGTTCACTATGGTTGTCAAGTCCGAGAATGAGTTTGCGGCAGCGGCGACAGACGGAAAGGCAGAAGTTGCTCTGGCAGAGACAACGGTACTTACTCATGCAGGCGAGTACCAGAGTGCGGCGGAGATGAAAGCGGCAATTGAGAAGATGGCGAAATCCATCGCAGTTGAAGAAAGTACGATAATTGCTGCTGATTCCACTGCGGCAATAGCTGCAATTCAGGCTGAGGTGGATAAGCTGAAAGCGACAGGTTCTAAGTTGGCTCCTAGAGTATCTGCCACTACGGGTGAGACAGATGCAACCAAGAACTCCGTGTGGACAAAGGGAACGGATGAAAACAAGACGGCTACCCTCACTAACGTAAAAATTGAGATTGATGCGAAGACGCCAGTGACCGTACCGCAGTTTACCTTTACAGTGAAGGCGCAGACGACACCGCCCGCACAGGGCTGATGACAGTCTCTGTTTCTCGGAGCAGTCAAAATTCTGCCGGTCAGGGATTATAAATCCGGCGGACATGTGAATAACCAAAAAGAAGTCTCCCATAACCGAGTGTGTTATGGGAGGCTTTTTATGAGCGCTTTTCTATAGCAACATTTCCCTGCTTCTACGGCAATATTTTCAGCGCAAATCCATCTCCGAAAGCTTCAGATACAGATTCTCAAAAATCCCCGCCTTCACAGGCTCAGAGAAGGCGTAACACACAGGCACGTCCCTCTGCTTTGGCGCCGCCGCGCATGTGCCCGCCGTATATGTGCCGGTTCCCTGTGCCACCCCGCTGTGCTCAAAATCATATACCGTGACCGTTTCCCTTTCCGGGTCTGCGATCCAGTATTCCCGCACGCCTGTCTCGCGGTATAGTCTGACCTTACGCTCACAGTCCATCTCGACGCTGGAGGGCGACAGGATTTCGATCACCCAGTCCGGCGCGCCCTGACAGCCCTTTTTGTCGAGCTTGTCGCGATCGCAGATCACGGAAATGTCCGGCTCCACGTAGTTGCGGTTGTCTTTTTTGATGTGAACCGCGAAGGGGGCGGTGTATACTTTACAAGTTCCCTTATTTTTCCGAATATACAACCCGATTTCGATGGCAAGCTGCATAATAATATCTTGATGAATCCGCAGAGGTGATGCCATCATAAACATTTCCCCGTCGATCAACTCCGCCCGGTCCCCTTCCGGCAAAGCCTCGATATCCGCAATCGTGTAACCTTTTCCACCTTTGATCATCGTAAAACAATCCTCCCGCTTTGATCCTCCCGGCGGTGCCGTCCGTTCCGGGCTTTTCATTTCCTTTAACTGCATAAATATTTGTTGCTCGTTGGGTTTTCTTACTTCCATTTTTCCTCCTGTTCCGCAGGAGAGTCTGACTTATGCACATCCGCCCAGTATAACAGTGTATCTGCTCAGAATCTCCCGCTTTTAAATTGTGTTGGTTGATTTAAAAGCATAGAAATTCTGAATCACAGACTGGAAAATCAGCAGGAACGCTGACTTCGTATGACTCCGAAGCAGATGATAAAAACTTCGGCTATTTGTTATCGAGAAATAATATGCTTTGCGTTTATTATAGAGAGCGCTATGCGTAATGTCAAGAACGGAATAACGTCTTTAACTCAAATCCATCTCCGAAAGCTTCAAATACAGATTCTCAAAAATCCCCGCCTTCACAGGCTCGGAGAAGGCGTAACGTGCGGGTTCATCGCTTTGTTCCAGCGCCGCCGCGCATGTGCCTGCTGTATATGTGCCGGTTCCTTGTGCCGCCCTGCTGTGCTCAAAATCATATACCGTGACCGTTTCCCTCTCCGGGTCCACGATCCAGTATTCCCGCACGCCTGTTTCGCGGTACAGTCTGACCTTCCGTTCGCAGTCCATCTTGACGCTGGAAGGCGACAGGATTTCGATTACCCAGTCCGGCGCACCTTGACAACCTTTCTCGCCCTTCTTTTCCTCATCACAGATGACAGAGATATCGGGCTCCACATAATTGTATCTGTCCTTTTTAATGTACACCGCAAAGGGTGCGGGCATAACTTTACATTTTCCTTTGTTTTGCCGGATATAAGCTTTAATTTCAAAAGCTATTTCCATAAGAATATCTTGATGCGTCCACGTCGGCGCATCCATCCGAAACATTTCCCCGTCGATCAGCTCCGCCCGTTCCCTTTCCGGCAAAGCTTCGATATCCGCGATCGTGTAACCTTTTCCACCCTTGATTTCCATAAACCGTTCCCTCGTTTCTGTTCCGTTCCATTCCTGTAGTTTTCTGACTTCCATTCTTCCTCCTGTTCCGCAGGAGAGTCTGACTTATGCACATCCGCCCGGCATAACAGTACATCTGCTCAGAATCTTCCGCTTTAAATTGTGTTGGTTGATTTAAAAGCATAGGAATTCTGAATCACAGACTGGAAAATCAGCAGGAACGCTGACTTCGTATGATTCCGAAGCGAGTGATAAAAACTTCGGATATTTGTTATCGAGAAATAATATGCTTTGCGTTTATTATAGGGAGCGCTATGCGTAATGTCAAGAACGGAATAACGTCTTTAACTCAAATCCATCTCCGAAAGTTTCAAATACAGATTCTCAAAAATCCCCGCCTTCACAGGCTCAGAGAAGGAGTAACATACAGGCACGTCCCTCTGTTCCGGCACCGCCGCACATGTGCCCGCCGTATATGTGTCGGTTCCCCGTGCCGCTTCGCTATGCTCAAAATCATATACCGTGACTGTTTCCCTTTCCGGGTCTACGATCCAGTATTCCCGCACACCTGTCTCGCGGTACAGTCTGACCTTGCGCTCACAGTCCATCTTGACGCTGGAAGGCGACAGGATTTCGATCACCCAGTCCGGCGCGCCTTGACAGCCCTTTTTGTCAAGCTTGTCGCGATCGCAGATCACGGAAATGTCCGGCTCCACGTAGTTGCGGTTGTCCTTTTTGATGTGCACCGCAAAGGGAGCAACATATATTTCACATTTCCCTTTGTTCTTTTTTATATACGACATAATCTCGTAAAAAAGTTCGGATAGCAATTTCTGATGAATCCGCAGAGGTGATGCCATCATAAACATTTCCCCGTCGATCAGCTCCGCCCGTTCCCCTTCCGGCAAAGCTTCGATATCCGCGATCGTGTAACCTTTTCCACCCTTGATTTCCATAAACCGTTCCCTCGTTTCTGTTCCGTTCCATTCCCGTAGTTTCCTTACTTCCATTTTTCCTCCTGTTCCGCAGGAGAAGTCTGACTTATGCATATTCGCCCAGCATAACAGTGCATCTGCTCAGAATCTCCCGCTTTTAAATTGTGTTGGTTGATTTAAAAGCATAGAAATTCTGAATCACAGACTGGAAAATCAGCAGGAACGCTGACTTCGTATGACCCCGAAGCGAATGATAAAAACTTCGGATATTTGTTATCGAGAAATAATATGCTTTGTACTTATTATAGGGAGCGTTATGCGTAATGTCAAGAACGGAATAACGTTAGGACAGCAGTTTGGACGAAGTGTAACGGGAGCGTATGCAAAAACCGCCGCACCCATTTTGGGCACGGCAGTCTTTTATTGTTTTATTCGTTTGCAGTTCATCCGCTTACGGCGTAGCCGCTTTCTGTGCAAAGGTAATCTTCTCTTTCACAACTACCTTCGCTGTCTTAGGCGCGTCTTCGTCGTCCGCTGCTCCCGTAGCACCAACGTCCACGGTGATTTTCACCAGAGTGATAGATGCAGGTGTACCTTTCTCCGCATCTGCCGAAACAAATTGGGAATTCTTTGTTACGTCGTTTGGCGCTTTTTCGTCGGTCGTCTTTTCAGCCTTTACAGTAAGTTTTGCACCTTCGCCGCACAGAGCAGTCACCACCTCCGTTTTTACTGCATTCAATGCGCCATTTATATCTGTAGGTACTGTGTCAACGACAATCGGCTCAGCCAACTCATTCTCGATCAAATCAGCCAGCTCCTCTACGGTCTGATACTTTTCATCTTTTGTGATCAGATCCGTGCAGGATACTTCGGAGTTGCCGGTCTTCCCGCTTCCCGTCGAAGCAATTTCCACCTTGAATGATACGGACGCATCATTTTTCTGCGTTGCAGGTGAGAAGTCCCAATCCTTGATCTCGTAGGTGTAACCCTTCTTTTGCGTAGCTGCATCCTCAAAAGTCTCGGGTTCATCCGCCGCAGGTTTTGCTTCAACGATTTTTGCGATTTCGGTTTCAATCTTAGCTTTCAGATCATCACCATCGTTCACGGCATCTGCACCACTCGGATTTGCAATTGTTTTAAGCTTGTCGTTCTTCGTTGTGCTACCCTTTGTTGTAAAGATCTCATCAATCGCAGCCACCACGTCTGCAATCGGTGCGTACAGATCCTTTTCAGCAAAAGGAATGGTAACCTCTGCAGACTTTACGTTTCTTACACGTCCGGTCTCGGTCTCTGTCAGCTTGAGTGTGAAGGAAATTGTTCCATTCTCATTCTTGCTATCAACTGTCTCGGGCAGATTGCAGACCTTGTTCTCCACCGTCACGGTAATGTCGGGGTTATTCACTGTCTCTTTCGCTTTTGCCTCAACTGCCTTCCAGAAGTCATCCGGCTGACCGTTGTTTGCGTCAAAGATCTCTTTGATCTTCTGCGCAACCTTGAAGAAAGTATTTGTTGTTTTATATGCGGTATCAAAGTTACTCAGTACGCTGCCGCCTGTCTTTTCAACATTCTTTGTCACAACCAAAGTTCTTACATACTTCCCATTGATCAGTTCACTTGCGATCAGATTGCGAATCTCTACCTTTACGCTCATCGTCGCAGGAGATTTCTTTGTTGCAGCGATCTGTTTCACTTCCTTCACCTTCACGGTGTAGTTCTGTCTGCCGGAAGTCGCCTCGTCGAAAACTTTCTTCACAAGCTCGACCTTCTTCAGATCATCCAGAACATCATTCGCAGTCTTGTCGTCTGCGTAAGTGATAGATGCCGATTCAACTGCGCTCTTTAAGCTGCTGAGTAACATGGTATCACTGTCCAGAGTATTCGGCTTAATACCCAGATCATAGGTGAACTTAAACTCGTTCTTCTTGGTCGCGTCTACATTGTTTACAACCTTAAAGCTGATCTCCGCTTTGCCCGTTTTTACAATATCGAGAGCCGTATCTCCAGCAGGAGGTGTGGTCGGTTCATCCGGAACAGGATCTGTTCCGCTGCCTGCATCTCCGCCAGTACTGGTGTCGCTGCCTGTGCCGGGAGTGGTAGGATCGGTCGTCTCATTGGTCTTATCCGCTGGCTTTTCGGGTTCAGCAGGTGTCTCTGGTGTTGCAGGTGTTTCCTTTGCCGCCTTGTAATCCCGGATTTCAAAATCCGTATCCGCAGGCACGAGCTGCGCAACCGCACCGTATATCTTGCTTTCCAACCGTTCCAGCACCTCGGCAGGCGTATCGTTCATGTTGACATAGAGCTTCGCCAGTTTGCTGTTCAGGTTATTCAGCGTTGTCTCATCAATTGCATCAGCAGGTCTCTTCGGAATCGTAATATTGAATTTTACGGTTTCCTTGGCAGGGTCATTTGCACTATTCCCATACGTGATTTCGACAGGAACAGTCAGCTTCTTGCCATAGTAGGTAGACTTCTTCTTTGCTGCATCGTAGTCTTTCTCAAACGCTTCCTTGCTCAGTTTCAGCGTGATGGCAGGTACACTATCATACGCTTCACTTACTTTGTTCCATACCTTGGCGGTTCCCATTTCTGCCGTAACCACTTTGCTTGTATCATTGCCTTCCAGCGTTACATTCACGGCTTTGACACTGATATTGTCCGCGGTCAGCGTGTAAGGAATATCCGCGCGGTAGCTGCCGTACTTACCTGCGGCGCCAAGTTCGTAGCCGCTGTTCTTTTCGCTGTCGTACTTGTAAGTCGCAAGTTTCACGTTCATGTCAGCCTTAAACGTCTTATCTGCCTTCGCCAGTTCCTTCACTTCAAGCTTCAGCTCTGCAGGAACCGCATAGCTCTCAAGCATCTTATCCTTGCCAAGTACGTCTGCCGCTTCCGTATTCTCTTTGATCAGCGCCACGCTTTCGGGAACGACCTTCAAGGAAATGGTATATTTACCCGCCGCAAAGCCTTCTGTGCTCTTCAATGCCACATTGCCGTCTGCGTCCGTCGTCACATCCAGTTTCGCAGGCTCAATGTCGTTCTTCGCTTTCTCGCCCGTATCGATTGCGGCATACTTCACAGGCACCCATGCCTTGCCGTTGTAAATCTCTACGGTATGTGTGATCGCACTCTTGTTCTCAAAGAGCGGAGCCGCCTTTGCGGTATACTTCTTCAGCTCGCTAAAGCTGATGGTGATCTTGATATCCTTGCGGAAAGAACCGTTATTCACCGTGATATAACCTGTGCAGTTATCCTTCATCTCTTTCTTGGTGGCTTCGTTCTTGCCAGTGATATCGTTGATCTGGTCTACGGTCAGATTGGGCTTTAAGCCGATGGTGACATACTCATCCTTGGACTCACTCACCCACCTATCTTCATCGTAGCTGACGACCCACTTCTGCTCAGTCTCATCCCGGACATATCTTTTCACCTCAAAATAGTCAGTAAAGAGATTGGAATGGTCGCCAAGCTTCTGATCTTTCTTAATTACGTTTTTCGCTTCGCTGACGGTATAAGAGCCGGGAACTGACTTCACGAGGAGTTTCGCCTCCGCCGCGCTCTTCACGTCGAGCTTGTAATTTCCGGTTACGCTCAGACTCTCCTTGGTCGTCTTAGCCTTCGGAACGCTGAAGCTGAGTTTCTTATCTTTAGACGTAGGTACGAACTCGCCGCCCTTGATCTCGCCGACAGTCGCTACCAGCTTGTAAGCGCCGGGGTTGAGTTTTCCGAACGCTGTCGTAAACTCACCGTTTTCATCGACGCGGAAATACAGACCGTCTTCTTTCCCATTTGAGAATAAAGCATATGCGTCGCACTCGCCAGCATGATACTTCTTAACATTTGTTTCCCAAAGAGGCGCAACCGTATAGTCGGGCGCCAGTTTCACGTACTGACCAGCGTAAATATACTCTTTCGTCTTGCTGTCCTGATCGGATACTTTCCATTTAATATCATCCCGATATCCAGCTGTTAACTTCTTGGGGTCTGTCATCTTGATGTTGGGCGCTTTCATCTTGCTGGTATCAACATCCGCCGTGATGGTGTAAAGAGGATACTTCTTATTCTTTGCGCCGGTATCCGTCAGCTCGACGGTAGCCTCCTTCTTGCCGGACGCCACAACAACAGCTCTTCCCACCTCACTGTTATCAGGATCCTTCGCCCAGTCTTTGTTCGCGACAAACTTACCGTTCTTAACGGTTACTTTGACATTCTTGTACGCGGAAAGGAGCCTCCAATCTTCCCAAAATTCACTATAGTACATTACATCCAGCGCAAAACGCTCGTTGCTGCTGCCGGAGTAACTGATCGGCTCGGGATCAGCTCCATATGTCTTGCCGTTTGTCGCAGACAACTTCAATCCCAGTTTCTCAAACGGCTTCACATTCAAAGTCATCTTGACCGGCTTTGCATTGTTGCCGTCCACGGTTTTCGCCGTCACAGCGATCTTATCGCCGGGCTTACTGAATACCAGTCCCGGTTTGCTTGCATCATGGTTTTCTTTGTCAAGGGTTACCAGTTTCCCGGAAATGGTGATGGTTGCCGGAAGGACATCTTCTTCCATATAGCATCCATATTCATCAACTTCCGCACCCTGCTTCAGAGCCACAACCTGTAAGTTATTCTCTATAAGCTCCTCTGCCTTCAGCGTCACCACTGTGCCGTTTTTGTCGCTCGACACTACGCCTACCGGCACCGACATATCATTTACTACTGCCAGCTTATCAATTACCTGCGGTTCAGTGCTGATCACAAATTTAACCGGGCTCCCGTTGTTGATCGAGGTACTGTTCCCTGCATAGTCCGCAGCCTTGGCCTTTACATAGAACGTATTCGCCGCCTCGTTCTTCGCGTTGTACTGATATGCCGTTGTCACGTTCACCGTACCGTTTTTCACGGTGATAGCAGGTTGCGGCTTACCGTTCTTTCCGACAGCCGTGAGCGCTTTCTTGATGTTCGGATCCAGATCGCACCCGTCTTCATTTACGGTTCTACCGATGCTGTCCGTGATCTCCCATGTCAGAGCCGCTTTGGCAGGTTTATTGTCCTTATCAGCCCCATTTAACTTGGTAGCAATCTTTACACTCTTGACCTTGCCCTTGGAATCGCGGAAGAGTGTCGTAGGCAGAGCAGCCTTGCTCTCATCTGTTTCGATGGAATAGATACCCTGCTGTACTTTCAGCTTCACAACAGCAGAGGCGCAGTACTCGTCGTCCTCCGCGTGAGCCGTCACCTTGACGCCCAGATCCTTGTAGCTCTTCGCATACGTACTTGCATATGCGCTGGAAACCCACACGCTGTTGTCCGTATTCACACCTGCACTGAAGATTACATTGTTGTTGGTATTTTTGTATTCTGCGTTGCCCTTCTTGTTCCCCACAGAACCATATAATTTGCCTGTCTTGGTATCCACGAACTGCACCGTGATATCGTCGCAGGTCGTGTCCTTGCTGAAGTTCGGTGTCGCAACCGTCACATTCTGCTGTCCTGTGAATACTTTTGCACCGTTCACTGTCTTCATGGCAAGCTTGGTCTCGTAGATGGGCGCACGGGTTGCAAGCCCTTCCGTGACATCCTTTTCCGCGCCAGCCACATAGTCTGTATCCGCCACACTTGCGCTGGTAAGGTTGCCAGCCCCCAGAGACTGCACCAGCGTCACCTTCGCTGTTACAGTGATAATGCCGGGCAGGTCGCCGTTCGACGGATTGCCCTGATCGTCTACGAAACTTTTAACCAGATCATATTCCACAAACTTCGCAAAGTCTGCCGCAGCATAGCTGCCGTTGTTCTTCGTAATCGCTACGAAGTCAAGAAGTTCTGCCGCTGTCTTCAGCTCAAGCTTCTTTGCTGCTACCGCTTTGTCAATTTCCGCGTCGCCTTTGATGTCAGTAAATTCAACCTTGTAGAACAGGTTGCCTGTCAGAGGCGCCTGAAGCAGTTTCTTTGCATCCGCAAGATCCAGAGCGAGATTCATTCTCACCGCCCTGTTATTGGCAGGAGCTGCATCAGCCTTCACACCCTTGATATCCGCACTCTTTACAAGAGGACCTGTGAGGGTGATCGGAAGCTTCTTGAATACTTTGTCCTTTGTGTTGTCTGTCTCGTCTTTTACGTGCTTGCTGGAAACCACCAGAAATACGTTGTCTGCAGGCGCTGCCTTTGCGGGTTTTGCCTGAATCGCAATTTCGTTGTTTCCGTCGATGGTCAGCTCACCTGCGGTAGTAAAGAAATCCTCCACCTTTTCTGCCGATGTGCCGCCTTCCTTTTCAATCACGATCGCAGCCTTCAGATCGCTCGTATTAGCCTCTGTTCCTGTAGCGCTTACCTCGAGTTTCACCTTGGAATCTGCCGGCATGGCAAAGCCATCGTCGGACACTTCCTTGCCGCCCATCTTAACGGTCACGCCGGTGGATTCGCCGCTCACCAGAAGGGTTGCCTCATAAGATTCTTTGCTGCTCTTATAAAGTCTGACTGTCAGCGTTCTGCCGATATCATCCTTTTCAATCTTGCTGATCGTCGCAGTCGTTCCGCCGACGGTCGCCTTGGTTGCCGCCGCAGCCCCGTTGTCCAGCACTACCGCGTCATAAATCGTTTCCTTATTATTTACGCCGCTGACCAGTTCCGCTGTGATTGCGCCTGCGTCGTAATTCGCCGTGTAAGCGTTTTTCTGACCCTCAACTGCTTCCACGTCGCTGCCGGAAAGCACGACTCTGTAGAGCGACTCGGTTTCCACGATAACTTCCACATCTTCCGTCACTGTAAATTCCATGGCAGCCGTGGTCTTGTCGGCGCTCACGGTCGCAGCCTTCGCTTCCTCGCCCTTAACGGTGTACGTCACATCACCGAAGATCACGCCGGCTTCAGCCGCCAGCTTCATGGATACGTTAGAGCCTATGGCAGGACCGCTGCCGGATGTTGTGCCCGAAAGCACATACTCGTTCTTATTCCCACTCCCGCTCGCTTTCAATGCCGCGACTTCTTTATCGATCTTATACTCTGTATCATCGGATAGGTTATCTTTTACCACTTTTACCGTCACGGTCTTTGTGTCTGCGATCGCCGCGTTGACGGTAATTGCATTCTCCACTGCTGTATCGCTCAATGTCGTCGCAGCAATGCTGTACTTGAAGCTCTTTCCGTCCGCCGCTGCCGTCCCGGTAAGTTCTTTCTTGTCCAGCACTACAGCAGGCTCTTTCTCCGCCGCCACGCTAAACGCAAAGAGGTCGGTTCCCTCTGCGATTGCGTAAGTTTTTTCCTCCTCATGTTCCTCAATAAGAACTACGCCGCTCGCATTCTCAATTGTAACGCTGTCCAGAAGATCGCCGCTGAACGTAACCAGTTTCTCGTCTTCTGTCTTGGAAGCCGTCGGAGCCGCGGTCACTTCCACTTTGGTTACGGTGTAAGCCTTAGAATCAGCTGTGGTTCCAGCTAGTGCCAGCTCGATTACCGCCTCTTCCAGCGTATCTGCAGTTTCATCTGTATAAACCGCAGCCGCATAAGTAGCGGTAACAGGATCTGTCACATCAGTTACTTTTCTCGTCTCCTTGATTGTAACAATCTGCTTACCGTCAAGTGTTTTGGTGCCTTCTGCATCCAGAGTATCCTTGTCACCCTTCGCAAACTCGTAGCCTTCCTCGGGCGTTACCTGAATAAAATACTTATTATCTGCAGTGCCTTTCACCAGAATGTTGTTCTTCCCGGCTGTTGCACTCTCCAGACCTGCTTCAGTTCCTGCGCCCTTGTATGTCATATGCGCGAGATCACCAGTCTCCTTACCTGCAAAGGTGATCTTGGTCACGCCGTCTGCAACCTCATCCAGATCGGTTTTTACACTGACTGTTAGTGTGAGCGCCCCTTCGGTGAGATCCAATGCGGGCTGGTTTAAGGCGATGGTGCACTCCTTATCATTGGACTTTTCGATATCGGCAGAAACAACAGTAACCTCTGCCCCATCACCACTTGCATCTGCAGTTTTTGCGGTAGCAGTAACGGCTGTTATTACATTTCCGTCGGTCGCTTTTACCACAAACGCCAGAGCCTTCCCCAGATCTTCGCTCTCTTCGTTGATCTTCGCAAAGCCACCATCTGCTTTATAATTAATATACGTTGTAGCATCTGTATTTGTTGTAGAAGCCGCAAATTGATAATCGTCCTTTGTAGCTGCGGTCATTGTCACCGTCAACTGGTTTAATGCGCGTGCCGCAACATTAACTGTCGCCGTATCGTCCTCATTTTTCTTGAGTTCATACTTCGCCGGATCAACAGTGAAAACATAAGCCGTCTTCTTTTCCGGCTCTGCTTTACCCTCGGGAGCTGCCGCTTCCTGTTCCAGTTCTGCCTTCACAAACTGGATAGATATCCCATTTACTTCGACAGATTCCGCTGTTATCGCTTCGGCCGTTTTTGGAACCAGCGCAAAACGCAGCGTCTCGCCGTACTTCACTGTCGGCCTTTTCGCACCGTCATAAGGCGTTGCAGCCAGTTTGCCATCTCCCTCACCTGTTACGGCGTAAAGATCGTACTTGCTGCTGTTTGTGCTATCAGCGCTGTTATCCAGAGCCACTGTATATACCACAGGTCTGGTCACAACAGAAATGGTAATCGGTTTGCCGGTAGTTACTTTCTCCGCAGTCGTGAAAATTTTAGATTTCTCAATTGTTACGCTGCCCGTCTTTGCCGTAGCTGTGACGTCGGTCTCGGTGCCGTCTTCGCCAATCTTATAGGCAACTTTGTCCAGCGCGCGACCATCCTTCAGCTCCACTTTGAAAACAAGGTCGCTGTTCTCAACTACGCATCTGCTCTCGCCTTCACCGCTCGTGCAGCCGCCCGGGTAGTGGATCCACGCATTGTCCGTAGTCTTATCATCCGCATCCTTGTTTGTGATCGCTTCTTTGACCTTTGCCTCAGCGCTGACGACTGCCGCATTGGGCAGGCTGTTCAGCTCGTTCTGTCCCTCATCGGACACAGGCTCCTCGGAAGGCTCCTCTTCCACCACAGGCTCAGCAGGTGTTTCCTCCTCTGCTTCGCCGTCTGCCTCCTCGGTAACGTCCGCATCCTCTGCGGGCTCCTCTTCCTCAGATTCTTCCTCCGTTATCTCGCTTTCTGCCGGAGCGGGAGTTTCCTCCTCTTCCGTCTCGCCGCCTTCTTCCCCGGCGACAGGTTCTACAGAATCGGCAGGCGTTTCTTCCTCGAATTCAGCGGGTAAATCAATCTGAATCTCGTCCTGAACATCGCCTTCCGCTGCCAGAACCGGCAGGGCAGTCTGTGGTACGGTTGTCAGTACCACAACCGTCCAAATCACTTTCTTAAGATTTTCTTAATTCTGTTTATCCCAGCATACATCCCGCTTCTTTCATACACGTTCCCAAAACCTCATTCTCCTTTTCGATTCCATATCGTTTGTTATTCCGCTAAAATAGTGGATTTGTCGCTAATTTGTTACTAATTAAATTTTCATAAAATCGCAGAATTTGCATGTGCGACTGGATGGCAACGGTTTCGGTCCCTAAAATCTTGTCACTAATTTGTTACTAATCGAATAAATAGCACCTGTTTTTTCTTTCACACCATATAAAAAATCGAGCGTCGGCACGCTCGATTCAGAGAATGCTTCGCATTCTCCTTGAATGTTTTACACTATCGCAATTTCCTATTATATAAAAAAGCCCGGGCATCCGCTCGGGCTTTTCTCCACAAAATATCAATATAGTTATCTCAAAACTGACGATACAGCTCTTCCCTATACTCCGGATCCGTAACTGCCCGGGCAAGATCATCCGTGCGGTTCTCCCGAAGCAAAAATGCAGTCAGTTCGGCAAATCTCGCTTCGCCCTCAGCCCGTCCTTTATCAAGTCCGAACGAAATCCCCTCCTCACGGCTTACCTGCCGTTCCTCGACAAGCACTTCCTCCAGCGTGCCGTGCAGGTTCGCTATATCCAGCCACAGGTCGTCATAGACTCCCACCTTGATCCGCTCCGAAAACGGGTATAACACCGGCTGCTCGCTCTGCTCCCAGCAGTATACCGTCACCTGCCTGTGCTTCGGATCCACGATCCAGTATTCTCTCACGCCCGCCTCTCGATACAGCGCAAGCTTGCGCACATAATCCATCTTCCTGTTAGAGGGCGACACGACCTCGATCACCAGATCCGGCGCGCCGAAGCAGCCCTTCTGGTCCAGCTTTTCGCTATCACAGATAAGGGCGATATCCGGCACTACATAGTTGTGGATGTCTTTTTTGATGCGCACGCCAAGTCCCGTGGAATACACACGGCATTTCCCCTTCTTTCTCTGGATATAGAGCTCGATCTGGAAACCAAGCCCTGCCTGAATATCCTGATGTCTCTCCGAAGCTACTTCCATTCTGACAAACAGCTCCCCATCGATCAGCTCCGCGTGAACGCCCTCCGGCAGCGCCTCGATATCCGCCACCGTATACTGCCACTTCCCTTTTCTGGTCAGACCCATTCTCTCCAAATCTTTTCGTGTCAAATACATCCCTGTTTCCTCTTTCCAGATTCGTATCTCCGAGTATACATGACACAAAATCCTCTGTCAATAGATAATGGTAAAAATTATATACGAAATTCCGTTTTTTACATTGACCCGGGAAGCTTCCGTCATCCCATCAAAAAACTGCCGGGCGGCACATTTCGTCCACCCGGCAGTTTCTCTTCTTTATCTTTTAGTTCGCCGCATTTCTCTTCTTTCTCACGGACATAACCACGCTCTGAACCACAAGGAACAGGCAGAGCATAACTGCTTTTGTGATACCGGTCCACCATGCTTCATCAAATCCGACGGAGGATACGATATTCTGAATCGTGTTCAGAGAGAGCACGCCGAAGAATGTACCAAGCACATTACCTACACCGCCTGTCAGCATGGTGCCGCCGATAATGGAGGATGCGATTGCGTCCATCTCCGCGCCCGACGCATGAGAGGGAGAACCGGAACCTACATGCAGGAAGTAGACGAAACCGCCGATACCTGCCAGAAGCCCACAGATCAAGTGGGAGAGGAACTTCGTTCTCTTCACGTTGATACCGAGCATCAATGCGCTCTGCTTGTTTCCGCCGACTGCGTAGAAGTTACGTCCCAGCTTCATCCAGCGGAGCATTACGAACATTACGATCACTACCAGAAGCGCTACCAGCACGCCGATCTCCACATAAGCAGGCACATATTTGCCAAGCTTATTCACAGAGCCGAGACCGGGCACATTCACACGGGTCATCTTCAATGCTACAAACGCCTCGTTCTCCACGTTGAAAGGTGAGGTGTTAACAATCGTTGTCATACCTCTCGCAAAGAACATACCCGCCAGTGTAACAATGAAAGGCTGGATGTCCAGATACGCCACAAGAGCGCCCTGAAATGCACCGAATGCCAGACCGATCAGAATCGCGATAACAGCTGCCATAAATACGTTGCCGCCTTTGTAGTCAAGATAAACTGCGCAGCACATGCTCACGAGAGCCGTCACGCCGCCCACGGAAATATCGATTCCGCCGGTAATCATAACAAGGCTCATGCCACAGGCAAGAATGATCAGCGCCGCATTGGCATTTAAAATATTAAAGAAAGTCTGCGGCTTTAAAAATCCCGACCGAAGAAAAACCATTGCACCTATGTACAGCAGGAAAAATACGGCAATTGTAATCGTGAGGAGCAGGTTGGTGTCGGTCATGCCCGCCAGTTTCGCGCCGAGACCCTTGCCCGTAGATGCATTACTCTTATCTGTCTTTGCCATCTCAAGCCACCTCCTTGCTCAGTTTCATTTTTTGTGTAATCTTATTGAAGTACTCTCTCACAGTAGGCGCGCTGACAACTACCAGCAGGATAACCACTACCGCTTTGTAGGCGGGAAGCGCTGTTGAGGAAACTCCAAATTTGTAAAGTGTCGTCGTCAGGCACTGGATTACAAACGCGCCGATAATGGAAGACGCCATATTGAACTTACCGCCGGAAAGCGCGTTACCGCCGAGAGCAACGGCAAGGATCGCATCCATCTCAATATCCTTCGCGATAACGGAGTAGTTGATGGAAGACACACGGCTTACCTTAATCAATCCCGCAACCGCCACACACAAGCCCAGAATCACGAAAGCCAGCACTTTGATCATCTCGGGGTTCAGACCGTTTAACTTAGACGAACTCTGATTGATACCAACCGCCTGCGTGTACAGCCGCAGATTTGTCACTTTCAGCACAATACCGATCACAACCATACATGCAATCGCGATAAAGCAGGGCGTCGGGATCGGTATCCCCGGAATAAACCCGCCGAAATAAGCAAACTTGGGATCGCTGATAACGGGGAGCTCATTGTTGTTAATCCATGCCGCAATGGAACGTCCCGCCGTATACAGAATCAGCGTCGCGATCATAGGCTGGATCT
This sequence comes from uncultured Lachnospiraceae bacterium, assembly GCA_910586705.1. GTDB lineage: Bacteria > Bacillota > Clostridia > Lachnospirales > Lachnospiraceae > UBA3282. The sequence continues at coordinate 14,568 of CAJUJK010000015.1, read as the reverse complement.
TGAAATAAGCCACCAGCACGCCGTTGAATGCGCCAAAGAGCATTGCCACCACGCAAGCCACCAGAAACGCTACGATGATAGGAGCCTGCAGGGTTTCGGGACGGGCATTTCCGCCGCAAAGCACCCGTAAAACCACGCTGCCCGCAATGGCGATCGCAGCGCCCACGCTGATATCCTGTCCGCCGGAAGCCGCTGTTACAAGCGTCATGCCGATCGCCAGAATCGCCAGCTCAGAACCGTTATTGATAATGTCGATGATAAAGCCGGACAGCACCGGATTCCCCGCGCTGTTGTAACCCAATGTAATTCTGAAGAAAGAAGGATCTGCAATCAGGTTGAAAACCGCCAGCAGCAAAAGCGCCGCAACCGGGATAAAACACTGATTTCTGACAAGATTCTTTAAAAAACCTGCCCCAGATGTTTTTTCACTGTTTGCCATTTATTTGTCACCTCCCGCAATCGTATTCATAACCGTACCCTGATTCAGATCATCGCCTGTCAGCTCGCCAACTGCCTTGCGGTCGCGCATGACGATCAGACGGGAACAGGTTCTGAGCATCTCGTCAAGCTCCGAAGAAATAAAGGTTACGCTCATACCCTCGGACGCCAGTTTCAGCACCAGCTTCTGGATATCGACCTTCGTACCCACGTCGATACCACGGGTAGGCTCATCCAGAATCAGATATTCGGGATGGGTGAAAAGCCATCTCGCCAGAATAACCTTCTGCTGGTTACCGCCGGAAAGAGACTTGATCGGGGTGTCCTTGGAAGCTGTCTTAATATTCAGAAGTTTTATGTATTCGTCCGCAACCTTGTTTGCTTCCGCCTTGGAGAAAGGTTTGAAGAAGCCCTTAAGCACCTGCTGCGCCAGAATAATATTGTCACGCACGGAAAGGTCTCCTATGATACCGTCCACCTTACGGTCTTCGGGCAGATACGCGATGCCGTTCTTCATGGCGTCAAGCGGCTTCGCAATCTTTACGTCCTTGCCGCCCATCTTTACTTTTCCGCCGGTCACACGATCCGCACCAAAGATGGCGCGCACACACTCACTTCGCCCGGAACCGAGAAGCCCGGTAAAGCCGTTTACCTCGCCCTTGTTGATATGGAAATCGAAAGGCTTGATACCCGCACTGCTGACAAGGCCTTCCGCCTCCAGCACGGGAACTGCATCCTTCCCTGCGTCAAATGTCTTAACCTCGCTCTTGATGTCAGAAAGATCATCCACCTCTTTACCGAGCATCTTGGACACCAGCTGTACGCGGGGCAGATTTTCAATTTCATATTCGCCCACAAGCTTACCGTCTCTCATAACGGTAATCCTGTCGCAGACCTCATACACCTGCTCTAAGAAGTGTGTGACAAAGATAATGCCTACGCCCTTGGCGCGGAGATCCCGCATCAGCTTAAAGAGTTTCTCAACTTCCTGCTCATCCAGAGAGGAAGTAGGCTCATCCAGAATCAGAACCTTACATTCCATGTCAACCGCACGCGCGATAGCGATCATCTGCTGCACCGCCAGAGAACAGGTACCGAGCTGCTGCGCCGCTTTCGCGGGAATCTGCAGGGACTGCAGAATTTTGTCCGTGTCAGCGTTCATCTTTTTCCAGTTCTGTACTGCGCCAGCCGTACGGCCAATAAACATATTCTCCGCCACAGTCAGATTCGGGCAGAGCGTGATCTCCTGATACACGGTAGAGATGCCCATATTCTGCGCATCCTGAGGCGAGTGAATCGCAACCGCGCCCTCTGTGCCGTCTAAGAAGATTTCTCCGTCCTCCTTGCCGTAAACCCCGGTAAGAACCTTGATCAACGTCGATTTCCCGGCGCCGTTCTCCCCCATCAGCGCATGAATTTCACCCTTGCGAAGCGTAAAATCTACACCTTGCAGGGCGTGCACGCCGGGGAAGATCTTGTGAATGTTTCTCATTTTTAATACAACATTTCCTTCCACTCTCAGGTCCACCTCCCAAATTATTATAGTTTTTTTCGTGCAAACGAGCGCGGGCAGGCTTTTCGCTGCGCCGCGCTCGTCTTATACATTATAACATATTTTTTATTTCACAGCAAACGATTCACTCGAAAGCCCGCGTCTTCGACGCTCCCTGTTCGACTTCGTCGAACGCTTTCTCGTTAGTGCTGCCGGAAATCAAATGCCGCTTCGCGCCGCTTGATTTCCTTGCGCAGCTACTAGATGCCGTACTTGTCTACATCTTCCTGTGTGATGGTTGTTGCATCGAAACCCTTCTCATCCATGATGATTGTCTTCTCAGCAGGTGCACCATTCTTGATTACATCGTCGATGTAAGAAGCCTGGAAAGGATTACACTGACCATCGTAGTTCCAGTTGCCTGCCAGCAGCTCTTCCAGAGCCCACTTGTTGCAGTCAAAGCCCATTACGATAACGTCCTTGCCAACGCCGTGAGAGATGTTAGCTGCATCCAGAGCTGCAACTGCGCCCTTAGCCATATCGTCGTTCTCAGCGTAGATTACGTTGAACTCTTTACCAGAGCTGATTACGGACTGAACGATCTGCTGTGCATTCTCTGCATTCCACTCAGCGGTCTGCTGCTCAACGATGTTCCAGTTAGCTTCTGCATCTGCTTTAGCCTGAAGAGCGCCGCTGCGGCCTTCCTGTGCTGCGGAACCCATCACGCCCTGAAGGTGGATGATGTTGTAAGTCTCAAGACCCTGATCTGCAAGCCAGTTAACAGCGGTCTCACCCTCTTTGTCCATATCGGATACGATGGATGCAAGGTAAAGGCTCTCGTCTGCGTCGATGGTACGGTCGAACAGGATAACCTGAACGCCTGCGTCCTGAGCATCTGTCAGTACGGAATCCCAGCCTGATGTATCAGCTGCGGAGAGAAGCAGGTAGTCAACGCCGTCCTGAATGAACTTCTGAGCTGCTGCGATCTGCTCGTCATTCTTCATGCTGTAAGCGAAGGATGCGGAGTAGCCGTTCTCCTCTGTGAAGGTAGCCTTCAGATCTGCATCGTTAGCGGTACGGTAACCGGACTCGTTAGGATCGTTGTTGATGATACCAAGTGTGATCAGCTCGCCGCTTGCTGCAGGTGCCTCAGCCTCCTCAGCGGGTGCCTCTTCCTCTGCAGGTGCTTCCTCTGCTGCCGGAGCTTCCTCTGCCGCGGGTGCCTCTTCTGCTGCAGGCGCCTCTGCTGCGGGCTCAGTTGCTGCCGGAGCTGCCTCGCCGCCGCCACAGCCTGCCAGAGTAGCCATTACCATAGCGCCTGTCAGTAAAACTGCCATTTTTTTCTTCATTTTTTGTTTCCTCCCTTTCATGGTCTCTCCCACCCCTGTGGTGGAAGATATGTTTTTGGGGTGGCGGGATTTCTTGTTTCCCCGTCCCTGAGAACACTTTAGCAAAATGCACGACGCAGTTCAACACCCAAAATCATCCTTTTGTGCATTTTGGATGGGTTCAACAATACAAATTTGTGTTATAATAAAAAAGAATAATACAAATATAAAAATTTAGGGTATTTTTTTATGATTTGGTTTCTTTTTTATGGATTTTACCAGTAGATTTTCCACATTTGCCCATGTTCTGTTTATAGTCAATCTTATCAGAAGCGGCTGATAAGAGATGTTTTTTTCCGATCGGGGCAAAATTTATGAATAAATTTGATGTAATTTGTTAATAAACCATGAACAAAAAAGGAGATTTTTTTACTATGAACAAATACGAAACACTTTCGGAACAGCTTACGGAACTGATTTCCCGGAATTTAAAGGAAGGGATCACCGCGCTTCCCACAGAGACCGATATCGCCGAACAGTACCGGGTCAGCCGCCAGACTGTCCGCGCCGCCCTCTCTCTGCTCAAAAAACAGGGGCTGATCGAAAGCCGTCAGGGCAGCGGCTCCTACGCAACAGGACTTTCCCCCGACACAGACCGGAACCTGATTCCCATTCTGGTCGCCAGCAGTCAGGAATATATTTACCCCCATCTGCTGACCGATATCCGCACGGCGCTCGCCGCCAAAAGCTATCAGTTAAAGGTGCATCCCACGGATAACGATACCTCCCGGGAGAGACACCTTCTGCTTTCCCTGCTGGATTCCCCGCCCCGGGGGCTGATCGCGGAAGGGTCGAAGAGCGCACTCCCCACCCCAAATGCCGATCTCTATGAAAAGCTGAAAGCCGCAGGAACCAAACTTCTGTTTCTACATAATAAATATGATGAGCTGCCGGACGAAATCTGCATCAAGGATGACAACTATTACGGAGGCTACCTTCTGGCAAGCCATCTGACGGAACTGGGGCACCGCCGTATCGCCTGTATCTTTAAAATGGACGACAAGCAGGGCCCGGAACGCTATTTTGGCGCTTTCTGCTGTCTGCGTGACCAGAATGTGGAGCTTTCCGACAGAAATGTGGGCTGGTTTCAGAGCACAGATGTGGAGGGGCTTGAGAAAAAGCAGGACAGCCGGTTCCTTGCCACCTATATCAGGGAGCGCCTTGCCGACTGCACCGCCGTCATCTGCTACAATGACGAAATCGCCTACTGGCTGATGAAAGAGCTCTCCTACGCCGGCATCCGGGTGCCCCGCGATGTTTCCGTGGTCTGCTTTGACAACACTTACTTAAGCGAATTGAGCAAAGTCCGCATCACCACCCTGACCCACAAGCCGCACGAGATGGGAAACTGCGTGGCAGAAACCATGATACGGATGCTGCAGGGCATTCCCGTCGTCTCACAGGAAATCCCGTGGGAACTGATAAGAAAAGAGAGCGACGGTCCCGCCCACCTATGAACCTTTGCCGTGCGCCCGGAACTTTACAGCGCGCCTTGGGAACCATTCTCAGGTCTTCCCGCCGGCTCTGTACTCCCTCGGCGTGCAGCCCTGCGTCTTTTTGAACACAAAACTGAAGTAGTGCGGATCCTTGTATCCTACTTCCATGGCGATCTCGCCGGTGTGCATCTGGGTCTGGCGCAGGAGTTTTTTCGCCTTGTCCATGCGCTTACCCGTCACATACTCCACGAAGGTCACCTGCATCGCCCGTGAGAAAATCGCACTGAAATAGTTGGCGCTGACGTTGACCTCCCCCGCCACAGAATTCAGGGAAAGGGACTCCTGTGAATAGTTTTCTTCTATATAAGAGAGCGCTTTCTTCAAAATGTGTTTGCTCTGGTTGTCCGACTCCCTGTCGCGAAGTTCCATCGCCCTCTCCATCAGCCCACAAAGATAGTCCGGCAGCGCGTCCTCGTCGTACTGCCCTTCCGGCGTCAGTCCGCCGTCATTGAGAAGCTGCAAAAACTCCTCTCTGCCGCAGCCAAGGGACTCCACGTAGGAAACCGCCGTGAAATAGACATGCAGCGTCAGATAATTGCGGAACATTGCCGACTGCAGCGCCTCGCCCACCGCCAGCAGATAGTTCTCCACGAAATCCGCGACCTCATCCCTCGCGCCCTGCAGCAAAAAGTCACGGATCAGCTCCGCCTCCATCTTCGCCGGATCAATATCCCTGATGCTGCCGCCCTCCTCCTTCTCTGGAATCATTTTTCCCATCGTCTCCCCGGTAAAGACATGCAGCTGCGGTCTCAAAAAACGGTACGCGAAAAGATGATTCACCTTGCTGTAACACTCCGCCAGAAGGCTTAAGCGTTCCACCGGCTCCCCCAGCGCCACATACCAGTCAAGGAACTCTTCCGCCGGATGGCAGATGCGCTCCACGTTTTCCAGACACCTTGCGCCAAGCTCCTGCATCTGTGCCGGGCTTCCCTTGATCAGCACACCGTAAGTATTCACATTCCACCGAAAAACCAGATTTTCGGGATAGCGGATAAAATAGTGCAGAAGCTCCTCCCGCTTTCTGGCAAACCCTTCGGACTCCGTGCCCCGGCTTTCCGCGGTACGCTTTTCCTGCAAATTAAACAACAAAATGTTGTAACAGGGCGCGTTTATTTTCAGGGACAGCTTTGCCGCCTCCTCATACATATCCTGCACCGGCATACGCCCCTCAAACACTTTGACAAAGAAATCCGTCCGGGAAAACTGCTCGTACTCTCTCGCCTCGCTCTGGAACTTTTCCTGATAATTTTTCTGCTCCCGCTCCGTCTCTATCTTTGTCTTAAGCTCCGCCAGCACCTTCTGCATAGCCGCCCTCGTGATGGGCTTCAAAAGATACTGCTCCGCCCCGACCAGAATCGCGCCGCGGGCATACTCAAAATCATCATAACCGCTGATAATGATGATCTTCATGTCGGGAAATTCCTGATGGACGAGCTTGCTCAGGGACAGCCCGTCCATAAAGGGCATTTTGATATCCGTAAGCAGCACGTCGGGCTTTGTCTTCTGTATGAGCGGCAGCGCCATCTCCCCGTCGCTCGCCTCCCCCACAAACTCATAGCCGTACTGCTGCCACGGTATGTTATCCCGCAGCCCCTCCCGGACGATACTCTCATCCTCCACTAAAAAAACTTTCAGCATTTACTTCTCCCTTCCGCTCCCGCTGCCATCCGGTCTGTCGTTTACCAGATAATAAAACACCTTAGTACGTCCTCTCCTGCAAAAGTTCCTGCGTCACATTTTCTATGGTAAAAACATCCTCTTCCACATAATACTTTTTCTCAACCGTCTCGCCCGCCTCCAGCATATCTATCACGCGCAGAAGGTACTCCCCCTGATTCGGGTTACACTCGATATCTACGTTGATCACACCGTCAGCCACCATGTCAAGCGCCCCCCGCACCGCGTCGAAGGAGAGGATCATAATGTCGCCGTCCACGCCGACCGTTCTGCCGGACTCCCGGATCGCCTCGATCGCGCCGAAGGTCATATCGTCGTTCTGGGATACCACCACATCGATATCCGGGTATCTTTTCAGAAATGTTTTCATCACTTCCTTGCCTTTCGTGGAAGTAAATTCCGCGCATTTCTCTTCGAGGATATTCCAGTTTGCATGTCTTTCCGCCACCGCAGCAAATCCTGCTGACCGTCCGATCTGGGAGGAAGACCCTTCCGTTCCCGTCAGCATCACAATATTGATGGACTGGCTTGACCTCCTGCGCTGCACCAGCTCCCTTTCAAGCCAGCGCCCCGCCTTCTCGCCTTCCTTCTCAAAATCGCTGCCCACGCACGTCACATAAAGACTCTCGTCCTCCACATCCACATTCCGGTCCATGAGAATTACGGGGATCCCCGCCTGCTTCGCCTCCTGCAGCACCGTCTCCCAGCCCGTCTCCACCACGGGAGAAAAAATAATATAGTCCACCCGCTGGGAAATAAAACTGCGGATCGCTTTCAACTGGTTTTCCTGTTTTTGTCTGGCGTTGTTGTAGATCAGGAAATACCCGTTCTTCTGGGTAAACGCGTTCTGCACGGATTCCGTGTTTGCAGTCCGCCATCCGGATTCGCTGCCAAGCTGCGACACGCCCACCACGATCCGGTCCTCCTGTGTGATATGCGCCTCCTCCTCGATATCTGTAAAGAGCCTGCTGCCGTACAGCAGAAGAACCATGGTCATCACAAAGAGCAGCCCGACCACCACCAAACTGTAAGATCTTCTCCGAAACACGTTAGTCCTCCTTTTCCGCCGCACAGGGCACCGCCGGAATCACAATCTCCACACAGGTGCCTTTCCCTTTGACAGACTCTATCTTCATGCCATACTCCGCGCCGAAGTTCATGCGGATCCGCTCATTGACGTTGGCAAGGCCGAACCCTTTTTCCGTCTCCTTACAAGGTTTCTCAATCTCCCTTTGCAGCTTATGAAGGTCTTCCTCCTCCATGCCGACGCCGTCGTCCGCCACCCGGAGTCTGATCCGGTCGCCCTCCATCTGCCCCGTCACGATGATGCTGCCTTTGGCGCGCTTATATTTGATGCCGTGATAGAGAGAATTTTCCACCAGCGGCTGCAGGGTCAGCTTCAGAATCTGGTACTGGTAAAGCTCCGGATCAATCTGAATCTTATATTCCAGAATATCCCGGTAGCGCACCTGCTGGATTTCCAGATAACTTTTAATATGAAGCTCTTCCTCCTGAATCGTGATATACTCTTTTCCCTTGCTCAGAACCAGTCTGAAGAACTCCGACAGGGACATCACCATGTTTACCGCCTTGTCGGAATCGTTTCCTTCGATCAGCCAGACGATCGTATCCAGCGTATTATACAGAAAATGGGGATTGATCTGCTCCTGCAAGAGCCGCAGATCAGCCTTGCGCATCTTACGCTCATCCTCCTTTATCTTCGACACAAGCCCTTCCAGACTCTCCGTCATCAGATTAACGCTGTCCGCCAGAACCGCCACTTCATCCTGCGTCTCCACCTTCGCCCTCGCCGAAAAGTCACCTTCCGCCACCTGCTCCGTCACTCTGGAAAGCACTTTGATCGGTCTTATGATATCGGTCACGATCATCACGATCAGAACCGCCACCATCAGAACTAACAGCGCAAGCAGAACGCCGCAGAAAATGGTAAAGCTGTGTACCCTCACGTTCAGCTGGTTTGTCAGATACTCCATGCTTTTCGTCTGGTAGTAAATATATGCCTGAATGTTATCCTGAATCAGTTCTGTCAGGACGTAAATATTATTGTCAAGCATCTCAATATTGGTATCATACCCAACATCCGTTTCCAGATTCGTCCGTATGTCATCCACACGGTCCTCCAGCGTGTCGATATTGCGCAGAAGAATCTGCAGTCTGGCACGGCTCTCATCATCCGTGGTGATGCTCATAAGGTTGTTGAACTCGCCCCGCAGCTCGTCCAGATGGGCATACGGGTCGATAAGGCTTCCGTCGTCTCCGACCGTGTCAAAAGTAACGAAGCCAACCACCAGCTTGTAGAGACTCTCATCCATCTCTTCCTTAAAATTGAGGTTATAGTTATTCGCCACCGTCAGATTTCCGACAATCGCGTCGTAGGCGCTGCTGTAATTGTGCAGGGCATAGAGCAGGTAGAGCACCATCACCAGAAAGGGAACGGCTACCACGACTGACAAAAGGATCAGTTTATATTTGATGGAATATTTGACTTTTGCAGACTGCATACGCGCTTCTCCTTTATTTATCCATTTTACCAATTTTTCGCCAAAAGATAAATTCATTTTTTAAGGCATTTTTTATGAATGTCAGTTTGCAATATTGTCCGCAAGGGTGTATTATATTTACAAGTATGCTTTCTGAATTATATTAGGGAAGTTTGTCGATTTTCAAATAAAAGTGATGAAAGAAACCAATATGAAAGAAAATTCTGTTTTAGCTACGATTTATGAAAATATCTGCCGGGATACCGGGAGGCAGAACGAATCCGCCAAGCTGATCGCCGTGGTTCGTTTATTAACGCTCACTATGCTGCTGCACTCTGTCGTATGCTGTGTACTTGTCTCCATTACGGGGCATATTGGTGCGCTTGTATTTTCTCTGTCCTCCTCCGTACTGTTTCTGGCGGCTTTTGTTTTATCCTACCATTGGAGCACTTTTGCATCATACTGTGTTCTGAATATCTGTATTCTGTTCTGGACCTGCATGAATGTTTACTGCTTCGGCTGGAATATTGGGATCCAGCATTTTCTGGTGGTACTCCTCGTATTTGTTTTCTTCTGCAAATACAAACACGAATTGCATAAAATCCTCTTTGCTGCCGCCCTGTTTGTGCTGCGTTTATTCTTATACTATTACTGCATATCCCATGAACCGATCATTATTCTTGCGGAGAACATAGCGAACGCCCTGCAGATGGTCAATACCTTTTTTGTATTCTTTGCGCTGGGGCAGGTGGCGTATCTTTTCAGTACGACCACGCAGGAGATGGAAGGCAAGCTGATTGAATATAACAGGAAACTGATGAAGCAGGCAAACACGGACACACTGACCGGGCTTTACAACCGCCGGCGCACCATGGAATATCTGGAGAATCTCCTACACGCCGCGGACTCGCAAATCAGCATCTGTATTTGCGATATCGACCATTTTAAACGGGTCAACGATACATACGGACATAACGTGGGCGACGTGGTTCTGAAAACCATCTCGGAGACTTTCCAGAAAAGGCTGCCGCCCGACACCTTTGTCTCCCGCTGGGGCGGCGAGGAGTTTCTGCTGATTTTCCCCCGTCTGAACGGGGATGAAGCGATCACCGCACTGGAGACGCTGCGGCAGAAGATCCGCGAGATCACGTTCGACGGCGGTACGGAACGCTTCACCATCTCCCTCACCTACGGACTGGTGGAATACGATTATCACAGTGATATCACCACGCTTTTAAAGGAAGCGGACGAAAAGTTATATATCGGCAAAGAAGGCGGACGGGACCGGATCGTATTTTGATCCGGTCATTATTTTTGCACTTTTTTCATATAGTAATACAAATCCTTTTCTGCAGGTGTTCCCTTTGAAACGTTCCCTCTCTTCCAGACAATGCACGCTGGTCCTGATTTTGTTTACCGCTTTGAGCGTTCTGACGCTGCTCTGGTACGGGCGCACGCATCAGGACAGTAAATTCCGCGCTTTCGCGCAGACATTTTTCTTAAACGAAGTACAGGCAAATCCCATTCATTTTCACTATACCATAGACAATCCGTCCGCCTACGGCGTGGATGAATCGTCTCTGACCCTGCCCGTCTATCAGCCGGGTGACGCCGCAAGCGAAGTGTACGCCCTGTCTCTGGCGCGTGAGGAGCTGGGCAGGATCAATCCGGAGGCGTTGAACGAAGAAAACCGACAGCTCTACGAACTTTTGGACAGTTACCTTGCCGCTGCGGCTTCCACCGCCGCCTATCCCTATTTTTCGGATCCGCTCTCCCCATCCTCGGGAGTCCCCTCGGAACTGCCGATTCTGTTTTCCGAATACCGGCTGGATGACAAGGCGGATATCGAAAATTACCTGTCGATCCTCACCCAGATTCCCGCCTACTTTGAAGGGCTTCTCGTCTATGAACAGGAAAAGGCGGACGCCGGGCTCTTTATGTCCGATCTGACCGCCGACCGGGTGATCCGGCAATGTTCCGGGCTGTTGGACGCCGCCGATCTGAAGAGCGGTTCCCATTTTTTGGAAATCACTTTTAAGGACAGACTGCAGCAGCTTGCAGAGAAACAAATTCTCACGGATGAAGAAGTAAATTCCTACGTGTCTGAGCACAACCGTCTGTTGACCACAGTGGTCGCTCCTGCCTATGACCGTCTGGCAGACGGTCTGACCGTGTTAAAAGGTTCGGGGAAAGCAACCTGCGGTCTGGCGGGGCAGGAAAACGGCAGGGATTACTACCGGGCGCTGGTCCGTCTGCGCACCGGCTCCTACCGCGACATAGATGAAATCAAACGTCTGCTCGCAAAGGATCTGCGCTTCAACTACGAATCCCTGTTTGCGCTTCTTGCCGCGAATCCGGCGCTGAAGGACATGATCACCGAAACGCCCTCGCTACTGCCGGAAATGACGCCGGAGGAAATCCTCGCCGATCTGCAGTCGGAAATCGGCAGGGAATATCCGCCCATTCCCGCAGGCAGGAACAGCGCGCCCATCCGCTCCACCATAAAGTATGTGGACGCCAGTCTGGAGGCTTACAGTGCGCCCGCCTTTTACATGATGCCGCCCATCGACAACATCTGCAACAATCTGATCTGTCTGAACGCGAAGGATACGGAGGATGATCTGGCGCTGTTCACCACGCTGGCACACGAGGGTTATCCCGGTCATCTGTACCAGACCGTATACAGCAAGCGCTATCAGGAGCAGCAAAATATCCTGCCCCTCGGAAACGTCCTCTACTACGGCGGATTCGTGGAGGGCTGGGCGATGTATGTGGAGCTGGGTTCCTTTGACCGTGCCATCGAGCTGGCAAAAGAATCCCATCCCGAAGCCGCCGCCTATTATCAGGTCTGCCGTCTCGACAGACAGTTCCGGCTCGGGCTGTATTCCCTTCTGGATATCGCCATCCATTATGACAACGCCTCCTTTGAGGATGTGCAGAAGCTCTGTTACTGCCTTGGCATCAATGACAGCGCAAATCTCGCCGCCCTCTACCAGTATATCGCGGAGGAACCGTGCAATTACCTGAAATATTATCTGGGATATCTGGAAATTCTGGAACTAAAAAAACAGGCAGCCGTCCTCTGGTCCGAACCGGATCAGGTGACCGCTGTCTACAACGACACGGAATTTTTATACCGCTTTCATTCTTTCCTGCTGCAAAACGGTCCCGCCGACTATCGGACACTGGCAAGGAGACTGGCGGCGGAGTAAAGATGGCGTCCTACATGCAGCGGACGCCAATGTGCAAAAACGCGAAGTCAGCTTACTTCCCTGAAAAATCTCGTCAGCTTGGAGAGGGCGCTTTCGAGCGCTCTCTGTTCCTCCTCGGATAGTTCCCTCAGAACTGCGCCGATCATTTCCTCGTGGAACCGGCGGTGGTGGAGATACGCCTTTTTCCCTTTTTCCGAAAGTGAGATCAGCACCACCCGCCTGTCCTCCTCACTCCGGGTTCTGTCCACATAGCCCTTTTTCACCAAACTGTTGACCGATATGGTCAACGTCCCCGTGGTGACCGCAAGCTCCCTCGCCACACTGGTCATATTTTTTGCCGAATTTGGACCGATCGCCTCTATGACGTGCATATCGTTTGCCGTCACATCTTTATATTCCTCGGTTCTGATCGCCCGCTCCTCCAGTGTGTTAATATCCCGGAAGAGTCTGACCAGCACCTCATTCAATGTATTGCTGATATCCATTATCTTTCCCCTGCCGCACAAACATGTCTCTACAATCTTTCACCAGTGTATCAAAATATAGTTTGAAAGTCAAACTTTTTGGGAACGCGCTGTGACAAACACTCTCCCGAAAGTACCAATTATAAATTTTAGTTTATACTTTCTTTCTTTTTTCTTATGAATTTTGACACATCACATTCACAAATGGCATGTATAGTATAAATTGTAGTTGAGACAGAACCGGATCAAAACATTCGGTCCGCAGGGATTAATGACTCAGATTCTTTGGCGGTGGTTATACTACACTTACAATGGAGTCGCCGGCGCTGGTTTGGTGCCGACCGGCTTCGACTAACCATAACAGCGGTCCAAAGCTGCTGTTGACATATATTTGAACCAACATTTCTATCCTTCTCACACACAGAAACGGCGCCCCTTATGGAGCGCCGTTTCTCATGCTATACCAACATACTTGTGCATTTCTCACACTATTTTTCCCGCCAGTACGATACTTGCCGCAATCCCCACGAGGGTGGCAAGCAGCGCCCCTTTCAGTGTATGGCGCGTCTTTGTGACTTTTGCCGCCAGAAAATAGACGCTCATCGTATAAAAGATCGTCTCCGTGCAGCTCATCATAATGGAAGTGGTGAGACCGACCAGCGAATCCGGCCCGTGGTTTTTAAAAATATCCAGTACAAGCCCTGTCGCCGCCGAGGAGGAGAACATCTTCACAAACATTAGCGGCACCAGCTCGGGGGAAAAGCCCAGTCTGTCCGCCACACCGCCAAACAGTCCCCCGACAAATTCCAGAAAGCCCGAAGCGCGCAAAACGCCTACTGCCACCATAAGACCGATCAGTGTGGGCATGATCTGTATCACCGTATGAAAACCGTCCTTCGCACCCTTGATAAAATCCTCGTACACATTGCAGCGGTTGGAAATGCCATATGCCACGATATAGAAGAGGATGACCGGAATAATGATATTGGAAATATTGGATAAGACTGTCGCCATAAACAAGCCCGCAAACTGGTTTTATAAAATTTATGCAGGAGGAACCATGTTTATCCCTGCAACGCTTACTTTGTAAAACCCAGCCGGCAGACCCCGGCGCCATGCCACAGGTACATAGTGCGTGTATGATAAGCAGCCGTTTCCATACATGCCAAAAATTTTGTATCCAGACATTGATAATTACCAGAAATACTGCTACCATGTTATCATGCTTGAAAAAACGGCTGTCGCCTGTCAGGCTTCAAATTTCACCTGATATCATAACGAAAGATTCAACCGCACTTGCACTTGAAACGGAGATATTTATGACACAATCAAATATGACAATCCTCGCTGCGCTGATCGGCATGATCGCCTTTATGGCTGTTCTCGCCATACTAATTGATCTTTTCCTCCGCCGCAGGCGCGACCGGCGCATCAGCCGGATGGACGAGCTGGACGGACACGATTTTGAATTTTTCTGCGCCGACCTTCTGCGGGCGCAGGGATTTATCGACGTGGAGGTAACCCGCGGAAGCGGCGACTTCGGCGTGGATATTCTGGCGGAAAAAGACGGCGTCACTTACGCTGTCCAGTGCAAACGTTACAACGGTCCCGTCGGCGTGGAGGCGGTGCTTCGCACTTACGGCGGTCAGGCATACTATGAGCGGATGGTGGGCGCTGTTATGACAAACCAGTATTTCACCTCTCCCGCCGTGGACGCCGCAGAAAAACTGCATATCCTGCTCTGGGACAGGGGCTATATGGACGCCATGATCGAGGAAGGCGCATCCCGCGGCAGCCAGCAAAGCCCTTCAACGTGACTTTGATTTGCCACAGGCGGAAATAAGCAAAAAAAGTCTGCAAATAAAAAGTCAAGCAGAAATTTGTGAACTTTGAAAATTTT
>CAJUJK010000014.1 GCA_910586705.1 uncultured Lachnospiraceae bacterium | reverse complement strand
TAGCTACTGGGTTTGTAGCCCCTTTTTGATTTCACAAGTGTCAAACTCGGGATTACATTCCATTATATACTGCGCACAAAACAGTGTCAAAACAAAAGGGCTGTCCCTTTTCGGACAGCCCGCAAAAAACAGTTCCTTCTTTATATTTGTACCAGCTACATAGCCCCAGCTTCTCCTGCCTTCTGTAACAGCGTCTTAAATTTGGAAGACAGTTTGCACAGCTTATCATATAAGTCAAACGTGATTTTCGTAGTCGGTGCAACCCGCAAATAGGCACATACCATACATACCATGATATAGCTGTCCATTACGGAAGACTTAACGACTATCATAATCATGGCCGTCAGCACCACCGCCGCCAAAAGCCCCAGAATGCCGGGCACACCCAAAACAGCCAGAATGCCAATAAAGCCTATCATTAAGAAGAGCCATGCGATGCCTGAAACGATGACAGCTATGACTGCCGTTTTAAGAGCATTCTTTAGAATGGTTTTCCAATTTTGAAAGTAAATAACTACACCGTCAGCCGCACTCTTAAAGGACGACTGCTCTGTCTGGTAAAAAGTGTATGCCATACAGCATTCATCCAGATTCCCAAGCGCAATATTGACAAAACTCTGTGCAAAAGAAACCAGAGACTCCATTCCGGGAATTTTTTCCAGAAAACTGCCTACAATATTCAATGTTCCATTAACCTGCCTTACCGCTCCCGCCACCAGACGGTCTACCGCAAAGTATGCCGCTGCCGTCGCAAACTTCTCCTTTACGACCTGCTTACCGTATGCAAACTGGTCTTCCGGCAGGCTTCCTGTCTTCACCAGATGGGTAACCACCGCTATATGTCCCGCCTTCAGCAGATAGCCTATGTAATATTGCGTAACGCCCACCCCCCTGCTGAAGCTCCAATCCATAACATCAGAGAAAATGCGATCCGCCTTCATTTTGGGATAATGCCGATATTCCCAATAAAAGCAGCCCCAGCACAACGGAAAACAGAATGGCGCACGCTCCCGGAGCAAGTTTCATCCACACAAATTTGATGGTTTCCCTGTAAACATCATTTGCCTTCATTGAAATCCCCTCCTTAAGTAAAACTACTTATCATTTTTTCTTTCCTGTGTTAAAATCAATTGACTCATCCGAAGAAAGCATAGCATACCACCATCAATAGAGGTGAAAAATTACGCAGGCGTGCCAAATATCGGCGCAAGCGCAAAACACAAAAAGGAGAGCGGTACGACATCGTATTCTGTGACATCGTGATGAAAGCCATGAACGGAATAGAACTATGCCGGGCAGTCCGAAAGCTGGATGAAAATGTATATTTCTGCATGATAACAAACTATGTGGAATACGCCCCGTCAGGCTATGAGGCGGGCGTCTTCAGATATTTGCTGAAACCTGTTGTTAAGGAAGATGTATTGAAGGTTTTAGACGATTTACAGAGTATTGCATCTTCTTCGCAAAAAATAATCATCAAATCCTTCCACGAAAGCGTTATCATCAAGTCAGAATCTTTGATCTATATTGAAGTGAAAGACAAATATTCTTTTGTCCATTATTGGACGGAAGAAACCCCGCGCAGGGAAGAAACGATTATTACTGCCAGCAGCCTGCACCATTTGGAGGAAACACTGACCGGCAAAAACTTCTGCCGTATCCACAGAAAATATTTTAATATCTGTATCAAATGTAATGGCATCACTGATCATATTATTTTATTATCTCTTATTTTTTGCCAAAGGATTTACCTCTCATACCAGAAAATTACTATCCATTATTCTTATTTTTCTTGTCATTCATGTTTTTGTTTTCATAACAGATGCCGATCATCTTGTCACAATCACTGTTTTGGGCATACTTCCGGCTGTTGATTTTTTTTGCTGCCGCAACCGCATTTACAATCTTTTTATGATCATTCCCGCCTGTCTTTTTTATACGTTGACGGCGGTATTTCCGATGTTTATGATCCCTCTGATCACAAGAAACGACTTCAATGAACTTTATGGGATAAGTTCTCTTACCCTTCCCGGTTTTATCACCGATCTTAGCCTTACCTTATTACTGATAGGGACCTATATATTATGCCGCTGCAAAAAAATTGATTTACGGCTGAAATTCCTTGAAGTCGCAGGGTTTTTTGCCTTTTTTATCTTCGCCCTGTTTATGCTGCTGAGCATGGGGGTATATAATAACACGCTGGAATATGAATTGAGCATCGTATTTGATTTATTTGCTGCGTTTTCTATGCTGGCCATTTTTCTTGCATACTGGAGTTATCTTATCATTGCGCGGGACCGGGCAAACAAGAAAAGAGATGCTGCTCACGCTCAAAATTACATCGCCATGCAGCTGGAGAGTCTGGAGTTAGAAGAGACTAATCGCCGGGAAATCAAAATTCTGAAGCATGATTTGCGCAATCACCTGCAGGTTATTCAGGAAATGTGCAATACGAAACAATATGCACAGATGGAAAGCTATATCAGCGAATTATCCGGGAATCCTATGCTTTCAAAAAGCTTCTGCATCACGGGAAACCATGCGGCGGATACTGTAATTTCCATCAAAAAGGCGTACGCGGACAGTGTCGGCATACGCCTTACATGTGAAGGCAGTTTTGCATGGCTTGATCATCTCTCCCCCATCGATGTATGCGCTGTTTTTTCAAATTTACTTGATAACGCGCTGGAAGGTTCAACAGGCGCCGCAAATCCCTGTATCACAATCAAAGGGAATGACCATGCGCATTTTTATACCCTGATTTTCTCCAATGCGGTTCCCGAAAACATAAAAATCAAAAACAACTCGGTAAAAACAAATAAAACGGATAAAAAGCAACATGGTTTCGGGCTTTCCAGCATGGATTCTGTGATCCGCAAATATAACGGCAGCTATACACTGGAATGTAAAGAAATGGTATTTTGCATAAAGGCAGTCTTCCCCAAGAAATAACTTTTATCTTGTTGTTTCAATAATCGCCATCATTTCTGCCGGGGTAATAATGAAATTTCTAAATGGATAATGTTTCTGATTGCCTGTGACTAAATAGGCATCATCATCCCTCTTTTCCATAGCAACCTCATAAAATACAAGGTCATCCATATCAATCAGGACTGCCCCTGTGGGTTGCGGAAACACTTCGACCCCGTACTGCTTGACTGCACCAAGAACTATCTGTATTGTTTCTTCATGCAGGTGGAATTTTTCTCTATGAAGAACCTCATCATATTCGGCTAAAATATCTTGATGATACAAAGGAATAATCTTTCCTTCAAAAACAGCATCTAATACCTTGACTGTAGCTGAATCTTCATTTTTAGAAAGCAACGCCGATAACAACACATTTGTATCAATCACTGCATAATATTCCATAAATATCTACCTTTTTCTTTCTGATCTTACTGCCATAATTTCAGCATTAATTTCATCAAGTGACATTTTCGGAACATCAGATGCCTGCTTTCGCAATTCATAAAAAGCATTTTTTGCTTCTGCTCTTGTTATCGTCTGTTCAGGCAATTTCGCATCAAACGGAAGTCCTTTTACCATTTTACTTCTGGCCATGAACATGCGGAATGCTGTAGGTAAATCCATTCCAAGCTTCTCATATATTTCCGTCACTTCTTGTTTTAGCGCCTTGTCTGCCCTGAATTGAATCAAAACCTGTTCTGCCATAAACGCCCTCCCTGTAAACATATTGCAGTTATTTTGCATGCTTTTGTAATTATATTATATTCCCCATATTAAAAATTAGCAATGCATTTTCATATTTTAGGTAAAGCCTTCGCTTTGCAAGTTTTTTCGGAAAACCCTTTCATCACAGCCAATTTCCCTCTATTTTCCTCTCCCGTTATACGCAACAACCCGGTAAAAGTCCTGCTCACGCAAATAACCCTCTATCTTCCGAAGCTCCTCATCCGAAAGCACATTTCCCAGGTCGATATAATAGCAGACGCACGTCGCGGCCTCTTCCTGCCTCTGCACAAAGGGCAGCACATGTTCCATCAGCCCCTCAAAGGATAACTGATCCTTGTCTAACGCCGTCACGATATCTGTCAAGGATCTGGTGGATACCCGAAAGCAGATCTGATCCAGAATCTGATCATCGAAACTGTCCGCCCCTCCTCTGCGAAGCGCCTCCGCCAGATACTGTGCCGACTTCGCCGAATCGGAATAAATAAAGATATCCTCCCAGTCCGACCCTGACACACCGCCGCGCTCCAAAAGGCATCGGAAGCACTCGCTCACGGTCTCCTCCTTCATATAGGGAGCAATGGCGCACAAAATGCCACTGTCAAATTCGCTGATCCTTCCGGCTTGCAGCTCCTCCAGCAGATACTGCGATGTCAGGTTCTCATCCGAATAAATCCACAGCTCCTGCCAGTTGTCCTTTGATAGAACAACCTCTTCCTGCCAGGCAAGCCGGCATAATCTGCTTATCTCCTCCTCCTCCAAATGAGGGAGCGCCTCTTTCACTCTGGATAAATCGAATGGCCGGCTCCCATTCAGAACCTGATAAGCATACTCCTCATTCTCATCCACATAAATACTGTCAATGTCCCCCTTTTTGAGCGCCCTGTATGTTATATCGAGTTCCTCCAACTTCGCCTTCTGCCCGACTATTTTAATCGCATTTCTTCCTTTGGGAAGCGTGACCTTCACGGTATTCCCCTCTCCGCTCTCATTGAGCGTCTGCACCGTCTGATCCGGCTTGACACAGACAATCTTAAAGCGGCCGTCATAGAGTTTAAACGCAGAAGATACCTCAAACTTCGTCTCCTTATTGGCATACAAAATCCATAAAGTATCGGAACCGTTAAGCATAAACTTACTCACGTTCACACTGCTGTCACCGCCCATGTATGACCACGCACGCCAACAGTCGCTTTCACTGTCCTCTGCAATCAAGGCATCATCATCATACATCCGATAAGCCTTTCCGCTGCTGCTCACCATGATCGGCTGAGCCAGATCAAAGGAATCTCCCCACATCTGAGACCACATGCTTTTTTCCCAGAAATGCTCCGTAAGCCCCATGAAACCCTTTCTATAACCCATAGCAAAAGTTTCCCCGAGACCGCGCTCGGTACCCGCTGCGCCACAGACGACAGACACCGAAAAAAACAAAATAAACGCTGCTGCCGAGCAGAGCCCGACTACGATTCCTCTCCTATGATAGCGCGCGATTCCATGCAGTCTCTCCTTTAGCGTACTCTTTTCCTCCAGAAGGGTCATGGCCGGCACATTGCTGTACATCCTTCCGCCATTCCCAGAAAGCGCATCCTCAGACCAATGTTTCTGTGCCACATCCAAAAGCACATTTCCGTATGCCCTGCGCCCTTCCTCCGACAAAAGCTTTAACACCGTTTCGTCACAGGCAAGCTCACAGTCTACATGAAACCGGCGGCTAAACACATATACCAGCGGATTAAACCAATGCACGCACAGCACGGCCTGAAACAGCCATTTATACAGGATATCTTTCCTTTTATAATGAACAAACTCGTGATGCAGAACCAGACAAATATCGTTCTCCCGCCCGGTAAACTCCGCAAGCATTGCCTGCGGCAGATAAATACGCGGCCGCCAGAATCCGATCAGCATCGGACTGTTGATTGCCGTGCTCTCATAGAGCGGCACCGTTTTTCCAATTCCAAGTCTCGTCTGAATCTCCGCACTTTTATAAAGGACTTTTTCCAAGGTGAGCGGCCCGCCTGCCGCATGAACCTCTTTGGCAAAACGTCGATAAACATAAAACCTCTTCAGCGCGGCAAAAAGAACCCCGCAAATCCACAGTATACTCACAACACGAAAAATCTGTGCCCATCTCTCGCCCGCCGTTTTTTCATCTGTGCCGCTGCCGGCTGTCCCGGCCGTTTCCCCGTTCGATACCGTTTGCACTGTCTCTGTATGGTCAATCCCCGTCCCGGCAGACTTTTCCACCTTACTGTCAGTGCTTCTCTGCTCACTTTGCAGAACATCAGGCACCGTCCCCTCATGTACACTCTCTTCTGCCGCTCCGTCCGCATCGGTCTGTCCAGCCACCGCCGCCGTCAGCTCCGCCGACAAATATCCCATCAAATTGATGTCCGCATGTAACGGCACAAGCAGCCTCACAATCACCAAAAGCCACAGATAATACGTCCATTTTTTTGCAAAAAACCGGCCGGTAAGCGGGCGAAACAGCAGGATCAACAGTCCCACCAGCGCGCCGGATAACGATAATGATAAAACAACAGAAAATAATTGCGCCATAATTTCCTCCACTAAAAGCACGATACTCTTCTCTCACACACTTCACTCATCAATCCATAATTCTTTTACCTGAAATTCTCTCGAAAATAATCTCTCAGCTCCTCCACATCCTCCCTGCTCAAATTCTCATCCTCGATGAGAGCCGCCGCCAGATTTTTCGCATTGCCCTTAAAAAATTTATTAAGGAAGCTCTTCGTCTCCTCTTTCACATAATCACTCCGCGCCACGAGAGGTGAATAATAGTAAACTCCCTGTTTCTCCTGCGCGATTACGCCCTTATCCAGCAATCTGCGGATCAGCGTCAGCACCGTGGTGCGCTCCCAGTCTTTTTTCTCATTCAGCCGCGCACGGATTTCATTGGCGTTTAATGCTTCCCCCGCCGCCCAGAGTGTTTCCAGTATTTCCAGTTCCGCGTCGGATATTTTCGTATCTTTCATAAACGTATCCTTTCCCTATTCCTTGCTGTCCGTTTATTTCTACTGTTTACAGATGTAGACTTCTTTAAAAACAGTCTACGTCTGTAAACATTTTTTGTCAATATATTTTTTACCTGTTAAAGGTCAAAAAAAACGGCTATGCCATAAAATGCACAGCCGCCTCAGCGTCCGATTGATACACAACGATCCGATACGGGAAATTGTCTGTTATATGCTTTCCTTTATTTTCTGTAGCGCTTCCTCTTTTGTCTCTACAAAGAAAAAGTCCTTTCCTTTATTGCTCTCAAAGATAAAATCTTTCAGCGGTTTGCTCGTATAATGGGAATAATCGCCGTATATGGCAAGTTTTCCGCCATAATTGATGTATTTCTGGAGAATTTCCCCCGCCAGACCGCTGCTTAAAACAAAGAAATCCCCCGTAACCACTTTTTTATCCACGACAAGATACTCCGTGCCTGCTTCGTATTTGGCAGACATAAGCAGATCAAGCGCAGAATCCACATCAGCTATGACTTTGTTATCACTTGAATTGTCATTTAGAACAACAGCAATTGACACGCTGCCGCAATCTATTTTTTCAAATCTCATGTCTGTACCTCCTTCCGTAAATTGCAGACAAAATCCCGCAGTACCGTCGCCGATAACGCTTCCGTGTATTTTAGCACGGTCATTTTCCAAATGCAAGGAAAACTTCGGAAGGCTGTTCTTAGCATAATTTTTTTATATAAATCGGAAAAATGACAACGGAAACTAAATATGTGATAGAATCAGACAAAAGAGGAACAACCTTGCGCAAACCAGAACAGGACTTCCCTTCCACAATTTTATACAATGGTTTCACACAAGGAGAACAAGTAAAAAACTTCGTTGCCCAGAACACGAAAGGAGAAGCCGGAACCGACATGTCAATACAACTGATTCAGCAGGCAATACGCTATATGGAAGAACACATTTGCGAGGACATTAACTACACCGACGTGGCAGACAGCATACGCATGTCCAACTACAACTTCCATCGCACATTCAGCTTTATTACCGGAATGACCGCCAATGAATACATCAGAAACCGCCGTCTTACGCTCGCTGCGCAGGAGCTGCAGGCAACGGATCTGTCCGTCATTGACGCCGCGTACAAATACGGCTATGAATCGCCGGAGAGCTTTTCCAAGGCTTTTCTCCGCTTCCACGGCTCCACCCCGAAGCAGGCAAAAAAGCAAGGCGCGAAGCTTCATCTGTTCAATCCCCTTGTGATAAAAATCATAACGGAAGGTGGTAGTATTATGGATTACAGAATGGAACACAAAGAATCGCAGCAGTTTCTCGCAATGGTAAGGGCTTTTTCCAACGAGATCATCAATGATGACAACGACCACAGCATTCCCGATTTCTGGACGGAATGCTTTGACAAAAATCTGGTCGAGCCCATGAAGCAGCTTCGGAAGGAAGGGAAGCGGGACATATACGGCTTATGCAGCCCCACGAAAGAAAATGAAACGCATTTTAACTACGGTATCGGCATTATTGTTGATGACGATACGGACCGCGCCGGGTTAGACGCCCTCATTAAAAAGGGTTATACCATTTGGAACACCGAACCCGCAGACTATGCCGTATTCAAATGCCTTGGCGATGACGGAGACTGCATCGGTGAAGTCTGGAGCAAATTCCACAAAGAATTTTCCCCTCAGACCGGCTATGTGCAGACGGACGACACGGATTTTGAAATCTACTTTGAAAAAGGCGAAGCGGGTCTGTTCTGCGAATTATGGGTGCCTGTCACTAAGGGGTAAGCGGATGGGCGGCATCAAAGCCGCCCGCTCTCATAGTACGCCAGAAAAGCCTGCCGCGTATATTCCATATCCGCCACAGCCCCAAACTCCCGGATGGAATGCATGGCGAGAATCGGCGCGCCCATGTCCACCGTGGGAATGGTAGTCAGCCCGGAAAGCGCGGGACCGATCGTAGAGCCACCCGCGATATCATTCCTGTTTACAAACTTCTGATAAGGAACGCCCGCCCGCTCACAGACTTGCGCAAAATACGCGGCACTCATCGCAGTTGTGGCGTACCGCTGGGACGCGGAATATTTAATCACAGGACCGCCCCCTAACACGGGGCGGCTTTCCGCATCATGTCTGTCGCTGTAATTGGGGTGCACCGCGTGCGCCAGATCCGCTGAAATGGAAGTCGAACCTGCAACCGCTTGAAAATACCCCTCGTCCGTCATCCCCAGATTCTTACAGATGCGGTTCAGAAGATGAAGCAAAAGCCCGGAGTTGGCTCCCTGTGCGGTGGTGCTCCCCACCTCCTCATTGTCGAACGCAGCAAGCACCTGACAGCCTGCGCCCGTCTGCGCCTGCGTCAATGCGGTCAGACCGGCATAAACCATGGACAGATCGTCAATGCGGGATGCCGAGATAAACTCCTGCTTTTTTCCCGTAAAAATTCCCTTCTGGTACTCATACAAAAACAGCTCGTAGTCTACAATATCCGCTTTTTCTACGCCCGTCTCCTCCTGAAGCAGCGTCGGCAGATAATCCTCCTTATCCACTTCCTCTTCCCTCATACAAAAAAGCGGCAGAATTTCGGTCTGCTTGTTGCAGGCGCTCTTTTCGTTCTTTTCCCTGTTGAAATGTATGCAAAGATTCGGAATCATAAAAACAGGTTTGTCGATCTGAACCAGCTTTTCCCGCAATGTGCCGTTTTCCTTCACGACCAGCCGCCCGGCGAGCGCCAGCGGTCTGTCAAACCATGTCTGCAAAATCGCCCCGCCGTATATTTCCACATTCACCTTCACATAGCCGTCCGGCGTAACGGTGCAGGCGTCCGGTTTGATTTTTAGCGCCGGGGAATCCGTGTGCGCGCCGATGATGCGGAAACCTTCCTTCGTTAAGTCGCCCTTTCCCACTACAAAGGCGATCACCGCCGAGCTGTTTTTGACCACAAAATATCTTCCCTCATTTTTCAGAGACCAGCTTTCCGTCTCCTTTAACTCCTCAAAGCCGTTTTCCTTAAGCAATGCCGCCGCATTTTCCACGGCGTGAAACGCGGTGGGGCTGCCGTTTAAAAATTGTAATAAGCCTTCTGCAAAGTTCTGATACTTCTCTCTCATAATTTCCTCCATTCCAAAACGTCAGACCAGATTTTCCGCATCAAGCCATTTACCATTACAGATGCTCTACATATGCCTTTAACATATAGTAAAAAAGGGTCTGGTCTTTTTTAGGAATCTGCTCATATAAAGAAAGCAGGTCTTCTGACAGTTTGTCCCTGCAGTTTATGTGTGCGCTGTCCAAAATATCCCCTGCGGAACAATTCAAAATATCACATAAATCAATCAGCGTGTCAAGGCTCATCTTCGCAATGCCGCGCTCCACCTGACTGATGAAACCGACCGACAACTCCAGACTTTCTGCCATCTGTTCCTGCGTCAGATTTTTCTGCTTTCTGTAATATTTTATGTTTTTCCCAAGAATTTTATAGTTTATTCCCACGCGCCGTCCTCTCTCATGTATGGCATCATTCACATGTGGTGTGTGGCTTGCTTTCGGTTATACAGTTTCTGCTTTCATTAAGATTTTCTCTCGAAACATCCTTTATAAACAGAGTATAATAGTGTTATTATTTTTAAAAAATGAAGATATTAGTATTGTTAAAACGAATTTATAGTGTTATTATATAGAAAAAGCGCACTAATACTGTTAGTGGGTCTGGTTCTTGATACGTGTTGTGGAAAAGAGACGCCATACTATAAATTGGGGCGAAATTTTTTCGGGGACGGTGACAGATCGTGAACTCATATATAGACATGCATACCCACATCCTGCCCGGTCTGGATGATGGCGCCAAAAATTCTGCGATGGCTCTGGAAATGCTAAGACGGGCACAGGCGGAGGGAATACAGGAAATCATTCTGACGCCCCACTATAAACCTATGCGGCATAACGCGCGTCCCGAAACCGTGAAACGGGCGTTTTATCAACTGGAAAAACTGAAAGATACGGCGGGGATTTCCATCCGTCTTTATCTGGGTAATGAAGTTTATTATGGTTCGGATGTCATCGCGGCGCTCCGGGAAGAAAAAGTGTTTACGATGGCGGGATCAGCATGTGTCCTTGTGGAATTTAACCCGGCGGAGGATTATGCCTATATCCGCGAGGCATCGTATCGTCTGCTCGCGGAAGGTTATGTTCCTATTCTGGCACATGTGGAGCGGTACCGCTGCCTTATGGAGAAAAAGGTAAGAGCGGAGGAACTGTACGACATGGGCTGTCACCTGCAGGTCAA
Organism: uncultured Lachnospiraceae bacterium; assembly: GCA_910586705.1. Classification (GTDB taxonomy): domain Bacteria; phylum Bacillota; class Clostridia; order Lachnospirales; family Lachnospiraceae; genus UBA3282. Next base: position 90,941 of record CAJUJK010000014.1, on the reverse strand, counting down.
TGCTTCCAGCATCACCGGGGATAACGGCATGGTGTGCAGACAGAATGTAAAATGGCTGCTGGGACGGGAATATGTCAGCTTTGTAGGTACGGACTGCCATGATGACCGGAAAAGGACGCCCAAAATGGCAAAAGCCGCCGCTTATGTGGCGAAAAAATATGGGGAATCATACAGCCGAGAGATTTTCAGAGACAATGCAGCTGCGCTCATACAGGGCAGTTATGGATAGACGGAACCAAAGAAGGGTGTGAAAAACGGATGGAAGAGAATAGAGAGACAGGCACGGTAGAGATTGATCTGCTGGAAATGATAGCTGTCCTTCTTGGGAGGTTCTGGCTTATTCTGGGAGTCGGTATTCTTGCGGCGCTCGCAGCTTTTCTGATCAGCAGATACCTGATTACACCGACTTATGAATCCACCACAAAGATCTATATTCTAAATAAGAACGAAAATACGGCTGTCACTTACTCGGATGTCCAGTTGGGCAGCCAGCTTACGAAGGATTACAGAGAGCTGATCGGGAGCAGATATGTGCTGGAAGAAGTGATCCGAAATCTGGGACTTGCTCTGGATTACAAGGAACTGCAGAAAAAAGTTTCCGTCAGCACACAGGAAGATACCCGTGTGATTTCCATCACGGTGAAAGACCATGATCCAACGGTGGCAATGACGATAGCCGACAGCATAAGAGAAGCCGCAGGCAGACACATAGAGGAAGTGATGGACATTGATGCCGTCAATATGGTGGAAGCCGCCAATTTCCCCACGGAGAAAGCGTCCCCCAGCTGCGTGCGATGGACACTGTTTGGCGGCATACTCGGCTGTCTGGCGGTGGGCGGTGCGGTACTGGCAGGATTTCTTCTGGATGATACGATCAAATCTTCCGAGGATATCGAAAAATATCTGGAACTTTCCACGTTGGCATTAATTCCGCTGCGGGAGAATCCGGGTAAGGGCAAAAGCCGCAGGAAAAAGAAGAAAAATACTTCCGACAAAAAAGGAAGAAAGGTCCAGATGCATGGAAAACGGTAGGAGTATAGATCGCGGCGTTTCCGGGGAGCCTGATACGAAAGCGTTTAACGTGACGCGGGAAATTACGCTCCGCTTTGAGACGCAGGACGATTACAGAACGAGAGAAGCTTATAAGACACTTCGCACAAACATAGAGCTGTGCGGTTCGGATATCCGGACGATTGTCATAACAAGCTGCACGCCTAATGAAGGCAAAACCTCCGTGGCGGTGGAACTGGCACGGGCGTTTGCGGAGGCGGGAAAGCAAGTGGTTCTGGTGGATGCCGATCTGCGCAAATCCGTACTGGTGGGAAGATATAAAACCGGGACGGTGCACCATGGGCTGATCCATGTGCTGGCAGGCAAGGAAACACTGGAAACGGTCGTACATATGACCAATATCCAAAATCTGCACATGATTTTTGCCGGACCTGTGCCGCCCAATCCGAGTGAGCTTCTGGGTGGAGAAAAATTCAAGGAGACCCTTCTTTGCCTTCGCAGACAGTTTGATTATATAATCGTGGATACGCCGCCGCTTGGAAGTGTCATTGATGCAGCGGTAGTGGCGAGAGAATGCGACGGCGCCATGCTGGTGATTCAGAATAACGGCATCAGCAGGCGGTTTGCACGAAAGGTCAAAGAGCAGCTTGAAAAGACGGGATGCAGAGTCCTCGGCGCGATACTGAATAAAGTGGACATGAGCGCCGGAGGCATTTACGGGCATTATGGCAGATACTACGGCAAGTATTATGGAAAATACTATGGGCAGTATTACGGCAGATATGGGGAAGAAAACGCCTATAAGCAGAAGACAGTACCGGCAGAGGGCAGACAAGCCGCCGTGGAGCCGGATAAGGCACAAAATGTACTGCCGGAAAACCCGGAGCCGAAGAGAGTCTCTCCCGAACTGGAAAAGCACAGACTCCAGCGGATAGAGGCATGCGGGCAGTCGATAAAAAAGGAATCCGACGAACTATTTAAAAAACGCAATAATCTCAGAAAAAAGAAACCGGATATACAGTTTTTAGATGAGAAGTATCTCTGGCCGGAATTGGCACAGACACCGCGCAAAGGGAAAAGAAATTCCGACAAAACAAAAAGTCCAGAAATAAAAAATACCGAAAAAAAGGGAAATTCCCGTCATAAGGAAAGAAAATTCCACAAGAAACGAAAAGGCATCAGAGCCGCTCTTTTGTGTGCCGGAATTCTGGTATCTGTACCGATTACAGCCTGTGCGTGCATTCTGGGTGCGGGAACCGTGGGGAAAGTCAGACTACAGCAGTCGGCGTACATGTCACCCCGTCTTTCCGCGGCTGTGGCAGCGCAGCAGCCGACGGAAGCAGAAAAAAAAGTCTGGCAGAATGGCTGGGTCAAATATAAGAATCAGATTTACGCTTATAACGAGGATATTCTGACATTCCTCTTTATGGGGATTGATAAACAGGATGAGACCGTGCAGGAAATGCCGGAGGGAACGGACGGCGGACAAGCAGATGCCCTGTTTTTGCTCGTACTGAATCCACGCAGAAAAGAGATGGATCTTATCGGCATTAACCGAAATACGATGACACAGATTGACATGTACAGTGACACGGGAGCCTATATCGATACCATCACAGCCCAGATATGCGTCCAGCACGGTTTCGGAAACGGCATGGAAGAAAGCTGCGTCTATCAGAAGGAGGCGGTCAGCCGCCTGTTTTATGGGTTGCCCATACACGGATACGCAGCGGTCAATTTTAGCGCTGCCGCCCCCCTAAACGATGCGGTGGGCGGCGTGGACGTCACGGTTTTAGAGGATTTGACTTCTGAATCGCCGCTTTTGAAGGAAGGCGCGCAGGTGCATCTGGAAGGAGAGGATGCACTCACCTATGTGCGCTGGCGTGACACAGATACCTTTGCATCCGCAGACCGGCGGCTGGAACGGCAGATGCAGTATCTGGAAGGATTTGTTGAAAAGACGAAAATCAGTGCCGGAGAGGACATCTTCAATATCGCGCGGATGTACCGGGCGGCTTCACCGGCAATGGTCACGGATGTCACCGTCGATAAAGCGGTATATCTGGCGTCCCATGCGCTCGATTATAGGGGCGGATCGAACAACTTTTATATGCTTGAAGGTGAGACCGTGATGGGGGAGCAGTTCGAGGAGTATTACATAGACGAGACGGCGTTGTATGAAATGATACTGGAAATTTTTTATGATCCCGTCCCAGAGAGGAATTAAGGCGTGAGAAAGCGAAAAACTGTCTTTATTCTTGGAGCGCTGTCACTTGCCGTCTGTGCAGCGGCATGTGGTATGTCAGACAACGGTGAGCAGGAATCGGTGCAGGAGGCACCCGGCGTACAGGAATCAGCAAAAGCAGCGGAAATGGAGGCAGGGAACCCCGGGCAGCCTGCGGAGGAGACAGGTGTTTTCGGAGAATCCGCAGCAGATGGCAGGATTGATTTTGCCATGCTGCAGGAACAAAATCCAGATATATTTGCGTGGCTGTATATTCCCGGTACGGGGATCGACCTTCCCGTCCTGCAGAGCCCTGTTTCGGATGAATATTATATAACACATGACTTTTACGGAGACGAAAACGCCACAGGAGCCGTATACACAGAGATGCCCAACCTGATGAACATGTGTGATTTTAATACGGTGATACACGGGGATGATCTGGGGGAAAATTCTCCTTTTAAGGAGCTCCACAGCTTTGAGGAGGCGGATTTTTTTACAGCCCATGAAACATTTTATCTCTATCTGCCGGACAATGTACTGACCTACGAAATCTTTGCGGCATACTATGACGAAAGCAGCGATATCCTGCGCAGATATGATTATACAACATATGAAGGCTGTGAGGCGTATCTTAAAGATGTTTGCACGGGAAGACGCATGAACCGTAATTTCCGGGATGGCTGGGAAGGTCTGACCCCGTATCATTTTCTGGTGACCCTTGACGGAACCACCAGAGAGGACGGCACACAGTATGTGGTGGTCGGAGCGCTGGTCCATGACGAAGCGGGAAAAATCGACCGCGTCATTCTGGATGAGTAGGGATATCTGCATCCCGGATTGCGGGAGAATTTTCCGCATATCTGTGGGACGCTGATATAGATCGGGAAATGACCCCTGTCATTTCCTGAAACAAAAAAGTAGAAAGGAGGATGGTTCTCGTGAAAAGATTTATGGCTTTATTGACAGCTTCTCTGCTGGTTACATCCATGACGGTGTCGGCGGCAGAGTCACCTTCCACATCTGTCGTGGTCAAACAGAAAACAAAAGTGATTATTATCCAGGGGCCATCGGAAGCTGTGGAAGCCTCCGGCACGCAGCCGTCTTATGCGGGTGAAGGATTTGCGAATGCGTCGGACGCACAGGCAGCGGCGCAGAGGGGTTTAAACGCCGGGGAGTATTACAACAACGCGGTCAGCTCTGCGCCGGGTGTGCCGAATGCAATGCCCGTGGGTCAGGGCGGCAGGATCCTGATTAACGGTGTGCCCAGCAATCTGACGACAACCCTGTCCAGAGTAAACAGCGCAGTTGCTGGCAGCGCGCAGAGTCTGGCTGCTACACTTGGCGGAAGACTGCTTAATGTGGTGGGCGTGAAATTCCCCGCTGCGAATTTTAATGCCGCCACCGTGAATTTCTATGTGAAAGGACTTCCGGACGGCACAAGGATCGCAGCAAGGCAGTATGTGAACGGTCAATGGATCGAAGTGGATGTGGTTGAATCAAGAACGGATCATGTGGTCCTGATTCTCAAGGGAAACGGACCGGTTGCGTTCATTGCGCTTCCGTAAGCAAAACGTTTCATCACAGGCATCAACTCATGCAAAAATTACTTCGTGACTGGGTTGATGCCTTGCTTCCACCATGAAAAGACGGAAAGGAAGATGCGGCATGGACGAACGGCACAGGGAAAGCCGGATCAGAAAAGACAGTTTTTCGAGAAAATCCTCAATCTCCATCATAGGAATCCAGCTTGCGCTTTTTTCCTGTGTCTGGATCGCATACTATAATCTTTATGCTTTCCGCACACACAGGGGACTGGGCGGGACAGTGTCCTTACTGCTTTATCTTTTTATCTATACCAGACTGGTAAAAATTTACCGGGCGGACAAACCCGCACAGTATTCGGTTGGCGAAACGGTATTTTCCCAGCTTCTGGCTTTTGGCATCACAGATTTGATTTTCTATGTGGAATGCTGCTTTATCGCAAGAAGATACGTTTCGGTTCTGCCGGGACTTATGACCACGTTGGTTCAGCTTCTGGCAGCCTGTGTCTGGGCAGTCGTGGCGAAACGTTATTATATGAACCATATTACGCCACAGGAGACGACCATTGTTTACGGGGATGAAAGTGTAAGTACCTTTCTGGCGAAAATACACAACAAGCCGTGGAGTCTCTTTAACATTCACAGACAGATCTCCGCCGGAAAAAGCATGGCGGAGATGAAAGCGGCGATTGACGCTTCAGAGACAGTGATCCTCTATCAAGTAGATTACAGCCTGCGCGAGGAACTGATGTATTACTGCATGAACCAGAAGAAGGTTTTCTATGTGACGCCGACGATCACGGATATCATGGCTTATGGCTTTGAGAACCGACATTTTATTGACAGCCCGCTAATGAAATATAACGCCTACGAAGAATCCCTGACAATGACTGCGCTAAAACGGAGTATGGATATCACACTCTCGTTGTTTGGGCTGATTATCACCCTTCCGATTTCTCTCGCAACAATGCTTGCAATCAAGCTGGAGGACAGAGGCGCCATTTTCTTCCGGCAGGAACGGTATACAAAAAACTGGAAAAAGTTTCAAATCATCAAGTTTCGCAGCATGGTGATGGATGCCGAGAAAACTGGAGCGCTTGTATGCGGGGAATATGACAGCCGCATCACTCGTGTGGGCGCGGTGATCAGACGTTTCCGTATTGATGAAATTCCGCAGCTTTTTAACGTGTTGAAAGGGGATATGGCACTGGTAGGGCCACGACCCGAGCGTGTGGAGAATGTGGCGCACTACACGGAGGAACTGCCCCAGTTTGCCTACCGTATGCAGGTAAAAAGCGGTCTTACCGGGTATGCGCAGCTTTACGGGAAGTATAACACCAGCGCATATGATAAGCTGCGGCTTGATCTGATTTACATAGAAAACCGAAGCCTGTTTCTTGACCTGAAGCTGATTATGCTGACCCTGAAAATATTGTTTATTCCGGGGAGCACACAGGGGTTTAGCGAGGAGGCTGTGGGGTTGATGAAGGTGGAGCCGGGGGAGCGCAGGGTGTCCTAAGGCGAAGGCGGATTCAGAAGGTACTTTGACAATTTCATACTTTACATCGGATAATGCGGCTTTTCTTTACAGACCGAAAGTGTAATGATAGAATGTGCTTAGGAAAGGCGCGGATATTGCGCGAGATGGATTCGGACAAGGAGAGCCTATGCGGTATTTTAATACAGAAGGAATCTGCAGACCAGAAGAACATTATATGGTGCGTTTGGACGAAAGGCTTGAAGAAATCAAACGACTTTATGTGGATAGAGGGAAATATTTTGTCATCAACCGTGGAAGACAGTATGGCAAGACTACGACTCTCCATGCGCTGGAGATTTATCTGGAGAAAGAATACCTTGTCTTTTCTCTGGATTTCCAAATGCTCAGCACGGTCGATTTTAAGGATGAGCAGACCTTTGCTACAGCGTTTATCAGTCAGATGGAGGATATCTTTTTTAGAAGACAGACATTGCGAGAGAGCATAGGAACAGAGACATTTGAGCGACTATCCCTGTTACGAAAACAAAACGAATTATCCTTGAAAGATTTGTTTAAAGGGCTGAGCCAGTTATGTGAAACTGCTCTGAAGCCGGTTGTGCTGATGATCGACGAGGTAGACAATGCATCAAACAATCAAGTATTCATTGATTTTCTGGCGCAGTTGCGGGGATATTATCTGCACAGGCAGGATATACCAATCTTCCGCGCAGTTATTCTTGTTGGTGTGTATGATATTAAAAATCTAAAGCTAAAGATGCGTCCTAATGAAGAGCATCAGTACAATAGTCCTTGGAATATCGCGGCAAGTTTCGACGTATCCATGGACTTTTCAGCAGGACAGATCGCGGAAATGCTACGGGAGTATGAAGCAGATCATCAGACCGGCATGGACGTACCTGCGGTGGCGGAAGAAATTTATCAGTATACATCGGGCTACCCCTATCTGGTTTCTCTCGTCTGCAAGACGATAGATGAGACGCTGCAGCTACAGACAGAAGAAGTTTCCAGTGGGTGTAATTGGTGGACAAGAGAGGGGATAGCAGAAGCGGTAAACCGCATTATGAAAATCAAAACGCCTTTGTTTGACAGCATGGCCAAGCAGCTCGACACTTACCCTGACATGCGTGAAATGCTGGAGGATATTATCTATCAAGGGAAACGGATACCATTCAGCCCGGATACAAAGTCAATCAGTATGGGGGTAATGTTTGGTTTTCTGAAAGATCGGGGCAGTCAAGTGATTGTGTCGAATCGCATTTTTGAGATGAGAATGCTCAATATGTTTGCTGCGGAAGAATCCGTAAGCAATAGCGCGTTCCGATATGGTGAGAACAATAAACCTCAATTCGTGAGCGAAGCAGGTCTTAATATGGAGCTGGTGCTTGAAAAATTTGTCGAATACTTCACAGACATTTACGGAGATAACGATGAGAAGTTTGTGGAGGCTTACGGTCGGAAATTTTTCCTGTTATATTTAAAGCCGATCATCAATGGCACGGGTAACTATTATCTGGAAGCGCAGACAAGGGACGCATCGAGAACCGACGTGATCGTGGATTATCTGGGAGAGCAGTATGTAGTGGAGCTGAAAATCTGGCGCGGGAATGAGTATAACGAGCGTGGAGAAAGACAGCTTGTCGAATATCTGGATTACTACCATCTGGATAAGGGATATCTGCTCAGCTTTAACTTTAACAGGAAGAAGGAAACGGGCGTGAAAGTAGTTCGAGTGAACGGAAAGGTGATTGTGGAAGCGGTGGTTTAGCGGGGATTAGGAAAACAAAATAGGAACTGAGGGAAATCCGGTGTAAAGTATGGCGTTGTCATGGTTTACACCGGGTTTTTTGTGGGATGAAAGCGCAAAGATGATGTAATAGTAAAGAGGGAAGTATTATTGCAATGAGATTCTGCAACATTGATTTTAATATAACTAATAGGAAAGAATTGTTTGAAAAAGCAGGCAATAGAACAAAGTGTATTATTACGGTAAATGCGCAGATAATTGTTTATGCAAACGAAAATCCACGACTGATGAAATTTATTAACAAAAATTATGCAACAATGGACGGAGAAGTTCCTCTAAAAGTTGCCAAAATAGTAAACCCAAATTTCAGAAATGTTATTAAGCTTTCAGGTAGCGACATTGTGTATGATTTTTGTGATTATGCCCAAAAAAATAATATGAAGATCTTTTTTCTGGGAGGAAAAGAAGATTCAGTAAAAAAAGCAATTGCCAATGTGAAGAAAAAATATGCAATTCAAGTAGACGGTTTTTCACCAGACTTTGAGAACTATCCTTTCTCAAATAGTTTTACAAATAGCTGTCAGGAACATATTAAAAAATTTAGACCTGATATTTTATTCGTGGGATTTGGGGCAAAAAAGCAAGAATATTTTATGGAAGACAATCAACGCTTTTTAAACGAATGTGATGTAAAGTATGCAATTGGTAGCGGAGGAACGGTTGATTTTGTTGCAGGAAATATAAAAAGAGCACCTAGATGGATAAGTAAAATCGGATTAGAAGGAGTGTATCGGTTTTTTCAAGAGATTAGTGTTGAAAGGGCAAGAAGGATACTGATTTCCTTTAAATTCTTTAGGTATATCCATTAGTTTATGTGTAAGAAGAATATAGAGACCAAATTCTATGTCTGTTTATAAATGAACTAAATACAGTTTGCCTTGACAAATATATGATGGAGTCTAATATTGAATGAATATTAAAAAATCATTTTTAAAAATCAGAGATAAATTGTGTTATCTAAAAGTTAGAGACATGTTATCTCTAGTCCTTTTTCCAATAGCGTTGCCTTATGCGGGTTATTTAAAAATGGCAGAAAGGAATATATGGCTAGTTTGTGAGAGAAGAATGGAAGCCAGAGATAATGGATATGTCTTTTTTAAATATATTGCCGACAACATACGGTTAATCAATGTGTATTATGCGATAGATGAGAGATCAAATGATTACAATAAACTATATAACTACGGGAAAAAAATTCTCTCGTTTGGTTCAATTAGGCATATAGCGTATTACATGGCTTGTGATGCGCTTGTAACTTCTGTCAAAAATAGCGGACCTAATGATTTGCTTGGTTTTTTGGTTAGAAAATTCCATTTAAAGAAAAATAAAATTTTTTTTATTCAACATGGAATTACAATTAATAATGTCGATCATTTCCATTATAACAGAACGGGATTTCGCGCCATTACTTGTGGCGCATATCCGGAATACAAGTTTGTTTCTGAGCATTTTGGTTATCCCAAAGACGGAGTTATATTTATCGGAGGTCAGTGTAGATATGATTATTTGCACAATGTTGACAATTATCTACAGAGATATATTCTGATCATGCCTACTTGGCGAAAATGGCTGAAGCACGGAAGTCCTTACTTAAAAGAAGTTGAACATACTTACACATTTACGGAAACGAGATATTATAAAAATTGGGCTGGATTAATCCGTAACGATTATTTAATTTATACTGCTAAAAAGAATAATTTGAAATTTATATTTTATCTTCATCCGATGATGGAAAGTTATATAGATACGTTCAGAAGTGAAAACAGTAATGTAATTATAGCAAATAAAAAAGATTATGATATACAAAGCTTAATTAGAAATGCGTCAATGTTGGTTACAGATTATTCAAGTGTTTTTTTTGATTTTATATATATGAAAAAACCTATTATTTTTTTCCAGTTTGATGTAGATGATTTTAGAAAGTTCCACTACTCGCAAGGATATTTTCAATATGACGATAATCCTTTTTCAAATACAGTATATTGTATTAAAGAAGTAAATGAAAAACTGAAAGATGCAATTCAGCATGAATTTTCAGTAAATGATGAATATTTAGAAGAACATAAAAAATATTTTCCTCTATATGATACAAAAAATTCAGAAAGAACATTTAGGGAAATATATAAAAGGATATATTTAAAAGCTTTTCCTTTTAGATAACCGAATAAAAGGATTCGTATTCTCATAAAGCAAATGGAGGTCTCATAATGTGTCTGTGGAATAATTAACTTGATTTCTATAGATGCTACTTTTGAAAAAATGAATGTTAAACAGAAAGAGAAAGCTGCGACATGATATATATAGCCGGAACATTAAGCACGTTATTATTAACATATATTTCCGTACATATTGATCAGTCAAAATATTTATCATATTCCGAAGGGCGTATTCTCAAACATATTTTTGGCGCTTTATCCATTATGCCATTAGCAATCATTTCCGCTGTCAGGTATAACGTTGGAACAGATTTTTCGTCATATTGCCAAATATATGAAATGTCGCATTCCAAAAATGCCTATATAGAGCAAGGCTTTCTCTCTTTCATGTGTATATTACATAAAATATCTGATAATCCGCAGATTTTTATTGCCGTATCTTCATTAATTATTTGCGCATTTTATTTCTATTCAATTTATAAAAACTCGTGTAATCCTGTTTATAGTGTTTTACTATTTGTAATCATTGGAGACTATTTTTCTTCAATGAATGTAATTCGTCAAATGTTTGCTATGGTAATCTCTCTATTTACCATCCCATATATAAAGAGCAGAAAATGGCTGAAAACATTTATCATTATCGGCATTGCAATGATGATCCATAAATCTGCATTTATTATGATTTTTTTATACTTTATATTGGCGCTTGAATGGAAACCAATGACATATACAACAGCGCTTCTTGCAACGTTTGCTTCAGCAGGGTTATTAAAGGCAACCGTTCTTCCGATTCTGCAGAGACTTACAACATATGGCCGTTTTTTTTTAAAAACTTCCCGCTATAGCAAAAGCAATATAGACTGGGCAAGCTTTTTGATTTATTTTTCTTTCTTTGTACTGATGTCATATAAATATAAGGCAATACAAAAAAACAAAAATTTAAAATTGTTGTATTCAGCCGTTTGGATAGCATTAGTAATCGTTGCATCAGGAATCGTGATGCCAACGACGGTGGTCCGTTTGGCATTATATATGAATCCAATCATTGCCATCTATGTACCGGAATTAACATGTTTAACTTTAAGAAAATCAACGAGATATGTAATTAATTTTGCAATTGTTTTTTTATATACGTTAATCCGTATCATATATCTAAGCAACGGTTGGTGCGGAGTGCTACCTTATCGTACTTTTTGGAATTATTAGTCCCAAATAGATTGCAAAAATGCAAAATCGTTATAAGAATACTGTTCAAATTTGTAATATGATGAGGAGAAAAAATGAGGCAATATCAGAAACTTTTAACCATTTCCATCGCAGCATATAACATGGAAAAATATCTGGCAAAAACTTTATCGTCGCTTGTGCTTGAAAATACCTATATGGATGATATGGAGGTTCTTATCATCAACGATGGTTCCACAGATAACACGGCGGCTGTTGCGGAGGAATATGTCCAAAAATATCCATCTGTATTCCGTATTATCAATAAGGAAAACGGAGGATATGGAACGGCTGTCAATCGTGGTATACAGGAAGCGAGCGGGAAATATTTTAAGCTTTTGGACGGGGACGACTGGTTTAACACAAATGCGCTCCGCGATTTTCTGAGGATTTTGAGAACAGAAGAAACTGATTTGATTATTACCGATTATGTAGAACGATATGCATCGGGTAAAAGAATTCAAAAAAAAGTCAACTGCAAATATGGAAAACAACATTCCATGAAACACCAATTTTTTGCATTGCCTATGCACGCGGTTTGCAGCAAGACTTACATTTTGAAAGATAATGACATCCGTCTTGAAAAAGGAATTTTGTATACGGATATAGAGTATGTGCTGTATCTTCTATTTTACACAAAATCTACAAGTCATTATCCTATTTTCCTATACCAATACCGACTGGGAAGAAAGGGACAGAGTGTAGACAGAAAAAATCGCTGCCGTCATATAGATGATGAGTATAAAGTTTATGAAAATTTGAAATCATATTATAACAACCATACCTTAGATAATGAATATGAAATGACAATTCTGTACATGATTGCCTTGAAATATAATATGATAGTGTATATGCTTTTGGCATTTAATCCATCGCGGAAAATAAAAAAGAAATTGATCGCAACAGAGAAGGAACTCAAGACAGAATGTCCGATCGTTTATCTTATTTCTGCAGGTATGAGCGCAAAAGTATTATTGTTACGGAGAAGCAGCTATAGTTTGTATTATCTTTTATCTGTATATACCCACATGATAAATGTGATAAAAGATCTGATCTTGAGATGATGAGATGAAAAATAAATCAATTACTGTGAACTATATAATGAATATCGTATTGACCATGTCGTCATTTTTATTTCCGCTTATAACGTTCCCGTATGCAGCAAGGATTTTACAGCCTGTTGGAATGGGAAAGGTCAGTTTTGCCGCATCTTTGATTTCGTATTTTAGTATTTTTGCGCAGTTTGGCATTCCCATATATGGAATCAGAGAATGCGCCAAAGTTAGGGACAACAGGAATGAATTGTCTCAAACGGCTCTGGAATTATTCCTCATAAATTTAATTACAAGCATAAGCGTATCCGCGTTATTCATTATATCTATATTTATTGTACCCAAGCTGCAACAAGAGAAACCATTGTACATGATAATGGGCATATCGCTTTTATTAAATGCAATTGGGATGGAATGGCTGTATAAAGCTTTGGAGGAATATACATACATTGCAATTCGCTCGATTGCTTTCAAGCTGATTGCTTGTGTCTTGCTGTTTTCTGTAGTAGCGACAGAATCAGATTATGTCATTTATGGATTCTTAACAATATTTGCAGCTTCCGCTTCCAATATATGGAATGCCGTCAATGTAAGGAAATACATCCATTTAAAATTCCAAAGAAAACCGCAATTGGTCAGACATTGTAAAAGTGCGCTTGTTTTTGCCGCCATGTCCTTTTCGACTACGATCTACATAAATATGGATATAGTAATGCTTGGATTCATTAAGTCTGCTTCAGAAGTAGGGTACTATGATGCGGCTGTAAAAATCAAGAAGGTTCTGGTAAGCGCCATCACAGCATTGGGCAGCGTATTACTCCCTAGAGCGGCATTCCTGCTCAAGACCGATAAAACGGATTCCTTTTTTCGATTGAATTCTAAAGCGGTCAAGTATGTCATAACAGCCTCTGTCCCGTTAATGCTATACTTTACCATGTTTGCCCGCGAATGCATTTTTCTGTTATGTGGCAGTTCCTATGACAAAGCAGTTTTTCCGATGCGAATTATTATGCCCACAGTGCTGCTCATAGGTATGTCAAATGTTACGGGAATACAAATGTTAGTCTCTTTTGGAAAAGAAAAAGCCGTTCTTTTATCTGAAATATGCGGGGCGATCGTTGATTTAATTTTAAATGCTCTTCTCATTCCAAAACATGGAGCGATGGGCGCGGCCGTTGGCACGACAGTAGCAGAAATTCTTGTTCTTGTTATCCAATGTTTTGCATTAAAGGACACAGTTGGGATGTTGTTTATAGATATGGAGTTAAAGAAAGTGCTTACGGCATCTGGTCTCGCCTTGTTGCCCATTTGGTTTATGAAATTTGTCCTGTCCGGATTTGTATTGCTGAGTTGTTCGTCTGCGCTTTATTTTATTTTATATATTGCTATACTGATGGCGGAAAAGGATGAAATGGCGGTTCTTTTGAGAAAGGAGTTAAAAAGAATCTGCCCACGCAATAAATGGAGGATAAAATGCGAAAAGAAGAGATAGACAGAATAAAAGAGCTTGTAACGGCACAGATGATCGATTCGTTAGGGTATTTGCCGGGAGCTTTCCGGCTGTCGTCAGAAGTCTGTCTGGTTATAATTTCAGTCGCTGCGCTTTTTTTTCTGGTTCGCTGCAAAAAGCCATCCATAATATTTGCATTCCGATTCGCACTCCGCATCATATGGCTGTTTACCTTCGTGACCTACAGCTACTGCGTGCTCCAGCTTACCATTTTGTCACGCACTCCGGTACCGTGGTATGATCATATAGACTGGGCATTCCTTTCCAGATGGTTCGACAACAATGAACAAAAGGCTTTTTACATCGCCAACATCGTCATGTTTTTCCCTCTCGGAGTCCTCCTGCCCATGGCGGGAAAACCCATGCGGCATATTCTGATCGCAGCTCCCGTTGCTACGGTATGCAGCATCGGCATTGAAGCGGTACAGTTGAAATATCACCTTGGCGCATGTCAGCTGGATGATGTGCTGTTAAACTCCTTTGGGTTTCTGTTAGGTTTTCTGGTTTATCTGGCACTGGCTGATATATACGGACTGCTGTCTGCCATTGCAAAATTTCTGTACAGACATAGTAAGGAACTGTTAAAGAATAAATCTTCACATCTGCAAAGTTAATTCTTAACAGTTCCTAAGATATAAACACGTTGATTTCTCTTTTTTGAACTCCCTGCTTTTACACAGTATAGCTGTTCAGATACTTCTCCTGTTCCGGCGTCAGCACATCAATCTCCTTGCCGAGGAATGCCAGCTTTCTTTTCGCCACATCCTTATCCACTTCCTCCGGCACATCAATCAGCTTTTCTTTCAGCTCACTTGCATGCTCCACCAGATACTTCGCGGAGAGCGCCTGAATCGCAAAGCTCATATCCATGATCTCCGCGGGATGTCCATCGCCTGCTGCCAGATTCACGAGACGGCCTTCCGCCAGAACGAAAATCCACTGACCCGTAGGCAGCTTATAACCCATAATGTTCTTGCGCTGTTCCCTTGTCTCCACCGCGTTAGCTTTCAGCCACGCCATGTCGATCTCACAGTCAAAATGTCCTGCGTTGCAAAGGATTGCGCCCTCTTTCATCTCCGCAAAGTCCTCTTTGTCAATTACGCCGTCACAGCCCGTCACAGTGATGAAGAAATCACCCACTTTAGCCGCTTCCTTCATCGGCATCACATCGAAGCCGTCCATCACTGCCTCAATTGCCTTGATCGGATCAATCTCTGTCACGATAACCCGCGCGCCCAGACCTTTCGCTCTCATAGCCGTGCCTTTACCGCACCAGCCATAGCCTGCCACAACAACAATCTTTCCTGCCACAATCAGATTCGTGGTTCTGTTGATGCCATCCCAGACGGACTGGCCCGTGCCGTATCTGTTGTCAAAGAAGTGCTTACACGCCGCATTGTTGACGCGGACCATAGGGAACTTCAGCTCTCCCGCGTTGTTCATCGCCTCCAGGCGGATGATTCCTGTGGTCGTCTCCTCACAGCCGCCGATAATATTCGGAATGAGGTGAGGCATCTGTGTATGCACCATCGTCACCAGATCGCCGCCGTCATCAATAATAATGTTCGGCTCCGCCTCCAGCACATGGCGGATGTGTGTCTCGTACTCTTCCGGCGTCGCATTATACCAGGCGTGTACCTCAAGTCCCGCCTTTACAAGGGCTGCCGCCACGTCATCCTGTGTGGACAGCGGATTGGAGCCTGTCACATACATTTCCGCGCCGCCCGCGGCAAGCACTAAGCACAGATACGCCGTCTTTGCCTCCAGATGTACGGACAGCGTTATCTTCTTGCCCGCAAAAGGCTTGCTCTCGGAAAATTCCTTTTCCAAGGTGCGGAGCAGGTCGCAGTTTCTCTTCACCCACTCGATCTTTCTCTCACCGAATTCGGCAAGATTAATGTCTCTGATTTCACTGCTCATGATAGTGTCCTCCTACAATAATTAATCAGCCGAATTTTTATTATAGTGATGGTCGTCTGTCCTATCATCACTTATTATTTTATGTTCACAAGACAGGCGGTCATTTATACACTTGTCTCGAAAAACATCTCTTTATACCAGCATACGGTCTCCGTGTACGCCTGATAAATCGTATTGGTGTCCACATTCAGCACAATGAGCTGTCTGCTGATCTCCTGCCAGTCCGCCGCCTCATAGTTTACCACAAAGGAATAAATGCCTGCCAGATCTCCCGTGCCCCGCACAAGCGCGTCCTCGATCTCCTTGGAGACGGTAACCATCTTCAGCGCATCTTCCATAGGCATATTCAAAATAATATTCAGGATAGAGAACAGACCCATCAAGAATACTTCCGCAGACTTCATGCCCAGTCCGAATACGGGAGCCAGACACTCCATAAATTTCGCGCGAAGCATGGATGTTCTTGCCACCTCGTTTGGTCTGTCCGCACAAAGTTCCTTCGTAATCACGGTATTGATCCATTTTTTCAGCTCACGCTGACCGAGAATTGCCGCCGCGTGACGGATGGAAGTTACCTGGGAATTGATCGCAATGTGGTTCACCATCTTAAGCAGTTCCACCACAAGCGCGGTATCGCGTCCGATGACGTCCGCCGCCTTCGTTAGCTCGAAATCCGGGGCATTCACGATATTCATCAGCTCCAGATAATTAATCTTCAGCGGGGAAACCTCATTCTCCCCCTTCGTGATCGGGATGCGGTAAAACTTACCCTCAAACCGATAGAAATCATCATCATCCTTAAGGCTGTCAAAAATGTCTTGACTGTCAATATTTCCGACGCATATCTTGATCTGCGGATACTGCCTTTTGAAATAGATCTTCGCCTTGGAAAGATCCACCTCTTTCTGATCCAGAATGACATAATCCATCAGCTTCAGCAGCTCCCTGTTTTCCTCGTACCGGCTCACAGGAAGTTTTGACATCGCCAGCATATAGCCCTTTTCCTTCAACTGTGAAAAGCGTTTTCTGTATGCCTCGCTATTTTCCACCTCGTTGTCAAACACGAGTACAACCCTGCCGCGAAACTCGTCACACTTCGTTTCCAGATCTGAAAATACTGCAATATGGCTTACCGGAATCAGCACGACCGTTCCCGGCGACAGTGTGTCTATGCCTATATTATGTACAATTTCCAGACCCTCGATTTCCGCCAGACCATTTGGACTGCTTGAACCGAAAATCGGCGGATTCAAGAGGCTGTTTTCCCTCTGTGAAGCCAGCGCGTAAGCTGCGACTTTCATGTCCTTATCAAAGTATGGTATCAATGTTGCCAGCATATCCGTTCCCCTCCCCAAAATGCCTTTCTATGCCCACAGCCCGGCTCGATTCCGCTTCGCTTCATCTCGCTCACGGGCTTTCGCCCTATACATCCGTCAGAATAACTGCTTCGGCGAGCAAGCTCCCCAACGCTGTTTTTCTGACGGATGCGTACTGCTCAATGCTTATGTGTAGATTATAACAAAAAAGTTCCTATAATTCTATAATTATTTAGTAAGTTTTCTTGTCCAGCCCCATTCTGACGATAATGTCTTGAATCTTACCGTAGACCAGTTTCTCGTCCACTGTCAGTAATCTGCGATTCTCCATGGTAACCTGCCCGTTGATGATCACCGTGTCAACCTCTGAGCCATTGGCGGAATAGGACAGACCGGCGATCAGATTATTTCTGGGGGTAAGGGAGGGCGTATTCAGATCGAGAACCGCCAGATCCGCCTTTTTACCAACTTCAATAGAACCGATCTCCTTCTCCAGCCCGAGCGCCTTCGCGCCGTTGATGGTGGCTATGCGGAAGCCCTCTTTTGCGCTGACACACTGTGGTGTCTTTCCCGTGCCTTTGTGAATCAGCGTCAGCAGGCTCAGCTCGTGAAACATGTTCAGACAGTTATTGCTCGCCGCACCGTCCGTACCGAGACACACATTGACGCCCGCATCAAGCATTTTCGCAATGGGCGCAAAGCCGTTCCCGAGTTTCATATTGCTTGCCGGATTGGTCACAACGCTTACGTTTTTCCGTTTTAAAATTTGAATATCCTCGTCCGTCACCTGCACACAGTGCGCCGCAATAGCCGGCACGTCGAAAATACCACATTTCTCCGCCAGCGCAATGGGCGTACAGCCATACTTTTCCTGGATCTGCGAAATCTCACTTTCACTCTCCGACAGATGCACATGGATACCCATATTTTCCTTCTTTGCCTCGGCAGCCACGATCTTTAAAAACTCGTCGTCACAGGTGTAAGGCGCATGAGGCCCCAGTTTAAAGGTAAGCCTGTCACAGTCCTTCGCCGCATCCCGCTCCTCGTAAGCCTGACGCAGACGCGACTGTCCCGCCTCGTCATTGCCGCTTCCCACAAGCCCGCGGCAGATCACGGCGCGCATACCCGACTCCTTCACCGCGCGGGTCGTCTGGTGAATGTTCATCTGCATATCGTTAAAGCAGGTGGTGCCGCTCTTCATCATTTCGATAATCGCCAGATTCGCACCCCAGTAAGTATCCTCGTCCGTCATCTGCTGTTCGATCGGGTCAATCGTTCCAAAAAGCCAGTCCATAAAGGAAAGATCATCCGCCACATTCCGCATAAAGGACATGTAAGAATGGGTATGGCAGTTAACCAGCCCCGGGATCACCAGTTTGTCCGTACCGTCGATCACTTTGTCCGCGGTAAATCCCGCCGGCTTGCCGCCAATCCCCGCTATTCTGTCCCCCTCGATATAGAGCGACGTCTCCCGGATCACATCCTCCGCGCCTTCAGGCAAAACCACAAGGGCATTTTCAATCACAATTCCCATATTCCACCTCATTTCTGTGTCTTGGCAGTCCGCCGCAATCAGCACACCATCTGCCGGTCATAAATCCCTATTTTCAAGCATTCACTATGTTCCGTTCTTCCCCGTCCAGAAACGCCTGTATGTTTTTCGCCACTTCATCCACCAGACGCTCCCTCGCCTCCGTACTCGCCCACGCCAGATGAGGGGTGATAATCAGCTTCGTGCTGTCCTTGATCTCGTTTAACGGATTGTCCCTGCTGATGGGTTCCTTCTCCAGCACGTCAAGACCTGCTGCCGCGATCTGCCCCTGCGTCAAAGCCTCATAGAGCGCCTGCGTGTCCACCACCGGACCCCTCGCCACGTTGACAAGGACAGCGGACTGCTTCATCTTGGAAAATGCCTCTTTGTTGATCAGCCCTCTCGTTCTGTCAGTCAGAGGACAGTGCAGGGACAAAATATCCGACTGCGCAAGGAGCGCATCAAATTCCACTCTCTCATACTCCGTGCAGGTGCTCTTGCCGGAAGCGGAATAAAAGATTACCTTACAGCCCATTGCCTGCGCCACGCGCGCGACGCCGCGGCCGATATTTCCCATGCCCACAATGCCCCATGTCTTTCCCTCAAACTCGCGGAAAGGTCTGTCGAAATTAGAAAATCGGTCCTGTGCGCCATATTCGCCGGATTTCACATAATTGTCATAGTGGATCAGTTTCTCCTCAAGCGCCAGAGCTAACAGAATCGTATGCTGCACCACCGCCGCCGTGCTGTAATTCACCACATTTGCAACCTTGATGCCACGGCTTTTGCAGTATACCAGATCCACATTGTCAAATCCTGTCGCAAACAGGCAGATCAGTTTTACGTTCGGCGCATCCTTTAAGGTGCTCTCATTCATGGGCGCTTTGTTCGCGATAACGATATCTGCGTCCTTCACCCGTTCCGCCGTATTTTCCGCCACCGTGTTCGGGTAATAAGTCACCTCCCCGAATTTTTCATAGCAGCTCACATCCACGTCCGTCCCCACGCTGTTGCGCTCCAAAACCACAAGCTTCATATTCGCTCTCCTCTGAATATATTATTTTCCTGCAGCGTTTTCACCAGTACAACAAAAATCGGGTCAAACCGCCAATTACTTCCTATTCGCTGATCTAACTCACATAATTATCAAAATACCCCTGAATCAGAACCACCGGCGTACCCTTGTCGCCCGAGCCGCTTGTCAGGTCGCACAGGGAACCGATCAGATCGGTCAGCCGTCTCGGCGTTGTGCCCTGAGACGCCATATCGCCTACCAGATTGTCCTTCTTCTCCCTGATACGCTCAGAGATCGCCTCCTTGAGCGCCTCGCCGGACAAATCTTTGAAGTCGTTATCCGCCAGATATTTTAATTTCACTTCATTGGGCGTACCCTCTAACCCCGGCGTGCTTGCCGGAGAAACACACGGATCCGCAAGCTCCCATATTTTTCCTACCGGGTCTTTAAACGCGCCGTCACCGTACACCATAACTTCCACGTGTTTGCCGGTTCTGTCAAGAACAGCCTTCTGGATATCCATCACCAGATCGGTACACTCCCTCGGGAACAGCTTGATCGTGTCCTCGGTGGACTTGTTGGATCCAAGCAGACCATATTTTTCATTGCATCCGCTGCCGTTTACAGGCTGGTTGAGAATATCGTCCAGCCCGACCACAACTTCCGCGCCCGCATCCCTGAGAAGCCTCTTCGTGCGCGCCCGCGTGTGAATATCGCAATTTATCACCTTTTTTGTATGAGGAAGAATACTGCGGCAGTCGTTGGCAAAGATAACCTCTACCTCCGCACCCGCATCCTTGATCAGCTCCTCATAATACGCCACATAATCCACCCCGGTAAACGGGTGCTTATTTTCTCCAAAAAGTTCACGGTATCTTTCCAGTGTCAGTACATCGCTGTAAGGATTGATCCCCGCCTCATCCAACTGGTCCAGCGAAACAAGTTCGTTTCCCACTTCATCGCTGGGATAGCTGAGCATCAGCACAACCTTTTTCGCCCCCATCGCGATTCCTCTCAGGCAGATCGCAAAGCGATTTCTCGACAAAATAGGAAAAATGACGCCGATCGTCTCACCGCCAAGCTTTGCCCTCACATCATCGGCAATCGCCTCCACCGACGCATAGTTGCCCTGTGACCTCGCCACGACAGACTCCGTCACCGCAATCACATCCCTGTCGCGGATCTCAAACCCTTCTGCCCCGGACGCGTCCATCACACTGTCCACAATAATCTTCGCCAGATCATCGCCCTGTCTGATGATCGGGCAGCGTATACCCCTCGATACCGTTCCAATTTTTCTTTCCATCTGTTATTCCCTTCTCTCTTGCAAAATGATTTCTCTGATGGACAGTCAGCACGCCGTCCTCTCTTATTTTTACAAAAAATATCGGAAAAATCAATAAATTACTGCAATAAAATATAAAAATCTATTGACCCTCACGGTCCGTCATAGTATAGAGTAATCTTATCGGGAACAGAAAAGCATCTGAAATGGAGGAAAACATGAGAACGGTAAAGGAACTTTCAGACATGACAGGTATCAGCAGCATAGGCGGGTTATACTATGTACCCGCCCATGATATCAGCTATAATAACAGCAGGACTGTACTGCTTTTGGGAGTCTGTCATTTTACCACCACGAAAAGAATAATCCCGCAAGCGGCGATAACACCACCATAATTACAGAAAATGTAAAGGATTCCATGGAGATCAGCGTGGCTCTCTGCTCCGACGGAAACATGTCCTGCAAAGTCGCGTCCGTACGCACCTGCAGCGCGTCGTCACAAAACGCCGAGGCAAAACCGCCCATTATCATAAAAAGCCATATCCCCGAATGCTCCACAGCTACCCCGAACAGAACAAGCGCCATCGTAATCGCGAACAAATCTCTGTAACGAAGACGCTTCCATTTCAGTATCACTTTCGCCCCGAGGATACCGCCCATCTCCATAAAAAACAGGGCAAACCCCAAGGCATAGTTCGGCATTCCCGCCGCCGGGAGCTTTGCCTGCAGGAAAAACAGCAGTAAAATGTCCGCCGCCCCGATCAACGAATTGGTAAACATGAGAGCAATCGCCCTTCTCTCTCTTTTCATAAAAGTCAGACTGGATAAAAAGCATCGTGCCAGCGCATTCTTGACCGAATCAGTCACTCGCATTGCCTGCCCCTTTTCTCTTTCACAGTCATTTGCCGCAAAGTCCTCCCCGCCGCTTACCCTCGCTTCATATAAGGTCAGCAGAAGCCCAATCTGAATCACCGACATCAGAATATCCGCGCCGTACGCCACCCTGTGCCCGATCAACAGCGCAAAGCCTGCGCACAACGTTGACAGCCCACCGCAAAAACGGTAAATAATCAACTGGTTCGACGCATATTTTTCATAGTACGATTCTCTCCGCACCAGCTTGAGGGAATCATAGGCAAGGGCGTCGCCCGAACCTGACGCAAAGTTGTAGCTTGTGGCATAGAACGCAAGGGAAATACATACCATAAACAAATTTCCCGAAAGTATCATGACCACATTGCCGATCATCCGCAAAAAACTGCTCAGAATGAGCATCTTCCTCCTCCCGAATAAATCGGCAAAAACCCCGGAGGGAATTTCAAATATAAGACTCGTTATGTGAAAAACTGTCTCCGCCAAACCAATCTCTGCCAGACTGTAGCCTCTCGCCGCAAGAATCGCCACCCACGCCCCGGTCAGCGACAGATTTCCCACCGCGGTTGATAAATATAATCCTCGTATCTGTTTCCTGATTTTTTGCATAAAAAAACCTCCTTAGCTTTTCATAGTCAAAAAGTTAAGGAGATAATGTCCCTGCTTCGTCAAATTTGCACAAACTTTAAGCCGTCATATGCCATACGGTTTTCCGAAATCTTCGTCCCTGCAAATCTCACTGAAAATGGGCGCACTATCCCCATAAATGGGAAAAATGCTTCCTTTCTGCAGTTGGAGATTTACGTTTTTCCAGATCATAAATGCGACCTCACATAATATTATTTCTGCTGAAAAAATAGTATACACGGCTCACGCCGAAATGTCAATTTTGTGCTAACTGTCACTCCGCAGATGCTTTTCGCCTTCTACCTGACGAATAAATACGTCCTCGCCCAGCAGCCAGTACACATTTTCTTTCAGTCCACCCGGCATCGGATAAATCGAGCCAAGCCCATACTCGATCTCGTCACTTACCGGCTCTCCCTTTATATTATGTGCTCTCACATACTCCATCAAATGAGAAAAAGTGACATTATTTTTACATACCCGCCCGTATTCGGGTCCTCAATCTCATTTTTCTTTGTGATACATGGACTGATAAACGCAAGGCTGTCCCTTAATCCCATGTATTTTCTGGCATAAATCGCGCTGCACATCATAGGGCTGTGAATTGGCATCAATTTCGGTAAAAGCTCTGGCAAGTATTTCCCGATATACCCTACAACCGCAGGACAAGCTGGGAAATTCCTCCGACAAAATTATGCTTCTGAATATATTGGTATACTTTGTCGTTTTTTAGGTACAGGTTGTCATTGATTATCCTTTGGGGGCGGGAATCTCGTTTTGCAATTCAACTGTGGGGTGGAGCAGTTTAAATAGCAATCCTATAGATATCCGCCGCTTCCCCTTCACAGGAAAAACTCCGCTCATACACGCCGCCGTTTTTCCGTATGACTTTCACAGACGCGGTGTTTTTCTTTTCGACGGAAATATGGAGTTCTTTCATTCCCGCCTCTTTTGCTTCCCGTAAAAGCTGACTCAGCATCTCTGACGCATACCCCTTTTTTCTTTCGGAAGGGCGCACGCTGTAACCGCAATTCCCCAGATCCTTCAAAAAGTCATTCAGCGTATGCCTCAGGTCAATGATGCCGACAATCCTGCCGTCACTCTCTCTCACCGCAAAAAAAGTGTCCGTGACCACCCAGTTTTCATTTACCGTCGCAGGATCGGTATTTCGCGTTACACAAGTCAGCCACTCCTCGTAACTCTCCGTCTTGTCAAAAAGCTCGCTCCCGTAAATAATCTTTTCCCCGTGCCGAAAATGCTCCTCACGGTACGCAAGCGCTTCTTCCTTATGTTCCAAAGTGGGTCTTACCAGACAAATATCATTTTTCATGTCAAACCTCCTCTGCCAGTAATCGCATTCTTATTTCGTTTGTTATCTGAGCGGGAATGTTTCGGTCCATCTCTATCAGTCTGCTGTACATTCGCACGCCTTGATAGGCGAACACAAGCATATGAAAAACAGCTTCCGGATCTGCGCAGTTAAATTCTTTTGTGCCTATTCCATAATGGATCAGTTCCAGCCATGCGGACTTCGAGATTTCATACTGCCTTTTTACCGAGTTGTCTTCTTTAGAAACTGCCGGATTGCTGTAATATTCACAGATGGCAAGGCTGAACGAACTTTCCCGGTCGCCCATTTCTTTTTCGTATTTTGTCAGAAGCTCCTCCAATATCACAGCCGCCGGAACACGCTTTTCGATTTTTTCACACACATCGTTTTTCTGCTGATCGGAAAAAGCATTGACAATTTCCAGAAAAATCTGCTCCGTACTTTCGTAATGACGATATAAGCCTCCACGGCTTAATCCTGTCCGCTCACAGATATCTTTCATGGTCACTTCTTTAAATCCCTTTTCCGCAAAAAGCTGATATGCCTTGTCCCGAATTTCCTGTTTTGTCTTGTCTCCTCTCAGGCTCATGCGAATCCTCCACGCCGGCGCTTAATCAAAACTCCTCGCCCGTTTCATTTTGCAACACTTGTGTCGCTTTTCATTATGCGTCATGCGTGTCGCTTTGTCAAGAAAATTTTTAGCTTATTTTATGCAGCTGCAGACACAGCAAACGATTAAAATAGACTTTGTTCCTCGCCCATGATATACTAAATTTAAATTGAAAACTTTTTTCAGTTGGGAGGTGCATTCATGCCGAATGCAAATTTAGAAATTACGCAAAAAGCTATGGAAGATTTTAAAAAAATTCAAGAATATATGTTACTGGCAAAAGAAGAAAATTCTATTAAAACATATGCGAAATTAAAAAAGGAATATTTATATTTGAAAAGTTTTCTAACGATAGCAGGCGTAAACCTCACAGATATTGATGAAATTAAGGAATAACAATGATCGGCATCTATTTCAGCGGCACAGGAAACACAAAACACTGTACGGAAAAACTGGTGCGTCTTCTGGATGAAACCGCACAGACAATTCCGATGGAAGATAAATCTGCGGCAGACTTATTGTCTCGGCACGATTTCATTGTTCTGGCATACCCTGTCCAGTATTCAAATATGCCCGTTATGGTGAGGGAGTTCATCAAAGAGCATTCCGCAATCTGGAATGGCAAAAAGGTGCTCTGCGTCGCTACTCAGGCATTATTCAGCGGGGACGGCGCAGGCTGTGCGGCGCGCTTATTAAGAAAATACGGCGCGGACATTGTCGGCGGCTTACATATCTGTATGCCGGATTCCATCGGTGACGTGAAGCTGTTGAAAAAATCGGTCGTGAAACATCGGGAAATGATCCGAACCGCAGATCAGAAAATAGAGAAATGCGCGGCGAAAATCAGACAAGGCAGATACCCGAAAGACGGTTTATATTTCTATGACCGAATCGCGGGACTGTTCGGTCAGCGTCTGTGGTTTTACGGCAAAACAAAGGACTATAGCGACAAATTAAAAATCAATGATGCCTGTACGGGATGTGGGCTGTGCGCCCGTCTTTGCCCGATGGAAAATATTGCGGTGAAAAACGGCAAAGCTGTTCCCGGAAACCGCTGTACCATGTGCTACCGCTGCATTAATTCCTGCCCGGCACAAGCGATTACGCTATTGGGGAATACGGTCGTTGCGCAGTACCGTTTTGACAAATATGCGAATGCGGAGGACAGCACAGGCATCCACTAAAATCAGCAGACGCCCGCTATAAATCAAAAATACTCAACTGCGTTTCCTTCCATGACGCCACCTTCTTCTGGCTCACCCTGTCCCCTGCTTCCAGATGACTACACAATAGCGGCGACGCAGGATCATACTTCGACGCGTTCCTCGCCACGCTCTTCTCACCTGCATTTGCATAACAATAGGCGCAGCCGTTTTTGCATGTATGATAAGTTCCTACGTCAACGCTTTCCACACAACCACATGCCGGGCGCTGATTTTTGTCTTTGCAAACCTTCAGTCTGCACCCGGTTATTTTTTCAATCAACGCCTTATCAATACAGCAGTTATGGACGATTCCGCATCCGTCCAGCTCTATTTTTTCCGCGCAGCTGCCGATTTCCATATGATTATCGTCTGCGATCCCGCTCAATTCCCTCGCAAACTTTCTCAGTTCACCTTCATCCAGATCATAGCTGGACAGGCTCTCCATCCTTTTCCTGTTTTTGGCATACATATCCACAAAACTGATCACACATTTGTCGGTATAGCCGTTTAACGCTTCCGCAAGGCTTGTGAATACTTTTATGTGATACTGCGCCGTGTACTTATCTGAAAAGAAAATGGGATCATATCTCCAAATCACTCTCTCCCTGCCAATTCTACTTGATAGCTCTCGGAAAATCGGAATCATGGACGCTTTTTTATCGGGCACATTTACTTCGACATCATTCCCATACCCCGTAAGCGTAAACTGAAAATAATAAGGGTACGCTTTTAGCTCATCCAGCCTTTCCATCATCGGCAGGGGATTCTTTGTCCAAAAAACGATACAGTCCACCACGTCCGGCGTTATTTTAATTTCGCTGATCTGATGCGCATTTATTGGATTGCGGACATATAAGAAGCCCTCTTTTATTCTGTTGTAAAACCATTCGGAATAATAATTCGGAATGTCAGTTCTCCTGCTTACGCTTAAAATCATCCCATACCTTTTTGCTGTCTGCGGTTCTGCCTATATTTTCAAAAACATCTTCTATATTCCCCGCATCCCTTTACGCTTTCCAACTCCGATATCAGACAACCCTTGTTCCTATGCGCAAATACATAAGCGCCTTCGCAAACCTGCCTTCTATGTCGTGAAAATGTCCGCCCTCATTCCACTCAAAACACACCTGCCCCGCCAGAATTTCCTTCGCCCGCTGTGTGCATTCCGCCACCCGGCTCATGCGCGGATTTTTACTGCGGCTCTCCTTTTTTCCGAGGGAAAGATATATCCGCAAGTCCGTCCGAATCGGCTTTTCCCGCTCCATAAACTCACAGAAACCGTCAAACCAGAGCGACCCGGAAAGGCTGGCGATCACGCCGAACACATCCGTTTTATAAATCGCGTAAACCGCTGTAAGCCCGCCCAGAGAATAGCCAAGCAGAGCCGTGTGCTTCGGTTCCGATTTTGTCCGAAAATGGGCATCCATGTACGGCTTTATCTTTTCTGTCAGACAGGATAAATAGGCATCCGCCCTGCCCTGCGGCGCTTCCTCCCCCGCCCGGAACGCAGGCGCCGCCCACGGCGTAAAGTCGTCGTTCCAGCTTTCGGGCTGGATGGAAAGAAGAAGAAAGTCCGCCTGCACGCCCGCATTGACCAGATTAGTCACGATCCCTTCTATCGGAATCTCACCGTTGACGTAGATCACCGGGTAACGCGCCTCTCCCTCCCCGTAACCGGGCGGCAGATACAAGCGGCAGTCCATGCCGGCAATCCTCAGTTCCTGTATTTGGCAATCCATCGTTCTGTCAGTCCTCCAATAGCAGCGCAATCTCCTCCTTATACGGCGGAATTGTTTTCTCCTTACTGCCCTCTTCACAGATCCATGGCGTCTCCAAAATCTTCGGCACCTGCGCGAATCTCTCGTCATGGACAATTTTCTTCAAAATATCCGTTCCGATATGCCCCTCGCCGATATTGGCATGGCGGTCTTTGCGTGCCCCGCAGGGATTCATGCTGTCGTTGACATGTATCGCCGCGATCTGTGAAAGTCCGATTATCTCATCGAACTGTTGTAACACCCCTTCGTAATCCTCGACCAGACGATACCCTGCGTCGTTCACATGACAGGTGTCAAAGCAGACACGCAGCCTGTCCTTTTTATGCACACCCTCATAAATCATTTTCAATTCCTCAAAGGTTCTCCCCAGCTCGCTTCCTTTTCCCGCCATAGTTTCCAGCGCGACAAAAACGTCATCCTCATTTTCATCAAGCACAAGGTTAAGCCCTTTTACAATCTGTGCAATTCCGGCTTCCTCCCCGGCTCCCACATGGGCACCCGGATGCAGCACTAAAATCCTGCTGCGCATTGCCGCCGTCCGTTTTATCTCCTTTTCAAGAAAGGTTACGGCTAATTCAAACGTCTCCGGCTTCACGGTATTCCCCAGATTGATAATATACGGCGCGTGAACCACGATCTCCTCAATTCCCGCTTCCTTGGCATACGCCCATCCCGCCTCAATATTTAACGCTCCGATCTCTTTTCTCACCGTATTCTGCGGCGCGCCTGTGTAAAGCATCAGGACGTTCGCTCCGTAGGACTCCGCCTCCTTTACCGACCCCAGAAACATTTCCTTTCCCGCCATCTTCACATGGGAACCGATCTTAATCTTTTGCATGACAGCCTTCCTCCTACTGATTCTTATTTCCTCTGTCCTTATTATCATGCAATTCCATTCATTAATCAATCTGTTTCGCAGATTTGACCCAGCATTTTCAATCACCAATTATCATTCATTTTGTGATATAATAAACGTTAAAGCAAAACAAGCAATGCAAAAAAGGAAACGAAGCGTATGGGGACATTTATCGTTTTATTACTAGTGGCGGGCGCGGCTGCACTCGCCATACGACAGATGCTGAAGGATAAAAAAGCGGGAAAATCCCTTTCCTGCGGCGGCGACTGCAGCCGGTGCGCGGGATGTCTGCCGGAACAGAAAACAAAGACGGATCACAGATAAAATATTTTTCATAAAAAGGGGATTCTTATGGAAATGCAAATAAAACCCGGCGATAAACTCGGGATTGTGTGCTGTTCTAACGGCTGGGAAAAACGAAAAGAAGCGAAATTCAGACGGTTACAGGAAATTCTTTTGGGAATGCATCTGGTACCCGTCATATCGCCGTATATTTTTGAACGGGGAAGTGTGGAGAGCGGCAGCGCCGTGGAACGCGCGCAGGCATTGATGGATTTTTATCGCGACGATTCCGTGAGAGGGATTTTTGATATCTCAGGCGGAGACATAGCCAACGAGATTCTTCCCTATCTGGATTACGAAGCGATTGCCGCCTGCGATAAAATGTTCTGGGGTTACAGCGATCTGACAACCGTGATCAACGCCATCTATGCAAAGACGGGAAAGCCTTCCGCACTGTATCAGATCTGTAATTTCATGTACGACCACGCCGAAGAGCAGCAGGAAAATTTTAAAAATGCGGTTTTCGGAAACAGGGAAACGCTTTTTCAGTTTCCCTATACCTTTTTGCAGGGAACTACAATGAAAGGCGTTGTTGTAGGCGGAAATGTCCGTTGCTTTTTAAAGCTTGCGGGCACCCCGTATTTCCCGGAACTGACAGACAAGATTCTGCTTTTGGAATCTCTGGGCGGCACCGCGCCTCAGATGCTCACGTATTTCAGCCAGTTACAGCAGCTTGGCGCATTTGAGCAGGTGCGCGGGATTCTGCTCGGCACTTTCACCCAGATGGAGCAGGAAAAGTGTATGCCGGATGTGTGGACGTTACTGAAAAAGTTTCTGGATCCGGGACTTCCTGTGGCAAAAACAGCGTTTGTCGGACACGGAACGGATTCCCGGGCGGTGCTGGTGGGCGGACATAGGCATTTGGAGCAGAAATGAATCCCACCAGAGACCTCTTGCAGAGTCTTGCCGCAAAACTGTACAGTCTGCCGGAATATGACTTCCGCAGAATTTATTCAGACAAGAATATTTTAACAAACCCGCATAAACACACGCCTGCAACCGCCGGTTGACAAATTTCCAAGCCGCCTATATAGCCTTTCCCCCAATCTTTTCTATAATCAAAGTGAGCCGGAAAGACACGGGGTTATAAAAATCCGGCTACTAAAATGAGAGAACTATTTGGAGGAAAACATGACGCTTGGAGAAAAAATTTTCAGATTACGAACAGAACAGGGATTTTCACAGGAGACCTTCGGGGAGAAGCTGGGCGTGTCCAGACAGTCCGTTTCAAAGTGGGAGACAGACCAGTCAGTCCCCGAACTGGATAAAATCGTGGCGATCAGTGAACTTTTTGAAGTCAGCACCGATTATCTTCTGAAACAGACGGAAGAAACATATGGGACAGCGAAAGAAGAACCGCACCGGACGGAAGAATATTCTCAGGGAGCATACTACATTGGGCGAAGACCCCACTATGAATATAAGAGCAAAAAAATGATCGGAAACCTTCCCCTTGTGCATATCAATCTGGGGTTGGGCATCCACCGTGCCAAAGGCGTGATCGCCATCGGCGCTATCGCACAGGGCTGGCTCGCTATCGGCTATGTGGCGATGGGCGGACTATGCTTCGGCCTTGTCTCTCTGGGATTACTCGCCTTCGCCGTTCTTGCCTTCGGGCTGGTCTCTTTTGGCAGTTTTTCCTTTGGTGTGATCAGCTTTGGCGCCTTTGCCTTCGGCATCTTCTCCATGGGCGCGATGAGTATTGGTCAGTTTGCTTTCGGCGCGTCAGCACACGGCGCACAGGTGGCGGTCGGGGACGCCGCCAACGGAAAAGTTGCGCTGGGCTATTCCCGTGCAGTCGGCACTTACACGCAGATCAGCAACAGACAGCCCTTCAACTATGAAGAAGCCTGTCGCGCGATTGACGGACAGGTGTCATCAAACTGGATGTTTTTCAAGACGTGGGCGAAGGCGATGGTGAAATGGTTTTAAGCGGAATCGCGCACGGCTGCCTGTCTGATATTGGAAAGACCGTAGCCGTGTTCCTTTCCCTCTTTTGCGGAGACGGGCAGACCGTTTCCAAGTCCACCTCACTGTCAGGCCTCTGCCTAATCCATCAAAAACCGCTGCAATCTGATTTGCATAAAATCCCCTACAGTAATTGTTCCAGCAGCCGCTCCATATTCTCCCTGTGCGGCACAATAATCTCCAAGTCCACCTCCGGGTGAACACGGACATAGTCGGTAAGCATATCCATCAGATTATCCCCGGATTCCATATAATCATCAATGATCACTTCATCGTCAAAACCAAGCAGCTTTAAAATAATCGCCGACACAACTCCCGTGCGGTCTTTTCCTGCCGTGCAGAAATACATCACATTGGAATCCGCGTTCATAATTGTGTCGATGATCTCTTCCATTTTTTCGTCCACCATCTGCCGGTACACCTCATGCAAATGTTCCAGCGATTTCGGTGTATCGCCCCCACCTGTGACCGGAAGATGAACATATCTGAAACCGTTCTCCTCTTTCAAGCCGCACGGTTTCCTGACTGCCTCTTCCTCCGACCGCAAATCTACAATTATAGTTATATTGTGATCCAACAGCCACCGAATTTCCTCGTCAGACAAATTTTCCGGGAAATCGCTTCGGATATACCGCATTTCGCCCGTTGGCAGGATGCGCGTGTTTTTAGTTGATTTTAAGATGGAACTCATGTAGTAACCCCCTTCGCTAACGCAACCCCAAACTCAGCCAATTCATATAAATCCTCCCACATATTTTAAATTTATTGCTGATGTAAATGAAATGCTTAATGTATGAGCCAGCTGTAATCTTTACGACAATCAAGGATATATTCTACATAGACCGTATCATTCCTTATCTGGTAAAGGATAAGATACCATTTTTCAACAAACATCTTGTGATATTTGTTTGGCGTGATATACATTTCCTCAAAAAATGGGGAGCGCTGCGGCAGATGGACGGATATTCATAACAGCACCTCCTCGTTTTGGTAGCAGTATTATAACCGTTTCATACTATCAGGTCAATATGCGCAGAAGAACGACTTGTCCCTTCTTTTTTGTGGTAAGTTGTTCTTATGAGATTGTACCATCCCCCGATTATATGCTATAATTTCACTGTTCCCCATAAAACAAAAGCCCGACTTTGCGAGGAAACTACTACATGGCAGAATTATCAAAAGAAGAAAAGAAAGCATTGATGAATAAATGGAAAGCCGCACAAAACAAGAAATACATTCTCAGCAAAGCAAAAACGCAGAAGCTGTTTCACTATCTGGAAATACAATTGGAGAATACGCCATGTGATCACACATTATGCCATACGGAACAGTGGCTTAAAAAAAATTTACCGCCAGAAAAGATATACGGTGTCATTGCAGAAATGAAAGAAATGGGTGGATACTGCGACTGTGAAATTTTATTAAATTGTTATGAAAAATACGACATAGGATAAGTAAAAGTGGTACATTATTCTTAAAAGACGAGGTGGTGTTTGATATGGCAACAAAAACAGCAAACGTTACAGCAAGAATACCACCGGATATCAAAGAATCGGCAGAGGCAATCTTGGAAAAACTTGGAATCCCTTAATGTCAGAACTCTATGAAGTAAAGATTGCCTCGCAACTTAAGCGAAAAATTCCAGATAGTTGACCAACACCACTCAATCAATGGGACACATTTTCAATAAATGCCGCCGCACCGACAGCTGCTGCCCCCTCTCGCACCCATTCCAAAAACTCCCTTGCTCCCTTCCCCTCTTTCTCGTTATATTCCCATCCCAGTTTCTCCCCGACAAACCGCGCCGTGTTTTCAAACAAATCACACATACGAAAAACTGCCGCCCACGCGTGATCCACGTCGCCGTCAAAATAGGTCGATAAAAGCATCTGCCACTCTTCCTCCGAAAGCCATTTATACAAGTATTTTGACGATTTCCCGGCGCTCACCGACCATTCTGTCAAAATACCGGCTTTCCAGTTTAACATCGTGATAAGCTGCGGTCTGACGCAGTAATTTGTCATATCCTGCACATAAGGAATTTCCTTTCGCCACAATCCCTTTGCGATATTATTGGTACACCACCAAAACTCATTGCAAGCCGCCAGATACTGCTCCTTCGTCGGCTTTTTCACCCAATACTGGCGATCCGTTGCCACCTCAATCTCGGGCAATATACTTTCTTTATCCAGCAAAATTTTACAGAGCTTATCCTCCTCAATTCTCTGTAACGCACATTTGACGGACTGTATGGTCAGATCAATCCGAATGCCGTCCTCAAACTGCATCAAATAGCCGTAAGAGTTTTTCTTATCGCTTGGATAATTCGGGCTTTCGTCGGGGTATTGCATATAAAGGATCTCTCCGAAAACCCGGATCCAGTCTTTATCCTCTATAAAGCTCTGCGTCTCCTCCACAACATAGACAATATCATAATCCTGAAACATGTCTTTTGGGACGTTTTCGTTTGTTCTGGAGCCGTTCATATAAACGGCTTTAATTCGATCATCGTTTTTTGCCACCTCCAAAATAAGGTTATACATTTCATTTTCTGTTCTCATGCCTGCACCTCCGTTACCGCCTGCATTGCAATTTTCATAGCTGCCGCAAAAAAATCATCTCCCTGATTTCCGATATTGTACCATTTCTTTTGTTTCCCGGTAAAAGCCGTCCGTTGTCCATGTTTTACAAGTCTTATAACTTAGCTCCTCCTTCTCCAAAACGCCGCATATTGCTTTGACGGGCGCGGCATCCAATACAAGCTCCCGTGACGGCGGCAGATAATGATAGGACGTCCCTTCCTGTCTGAGCGCCGCTGTCGGGACAAAAAACGAACCTTCTGTATCTTCCACCAACGCCCCGCAGCATCCCGCCGCGATAATTTCTTCCACACCCCCTGCGATTAACTGCTCCATAATCTGTACAGCGCCCGCTCCGCCAAGCGGCGCCTGTACAAATGCAATCTCAACATGATTGATTTTTGTCTTATAAACATAAAAGCCCTTCGTGACACTCACGAATTTTCCGACAATTTCGCAATGATTCTGCGCCACAAAATTGTCTATTTCCGGTTCCATAAAAAGCATGACCGCTTTCCGTGGAAAGTGATAATCTGAATGATGTCCCGGCACAATTACCGCACTTTGTTCCGTATCAAATTCTAAGATGGGTATTTCATTTTTACATACTGCCATATCTGTTTTCCCTCTTCACATCATTTTTTCAACACCGTTCGCGCATACCGCGACACATCCGCGTACAGCCCTGCCTGCATCTTCCACATAGCCGCATATTTTCCACCCTTGGAAAGTAACTGCTCGTGCGTGCCGGACTCCACAATCCGCCCGTTCTCCATCATATAAATACAGTCGGCATCCCGCACGGTGGACAGTCTGTGGGATATGAAAATCACCGTCTTGTCTTTCGCAATCTCATTTAATTCCTGATTCAGTCTGTACTCCGCCAGCGGGTCAAGCGCGCTGCTCGGCTCGTCCATGATAATCAGATTCTGTCTGCGGTAAAGCGTGCGGGCGATCGCCACCTTCTGCGCCTCGCCGCCCGACAGGTTCACCCCGTCCTTCTCAAATTCCGTCGTGAGCGGCGTCTCAATCTGGTAAGAAAGTCTGTTGTCTTCCAGCGTAAAATGCGCGTCAAACAGCGCCTGTTCCACGCCGTAACTCTCCTCCCGGCTGCCGTCTTCCACATCCATCAGCACGTTTTCCTTCAAACTTGCCGCATAAATTTTAAAATCCTGAAATACGGAGCCGATGCTGCGCCGATACGCCATCACCTGATAATCCCGAATGTCAGTTCCATGATAACATATTTTTCCGCTGTCGGGGTCATATAATCGCAGCAACAATTTTACCAGCGTGGTCTTGCCGGAACCGTTGTAACCCACCAGCGCGATTTTCTGTCCCGGCTCAACAGTGAGCGTCACGTCACGCAGCACCTGTTTTCCCGGCAAGTAACCAAAATCCACATGCTCCACCGAGAGGCTGCCGCTGCCCTCCGGCACGGGCTTTTCCGCCTTTGAGACAGTCGTCGGCTCCATCTGTAAAAACTCTCTGATTCGATAAATGTATGCCGCATTTTCCGCCGCTGTCTTGCAGCTGTCTATCAAATATTTGGTGCTATTGCCTATCCGAAAAATGCAGGAACGGCTTGTGACAAGCTGCGCTCCCGACAACGCTCGCAGTACAAGCATCTGGTACAGAAGAATGAACCAGACCGCGCCCTCCTTCACAACGCGCGACAGAAGAACTCTGTGAATCAGACCATATAAGAATAATTGGCATCCATATTTTTTATTTACCGAACGTATATTATAGTTTGATTCCTCATAATCTCCCCGGCACTTGCCTTTCATCTGCTGATGCAGACGCAGTTCCCCGGCATAGTCAGACAGATAGAATACACGGTTTCCATATTCCCGTTTCTGCTCATAGGACAGCCGCTCCATCCGCGCCGCCACCGACTTTTTGCTTTCCTGTGCCACGCAGAACAGTTCAAGGGGCAGCAAAACCACCGCCACAAGCAACGCAATCGGATTGACATAGACACAGAAAAGCACCGAACACCATATGCTGACCAGCGACCCCGCAGCAGTATAGATAAAATTCAAATATCTGTCTATGCAGCGGTCCGTCTCTTCCGTCGCCAGAATAAATGTCTCATAAAAATCCTTGTCATCATAGCAGGATAAGTCAATCTCTTTTGCCTTCTCATATATTTCCATGCGGAATGCCTGATACAATACCTGCTTATTTCTGGGAAGTGCATAGTGGTGGTAAAGCCCGTAAGGAATCGTGAAAAATCCGAAAAATGCAATTAAATACCCCATACAAGTCAAAATTTTCCCAAAACCTTCGCCCTGTTCCACAGCCGTCAGCACATAGTTGACCATCCATACAAACTCTATAAAAATGGAAATCTGTATCTCGATGCTCTCAAACAGATGGAACGCGATAAATCCCGGCGTTTTTTTGAAACAGAATTTTGTCAGATACCACTGCTGCGCCGCCGTCTGCCGCCATGTCAAGGAGTTTTTCATATGTGATTCAATTCCTTTCCACTTCACAAAATTAAGTATTTTTCGTTTTGTTCTTATGTCTTTAATTCTTTACTGGTTAAGCTTTACAATCACTTCCGACACACTTTTCACATTAACCCCGATAATTCTCCGCCTGCAGCCGATACAGCGAAGCATACTCCCCGTTCTGTTCCATCAGCTCCCGGTGAGAACCTCTCTCCCGTATCCTGCCGTTTTTCATATAGAAAACGATATCCGCGTCGCGCACGGACGACAGTCTGTGTGATATAAAAAACAAAATCCTGTCTTTTCCGTACTCTTTTATATTTTCAAATAAATGGTACTCCGCAAGGGGGTCGAGCGCGCTGCTCGGTTCGTCAAACACCGCAACCGGACTGTCCTTCGCAAAAGCTCTTGCCGCCAGTATCTTCTGATTCTGTCCGCCGGAAAGCACCGCACCCTCCTTGGAAAACTCGCGGGTAAGAATTGTCTTTTCCCGCAAAGCCCTGCTTTCTATCTCCTCACTTATATCCGCCAGTTTTAGTGCCTGCCACACCCTTCTTTTGTCTTCCTCCGGCGTCATATGCTGTCCCATCAGCACATTCTCCTCCACGGTGTCCGCAAAAATTTTCCCGTTCTGGAAAGCCGTGGCAAACAGGTTCCGATACGCCTTCACCTGATATTCCCGGATATCAATGCCGTTCACCAGAATCCGCCCCTCAGCCGGGTCATAAAGCCGCATCAGCAGTTTCACCAGCGTGCTTTTTCCCGCGCCGTTATACCCCGCCAGAGCCACACTCTGATTTCCTTCTATCTTAAAATGAATGTCCTTCAGCACATAACCGTCCTCTTTGTAGCCGAAGGACACATGCTCAAACTCCACCGTGCGGATGGGAAGCTCTGGTATAAGCCCTTTCTGGTTCTCCGGGATGGCGGGCACATATTCCAGAAAGTGTCTCGTCTGCTCGATATACAATCCATTTTTCACAATAACCATCACCGCATCCACAAATTCGTTCAAAATCCATGTATTTTCATTCATAACCGTCAGAATGACCGCCATCTCCGCAAAAACCATCGTCTCTGTGACCGATACGCGGTAGCCGGAGTAGAGAACCGCCCCCTCCTGCGGCAGCAAAAAGATAAAATACTGGAACATGCAGAAAAGAATGATATTTCCCAGAGAGTACCGGGCAATCACCTTCTGTATGGAAGCGACAACCCCATCGTACTGCTTTTTCAACAGGCGAAAAACGTTTGTCATCCGAATTTCCTTCGCGTACTCGCCGAGGTGAAGCGTCCTGTTCACATAGTCCGCCATTCTCTGAAAAACGATGTTCTCCTTTTCCATACGGAAGATTCTGCCGTTTAAAACGCCGTAAAAGACAAAGTTGCCCACAATCGGAAACGCGGCAAAGAGAACGGCATAATGGTCAATCTGCCAGATAATGACTGCCGCCGCGATCATAGCGGCAAATCTCGCCACAACCTGACAGACGCCCTGCAGCATATCCGACAGCTTCACATGCGCCTGACTGACCGCCATCATATATTCGTTGTAAAAATCACTGTCCTCAAAGCATCGCAAATCGACCTGACACGCTTTGTCATACAGCATTTTGTTCACGCCGTCATACAGCTCCACGTCCGTAATCGGTTTGACGTACACATCAAAGAACAGGCTGAACAGCTCAAGCAAGGCTTCCAACGCTACAACGCTACCGACATACAGCATCATTTTCTCAAAAGCCACCCGCTTCATTGCCAGATCAAGAATAAAGCGGATCAGCACACAGGAAACCAGCAGCCAGTCCACATACATGAAAATCCAATACAGAAATTCCAAAAGAACCCGCTTTTTGCTGATTGTCCACGCTGTATTCAGCACGAATTTGCAGGATGAAACTGTTCTGTATAGAAAGTTTTCTTTCATATCTGCCTCCAAACTCATCCGTATTTTGGGCATTCTCCTATGCGAAACTTAGTACTTCCAAGTCAGCTTGCTGACTTTGCGTCTCCGTCCTATGGCGGGACGTCTTTAGAAGTACTTTTCGCATTTCTCCTGCTATCTGTACAGCCCCGCCTGTATCTTCCACATCGCCGCATACTTTCCGCCCCTTGCAAGCAGTTCCCCGTGCGTGCCGGACTCCACAATCCGCCCGTTTTCCATCATATAAATGCAGTCCGCATCCCGCACGGTGGACAGCCTGTGGGATATGAAGATCACCGTCTTGTCTTTCGCAATCTCATTTAATTCCTGATTCAGTCTGTACTCCGCCAGCGGGTCGAGGGCGCTGCTCGGCTCGTCCATGATAATCAGACTCTGCTTGCGGTAGAGCGTGCGGGCGATCGCCACCTTCTGCGCCTCTCCGCCCGAAAGGTTCACGCCGTCCTTCTCAAACTCTGTGGTGAGCGGCGTCTCAATCTGGTAGGAAAGGCGATTATTTTCCAAGGTAAAATGCGCATCATACAATGCCCTCTCCACCAGATAATTCTCCTCCCGGCTGCCGTTTTCCACGTCCATCAGCACGTTTTCCTTGAGTGATGCCGCATAAATTTTAAAATCCTGAAATACGGAACCAATGCTGCGCCGGTATGCCATAATCTGATAATTTCTGATATCCATCCCGTGATAGCAAATTCTTCCCCCGTCTGGGTCATATAACCGCAAAAGTAATTTCACCAGCGTGGTCTTACCAGAGCCATTGTAGCCCACCAGTGCGATTTTCTGTCCTGACTCAATGGTGAGTGTCACGTCACGCAATACCTGCTGCCCCGGAAGATACCCAAAATCCACATGCTCCACCGAGAGGCTGCCGCTGCCCTCTGGCACGGGCTTTTCCCCTCTCGATACAATCGTCGGCTCCATCTGCAGAAATTCCCTGATCCGATAAATATATGCCGAGTTTTCCGCCACCGCCCGGAGGCTGACAATCACGACTTCTAGGTTATTGGAAGCCCGCCAGATACAGGAACGGCTTGTGACAAGCTGCGCCCCCGACAACACCCGCAGAACAAGCATCTGATATAAAAGAAACGTCCAGACCGCGCCCTCCTTGACAAGCCTCGCCAAAAACCCCTCGCGGAGCAGACCATACAGAAACAGCGATTTCCCGTACTTTTTATTGACTTCCTCTATCTTATGGTTTTCCTCCGCGTATTCCGTCTGGCATTCCTCTTTCATCTGCGGATACAGGCGCAGCTCCCCGGCATAGTCGGACAGATAAAATACCCGGTTCCCGTACTCCCGCTGCTGCTCATGGGGCAGCCGCTCCATACGTGCCTCCACCGCCTTTTTGTTCTCCTGCAGGACACAGAGCAGCTCAAACGGAAGAATTGCCGCTAAAATCAACAGCGCGACAGGATTAATATAGGCACAATAGACGATCGTACAGGTGATACCGACCGACCGCGCAATGACAGAGTTTTCAAAAACGAGAAAACGGTCCAGACAGCGGTCCGTCTCCTCCGTCGCCAGAATAAACGTCTCATAGAAATCCTTGTCGTCATAACAGGACAGGTCGATCTCCTTTGACTTCTCATAAATCTCCATCCGCAGCGCCTGATACAGCGTCTGTTTTCCCCGCGGGAACACATAGTGTTTGTAGATGGCAAAAGTCACCGTTGACACCGCGATCGCCCCCATCAGTATGCCCATGCACATAAGAACCTTCCGAAACTCTCCGCCCTCTTCCGCCACGGTCAGCACATAGTTCACCGCAAAGGTAAATTCAAAAAAGATCGAAATCTGCAGCTTAACCGCTTCAAACAGGTGGTATGCCATAAACCCCGGCGCGTGTTTGAAACAAAATTTTGTCAGAAACCACTGTTGCGCGATCACCTGCCGCCATGTAAGCATTTCTTTCATCGTTGTACCAATTCCTTTCCCCGTTCTATTCCCATAAAGCAATCCGCCTCTGCTTTGCAGCTCCTGTCAGCACAGAAAATCCGGTCACGATAAATAGTTTTCCGCCTGCAGCCGATACAGCGAAGCGTACTCCCCATCCCGGCTCATCAGTTCGCCGTGCGACCCTCTCTCCTGAATCCTTCCGTTTTTTAAGTAAAAAACCACATCCGCGTCCCGCACGGAAGATAACCTGTGGGAGATAAAAAACAGAATCCTGTCCCTCCCGTACTCTCTGATGTTTTCAAATAAATGGTACTCCGCTATCGGGTCAAGGGCGCTGCTGGGCTCGTCAAACACCGCAATCGGGCTGTCCTTCGCAAAAGCCCTCGCCGCCAGTATCTTCTGGTTCTGCCCGCCGGAAAATACCACGCCCTCCTTGGAAAACTCACGGGTGAGAATCGTCTTTTCCTTAAGCGGCTGGCTCTCTACTTCCTCATACATATCCGCCAGCCTGAGCGCCCGCTCTACCTTTTTCCGATCCTGCTTTTCATCCGTGTGCCGTCCCATCAGAATGTTTTCCTCAATGGTATTGGCAAATATTTTCCCATTTTGGAAAGCCGTGGCAAACAGGTCCCGGTACGCCTTCACCTGATATTCCCGGATGTCAATGCCGTTTACCAGAATCCGCCCCTCGACAGGGTCGTAAAGCCGCATCAGCAGTTTCATCAGCGTGCTTTTCCCGGCGCCGTTATACCCAGCCAGCGCCACACTCTGATTTCCCTCGATTTTAAAGTGAATATCCCTAAGGACCCAGTCCCCCTCTTTGTATCCAAAAGACACATGCTCAAATTCCACGCTGCGTATCGGAAGTTCCGGCAAAAGCCCTTCCTGATCTTCCGGGATTGCAGGCTCATGCTGCAGAAAATGTCTCGTCTGCTCCAGATACAAGCCATTCTTTACAATCGCCATCACCGAATCCGCAAACCCGATCAGCGTCCATGTGTTGGAGTTCATCGTCGTCTGAATCACCGCCATCTGCGCAAACACCATGGTTCCGCTGACCAGCACCCGGTAGCCGGCGTAGAGCACCGCTCCCTCCTGCAGCAAAGTAAAGGTAAAATACTGGAACAGCCAGAACAGGATCATATTGCCCGGAGAATAGTTCCCGATCACCTTGCGGATTGCGGCAACCGCTTTGTCATACTGCTTTTTCAGCAGACGGAATACATTGGTCATCCGTATCTCTTTCGCATATTCCCCCAGATGCACCGTGCGGTTCACATAGTCCGCCATTCTCTGAAATACGATATTTTCCCGCTCCATGCGGAAAATCCGGCTGTTTAACACACCGTAAAACACAAAGTTGCCGAGAATCGGAAAGATAATAAACAGCGCCGCCAGACGGTCGATCTGATAGATAATGACCATGCCGCAGATCATCGCAATAAATCTCGCCAGAATCTGACAGACCCCCTCCAGCGTTTCCGGCAGCTTCGTGTGCGCCTGACTGACCGCCATCATGTACTCGTTGTAAAAATCGCTGTCCTCAAAACAGCGCATATCCACCTGACACGCCTTGTCATACAACATGCGGTTGATGCCGTCGTACAGTTTCACATCCGTGACCGGCTTCACATACGATTCAAAATACCGGCTGTATATTTTTAAAAGCGCTTCCAGCAGCACGACACTCCAGACATACACCATCATTTTTTCAAAAGAAGTCCGTTTCATCGCCATATCCAGTATAAAGCGGATCAGGACACAGGAAACCAGAAGCCAGTCCACATACATAAACGCCCAGTGTAAAAATTCCAGAATCACTCGTTTTTTGCTGATTCTCCACCCGGTTTTCAGCGCAAAACTGCAGGATGAAAATGTCCGATATAAAAATCCTTCCTTCATGGTGTTCTCCTTCATTTCAAAAGTCTTTCCTGCTTCACGATCCATACGCCTTACAGCGTCGTCCGAAACTTTCTGCCTGTTCCCTCCTGCAGTACAAGCCCGGAAAGTTCCCTGCTTTCCGGGCTGACGGGCTTTGCCCCTGTGCTCCATGTTCCAATTGCATACATTTTTGCCTGGTAAATGGAGCACTTGTACCGCGATTGGCTACAGACATAATATATCACAAAAAAGCCGCACTCATTTTAGATGTCCTCCAATTCCCCCTTTTTTGTCCTTTAATTTTCGTTGCGCACACGGGGAATATTAACTATACTTACTATATACCAAATAATCGGGGGGGGGTTATATGCAGACACAAATGAAAGAAGAACCTAATCAAGAAGTTGACCCTATTGGAAAAGAAAATGACTTCCAATTAGTTGACAACCACCTGACCCCGGAAGACTTTGTCCGCTTGAAAACAGCCACCGGGTTTATAGAAAGACCGTTAGCGCAAGTTTGCAAAGCCCTTGCCAACGACCTGTTTGATGTATCCATACACTATAAGGGAACTGTGGTTGGAATGGGACGACTGGTCGGTGACGGGGCAATGTACTGGTACTTGCAGGATATCATCGTCCAGCCGGAATATCAGGGACAAGGCATTGGCAGAATGATTGTAAACCGACTTTTGGAATATATTAAAGAAAATGCAATGCCGGGAACCAAGATAGAGATCGGTCTGACTGCTGTAAAAGGAAAAGAGCCCTTCTATGAAAAATTTGGCTTTTCCAGCGGTTCTTCCGGCATGAAAAAAAGGATGGAAATCGACCGACACACTGACCAAAAGGAATCCAAATAATTATGCTGCAAATTGCAATCTGCGACGACGAGGCGCTTCTTTTAGACGAAATCAAAGAAATAACGGAAGGCTGTATGAGGCAGCAGCAGACCTTTTCCATTCTGTCAACTTACACAAGCGGAAAGGATCTCTTCTATGACATTCAGGACGGCAAACGTTTTGACCTTCTGCTCCTTGACATTGAAATGCCCGGACTTTCCGGGATGGAGCTGGCAAAGCGGGTTCACGAGCTTCTGCCCGACGCACTGATGATCTTTGTGACCGCCCACTATAAATATGCCGTGGACGCTTATGAACTTCATATTTTCCGCTATATTCCCAAAAACCAGTTGAAAGAGCGGCTTCCCCACGCGCTGAAAGACGCGGTTTCCCTTCTGGAAATCCAGAACACGGACTCTTACATTATCAGCAGCCAGAACCGCCTTGAACGCATTCCTTACAAAGAAATTCTCTATATCGAAAAGGACGGCAAAAACGCCCTCTTCCATACTGCCGCATCCGGGCGACAGGAAGAAATCGGCACCGACCAGAACAGGCGCGTGCGTAAGACACTGGCGGAAGTATTTGACGAGCTGCGCTCCGAGGAGTTTTATTTCATCGAGCGGGGATATATTGTGAATCTGCGGTATGTGACAGGAATTTCCCACACCGACTGTATTCTGACAGATCAGACGCGCCTGCCCGTTTCCCAGAGCCGTCTGCCGGAGTTAAAAAAGAAGCTGAACATCTATTGGAAAGATAAGATATAGAGGGCGCTATGCTGCAGACACGAAAAAACAAGATCCGTTTTTTAGAAAGAAAAAATCAGGTTCTGGAAGAAAATTATCACCTTCTCACCGATTTATACCAGAAAAACGAACGCTTATACCACGACATGAATCATCACCTGCAGATGATCTATCACCTTGCAAAAAAGCATGAAATCTCCGAAATTACGGAGTACGTCAACTCCATCAGCGCGCCCATCAATGAACTGTCCGACACCACATGGAGCGGCGTTGACATTGTGGACGCCATTTTGAACCACACCGTCCTCGATGCGAAAAGGCAGGGAATTGAGATAGATGTAAATGCGGAATTTCCAAAAGACTGTAACATTACTTCCGACGACTTGTGCGTCATTTTATTTAATTTACTGGACAATGCCATGGAGGCGTGTCAGCATTATATAAGGCAGGCAAAAACGCCGCCCCATATAGAGGTGACGCTGCGCAGAATCCATCAATTTTTAATCATTAAAATACAAAATCCCTGCGTGCCGCCCAGAAAGCTGTTCGGAATTTTTCCCACCACCAAAGCCGACGCCCGCCATCACGGAATCGGTCTTCGCAATGTGCGGGAAAAGGTGGAGAAGTATAACGGCAGTCTGGAATTTGACGTGGAGGGAAATGTATTTACCGTAACGGCGCTACTGTTTTTTGAGTAGATAGAGTTCCTTCAAATTCTCAATAGCAAGACCTGGGTCCATCGTATGAAAATATAAATAGTAATATATCAACTGTTATGTCAAGTGTCAAACGGCTCCACCCACCACTTCACAATTTCCCCTTCCCCATTCTCATCCCACACAATCAGAAACTTCGCCAGCCCCAGACCATGCGCAGTCCCTCCTTCCCCATAAAGGTACTCCGACACCTCCAGCGCATCCCTTCCCTCATACTCGCTACGCCGCAAATTGAAATACCCTCTGGAATTGCCGCCGCAGGGCTGGCTCGCATCCGGGTCGGCTATG
This sequence comes from uncultured Lachnospiraceae bacterium, assembly GCA_910586705.1. Classification (GTDB taxonomy): domain Bacteria; phylum Bacillota; class Clostridia; order Lachnospirales; family Lachnospiraceae; genus UBA3282. Next base: position 46,902 of record CAJUJK010000014.1, on the reverse strand, counting down.
TTCTCCGCCTCAAACACGATCGTGTCATCCAGATATGCACAATAGGCGCTGTAAGTATCCCATTTCTCCTCCTGTGTTATCTCAATACGGATACCCCTCCCATCATAATCGTCACCGGGAAAATCCATCGGCTCCATCATATGGTTTTTATACTTCAAAATTCTGGGATGCCAGTCTCCCGCGCCGCCGACTCCGGAGCCGAGCGACTCGAAAGCAATCTCCGTATTCCCGTCATTGTCAAAATCCCCGGGGATTAAATAAAATCCAAAATGGAACGGATATTCCTCATCCCGAAAACAATATGGCTCGTCCTCATTCATATAAAAGTAAATACACCCCTCGCCATAGCTACTGTACTCATCGTCCTTTACCATAACCGCCATGTCCGGCTGTCCGTTCTGATCCAGATCCTCAACATCCACCCAGACCAGCCATGCTGTCTGATGCCGAAAAACGTTGTCGTCACACAATCTCCGATAGTAGCTTTCCGCCTCCGCCCGGTTCACCTCCCACTTCTCCGCATACTCAAAAAATTTTTCTTCATTGTATTCCGCAAGGTCTGCCGATTCCTCATCTGTGACGTCTCCTTCCGCGCTATCTACGATCTCCTGTGACGCCTCAGCTCTATCCGCAACATCCTGATCCTGCACGGATGATTCCACGGTCTCCTGCAACGGTTCCGGCTCCTGCCCGGTTACTTCCTCCTCAGCTGCACGAAAGCCTGTGACTGTTCCGTTATCCCCATGCTTATCCCCACACGCAAAAAAAAGAATGCTGCAACTTGCCAAAGCAAGCATCCTGACAATGATTGCACATTCTTTTTTATGCCATCCTTTATACATGACCCCGACTCATTTTTTTAATCTGTTCGAGATCGCTGATCAGTGTGGCGGAGTATTGTTTTGCCTCCCGGCAGACGCTCTCCGCCCTGCTGTAGTCTCCATCAAACAGCGCGTCAATTACCTGCCTGCCGTATGAATGGAACTTCTTATGCTTTTCCCCCAGCTCCTTCCAAATATTCATAACCTCCGGTCTGTCCGGCTCGATCGCATAATAGAAATGACCAAATCCGCACTTCCTGTCATTCACCTGCAGCGGCAGGATCGTCCGCTCACTGACAATCCGTTCCAGATTTGCCAGCCAGTTTTTGTGCGCGGCGATTGCCTTCTCGATATATCCCGCAAAGTTCTGGTCTTCCAGTCTGTAAAAGGCGTCCTTCGCCATCGTTCCCATGATTTTGACAGACTCATCCAATGTTGACTCAATCACTTCCAACGGCTTGGCAACGTTGTCGATGCTTTTGCCGTGTTCCCTCAGACGCACGGTGTCCTCATGCAGCACACCGCACTGTGCGTTGATGTCTGAGGAGCGGGATTCCAGCTCGATGATCGAACTACTGATCTCTTCACTGAGACTTGCCAGAGACGAGATATTATTGGTGATCTTCTCTACATGCTGCCTGTTGTCCTCATTCAGCTCCCACACATGGCTGATTTTCTGCGTAACCGTTTCCAGTGATTCGATGGTATTATCCACGCTCTCGACGCTCTTGGCTGACGCACTGTGGATATCCGCCACAAAACGTCCCATGCTGGCGGTCAGTTTTTTGGTCTCGTCTGCCAGTTCCCGGATCTCATCGGCAACAACCGCAAAGCCTTTTCCAGCCTCCCCCGCCCTTGCCGCTTCGATGGACGCATTCAGCGCGAGAAGATTCGTCTGTGAAGAAATGGCGTTGATCCCTTCAATCACGTTATTCATCTGATTGATAATCTCCGAAAGCCGACCCATGTCCTGCTGCATTTCTTTTGACGCGCTGATCGTGCTGTCAGACAATCCCTTCGTCGCAGTCAGCTCCTGCTGGCTCTCGTCAATGCGCTGATAGACAAGATTTGACTCCTCCGAAATTTCAATAATCGTATTGGTCAGCTCCTCATGCTGCGTAGAAACCATTTGGGCAATGGAGTCCGCTTCGTCCGAAGCCTTGTGGATCAATTCGGTTGCGTCCGAAACACTGTCCGACACCTTCTGGAGAATTTCAGAATAATGATTCAGGGAAAGATCCAGAGAACTGATCTGCATCACGGAATCCAATACGTTCGCCATCACTTCCTCAAACCGGGCGCGCCCCGCCAGCAGACGGCGGTACATCTGCTCCAGCTCGGCAGACTTTTTTCCATAATCCGCCTCTGAAAGTTCCGACATAGACAATAACAGGTTTTCCTTTTTCGGTCTCATTAAAATACCCATAGCTGTCCCCTCTTTATATATAAATTTTTATAGATCCTTTTTTCTGCAATCCGGGCATATGTAAAAAATCTTCAAATCATAAAACAGAAACTCTTCCCCAATCTGTCCGCGCAGAGAAGCAGTCAAATCTTCCAACGAAATATCCGCTAATCTGCCGCACTTCTGACATATCAGATGGTCATGCTTTATCACCCGGTCATATCTGTCCGGCATATTTTCAACAGATATTTTGCGAATCCGACCGGCTTTCCACAGCTTATTAACATTATTGTAAACAGTTGCCAGAACAACCTTCGGACATTTCTTTTTAAGCTCCAGATAAATCTGTTCCACAGTAAGATGTCCTGTGGAGTGGGTAATGATGTTATATATTTCCTTTTCGTACTTTGTCATAAACGCACTTTCTTTATAAAATTAGAATGATTCTAAAATACTTATTAATTCTAGCATTCAGCAAATATATTGTCAAGGAGCTCCAGATGTGTCCATCCTCTGCGTACAGAGACCGCTATATAACAAATATTACCGTTTCTCACCCTTAAGTTTTCTGGCACACACGAAAACCACCGCCGCCGTGGCTGCCATAAACTCTGCTGCCACTATGCCAAGAGTCCCTATGTATATGTCTGACTTCCAGAAAATATAGTCCCAGAAAAGGGCGCGCTCCAAAAACCATACGGCCAAAAACACCAGATAAATCACAATGCCGTATAAAACGCACTCCCTGATCTTCTGCTGCCGCTTTTCTCTGGCAAGCATCTGCTCCTGCTGTTTTTCCAGCATTTCCGTCTTTACGGACAGATCGTCGATCTCCGACGACTTTAACAGATAATCCGTGGTGACGTCGAATACCGTACTGATCGCCACGATCTTATCCAGCTCCGGAACCGCCTGCCCGCTCTCCCACTTGGAAACGGACTGTCTTGAAACGTTCAGCTTTTCCGCCAGCTCCTCCTGCGTCAGAGTTTTTGCCTTGCGCAGGGTTAATAATTTTTCTGAAAATTCCATATGTTGTTCCTCCTTTTGTTTTGGTACTCGCATCTTACCAAAACGCCGGGTTGCTTTCTATACAGGACTCTGTATATTTGCGCAACCTGTGGTGGAAAGGATCACACAATCCTGCAATCGATTCAAAAGCCTTTATCCTGCATTCATTATATGCGTTTTCATTAAATTCATAGCAGGAGACTATTCTTTTTGCACCGCGCGTTTTTTCCTCAGCTGACATGACTTTATACCTCCGGCAAAAAGATAAAAGACACAGACCAAACAGCCTGTGTCCCTGCAAATCTATCCTAACATGCGTGTCACCAAAATACAATAATTGAACGCCTTTACCACACCCGGTAACTCCCCGACAACGCCAGATACGCAAACAGATAAAGGCAGTTATCGTAATACCTTCGCTCACCCTTCCGCATCGGCTCTCTGAAAAACCGTTCCGTCCATTCCCTGGCAAGTTTCTGCGAATCAGACAGTTCCGCCTCATCCAGCCGCCCCAAAACAGCTAATGTCCCCTGCGCTGTTGTTGCAAGCATCCCCACCGGATGCAGCGCCGACTGGTCGATCACTTCCCCGTTGATCCGATACGTCATATACGGATTTTCCCGTCTGGTTACACCGAGAAAATACTGTAATCTTTCCGCCGCGGCGCGCTGTCCTACGTCGATTCCGTTCCAACTGTAATCCAGTCCGATGTTTGCCGCAGTGCGATAAGCGTCCGAATAAAAATATCCGTGCTGCCCCCACTCAAATTCCGTGTAGACCGGAGAACCGTCAAAATTCGCATATTCCGCCGACATTCCCGTATCCGCATGGCATGCCGCCGCCAGATACGCTCTGCTGGCTTTGGCTGCTCTTGCCCAAAAACCGCGATCCTCCTCATTCGCCCATTTTGCAAACAGCTCATAAAAGTGCGGCAAATGATAGGAAGGATCCGTAAAGGAAGACCCCGGCACAAAAAGAATCTGGCAATTCCCTCTGTTCCACATAGGCTCTCCCGCCCGTCCATTTTCCCCTTTATGGAGACAAGCCGACAAAATGTCTCTTGCCTCCTTCTCATATTGAAAAATTCCCTCACCGTCCCCCCACCTGTGGGAAGCGAAAAACAGTGCCATGGCAAAGAATTCTTCTCCATCCGGCGCAGGTCCGTAAGCGTTTTTAGAGCCATCCGGCGCACAGGACCAGGCAAAATAACCTTCATTTTCCCCGGCATCCATCCACATATAAGTCTTTGCCCATTTCCAGAGGCAGTCAAACTCCTCCTTCATATCGAGCTGCACGCACATCATCATGCCGTAAGACATGCCCTCCGTCCGCGCATCATGGTTTCCGGTATCCTCTATATAAGCCATATCATCCCCCACCGGATGATATACCTTTTCCTCATTATCATAGAAGAAAGTGTGGACAATTTCCTTCCGTCTCTCCGCAATCTCTTCCTCTGATATACCGATCTCTCTAAACACGTTGCGATACTGCATCTTAATTAATCTTCCTCTCTTTTCAATCCAACCACCACGATTTCTCACCTTAACTGCTATGATTCCACTCTGCGGAGAATGCCGTATTTCAAGCATTCTCCTGAGTGAGATTTAGTACTTTTCACTCTATTCTTTGACGCCGCCAATCGTCAGACCCGTCACAAAGTATCTTTGCAGGAACGGATACAGACATACGATAGGCAGCATGGTCGCAATCGTCGCCGCCGCCCGGATAGATGCGGGCGTTATGGAATTCGCTGAATTCCTCGCGCTGTCTGCGCTGCCGCTCTGCTGCATGACAGAGGATAAAAGCTTCATCAACTCATACTGTAAAGTAGTATACTTATCGGACATACGGTTGTAAAGCATGGCGTCAAACCATGAGTTCCACTGTCCCACCGCCACAAACAGAGCCACCGTCGCGTACACGGGTTTACAGAGAGGGGAAATAATTTTCACAAAAATCGTCATATATCCCGCTCCATCAAGTTGTGCCGATTCCTCCAGAGAATCGGGCAGACCGACCATATAGGTTCGAAGCACCAGCATGTTGAAAGCGCTGACCGTTCCGGGAATCACGTACACCCAGAAGGTACCTGTCAGATGCAGATTTTTATAAAGCAGGAATGTCGGAATCAGTCCACCGTTCACATACATGGTGATAACCCAAAACAGAGACAACTGTGACTTAAACAAAAACCGCTTTCTGCTCACGATAAACGCCAGCAGCGCATTGGTCGCCAACGCAAGGAAGGTTCCGACCACTGTCCTGAGTACCGTGATATAGGCGCCCGTAACCATATTTTGTTTATGTAACACGGTATAGTAATTCTGCAAAGTAAATTTTCTCGGAATCAGGTGAATACCGCCGCGCACCGTATCGATACCGTCATTAAAAGAAATGGCGAGCGTATTCAATACGGGATACAATGTTATAATAACAAAGGCTACCATAAAGATCGTATTGCAAATCTCAAAAATCCGATCCCCTAAACTTTTTTTCTTCATCTTTACGCCCCTCCCTAGAATAAGCTTTCTTCACCGGATCGCTTCGCTATGCGGTTTGCAATCAGGATCAGGACAATGCTGACCACACTCTTAAAGATACCTGCCGCCGTACCCAGCGAATAATCATTCTGGCTGATACCCCAGTTCAGCACGTAGATATCGATCGTCTGGGATACCTTCTGCACCAGTCCGTTTCCTAAGATGTACTGTACTTCAAATCCTGCGTTCAGAACATTTCCCACATTCATCAGAAGCAGTATCATAATAGTCGGCTTGATGCCCGGAAGTGTGATATATCTGATCTTTGCCCATCTTCCCGCACCGTCTATGGACGCCGCTTCATAGAGGCTCGGGTCAATCGCCGTGATTGCCGCCAGATAAATGATCGCGTTCCATCCTGTCTCTTTCCACAGATTGGCAAAGGCGACAATGGGCCAGAAATAGCTTTCATGCGCAAAGAAATTAATCTGCGATTCAACAATACCCAATTTTAATAAAATTTCATTCACGATACCCGTTGAGGAAAGTGCGTCATGCAAAATACCGGTAACGATAATCCACGACAGGAAATGCGGCAGATAGGAAATCGTCTGCACCATTTTCTTTCCCAGAACATTTTTAACCTCATTTAATAAAATAGCAAATACAATAGCCAAAATAAACGATGTCACCAGATTAATGGTACCCATCGCCAGCGTATTGCGAATAACCCGGATAAAGGTTGCATCCCCAAATAAAAATTTAAATTTGTCAAGACCAATGAATTTAGAGTGAAGCAATCCTGTTTTTGGCTTATAATTCTGAAACGCCATAATCCAGCCGCCAAGCGGCAGATAATAGAAAATAAAACCGTAAATCACAAAAAGCGTTGCCCAGATGAGCAATACCTTCTGCCGTTTCACCTCTTTCCATGTAATTTTCTGTTTCGCCTGTTTTTTCCCCCGACTCATATTCCATCTCCTTCTATGCCCACAACTGTTTCGAGAAATAAGGGGAACTACATAGCTGCTATCGCAATATAGTCCCCCTCCACTGTCTTCAGGTCGTTCCCTGCATGTGTTTACTGTGCCTGCCCCGCCCTGCGGTCAAGCTCCGCCTGCATCTCGGAAAGGAAATCTTCCGGTGCACATGCGCTGTACGCCGTCATATAATCGCTCCATGCAGAGTCAAAAGAATCCGACATAACTACCTTGGGAAGCCATTCATGCTTCACCTCTCCCATCTTGGTCCACGCCACGCCGCCGGGAGTCTCCGTCGTCATGTTGTTGGAGTAAGAGTACATCGGGAACCAAGGACCTGTCTCTTTATCTACAGAGCCAACCATTTCCACATAGGTGGTAACACCGTATGCGTTAAAGCAGTCTACCAGCGGCTGTGCCAGGCTGGCAAAAAACTCAGAGGTCTGCTCCGTGGGCTGCATCGCGTTCTTGCCGTCCCTGCTGGTTCCCAGATACTGCGGCAGATAGGAATAATTGCACAGATGAGATGCCTTATACTCCGTATTCGCGCACTGCATTCTCTGCTCTTCGGTTCTGTAGTAGAGGCCATCCTCATCTACCATATAATCTACACCCTCAATACCCCAATATCTGAGATCGTGGATCTCCTGATCCAGACAGTCCTCTAAGAACTGGAAGGCTGCATCCACGTCCTTACAGCTTGTGGTAATCGCCACGCCGTTTGCCGTATTCTGCGTATCCCCGTAGGTATGCCACATGTTATCCATGCCTTCATCAATGGTAAGGCCGAGAGGAACATAGTTGCATCCCTTCAAATCAAGACCCTGCTGCTTAAATACATCGTTTACGGTGTACGCAAAATCCCACCACTGATCGCACATACCGAGCACGCGGCCGGTAGAAAGCTTTGCGATATATTCGTCATAGGTCTGGGTTGCAAACTCATGATCAACGATGCCTTTGTTATATTCCTCGTTCAGTTTCTTCAAATATCTCTGGGTCGTATCGCTGGTGTTATAATCTTCAATCTTCATGGTGTCGGTATTTACGATAACCGAGCCGTCGTTCGGATAACCGTCGAGGAACTGTCCCGCATTTTCGATACAGAAATATCTCCAGTCCTCACACAAAATGGTGTAAGGAATAATCTCCGTGCCGTCCTCCATCGCCGGATTTGCCTCCGCGTAACGCTCGAGCAGATCAAAATACTGGTCTAATGTTTTGATCTCCGGATAATTGTCCCACGCAAGCACTTTTGCCTGAATCCAGAAAGCCTCGTCATTGTGGGTTGTCGCCTTGGACTCGCCGTATGTATTCTGGAAAATATTTGCCCAGTAAATTTTGCCGTCCGCCTGACGGAATCTGTCCCACTCCTCATCGGAATACATTTCCTTCAGCTTCGGATATTTGTCAAGATAGTCGTCCCATGCAACCAGTGCATCGGCATCATATAACGCCATCTGACCGTCGCCGCCATCTATAAAATCAGGATACTCCCCTCCGGCAATGATCGTTCCCACAGCTTCGGCCGCCGTCTGACCGGTAAGCCATGTCTCCTTTACCCTCACGCCGGTCTTCTGTGCGATAATTTCCTGAATCTCGTTGCCGTCGTTAATCTCAGGACCGGGCATGGCGATAAACATCGTAAAGTCGATAATCTCTTTACCGTCTTCGGATGTTCCTGCCGTTTCATCCAACCCCCCCCCCTCAGTTTCCGGGGAACCCATTGTTTCCGTGCTTCCGCCCGCATCACCGCCGCCGCAGCCGACAAGAACGGACGCTGTCATCGCCACTGTCAACAAAAGCGCTGTCAGTTTCTTTCTTTTCATTCGTTTGTCCTCCCTCATGATTTTTTGTGATACTACAATTTTATTACATGGACGAAAACCTTCAACCCGATAAACTCTATAAATAAACCCGATAAATTCTAGCTGCTAGAATTTACCGGGCCTGCCTTTTTCTTTTTCATTCCTCTGCTCTTGCGCTCTTACGGTACCGGGAAGGCGTACAACCCTCCTGCTCTATAAAACGACTGATAAAATAGTCCAAGTCCCGATACCCCACATCCTCGGCAATCTGACCAATCTTTTTATCGGTTCTAATCAACTGGGATGCCGCCTCTGTGATTCTGTAGTTATTCAGGTAGTTCTTAAAGGACTGTCCATACCGTTTTCGGAAAATTTGTCCGAGATAAGAGCTGTTGATATAATATTTCTGCCCCAGCTCCCGCAGCGTCAGGTTCTCCGCATAACGCTCCCTGATTTCATTCTCAATCTCCGTGAGAACCCCTTTCGACACATTCTTGCGAAGCTGCACGAGATACTCCGCATACTCGCAGGCAAACATGCGCAGATGTGCCCTGCTGCCCCGAATGATTTCTTCTCTGGACACACTGCCGCTGATATAAGAAAGCACCTCATCCTGATTGACGGACTCGTCCTGTTCCGCCGCCAGATCCAAAAGCCGGAAAATCAGCCAGCTCAGATTCATTGTCACGGTCTCTCTGTTCCGATCCAGCTTATCCATCTCTGAGAAAAGCAAATCCACGCTCTTATTGATCCGAAGCGTATCGTTCTCATTGACAGCCGTCACCAGATCGTCCAAAGGCTGTTTACAAAGAACGGTTCCGGAAGGATTAACCTGCACTTCTTTCTCATAATAATAAACGCTTTTCGTATCTTGAAACCCCTTAAAGGAACGAAGAACGCAGGCGGAACTGTAGGAATGGGAAATCTTCGTAATATCCTCCACCCTTTTCCCCACAAGCAGGATTACCGGCAGATTTTTACTGCCACTCTGCGCCGTTTTTTGCAAAGCCTTCATAAACTCTTCCTCCGAAAGCTTTTTTTCCTTCGTCATATATTCGCAATAGATAAATCCGATTTCATAATCTTCCTCATACACAAAGAAATCCTTAAACAGATGATCTGCATCCTCCCGCAAGTACTGGGATACCTGCTCGTATACACCGTCCTTTAGTTCAGATACTTCCTCATCCGACATTTCTTCCAGCGCAAGAAGGTCATTCAGGCAGATATGAAGATATCGGATTCCCTGCCCGCAGCGAAAGTTTTCTCTCACATAAGTCAGGTTCTCCTCCTTTCCTTTACCTTGCAGCAATGCCGTCATATTCTGTAACAGATACCCTCTCTGCATCCGGCGGCTGTCCAGCTCTTCCTGTATTCTGTTCTCCGTCTTTGCCGCCACCCGCCTGACACTTTCGAGAAGCTGCTCCTTCTGCACCGGCTTTAAAATATACTCCATGGCGGAATAACGGATCGCCGCCTGTGCGTACTTGAAGTCATTATATCCGCTCAGAATAAATATGTAGGCGTCAGAAATCTGTTCCTCCCTCACTGTTTCCAGCAGTTCAATACCGGTGATTTTTGGCATACGAATATCCGTGATAATGAGATCGACTTTATTCTCCCTGAGATATGCAATCGCCTCCTCTCCGTCGGAAGCTTTCTTCACAATCTCAAACCCTTCCGTTTCCCAGTCGATAATTACCGATAATCCCTGCAGTATAAAAGGTTCATCATCCACCAACATTACTTTCATCAACATTATGCAGCCCTTCCTATTCTTTCATCAGCAAGTACTCCGACTCCACCTTGATCGTCATAAATGTTCCGACGCCTTCCTCGCTCTCCAAAGAGAATAGTACATTACCTTTGGAAATCCTCTTAAGGCGAAGACACGCATTGATAATGCCGATATGCTCATTTTCCTTGATATCGTCAATCGTGCAGTTACACATACTCTCATTCATCTTCGCTACGGTTGTCTCATCCATTCCGCTCCCCGTATCTTCTATCTCAATATACAAAAACGGATTTTTCAGATATACCCGCACGTATATCCAGCAGGTAGAAGTCTTTTTTTCCATGCCGTGAACACAGGCATTTTCCACAAACGTTGTAAGTGTCAGCTTAGGCACATAATAATCCGCGCATATCTCCGGCAAGTCCATCTCATATCGCAGCCGATTTCCGAAACGGTATTGCTGCAGTTCCAGATATGCTTCCACGAAACTCATTTCCTCCTCCAGCTTTACATGATCGGATGCCCAGTTGATATTCTGCCGTTCCAGAATCGCCAGCTTTTCTATCATACCTGCCGTCACCTCCTCTCCCTGAATCAGCGACCGCATCCGGATGCTTTCCAGCACGTTAAAGAGAAAATGGGGATTGATCTGGCTGTGTAAGGCAAGAAGCTCCGCATTTTGTCTGGCAAGCTCTATCTCCTGTTTCTCCAGCCTGTTTTTATATACATGGAGGATCAGGTCATTCATCTTCTTTACCATGCGGTTATAGTTCCTCATCAATGTTCCGATTTCATCCTTACCTCTCGCATTCTCTATCCCCTGCAGCGTTCCCTCCTGTATCTGGTCAAACGCGGCGCTCAACTCCCAAAGCCTGCCGGTAAAGGATTTATTTACCGTAGAAACCATGATCATCGGCAGAAGAAGATTTATCACTACCAGGAAAATAATCAGAGGAACATGCTTTTCTAAATTCTGAAACACAGAACTTTGCGGCTCCATAATCAGCACATCCATTTCCTGCCCGTACATCTCAAAAGAGCTTTTAAATGCAATCTGCTCTTCTCCCGTAAGCGTGTGAAAATCCTCCTGACTGCCGGAATGCTTCCCGTTGGAAAACAAAATCCGGTCTCCCTGACACACATAAATCTGATTTCCAAAACTAATCTGTGTCAGTTCTCTGAGGATGCGGTTATAATCCAGATCCACTCTGAGGATTTTTTCACAACTGTCCTTTTTAAAATAATCGAGGCGCCTGACTAAAGAAATCCGTCGCATGGACAATGCCGACATATCAGACTTACCGACATAATACGACACAAAGGTTAATCCCTTTTCCGAATCCAGATATTTGCGATACCACTCCGTATTCTCTGCCTCAGACAAACGGTAATAATGACCGCCGTTTACAATGGTATCATTGTCCGCATATATGACCACATTGGAAATATCATATCCGCCCGGCATATCCAGAGACTTTTTTCTCGCAAACTCCACGCTGGCGGCAAAAAACGCATATCCGTCCCTGTAGTTTTCATTCAGAAAGCTGTTAATTTCACTGTCCACATAGATATCGTTCATTTCTTTAACAACTTCCTCAAAAGTATACTCCAGATTATACCTGACTGCATTAGCAAGATTTTCAAACTCATAAAGCTGTTCCTTTTTTTCCGCATCAAGCAAAATATATAAGATAATGCTGTCAGTCAGAACCAACGGTATGATCACGCAGAAAACATAAATGATAAACAGCTTTTTTCTGACATTAAAGTCATTCATAAAGTTTTCAAGCTTTCTCCTGTATCTGCCCATGCTCCTCCCCAATCCGGTATCTGAACTTCATAAAGTCAACATGTCCTCCGGGCTGCCGCGTGGCATACGCAAACAGGCCAAATCTGCATCCGGTAAAATGATCCAGCTTAAAGAACAGCCGGTGGCTGATTCCAAGCGCCTTCCATCTTCCGTCCTCCTCATAGAAAAAGTCAGCCGTATCCTTTTTGTCTTTGAAATCCAAATCTACTCTCAACACAGCGCTTGAAGAAGGCAGCGGGATTCTCTCATATTCTACGGGCGTACTCAGAAAATCCGGGTCTGCTTCCACCGTTTCATCCGCGGCAGGTCTCGCAAACATCACCAGATAGTAGTCTCCTTTGTCCTTTGTCAGCGCGATTGCCCCATAGCCGCCGATCCATGCGCAAATACCGGCATAATCCCCGTCTTTCATTCTGCTTCCGTCCACTGTCACCCAGGCGGCGCACGCCGGTCCATAACTCCTCTGGGTCAGCACATTATGCGCAAAGGGCAGACAGTCACAGACTTCCTCCGTGTAAACCCGAAATGCACCCTGCCGCTCAGTCACAGACCACAGCCTGTCAATCGGATTATGATTAAACTGCCAGAAAGGTTTTAAATGTACCCTGCCGTTTTCGTCAGTCTGGTACAGGAAATCGTCGCTGCCGTTCAAAGGCTGATAGACATGATCCGGTCTGGTACCGGGCACAGAAACATGAACCGGCACCTTGCCGTCCTTTCCGATAGTCGGATATCCCGCATCATCGAAATGTAACGGCATCACCAAAGGCACTCTGCCGACCGCTCCCCTGTCCTGAAACATAAACAAATACCAGTCTCCCTCCGGCGTATCCACCATGCCCCCCTGCGCAACACCCAGATTGTGAAACCCCATATCATCGTCTATAATGCATTTCCCTCTGAACTCCCCTTCCAGAGAATCCGCAATAAAACAGTCTTCCGTTTTTCTCTCATTCCCCCAAGCGGGAATATGACACGTAAACAGATAGTATCTCCCATCCTTTTTGTACAGATGGGAGCCTTCATAGCCAAGATGAAGCGCTCCCTTGTCCCGGACAATCCGTCTGTGAAGCCCTCCTTCAAGAGGTCCTTTCAGATCTGCCCTCAACTGTGTCAGATACAGCTCCGTATTCCCATATACGATATACACTTTTCCGTCGTCATCGAAAAACAGAGAGCTGTCATGATAAAACCCCTCTATATTTTCCACTCTCCACGGTCCGGCAGGATTCCGTGCCGTCATGAGATATGTTTTGTGCGTATCGTTCGCCGTAAAGCAGAGATAAAAAATACCCTCGTGATACCGAAAGGACGGCGCCCACATTCCCTGCCCGTAAATATGCTTTCCGCCCTCCAGCCGGTGCCCGGGAGTGTCCTCCAGCGTCCCGTACGCATGGGTTACAAACTCCCAGTTCATAAGATCATAAGAGCGCAGAATATCGCAGCCGGGCATAAAGTGCATCGTCGTGCTTGCCATATAATAAGTATCGCCAACCCTGATAATATCCGGATCCGGAAAATCAGAATATAATATAGGATTACATTTTGTTTTCATCTTTTCCTCCATTCCGAAGCATTCAATGCTGAGGAACGCGAGCAGAATTTCAAATTCTACTCTGCGATCAAGCAAATTTGTGATGCTTCTGCACAAATTTTTGGTTGAATAAATTGTTCATCAGAGAATTTATTCAACCTTTTTATCTGACAATGTCCGATTATTTTAAAATACCACATCTGTATACCCTTTTTCAAATCAAAAAATTTTGGCGCATACCCCCTTATGGAGATATGCGCCTGTTTTATCATACAATCACACTTTAATCCTCAAGTGTCTGCTGTAAATTATCCGCTACCTTTTGCAGCTTTTCTTTTTCCTTACTGTCCGGCATATTTTCAAGCACTTCTTTGATATCGTCCAAAACAAATCTGATAAAACCTTTAAACTGACTGTCTGTCATGACCATACAATCACCTGCTTTCCATACCGTAACCTATTATCATGAAACTTACTTTTACTTACAGCCTCTTCAGCAGCTCTTCCCTCTGCGCCTCATACCCCGGCTTGCCGAGAAGCGCGAACATGTTCTTCTTGTAGCTCTCCACGCCCGGCTGGTTAAACGGATTCACACCGAGGAGATAGCCGCTGACGCCGCAGGCAAACTCAAAGAAGTAGAACAGCTCGCCCAGATAGAACTCGTTTACTTCGGGCACGTTGATCATAAAGTTCGGAACCTGCCCGTCGGTGTGCGCCAGAATCGTGCCGTTCATCGCGCTCTTGTTGACGAAATCCACGTTCTTGCCCGCCAGATAATTGAGTCCGTCCAGATCCACAGGCTCCTCGCCAATGATAATCTCTTCCCTGCTTGTCTCAATATTGAGCACCGTCTCAAACATGGTGCGGGAACCGTCCTGAATAAACTGTCCCATGGAGTGCAGGTCGGTGGTCAGATCCACGCTTGCCGGGAAGATACCTTTCTGATCCTTGCCCTCGGACTCGCCGTAAAGCTGTTTCCACCACTCGGAAACATAGTGTGCGCTGGGCTCGTAGTTCGCCAGAATCTCAATCACTTTGCCCTTTCTCAGCAGGATATTGCGCAGCGCCGCGTATTTCACAGCATCGTTCTCCTCGAAAGGAGCTTCCAGAGCCATCTTTCTGCCTTCTGCCGCGCCCTCCATCAGCTTGTCGATATCCGCGCCGGACACCGCGATGGGAAGTAACCCTACCGCTGTCAGCACGGAGAAACGTCCGCCCACATCGTCGGGAACAACAAAGCTCTCGTAGCCTTCCTCATTCGCCAGATTCTTAAGGGATCCTCTTGCCTTGTCGGTAGTGGCGTAAATTCTCTTCGCCGCACCTTCCTTGCCGTATTTCTTCTCTGCCATTTCTTTGAATACGCGGAACGCGATTGCAGGTTCCGTAGTCGTGCCGGACTTGGAGATCATGTTGATGGAGAAATCCCTGTCCCCGATCACGTCGATCAGGTGCTTAATATAAGTAGAACTGATGGAATTACCTACAAAATAAATTTCGGGTGTTTTTCTGACAGACTTGTCCACCACATTGTAGAAGCTGTGGCGCAAAAACTCGATCGCCGCGCGCGCGCCCAGATAGGAACCGCCGATACCGATTACCACAAGCACTTCGGAATCGCCCTGAATTTTCTCCGCCGCTTTCTTGATCCGCGCAAACTCCTCCTTGTCATAGTCCACCGGCAGATCGATCCATCCAAGGAAATCATTGCCCGCACCCGACTTGCTCACAAGTACCTCTTTTGCGTCAAGCGCCAGCTTCTTCATGGACTCCACTTCGTTCTCCCCAATAAAGGATGCTGCTTTTGAATAGTCAAACGTAACTTTGCTCATCTTGTCCTCCTTTTTTCAAGCACATATACGTGCCAATTTTTCAGTTTCTATGACAAGTGTACCGCCGTACACAATGACATTTATTGCAACGCTTCTCTCTTACTTCTCTTTCACCGTCTCCTCAATCAGCCCGATAATGGTACCAATCGCATCCCTCTGGCTGCTCTTCTTCATCGCGTCGATATAGGTAAACCTGTTAAAGTACAGCTCCTGGATCTTTTCAAGAAGCAGCTTGTTTGTCAGGTCATCCTCATCGATCACAATGCTGAACCCCTGCGATTCATAGGACTTTGCATTCAGAAGCTGGTCCCCTCTGCTGCTGGATGAGGGCAGCGGAATAAGGATATTCGGCTTTTTCAGCGCCAGAATCTCGCTGATCGCGTTGGCGCCGGCACGGGAAATCACGATATCCGCCATCGCGAAAATATCTTTCAATTCAGATTTTACATACTCAAACTGTTTGTAGCCCTGTGTGGTGAGCAGGAGATTATCCACCTTTTCCTTCCCGCACAGATGCACCACCTGAAAATCTTTCAGAAGCTCCGGCAGGACATCCCTGACCGCCTGATTGATCGCCGCCGAGCCGAGACTTCCGCCCACTACCATAATGACAGGCTTCGTGTTGTCAAAGCCGCACAGCCGGTACGCTGCCTCCTTGTCTCCCATGGCAAGTTCCTTGCGGATCGGCGAACCCGTCAGCACCGCTTTCGCCGCAGGTAACTGGCTGAAAGTCTCCGGAAAATTACAGCAGACTTTTTTCGCTACGGGAATACAAAGCTTATTTGCCAGTCCGGGCGTCATGTCAGATTCGTGGATAATACAAGGTATCCCCAGAGACGCCGCCGCGCGCACCACAGGCACGCTGACAAAACCACCCTTGGAAAAGAGCACGTCGGGCTTAATCTCCTTCAGGTACTTTCTTGCCTCCCGCATCCCCTTAATGACACGAAACGGGTCGGAGAAATTTTTGGGATCAAAATACCGCCTGAATTTGCCGGTTGCAATGCCATAGTAAGGAATATCAAAATCCTCGATCAGTTTCTTTTCAATCCCGTCGTAGGATCCCATATATACAATGTCATATTCTAATTCCCGGAGTCTGGGAATCAACGCCATATTCGGCGTCACATGTCCGGCGGTGCCGCCGCCTGTCAATACAATCTTTTTGCCCATAGTAACATCCAAGCCTTTCACGCGTTTTCTAACATCTGTTCCAGAGCACATGCTAACTGATCCGGACAGGATGTGCTTTTAAATCCACACTTGATCCCTTTCAGTCTGCTGATCGCATCCTCCGCCTTCATGCCGACAACCAGTCGGGAAATACCCTGCGTATTGCCGTTGCATCCGCCTGTAAATTTCACAGATTTGATAATACCTTCTTCCAGTTCCACGTCTATCGCATTGGAACAGACGCCCTTCGGCTGAAAAATCATATCCGTTTCCTCCTCATTCTTTCTGGCACTATTTACCATCTACCATAAAGTATATATCATCAATCCCCATAGTGCAAGAAAATGCGTCCCGACTCCTTATGCGGTCATATGCGAAATCTGTCGATGCCTTAGGTCTTTTTTCCAGAAAAAAACCCAATATAATATAAGTATGCACTCTATATAACGGAGGTAACCATGCTTGCACTTTTTTTTCGTCATAAATATTTCATGTTTGTTATCCTGACATTGCTCTTTTGCAGTATTTTATGCCAGATTCTGCTCGGTGTGCTATACCGCAGGCTCATTCGGGAAACGGAAAACATGTCCGCCACCAAAAATAAATCCCTGCAGCAACTGAAGTTAAAATTCACAAGCTGCAGACAGCTCCACGAAACCATTCCCAATGTTCCCGTTTTTGTGGACAAGTTTTTAAACCAGATCAGCCTCGGAAAAATTCCCGTGGCCTTTTTCCGACACCTTTCGGGACAGCTTACGCTGCTCTCCGTGCTGGTGGCAGGGATCGGCGCCTGTATCAGCATTATTCAGGAGGAAACTTTTTTGATGATCGCGCCTTTTTATCTCGTCAGCTTTCTTGGTCTGTACCTCTATTTTGCCGCCACCTCTCTGATTGATCTGCCCGGCAAAGTAAATATGCTGCGCACCAATCTGGTGGATTATCTGGAAAATCATCTGTCCAACCGTCTGGAACAGACGCGCCTTGACATGCGCATGGTGGGTATGGAGGATTCCGCACAGAAGCCCAAAAATGCGGCAGCCGGTCTGGACAATCCTGTCAGCGAAAATGCCGCCGCAGAAAAGGAACCTCTCTTCGAGAAAAATGCGGAGCACAAAAAAAGTTCCCCGGCTTTTACCCCCTCTGAAGCCGAGGAACTGGAAGTGCTTTTACGTGAATTTTTAGCTTAATTTATACTGCTTTTTCAGTTTCTCCAATTTTTCCAGAACTTCTGTTTCTATTCCGCCGTCTATGCCATCGTTCATATACGCTGCATAGGACAGAATCGTTTCTACATGCTCAGATTCTAATGTTGTAACTTCATATGTCATACAGTCATCATACAGGGCACAGAGTCTCCACTTTCTGCTGTCTGCCTTCTGCAGCGGTATCCAACGCATAATATAACCTGCCTTTCGATTACATTTTATCATCAAAAAATGTTTTATGTAAGCGAAATAATTATGCGTTCCGTTAACTGCTGCAGAATATTTTATTGATAAATGGTAATTGACGGTCCCACATAATACGCGGTGGGACTCTTTGTAAACAGGTCAAAATACCCGATTCGGTATTTCCACTCTCCGCCATAGGAGACGCCCTGCCAGCTTTCCACGACGGTGTATGCTCCCGTCTTCTGTTCATACGCCGCTTTTTTGTCCGGGTACATATCCCCTCCCCGGAAGAGCAGATAGTCCTTTTTCTGGGAAAAGTACCCGGTTGCGTACTCCACGTCAATAAAATATTCGTTTTCAGCAAGCTTTTCCGGCAAAAGGGAAATATCCTCCCCGATCTCCACAATCTCATACTTTTGCTCATCCATCAGCGGCATGTAGGATGTACAGTAAACCTTTGCGCCCGCAGGTATGTTTTCCGCAATATATGCCGCCGCATGGTCGTAAGTCAGACCATAGCGGTAATTGCCAAGCACCGTTGCCGTGTTGCAAAGTACGAGAAACGCCACCGCGGCGGCTGCCGTTTTCCCCGAAAACTTGCCACCTGCCGCCCGGCTACTATGCTCCATATCTTTTTCTGGCGTTTTCCCCGAAGATTTCTTCTGTCCTGCTTTGCCGTATCTGACCCACAATTTTTCAAAAAACTCCTCTGCCTCCATCAGCCCGTAAGTCATAAACAAGAAGCCGAAAGGCAGAACAAGGGACATGTTTCTGCCAAGAACAATGCTGTACTTCGACAAGAGCACCAGAATCAAAAACGGCATCAAGGAAAAGATAACAAGCTCTCCCCACACTTTTCTCCGCACCAGATACACAATCCCCAAAAGCAATAGCAGTCCGCCAAAAATTCCATAAGAGGACAGCGCGTATGCCTCCAGATATCCAAGAAACGGTAAGTTATGTTCAATGCCGGGATGCCCCCACGCATAATGGTTCAGATTATATAAATTGTCCCCGATAAAGGTCTTAAAATGAAAGAAAAGCGAATAATTACAGAGCACGAAAGTCAGCGCCAGCACAATACAGTCCAGAAAGAAGAGATAATTATTCCTGTGCCGTTTCCAATACTTTTTGCCGATATGCAGCGCCAGCCAGAAAACGCCGAAGACAATGCCGTGATACTTAGCCGCCGTTGCCAGACCGATACAGACCGCGAGCATCGGGTACCAGAGATAAACCGCCCGCTCCTCATCCTTCTCCCGCCAGACGAGACACCCCAGAAGCAGAATAAGGTTCGCCACCGCGTACAGAAGCGTGTCTGGTCCCGTATAATACAAATAGGCGTATCCATATAAAGAAAACACAGAAAGAAGGAATCCCAGATAGGCATATTTCCGGCTGCCCGTCATAATCTTAACGCTGAAATAAACACACACATTTGAGAGAAGCGCCGTGCCGCAGATTACATAGCGCAAAAGCACCACGGTATCCACGCCCGCCAGAAATTTCCCCAGAATGCGCGCACCCACCGCCGCGTAATAAAAAGTCAGATGGGGATAACGGAAAAAATCAAGCACATAGATGTCTCCCGCATAGAGATGCTGCCCCAGCAGCTCATAAATGCAGCCGAGCGAAAGCTGCTCATCCACATTTGGATATAACGGCAGTTCAAACTGCCAGTGTCTGTAAAACAAAAGCATACCTGCCGCCAGCGTAAAAAAAACTGCCGCCGCCATACTGGCTTTTTTCTGCCATTCCTTTTTCAATCCCAGCATCTTATCCTCCATATCAAAAATGCAAACGCACCTCCATCACGCCTGCATCGAATTTCATTTCCATTTGTAATCTTTTGCTTTAAAATTTATGACCTCTCCGTTTCCGACACCATGCAGCAAGTGCATGGCGCGGGTGTGAAGAACAACAACTTACATCCAGTCCATAATATGATAACTCTTCGTACACACGGCATCGAAAACAATGCCCTGCTCTTCTATATATCTCCTATACTCCGCAATCTTCTCCTCCTGCCCCTCCAGTTCCGGGGACACAAAACAGAGCTTATAGCCAAGAGATTTTAATTCCTCATAACTTTCTCTGTCAATGGGCACTTTCGTAAAACAATCCACCCAGATCCACTCTGCACGCCCCGCCATATTGCGTATGGTATCCAGCCCTTCCAGCTCGCTGAAACGAAGCGCCACCTGTTTCACGCCCATGTCCGTCAGCAGTTTGATCATCGGAAAAGAAGAATCCAGAAAAAAATATCTTCTGATCTGATACTTTTCCATATACTCCAATGCCTTATGCTCGATGCGCTCGCTCTTGATATTCAGAATCATGGTGCCGTGATGATATACTTTGCAGTACTCCTCAAAATCTTCTCCCGGCTCAAAAGGATTATGACAGATATAAATCCGCCCGTTCAGATCATCCCGCAGATCCAGCTCGACACCGTACTCTTCCGGCAGTTGTAAAAGTTCCTCTTTTGTGTTAATTCTGTGCGCTATGTATTCTGTTGCCATTGCGTTCTCTCCATTTTTTCTATCTCTATTACCATTTACTCACATATTTCTATCCGCATTGCCGATTACTCCGAGGGCTTAATTCTGCTTCCCGGATTCACCTGCAAAAGTCCTCAGACGTTCTTGATTCTGCAGGCTTCCGCTTTTCTTCAGTTTCACACTGAAGTCAATCGTCCTCTTGATAAATTTCCACTTAGCTCCAAATCCCGTATTCCACTTCGACGTGCCGTGCACTCTCTCGGGAAATACTACCGGGAACCGCAATACCTTAAGCCCCTTTTTCCTCGCCATGTACAGTGCGTACAGATCCAGTGAAAAGTCATGGGGCGGTTCCTGCCATTCATCAAAGAAAATCTTCGGGAAAATGTTGGGCTGGGCATTGATATCATAAAGTTTTTCGTGCAGATAACAGGTTTCAAAAACACTCATGCCCACGGTAAAAAATACGTCAAAAAGCGGTCTGCCTTTCCGGTTTCCCTTCACAAAGACAAGCCCTCTCTCCTTTTCTATCAGTTCCAGAGCACGCACAATATCTCCGGGATCCGTCTGCAGATCCGCATGGGTCCAGCCTATATACTCCCCCCTGCATTCCTTCAGCCCTTGTAAAATTCCGTAACCATATCCTTGATTTACCCCGACCGTCACTGTTCTCGCAAAGGCGTAGCGGGGTATCAGCTCTCCAAGCACGTCTGCGCTGCCGTCCGTGGAGCCGTTATCCACCAGAATAACTTCCATATCCTGTCTTTTGATTACCTCGTTAAAACGTTCTAAAAGCAACGGTATATTATCTTTTTCATTGTAACACGGTACCACAATTGATAGTTTCACGAATCTCTCCCTCTTTGTCCTGCCAGACCGCCTTCAATTTTCCCGCTGAGCAGCTCATACAGCTCCCCATAATCTGATACAACGTCGATGCCGTCCTGCGCCTTTTCTTCCTGCAGAGTCTCCGGGTGAAACCAGATCGCCTGCAGTCCCGCCGCCATCGCGCCCTTCACATCCCGTTCCAGATTGTCCCCCACAAAGCAGACCTCCTCTGCGGGCAGCCGGAGTTTCTCAATACACAGCTTAAAAATCCCCGGCGACGGTTTCTCCACGCCCGCTTCCTCGCTCGTCACCATACAGTCCACATCATCCATCATCCCGAGCCTGCGCAGTTTCCGATGCTGGATATGCGCCAGCAGATCCGTGCAGACTCCCACACGGATATATTTTTCATGTAGTGCCTCCAGAAGGTCTCTGGCACCGGCATAGAGACTCATATTGTCCAGAAAGAATCCCCAGTAAGTCTCATACATTTCAAGCGCCAGATACAGCGGTCTGATATCCAGATATTCCAACGTCTTTTGAAAATACAGCATTCTGCTGTGGGAAGTCGCCGTCTCACCAAGCATTTCCTTGGTAACCTGTCTGGCACGCATAAATGCATCCTCATACTGTTCTTCACTCACGCCAAGCCGCTCGCGCACAAGCTCTCCCACACACTCAAAGGCCGCCCTCTCCAATGCTTTGTAATCATACAAGGTATCGTCCAGATCAAAAATTACTGCCTTTATCATCTGCTTGCCCCTTCGTAACTATTCCTTGTTCGCATAGTTACCCCTTCTTTTACAATTTCTTTATTTTAATCCCTCTTCATGATCTCGCCGATCACAAGAAGAAGCATTAACTGCACCAATCCGCCCGCGCCCTCTTCCCAGAGGATACTGCCGCCCGTCAAATCCTCAATCTGCGGAATTACTGCTACCGCCGTTTTTGCCCAGACATTTTTGCCGGCATTCAGATCCTCCCCGCGGAAGGAAACTTTCTGATGCAGAAGATCGTCGTATGACAGCTCACCCGGAACGCCCCGGTCGCGCAGAAGCGTAAGCAGCGGCTCCACGTTAATCCCCGCATCCAGCACAAACTCCACGCCCAATGTAATCTCCCGCAATTGCCCCGCCTTTTCCGGTCTCTTTAAAAGCGTCTCATCAAAATACCGGATCACCAGATCGGCATACTGTCTCTGCGGATAGATATATTTCTCAGCGTCCCCGCGCCTCGCCTTAATCTGCTCAAGGACCGCCGCCCTGTCATGTCCCCGCTCGCCCTGATCCCGGCAAAGTTTCCAGTGGCACCTAAGCGCTTCGTCCGTATCCAGATACACCTTCATATCAAGCACCTGCCTCATTTGCGGCAGATACAGAGAATGCAGCCCGCACAAAACGACATAGGGCTTTGGCGACAACCTTCTCTTTCGTGTAAATGTACCCGTTTTGTGGTCATAATCCGCGCGTTTTATCGTATTGTTTCCGCGGAGCACCTTCAAATCTTCCGCCTGTCTGTAAAGATAATTGGCGCGGGGGTTTAAGTGCGTCATTTCTTCCCATTTCCGATCGCCGCGCTCCCACTTATGGTCGCCGTCCCCTTCCAGCGCGAGCACCCGTTCCTTTGACAAAAGCGCCTCCAACGTTTTTACAAGTCTGGTCTTTCCCGCACCGCTGTCCCCGGCAACGCCGATGGTAAAAGGACGATTCCTCCTGCGGTAATAAGAATTACTTCCTACGCCGTAGAGATACATACAGACTACCAGAATCAGAAAAACGCCAACCATCAGCGAAAAGACGATATCTCTGACACTGTCGTCAGACCGTTTTAAAAAGGCAAGACTTCTGCCCAGAAAATATAAATCTACAAACTGCGTTGTGTGAAAAAAAATGTAATACAGAAGATACAACACATTAAATCCGCCGTAGACAAATACCATCTTCCCCCGGCTCTCGCTCTGCCTCGCCAGATACAGCATGAAAAACGGCACAATCCAGATAAACCATGCCGGCATTGCCGGGACAAAGGCGAGAAATGCCGAAAACAAAAGCCCTGTCATACTGATTAAGAGGTCCCGGTTCATCTGATTAACCCGAAACGCCTGAAAGTAAAGAAAGAGTAAAACCAGCACAGTCAGAAGCAGATGCGCGTTTCCGTAATCGAAATACACCTTACTGATCGCCTGCTGCTCCTTGTTTAACAAAACCATATTGACAAAACCGCTTCCCCAGAAGGGCAGTACGACCGCCACCGTCAAAACAATCGGCAGCCCCGTCATCCATACTGCCTTCCTCCAGCCTTTTCTCTTATAAATATAGAGAAAAAAGAGAGGCAGCGCCGCCGCAATATGAAATTTTGAAGCAAGTGCCAGCGTAAGAAAAAGAATGAACTTCCACTCATATACACGCTCCCTTTTCGCCGCCACGCCCATTTCGCTCAGATAATAAACCGCACCCACCAGAAACACGGTGGGGATCAGATCAAGCTGACCATGCATGTAGGACGCGTACAAAATAATCGGCGACAAAAAATACAGCGCCAGTATATATTTTCTTTTATCTCTGGAAATACGAAACAGATAATACAAACCGAGAAGATCCGCCAGAAGGATAGGCAGTTTAAAGATCAGATTCCTTAAAAAAACCGGCATCCCGGTGATAAAAGTGACAAAAACACCGCCGATACATTCCACCAGAAGCATGACGGGCGGATAGGGAAAAGAAGGGAGCAGTCCGTTGTCATAGTAAATCTGATACGGATTCTCCCCGCACAAAAAAAGATCCACAAACGGAATGAACATCTCATCCTGATAATCGGAGGAAAAAAGCCCCATCAGAAGTAACTTAAATAAGACCCCCACTAAAATGGCAGTTTTCAAATACTTCTGATAATTTTTCTCCATGTCGAGCGTATGTAACATCCTACAGCCCATATCTTTCTGTATTCCTTTTAAATCGCCGTTGTATGCCTCACACAGCGCTTGCCAAAAATGCGCCTGACAACCCGATTCATTTTTCCGCAGAAATCAAACCTTCCCGCATAAGGAATGCTTTAAAATACGCATATGTATTCTGATATCCCTCGTAGTCCGCAGGCGTTCCCCAGCCCACATAACGGTCTATATCAAAAATCTTCGCACGATATCCTAAGTCTAACACATGTTTCACTGTCTGGTCTACATAGAATTCTCCATTGATCCTGTCATTTTCCCGGATCATTTTCTCCGTGGCGTCCAAAAAGATCTTCGCCCTCTTAAACCAGAAAGTCGCCACCACCGCCGGGTCCTCCATGGGCGTGTCGGAAATCGCCTTTTTGATGGATGTCCCAGTGATAGTTCCCTCCTCATCCGTAAGCATCCAGCCGTAGGCATTGGGATTTTGCAGCACCGCTTCATTGTGGCGATAAGTAAACACAATACAGTCGCAAGTCTGCTTCGTCTCCTCAAACGCTGTCTGGTCAATGTCCATCCCGTTGTCACAGCCCGCGATCAGAAGCTCCTCCTCCGGGTCTAAATACTCTTTTGCCAGCATACAGGTACATGCCTGTCCCTCCGTGAGCCGGTCGATTGTGATAAACTGCGCTTTTTCATAATATGTTCTGATGGCGTCCTCCACGCCGTCTTCCCGGTGGAATGTGCGGTCCACATAGATCACATTGCTCCCGTCCGCCGCCACCCCCGGCAAATCCTTTGTGGCACAGACAACCATCGGCTTTTCTGTCCCGTCGTATCGGTCAATGGTGGGAATCGCCGGTTTATGTACGCGGTAGCCCGCATCGGCAAAGCGCTGCCCCGCGCCTGCCATGGGAATCAACACCTTCCCCGCACATTTATCCGACACTTTTGTCAGTTTTTTCTGCTGTCCCACATTGGTATTTACCGCACTTTCCTTTGCCATAAACTCCTTTTTCACGGTAACCGCTGCTGCTTTTTCCGCCATCCTGCTTTTTTCGCTCCGAAGAAGCAGATCCGTCCAATATACAAACTCCCGCATATCTTCCGGCGTCCCCCACTGGCAGAAATACGGCACGTCCGTGGGCACCCATACTTTAAGCCCGTCCTTTACCATGAAATTGTAGGGAAGGCTCGCGTAATACTCCCCGTTAATGGCGCATTCCTCATGTTCCGTCAGTATCTGACAGTATTTTTCCATCACCGCGCCGTTTTTAAAATAATAGACGCCCGGCGAATGTTTCGCTTTCGTCTTATCCTTCTCAAAGGAATACTTCTCCCGGATTTCCACTAAATTATCTTCCGCGTCCGTCAGACAGGAGGCGTAAAAATTTTTCTGCGGCAGAAGGTTCGGGTGAAATCCCGTGTAGCACGGTACCGCCCCGTCGCAGTCCCGCGCTTCCGCCTCTTTTGCAAACGCCTCAAAATCCCATGTCATGTAGAAATCACAGTAATTGATAATACAGCCGTCTTCTTTATGGAAATTTTTATCCGCACACAATTCCCTGTACGCACGCAGCACATCATACACTGGTCCCTTTTTTATCCAGCGTTCTATCGTTACAATATCCGCCGTCGGCGCAAGAGCAAGCAGTTTTTCCCGTATGGAAGGGTCTTTCTGCAGATGCTCTCCCCGGCACACAAAAATGAAATGCACATTGTCCGGATACATTCCCTTTACAATCCATTCAATAACCGGCTTTCCCATCACCGGAATAAAAGGCTTCAATTCGCGATAACCCGCCGCCACAAAACGGGAACCGTATCCCGTCATAGGTATAAAAATGTTCATATGACAATCCCCCTGCCCATAAAACTCACACTTTTACAGTTTTCTGCGATACTTCTCCGCATCCCAGTTTAGAAGCGCGTCCTGCTGCCCTTCGCTCAGATACTGCATTTCATGGGAGCGGTTTGCCGCCTGCACCTGCGCCGCAAAGCTCATCACGTTCTCGATCTCCTGCGCCTTCTTCACACTCTCCGCCAGAATATAAAAATATCCCTTGTAGGAAACCATTGCCGGAATCCCGTTTCTCTCTATAAAAGTGGTAATATCCGCCATACCAAAATCATCCGCCAGAAACAGCGGTTTTTTCGACCCGTAAACCACACAGTCCGGGCAGAAAGCGTGATTCCACGTTTCCTCGTTCAAAATGCCCCCCTCTGCCGTCTCCGGGGACAAAAAGCGGTTTTCGGAAAGGTATACAATCCTGTCCGCAAGAACCGGGACTCCTGCAAACACATCCCAGAGTTTCGTCGCGTTCGGGTACGCCTCATAGGAAACCTGCAAATACGCCGCGATCTTTTCCAGTACCTCTTCCGTCCGGCTGATCACTTTTTCCGCCAGACTGGCGCTCACCACAAGCCCGTGGTTCTCCAAAAAAATGATTTCCGGCTCCCCTGCCGCCTGACAGATTTTATAATATGTTTCCGCAAGCGCCGCTCCCGGTTTCCTATAGGGCACATAGACCGCATCGGGAAACAGCTCCTCCAGAATTTCCCTGCCATCCTTTCTTGCCGCCAGAATATTCACTAACGTGGGGTGGGAGTGCAGCGTATACTTTCCCGTCACCGCATGGAGAAACGTTTCGATGGAAGCGCGCCCGCCCTCCATCTGCGCCTTTGCGAGAAGCGCATTCCCCGCATCCTCCGTCAAGACCGTCTGTTCCGCCGCGGTCTGCGCGGACTGCCCGTCCGCCAAAAGATTTTCTTTAAAATAATCCACAATCAGACGATAATCAATCTTTGAATAGCCACTGTTCTCACTCATGTCCGCAAGCTGAAACCCCGAACTTTTCACCAGCATAACCTGATCGTCCAGTTTTACGGAAGTGTTGCCGCCGCCCGCCTGTGCCAGATCGTTTCGCATTCCGGCGTATTTTGAAATCTGGATAAATCCCTGCATACGATTCTCTCTCCATTCCGAAGCATCTCTCACAGCACACTTTCTTTCGTCTCTGTGCCGCATTGTGTCAAACTACTTAGATTATATCAATAATTGGGGATTTTGACATTAAAAAAATACAGAGGAGATAAACTTATCCCCTCAAACATGTTATAATCGGCTCTATATACTTTTTATCCGAAATATCATAAGATGCGGACATAACCCTTGTCATCTCTTCCTCCGCGGCGGACTTATCCTTTTTCGCCTTGATCGCTTTCACAAACATCCGCATCATCAGCCTTGACGACACAGACATTTTCTCATAATTAAGCCCTCCCGAGCAGTAAAATACGTCCGCCCCCTCTAATTTCGGCTCATTAAAATTCTGCGCGAGCGACTTTTCTACATCCGAAGTAACCGGGCTTGCGCCGACACAGAACACAATCCGCTTTTTCCCCTTCCACCGGTCCATATTTCCCGTAAACCAGCCAACGTCCTTGATGCTGCCCGCACACGCCCAGCCTCCGAAAACAATGGCGTCGTATCCTGTCAGATCCTTCTTTTTCGCCTCCGCAAGCGGAAGACACTCCGCTCCTGTTTCCTCGGCAATCCATCCGGCGTACCGCTTTGTAAATCCTGTTTTTGAACTGTAAATAACGATTGTTTTCATCGGCTTACTTCTCCTTATTTTTGTTGTTCTCTGGTGCCTGCTGCCCACTATCACCCGCATTTTCCCTGTTAGTAATCCTCTTCTCCAAATGATCTATCCCCTCATACAGTCTTGATAATAGTATAAAAAGTGTTTCAATCTCCTTGTCTGAATAAACTTCAAAGAGATATTTCAGCTCTTCTTGATATTCTGAAAAATCTTTGACAAAATAATCATTCACTTTTTCTGTTGGACAGATGCACATGGCTCTTGTATCATGCGGGCTCTGCTGAATGGTAACAAATCCCTTTTTTACCAAAATTTGCGCCAGTTTTTTTATATTCTGTCTGGAACAGCCTAATATATTGCCCAACTGTGTAAAAGGCAACGGTTCCTCCGAATTTTGGACAATAGCAAGCAGCATAAACTGTTTTAATGATATCTGGGGAATATGATTGTCAAAAAGCGTCTGCAATTTGTTTGTAGCAATAAATAAACTGCTGAAAATAGCTTTTTTCCGATTTTCCGTCGTGTCAGAAAATCGTACCGTCAGTTCTGCTAACATGATAGGCTCCTCTTCTATTAGTAACTTGTTGCGTTTCTTATTATAGTAACAAGTTACTAATATGTCAAGAAAAATATGTCTCTATAGACTTGTCATTAAAAAATCTTCCACAACTTGATTAAACATCTCCGGCTTCTTATTCGCAATAAAATGATCCCCCGGGATAATGGAGAGCTTCGCATTCGGTATGTTCTGCGCAATGGTCTGCGTATGACTTTGCTTAATCATATCCCTCGTTCCCGCGACCACAAGCGTGGGCGCCTGAATCGCACGCAGTTCTTCGGGCCGGATATTCGGCTCATTCACCATCAATCCCAGAATCTCCATATGGGATTTCGCCTCTTCCGATTTTTCCGCAAGCAGTTTCGCAAACCGATAGCCAATCTCTATTGGAATCTGTATGCTCCTCTTGACTCCCCTTGTATCCAGATTTCCGCCGTTTAGGATAAGCGCTTTCACCCGGTCCGGATACTTTAACGCAAACTTCATGGCAATGTTCGCCCCGTCCGAAAAACCCAATATAACCCCTTTCTGTATCTGTAATCTGTCCATCAGTTTATGTAAGTCCAGAGCAAACTGTTCCATGGTGAACGGCGCCATTCCTCTGGGCGATTTCCCATGCCCTCTCGTGTCCACTGCAATCACTCTGTATCTGTCGGAGAAATGAGTCGTCTGATTGACAAAATACGTTCCGTCCTCTCCGTTTCCATGCAGAAGAAAAAGCGGCTCCCCCTCGCCCTGTTCCTGATAATATAGCGAAATGTCCATGATTTCCTCCGTATCATAGCTGGTACAAACATCCATGCAGAGAATGCCGTTCTCTGACATTTTCTCGTGTGAAGCTTACAAACATTTAGCAAGATTCTTTCGAGCTTAGTGCTTTCCCTCAAAATTTATACTGCATAAAATTCCCGTTTTTCACAAACCCGAAATCCGTATAAAGCAATACGCCCATATCCGAGGCGGTAATCTGCACACAGCCGCAGCCGTATTCTCTCGCCTCCTCCACCACACGCGTCAGCAAAGCTTTTGCGATCCCCTGTCTGCGGTATTCATCAGCAGTATACATGCTGGAAAGCAGACCGATCTTTCCGCTTGGGCAACTGAAATACGGCGGTTTTTCCACAAAAGACATCCCGATTGTGCCCACAATTTTCTCCCCGTCAACGGCAAGCCAGGACACAAACGTACCGTCCGCCATATGCCGTCTGTAATAATCAAGTAAATTGGGTTTTAAGTCGATCTCCTCGGTTGCCCCTTCCTCCCGGAGCTGACGGATTCTCATTTGTATGAAAGTATCCAAGTCGTTTTCTTTCAATTTTCTATATTGTACTGCCATAACTACTGTCCCCCTGTTCCTTCCTGTCACTCCCAAATGTATCAATCATTTCTAAAAATTTCTGAGGTGTTACAGCCTTTATCTTAGAATTTTGGAAATCATTCAGATTTCTTGTAATAATAAAATCTGCAGAAACCTCTTTGGCGCACTCATCCTGCAGACAATCCTCAAAATCTGAAAATTCCATCCGTTCTATAGCATTACAGACTTTATCATGACTTGCACCTGTCACCTGCAATACCAGACAAAGTTTCCTTAACATTTCTCGTCTGACTTCTTCCGAATGGCTTTTTCTTAATATATAAAATATATTAGGTAAACTATGAAAAGCAATAAATCCTTTGACCCTTTCATTAGCACAGATCATAATAACCTTTCTGGCATCATTATAATAGGGCTGTCTCATTGTTAAAAAATCTAAAGCAACATTTGTATCAATCAGAACAACCATATTTTTCATCCCTCGCTTCTGCCAATTCCTTTTTATAATCCAATTCTTGAGATATAGGAACCAGCAGCTCCTCTAATTCCAAAAATGCTTTCATCTTGGGAGTGACTTCCGCATTTTGAGAAATCCATTCATCATTTGCTCCTTTTCCAATTAATGAACGTATATACTGAACAATATGCAGCATTTGATCCTCTGGCATCTGTTCCACTAATTGAATTGCTTCACGTCTTAATGCTGTCATAATAATCGCCCCTTTTTAAGCTTTAAATATCTGTTCTCACAATTATACAAAATAATAATCAAATTTTCCATTAAATTCCCATTATATTTTATGTACCGCCTTTCCGGTCAGCCGCCTCTAAATTTATCATGGAAACAATCTGCCCCTGCATTTCCCCCACCGTTTCTACTCTGACTCTGCCAATTTCATTCCTCGCTTTTTCAAAATCAATCTCTGGAAACAGCTTTTCACAAAATTGATTCACATCGGGCGACGCTCCCATCAGAGCAATAACCAGTGAATCCGTGTCAAACTGCCCCATTATTTCCTTTAATTTCTCTTTCGGAATGGTACAAATCTGCTCAAAATCTGTAATCCGCTGCGGCTGGATTTTGGGTTCTAATATATCGTTAATCGAAACGCCATATAGCTTGGATATCTTTAACAGAACATCCACCTCGGGAACCGTCACTCCTGTTTCCCACTTGGAGACCGCCTGTCTTGAAATATCCAGTTTTTGTGCCAGTTCTTCCTGCGTGTAATTATGACTTCTACGCAAATGCTGCAGATATTTTGCCGTCAAATTTATGTTCATACAAATCACCATACAAAATTTTCCTTCCAAGTTGCTTCGTTCGCAATACACGCTCGTAAAACCTGCGGTTTGCCTTCACGAACATTATAACTTAAAAAGGGAAAATAAAAAAGAACCCACTGGGCGCAAAAACGCAAACAGGAGGCTCCAAACCCTTGCCGAGTCTGCCCCCTGTTTACTGCAAAATTGCCTGTTCCAGTACATACAGCGCTTTTTCGTTCTCCTCCAGACAATGCGCCATCACCGCTTCATTGCCGCGATCCGCCAAAGGCGTAGTGTCCGCTCCCAACTGGACAAAGCAGATATAATCGTTGATTGTCTCAATACGGGATGCTCTTGCCTTGCTCAGATTCTGTGGATAATTCTTGTTTTTCTCAATCAAGCCGCTTCGATAAGTTTCGATTGCCTGCTCAATCGCTCCCACATAATCCTCTTTTGCGTGAATGATAATCATGGTATCAATATGTGCGTCAAGCGTCTGCCGCTCTGCCAGAAAATCCACATACATATCTTCCGTGATTCCTGTCAGCTTTTCCAGTTCCGCCGCCGATAAATTGACTTCCGGCCAGTAATTATCCCCTAGAAGCTCTTTTACTTCCTCTTCCAGCTCTGGCAAAGTAAAAAAGTGCCGCTCACCCTCACCATCCCAGAAAAGCGGAAAATTTCCTGCTTCCACTTCCTCCGCTCTCTGTTCCCCGACCGCTTCCCGCCCGTCTACCAGATCTTCTTCCGCCAGTTCCTCCTGCCCGCAGCCACATAAAAGAAAAAGACTGCAGATTAACATGAATATCTTTATTTTACATATACTATTTTTCATCAAGTCCTCCGTTTTCTTCCGGGGCAATGATAAAGCCCCGACTTGTAAGCCTCAGCCGGATTTGCTATACTATAGCAGAAACAGGAACTGTCCTGCTTCGCACTATTATTTTTTACCTGCATTTACAAATTTATGTATTTTCAGAGAGGAATTTCGGAAATTTATGCTGTTTAATTCCTATATTTTTATCTTCATATTTCTACCCATAGCGCTGATCGGATGGTATGGGCTTAACAGACTCGGGCGGTATAGGCTGGCAAGCCTCTTCCTGTCCGCTATGTCCCTGTGGTTTTACGCCTATTTCAATGTAAGTTATCTCGCCATTATTCTGTGCAGTATCGGGCTGAACTACCTGTTGAGCTTCGCGTTAGCCCGGATGGAGATAAAACGTCTTCTTTCAAATTCAAATACCCTACGACCTGATTCCGTACACGACATCGAAAGCAAAATACAAAAAACCGCCTCGGCAGACAAGGTATCCCTTTCCGTTCCCGGTAAAATCGGTCTTCTGGCGGGTCTTGTTCTGAATCTGGGCATTTTATTTTACTTCAAATATTATGACTTCTTTATTGAAAACATAAACCTCGCCTTTCATGCGGATTTTAATTTGAAGCACATCCTGCTGCCTCTTGGTATCAGCTTTTTCACCTTTCAGCAGATGTCCTATATCATTGACCGGGCGCTGGGCAGATGCAGGCATTACGATTTTATCAACTACCTGACCTTTGTGACCTTTTTCCCGCAGTTGATCGCCGGACCCATCGTACTGCACAGCGAAATCATTCCCCAGTTTGAAGACCCGGAAAGACGCCGTTTCGACAGCGCTTCTTTCGCGCGCGGCATTTATCTGTTTGTTCTGGGGCTTACCAAAAAAGTGCTGCTGGCAGACACGTTTGGACTGATGGCAAACTTTGGCTTTGCACAGACTTTTTCACTGGACGCGGTGTCCACTGTTTTTGTGATTCTCGCCTACAGCTTTGAACTGTACTTTGATTTCAGCGGCTATTCCGATATGGCAATCGGTCTGGGCAGAATGTTCCATGTGGAACTGCCTTTAAACTTCGATTCGCCCTATCGCTCCTGCAGCATCAAGGAATTTTGGCAGCGGTGGCACATTACCCTGTCCCGGTTCTTCATCACTTATGTGTATATTCCGCTTGGCGGCAGCCGGAAAGGGCGCGCGCGGATGCTGCTCAATACGTTCATTGTCTTTTTGCTGAGCGGGCTCTGGCACGGCGCGGCATGGACCTATGTAGCGTGGGGCGCCATGCAGGGACTTCTGGTGGTGTTGGACAGTCTCGGAATAGTCGGCATCCGTGGACGGAAAGAAAAACGTCCCTCCCGTTTTCATATCCCCGCGCCTGTGGGCTGGATTATTACGTTCACACTTTTTAATCTCTCGCTTTTCTTTTTCAGAAGCAGCAGTATGCTGGCGGCAGGACAGCTTTTTAAAAATCTCCTGTCCCTGCGCTTTAACGGCAAACTTTTTGAGATCGCCGCGCAGCTTGATATTTCGGAAATATATGTGCTTAAACAGGCTCTGGATCTGGCGGCTCCGGCGGCAGTCAATTATCTGTACCTGTTTGTTATGCTTGCCCTGTTCGTGCTGGCGTTTTATCTGATTTTCCACAAAAATGCCTACGAACGCGCCACCAATAATGAGCTGACCTCCGGCAGATGCTGGGGCATCTGTATTCTGTTTGTATGGTGCGTGATCTCCCTGTCGCAGGTGAGTACATTCCTTTACTTCAATTTTTAGAAAGGCAACCCATGATTTCAGACAAAAAATTTATCAAATTTTTTTTCATAAGAGCGCTTCTTCTCCTCACGGCGGTAATTGGCACGGTTGTGCTTTTTGACCCCTTTTACCAGTATCACAAACCCCTGCCCGGTCTGAAAGCGGTATTAACGGACAAAGAATACCAGTGCGTGGGGACGCTCAGAAACTTTGACTACAACGCGCTGATCGTTGGTTCTTCCGTCTGTGAGAATTATAACAACGGCTGGTTCGATCAGGGCTTTGACTGTCAGACTATCAAGGCGATCCGTTCTTACGGCGCCACCGCGGATCTGAAAGTGCTTCTGGATATCGCTTACGAAAATCACGAGCTGGACTATGTCTTTTACAACATAGACCCTTCCTCCCTCTCCGCCAGCGATGAGCCCACCTATGTCTCCACGGGCTGCCCGATGTATCTTTACGACAAAAACCATTTCAACGATTATCAGTACACGCTGAATAAGGATGTGCTGATGGAAAAGCTTCCCTATATGCTGGCATTTTCCTTTATCGGGGACTATGACGAGGGCGATTCCTACAACTGGGCACAGTGGAAATATTTCGGCGCGGATATGGCGACCGGCATGTACGCCAGAAAACCTTCTGTCGCACAGATGCAGCCGGAAACTGCGACCGCGGACGCCCTCGAAAAAAATATCGCCCTTTTGACGGAAATGGTAAAAACACACCCGGATACGACATTTAAATTTTTCTTTTCCCCTTACTCTATGCTCTGGTGGGACAACGCCTATCGGACAGGTGAACTGGACTCCGTCATTTATAATGAGAAACAGGCAATAAAGGCGCTGCTTGCTTACGACAACGTGGAAATCTATTATTATCAGGACGCGAAAGAGATCATTACGAATTTAGACCTTTACATGGACATGATCCACTTCTCCAAGGATATCAATTATTGGGTTTATGATAAGCTGGCAAAAGGAGAGGACCGACTGACCGCGGAAAATTATGAGGAGCGGCTGGATGGTATGCGCGCTTTGTCGGATGAGATTGTAGGTAAAGAAATTCTCCGATTTTACAAGAATTAATATGTACATCCCTATAAGTTCCCTAAAAGAAAAAGCTTACAGCATACAGGCAATAAAGGAAGTGAAAGCGAAATGCAGATTTTTTGTAAGAGAGACGTTATTTAAATATTGTACAAAAGAAAGATGAGGGAAACAAAATTATGAAATTCATTTCGTGGAATGTGAACGGACTCAGAGCCTGCGTGGGTAAAGGCTTTCTGGATTTTTTTAAAGAAGCGGACGCGGATATCTTCTGCCTGCAGGAAACCAAGCTGCAAGAAGGGCAGATTGATCTGGAACTGCCGGGCTACCATCAATACTGGAATTACGCGGAAAAGAAAGGCTATTCCGGAACCGCCATCTTTTCAAAAGAAGAGGCATCGCAGGTCACTTGCGGCATCGGTGTGGAGGAGCACGACCACGAAGGACGCGTGATCACGCTGGAATATTCCGACTTTTATTTTGTTACCGTCTATACGCCCAACTCCCAGAATGAACTGGCGCGTCTGGATTACCGTATGAAATGGGAGGACGATTTTCTCGCCTATCTGAAAAAACTGGAAGAGACCAAACCTGTCATTTTCTGCGGCGATCTGAATGTGGCGCATAAGGAAATCGACTTAAAGAATCCCAAATCCAACCGAAAAAATGCAGGATTTACGGATGAAGAACGCGGAAAATTCACAGCCCTTATGGATGCAGGATTTATCGACACTTTCCGCTATTTTTATCCCGATCTGGAGGGCGTTTATTCATGGTGGTCTTACCGCTTCAGCGCGCGGGCGAAAAATGCGGGGTGGCGCATCGACTATTTCCTCACGTCCGCATCTTTAAAGGACAGATTGCAGGACGCTTTCATATACACTGAGGTGATGGGATCAGACCATTGCCCGGTGGGGTTACTAATACAATAATTCACAGAAAATCCACCGACTCCACCTTGTCCGACTTTGTGATAATCTCGTAAATTTCCGTCTTTTCAATCGCTTTCTTTGTATGTAAAATCAGATAAGCCGACACGCTGTCCCCGATTTTTGAGTTGCTGATTTCCATGGAATCCACAGAGATATCAGCGGCTTTCAAGTCCTGTATAATCACATGCAGATAACGGATTTCCTCCAGATCAATAATCACATTACAGTATCTCGTGCTTCTGGTGGCAAAACGCTCCACAAAGGGAAGTACATGCAGACAGAACAGCATGACGAGTGTAATCAGCACACCGCCCTCCACAAAGCCGATTCCCACAGCCAGCCCGATAGTGGCGCTTGCCCAGAGAGTCGCCGCCGTCGTCAGTCCTCTGACCCGGTGGTTCGATACGATAATTGTTCCCACGCCCAGAAAACCCACGCCGCTGATCACCTGCGCCGCCATACGGTTCATATTGGCAAGCCCCGGAAAATGAATCTGGATATACTGTTCCGTCAGCATGACAAGCGTTGCACCCAGACAGACCACCGTCATGGTCTTTGTTCCCGCGCCCCGGTGTTTCATGCCGCGATCCAGACCGATGATGCCGCCCAGAATCATGGATGCTACGATTCGTATGATCAGATTTTCTGCTGTCCACTCTGAAAAATCTCCGAATATCATATGTGCCCCCTCCCGTTCAGCCAGATCGTATGTGTCTGATAAATCATGCCGCATGAATTTAGCAGATAAATAACGATCTGAGAGAACGCCCCTTTATAAGCTGAGCCATTAACGAAACAGATTTCGTATGGGATTTACCCCCTTCGCCTCCCGCAAAATCATCTCCTGCTCCCCCGCAAGATATGCTTCCAGCTTCTCGATCTCCTCCCCGCTGAAACCCTCCGACTTCTCGATCCTGCCGCCCGGCACAATCCCTTCCGCCCAGTCGCTGTCCCGCAGGAAAGATACTCTTGCGAAAGCTCCTCCGTCCTTATGTATCATGCTTGTCACCAGCATTTTGATATCTTCCGACAGAGCCGGCGGCGCTGTTTTTTCCTGTGCTGCCGTATTTGGTTCTTCCACATCCGCTATAACTACTTTCTTTAAAATTACTTTTCCGTCATCCATATCTTAATTTCCTTCACTCCCTGCGCGATCCGAAATTTCTGACGCGGCTTTACGGTGTATCTGTATCCGCAAAACAAAACTGCCGCTAGACGAAACTGGTTTTTCAATACAACTTCAGTGTAACATAAATTTTCAGATATGTACAAAAATATACCGGCAATTTCAGTACGTCGCTTCCAAATCCGTCCAAATCCGGCTACCCTGTCTCACAGCCGCTTTTCGTTTACATCAACAATTTGGTCATTCACAACAATTTTTTGAAAATAAAGGGCATTTTACAGATTATCATGTATACTTATCTTATGATTGGGAACTGAAAAAGACAAGCAATGTGAAAAGTTATCTTTTAACAGTTCCTTAATGAGGAAAAACAGATGAAATCAATAGAAATCGCGATATGTGACGACGAAACCGCCCTGCGGGAAACACTACAGCGAAAAATAGAAAAACATTGTTATAATGCCGGGATTCCTTGTCAGATTTACGGCTTTGATTCGGGAGACGCGCTGCTTGCCCAGCCCGCTGAAAATATCCCGGACATTCTTTTTCTGGATATCCAGATGCCGGGAAAAGACGGTATGCGCACCGCCAGGGATCTGCGCCGCAAAAAAAGGGATATCTTGCTCATATTTGTGACTGCATTGTCAGAATATGTCTACGAAGCGTTTGACGTAAATGCCTTTCACTATCTGGTAAAACCTTTTGACGACGAAAAACTGTACGAGGTTCTTGACAATGCCCTGCTGCAATACGCAGAACGGACGGAACGGGCTATATCGTCTGCAGCGCCGCAAAACGAATCCGCGAATCAAATAGCAAATGCAGAAAGTCAAAACAGCCGGACTGCTCCCCGCGCAATTCTTGTCAAAAGAGGCGGTCTCTCTACAAAGGTACTGCTCACAGATATCATCTATGCGGAAGTCTTCAATCGAAAAATTATGCTGCATACGGTAAACGGAGATATCGAATATTACGGAAAGCTGACGGATCTCTGTGAGCAGACCGGGGCGGATTTTTACCGCACCCACCGCGCTTATCTGGTAAATTTAGAGTATGTGGAAAAATACAATGCCGATACGGTCTGGCTGGAAACGGATGCCGTTCCCGTTTCCAAAAAACAATTTGCCGGGTTTGTGCGGCAGTATATGCAGTATATCAGCCGTACAAGCGGCAAAGGGGCGGACAAATGAACGATCTGGGTCAATACTACGAAATTTTAAATCATATATATTCACTCACCACAACGCTGTTTACCACCTATTGCTATGCTTTTTTGATCATACCGTTTCTCTCGGATAAGTCCTCCTGCCGTCTGCAAAAATCACGGATATGGTTGGTCGCTGCGACCTATGCCGGCATTATGCTGTTTCTGCAATACATGCCGTATTATATTAATGTCATGCTTGCCTACGGCATCGGTATTTCGGGGGCATTTCTTGTCATGTGTCTGCTCAATCCCATATATATCAGCCAGAAGCTTTTTCTCTCCATCTCTTTTTTCAGTCTACGCTGGCA
Source organism: uncultured Lachnospiraceae bacterium (assembly GCA_910586705.1). Taxonomy (GTDB): domain Bacteria; phylum Bacillota; class Clostridia; order Lachnospirales; family Lachnospiraceae; genus UBA3282. The sequence goes on along the minus strand of CAJUJK010000014.1, from coordinate 8,757 downwards.
GGTATGGCGTATTGTAGGTCAGATATCCCTCATCCCGTCGCTATTCTATGTCCGGCTTTTTGCCGATAAAGACGAAGCCTTCTGGCTCAGGCTTTCTATCATGGACTGCGTGCGGGATGCACTGATCGGTTTTCTTCTGATGTTTGGCAGCGTCTGGTTTTTGCTGAAGATTTATGGCAAAAAACAGGAGTACATGAAAATGCGGGAACTTTTGATTCTGGTCATTCCCTCTTTATCCGGCATATGCGCCTATGCGATGATCCTTTTTTATTATAGTGCTAACACAAATGCACTTGAACAGGCATCATTGTCGGTAAAAATCGGTTATGAAATGCTGATCGCAATTTACGCAGCTATCTGTTATGCGACTAACCTTGTCATCATCTGGCTGTTTCGTCGGTGGAAAACCGAACAGGAGGAGGACAGACGGCGGGAAATATTTTCCAGACAGATGCAGGATCTGAAATCCCACATTTCTGAGGCGGAGCGTCTCTACAAAGACATGCGCGCCCTGCGCCACGATATGGGCAATCATCTGATGACCCTCAAACAGCTTTACGCGCAGGGGGAATCCGAGGAAGCCAGTGCCTATGCGGCAGCTTTGCAGGAGCAGATGCAGACAGCGTCCTGCAAAATTGCAAGCGGCAATCCCGTGACGGATGTCATTCTCTCCGACCGCAAGAAGGAAATGGATGAAAAAGGCATTGCTTTTACCTGCGACTTCCATTACCCCGCCGACAGTGAAATCAATGCCTTTGATATCAGTATTATTTTAAATAATGGGCTTTCCAACGCCATCGAAGCGATCGGGCGGGAAGACTCCCCTGCGCCACATATTTTCCTCTCCTCTTACCGCAGGAAAAATATGTATTTTATCGAAATCGCCAACAGCTTTACGGGCGAACTGAATACGGACGAACAGAGCGGACTTCCCTTCACCACAAAAGAAGGGGAAGGGCACGGTTTCGGTCTCAGTTCCATCCGCCATGCGGCGCAAAAGTATCTGGGTGATATCGAGATTGGCAGAGAAATATATCAACAAGAAAAATGCTGTGTGCTGCGAGTCATGCTGCAGACAAATTGAGCAGGGAAAATTTCCCTGCCCGCCATGTCGCCCGCATACTGTGAAACGACAATATTCCTTATTAACATTTTCTGATAAGTTCCTGCACCTCATTCATGGTGGGCATGACGCGGAGCGCTCCCTTTCGGGTCGTGATAATGGACGCCGCCGCATTGGCGAAGACCAGCATTTCCCGCAGACTGTCCTCATCAAATCCGTCTAAGCCGCACTGTAGCACATAATGCAGACAGCAGGCGCCGAAGGTGTCTCCCGCTCCTGTCGTCTCTATCGTATTTTCCTGCAAAAACGGCGCGGCTTCCACGCGAAAATCTTTATAATAGGCACGGCTCCCGTCTTTTCCCATGGACAGAACGATCAGCGGAATGTCATACTGCTCCCGCAGTTTACGGATACCGGCGTCGAAATCCTCTTCCCCGGTGAACCATCGGATCTCATTGTCGGAAATTTTCAAGAAATCGCATTTGGACAGCCCATAAGCCGTCTGTTCTTTTGCCTCCTCCAGAGAGTTCCACAGAGGCTCCCGCAGATTCGGGTCAAAAGAGAGAACCGCCCCTGCTGCCTTCGCCGTCTCCACCGCCTTCTTCGTCGCCCGTCTGACTTCCTCGTGGGTCATGGACAGCGTGCCAAAATGAAATATTTTCGTGTCCCGCAGGATATCCTCACGCACTTCATCCTCCCGCAGCATCATGTCCGCACCGGGATTTCTGTAAAAGGAAAAGTCCCTGTCCCCGTCCGGGAATGTCTCCACAAACGCCAGAGTCGTTCTGATGTCTTTGTCCATCACCAGATTGGAAATATCAATTCCTGTCTCAGCCAGAATGTCCTTGAGACGGTTCCCAAAAATATCCTGTCCCACTTTGCCGATAAACGCGGTCTTTCTCTCCAGTTTTGCCAGCATGGCGAGCACGTTGCATGGCGCACCGCCGGGATTTGCCTCATAAATAGTGTTTCCCTGTCCGCTGACACCATTCTCCGTAAAGTCAATCAGCAGCTCTCCAAGCGCAGTCACGTCATATTTCTTCATTCACTGTTTCCTCCCATTGTCACACTAGTCCAGTGCGTACTTCACGACATCCATCGTCACATCCCCGTCCGCGAAAAAGGAGATGCCCTCCGCCGCAAGATCCGTATACAAGGTGGCGCTCAGCACATATTCACCGTCATTCACGAACACTTCCACACTGAATCTGTCCAATATGATACGCATCTTTATATTACCATCTTTGCTGCGCACTTGGCAACGGCGCTGATGAATAATGGCACGCCTTGAACCCGAAAATTTTCTGTCTATCTTGACGATGGACTCGTGCGGTCTGAAACTGACGGAAGTATGGTAAGTGTCGTTCTGCGCAAACCGCACCGCGAACTTGTGGTAAATATTTTCTGCATCCGCAGGGCGCAGCGTCAGTTCCATATCCACTTTCCTGCCTTCCACCCCGGCAAGCTTTATCACATCGTGAAAGGTCACATTTTCATGCCGCACCTCTTCTCCGCGCAGGTTTTCCAACTCGCGCACGGGATTCTGGTACAGCCTGCCGTCACGTATCGACAATTCTCTCGGCAGGCTCATCTGCCCGAACCACGGCTGGTCGGGCGCGTGGAGATTACAGGTATCCCAGTTCTGCATCCAGCCGATCATCACTCTCCTGCCATCCGGGGTAAGCAGCGTCTGCGTCGCATAGAAGTCAATCCCGTAATCTATCGCCTGATTGTGTTCCTCCGTAAAGATATCGCTGTCGTTATTGTAGGAACCGATCAGACATAAGGTGCCGTTTCCATTGTGATACTCAAAGCCCTGCGGCAGCATATCCATAGGACTGGTGAGCAGCACGCCCTTACCGTCCAGCTCAAAGAAGTCCGGGCACTCCCACATCATGCCGTAACGTTTATTGTTCGCCGCCAATATTTTTTCGTACTTCCACCTAAATCCGTCCCCGCTGCTGAAGAGAAGAATCTGTCCGTCCCTCTCGGGCGTGCAGTTTCCCACGACACAGCGGTAAGTGCCGTCGGGTGCCCTCCATATCTTGGGATCGCGGAAATCAAACTTGCTTCCGTTGTCCGGCAGATCCTCCTTTGTGAGTACCGGATTGCCCGCATACTTTTCATAGTCCACGCCGTCGCCCACCGCGAGGCACTGTGTCTGCACGTCACGCATACTGCCGTCCGGCTGTGTCTCCCGGACTACACCCGTATAAATCAACAGCTGCCGTCCGTCCGGCAAAACTGCCGCGCTGCCTGAAAAGCAGCCGTCCCTGTCAAAGTCCGCATCCGGCGCAAGCGCCGCCGGCAGATACTCCCAGTGCAGCAGGTCTTTGCTCACCGCATGGCCCCAGTGCATCGGTCCCCAGTGGGAATCATAGGGATTGTACTGATAAAACAGATGATATTCCCCTTTGTAATAAGAAAATCCGTTGGGATCGTTCATCCACCCCACTCTTGCCGCCAGATGAAAACCGGGACGGTTTTCACTGACGATTTTTTTCTCCATAGCCTCTTCATATTTTCTCGCGTCGCGTAACGTCTGGCTTACCATAAAATACCTCCATGTCCAATCTTTTCTACAATCTCACCCGTCGGTCGTTTCCCACTCTTTGTTCTCTGCCTGTCTCCACGGATCTTATTCTGCGGAAGCTTTGCCGGAATAACGGTTATACGCGTTCTGATATAAGGTCAACAGTTTCTCCATGCCGCATTTCTTTTTCAGATGCTCAATATAGGCATTCCACTCCTCATCCGTAGGCCCACCGTTCTTGATCCACAGCCCTTCCTGTTCGGAAACCGCACTCTCAAAATTTCCCTTATACCAGTCGATATCGTCCAGTTCCCTTCCCGTAAACACACAGTCCACAGGATAAGTCGATGTATCTTCCACATAGGGCATCCAGAAATCATACAGATCCGTCAGACGCTCGATGGCTCTGTCCTCCATTCTGAAAGTGGTCTGATAGTAATCGCTGAGAATCAGCTTCGGTCCTGCCACCTCACACTCGCCCTTTAACTCGCCGGAACTTTTTCCGTATGTTTCCCGGCTCTCTTCATCGGAAATGCTCAGCCATACGCCGTTTTCGTCCTGTCCTGTAAAATAAGTGCCGATCGGTCCATAGTGAAGCTGCATGACGATCTCTGGCGCATACCACTTGTCATAAAATTTTAGAAGATTTGCCGGGCTTTTGCAAGCTTTCGTAATATTGAGCTGCCCGCTGTTGATACCGCCGCCGGTGCGGATTGTCACGTTGTGCGTGCCGTCCGGTCCGTCGAGAATGGGCAAAAACACATAGTCCTTTTCGTAATCTCCCATTAGTTCCTCAATATACCACCATGTAGATACACCCACATAGCCCTGTGAGCACTTGGAAATCAACTGCGTATCCGTCTGGCTGAACATCTCCACATCCATCAGATTTACTCTTTCCGTTATCTTCTTTTGCCGTCAGCCTTTCACCGCGCCAGCCATAAACCCTTTTTCAAAATACTTCTGTACAAACGGATAAATAATCAGCATCGGCAGCGCCGCGATAATGATGGAGGAAAACTTGATCATCTCCGTCATTTTGTTCAGTTCCGCAAACCCGCCCGATATGGTACTCGCCTGACTTGCGCTGGCAGAGCTCTTAATCAGTATGTTCCTCAATACAAGCGGCAGGGGCGCCTTATTCGGGGACGGCAGATAAATCATGGATGTAAACCAGTCGTTCCAGTACGCCACCATACTGAACACCACCATAACCGCCATGATGGAACGGCTTAAAGGCACCACAATCTTAATGAATGTCGTCCATTTGGAAGCCCCGTCGATATTGGCTGCCTCAATCATTTCCTTCGGAATACTGTTCTCAAAGAAATTCCTCACAATGATCAGATTGCCGACCGCCAAACCGCCCCTCGTCTGTCTGCCTGTTACTTACGCCAACGGCAAAACGACCCGGGAAGACGAGACAAAACAGGATTGACAGACGAAACTCGTTTAGAAAACAGAGCGGTCTGACTGCAAATAATCGCATTCGAGCGGCGCTGACACTCTGCTTATATCTTCACAACGAATAAAAGTTCTTCCGCAACATGCCCTCTTGATAAACCCTGCTGTGGCGACGAAATAAAGAGCAGAGAAGAAGATGACATACGAATTTTATGTCTGCGCGCACCCGGCGAAATAACTTCTTCTGTAATTTTGACAGCATCCACGAGCGAAGCGTGCGCGGGAAAGGAGAACTTATGAACATAAACGGAATAGGCGGCACAGGCGCATCCCAGAATACGGCGGGAATGACAGCAGGCAAAAGCGGACAGATGGACACAGAGAGCAAAAACCTGCAGCAGCAGATTGAAAAACTGCAAAACGACTTAAAAGAAATTTCTTCCAATCAGGAGATGCCTGCAGACACGAAAATGAAAAAGCGGCAGGAAATCCAGAAGCAGATCAGCGAACTGCAGATCCAGCTCCGCCAGCACCAGATCGACGTGAAGCGGGAAGAGCGGGAAAAGAAAAAAGAAAAATCCTCCTTCGATGATCTGATGGGTACCCAGAAGAAGAATACCCAGAATGAAAATCCGAATGCCGTTATGTCTGCAAGCAGCATGACCGCTATGGTTTCCGCGGACGTTTCCATGAAACAGGCAAGCGTACAAGGAAGTACCGCTAGGAAAATGGAAGGCAGGGCAAATGTTCTGGAATCGGAAATTGCGTTAGATTCCAGCAGAGGCGGCAGCAGCAATGTGGGGCTGAAAGAAGCCGAACTTTCCGACGCAAAGGAAGCGGCACAGAAAGCCACCTCAGACCAGCTCGCGTCTCTGGCAGAGGCAGGCGAAGAACTCAAGAGCGCTTCTGAAAAAGACAATGCGGAAAATCGTACAGAGGACAAAGATAAAGAGGCGAAGAATGTGTCCGGCGATGAAAAGGGTGATGAGAAGCAGACAGAAAGCGTCTCCGATGCACCTGAAGCCGAAGTCTTGGAGGCACAGGCATCTTACAGCTATCATCCGGTAGATGTGAGACTGTAAAAAATCATTCAAATTCATGCCTATAAAATAAAAGAAGTATCGTTTCTCAAAAATATATTTTGTGAAGCGATACTTCTTTTTGCGCGCCTCCGCAATGACGAAGATGCGCTTTAATGCTAGATCGTATCAAACCTCCCTCTTCGACTTCTCCACCGCCGCGATCACACGGTCGCACCAGTCGTCAAACTCGGGATCTTCCTTCTGGCATTCCTCTGGGTGTGACAGAACATAATCGAGTGCCATTCTGACACCTTGATCGAAGCGCACCTGCGTCCGCATATCCGGCGCCAGTCTCTTCAGCTTGCTGTTGTCAAAGACAACCGAAACCGATTTATCCCCGATCAGACTGCCCTCGAAATCATACCCGTACTTATCCCCCACAGCCGCCAGATATTCGGAAGCCACATAATAGGGCTTCAATTCCACGTCAAGCGCATCCGCGATCGTTGCGTAAATCTGGTTCCAAGTGAGCGTCTCGTCCCCTGTAATCTGGAAAGCCTCGCCAATAGCGTGACGGTTTCCCATCAGACTGGTATATCCGACGGCAAAATCGGTGTTAAAAGTGAGCGTCCAAAGAGACGTACCGTCGCCTTGAATGATAACAGGCTTTCCCTCCATCATGCGCTTAATAACCTGCCAGAATCCGTTTTTTCCGTGTACACCGAGAGGAATATGGCGCTCGTCGTAAGTGTGACTGGGGCGCACAATTGTGACGGGAAATCCCTCTTCCCGGTATTTTTTCATCAGAAAATCCTCACAGGCAATCTTATCTCTGGAATACTGCCAGTGGGGGTTTGCAAGGGTGGTCCCCTCGTTCACCACATACCCTGCTGCCGGCTTGTGGTACGCCGAAGCGGAACTGGTGTAAATATACTGCTTTGTTTTCCCCCGGAACAGACGGTAATCCCGCTCCACATCCTCCACATGGAAACCGATAAACTCGCAGACCACGTCAAAGGAAAGGTCCGCAATCTGCTTGGCAACCGCCTCTTCATCCTTGATATCTGCAATGATCTGATGTACATTCTCCGGCACAACGTCCTTCCTACTGCCGCGGTTTAAAAGCCAGACTTCCCACAAAGGCATCTGCGCCAGTCGTTTTACAATCGCCGTACTGATAATTCCTGTGCCACCGATAAATAAAGCTTTCATCCTTTTCCCTCCGACTTTTCTTATTATCCTTTCAGTTTCTCGCTGAAATTCGACATTGCCTCGGAAATCTTAATCTGCTGCGGACAGACTTTTTCGCAGCTCCGGCATCCGACACAGGCGGAAGGATGCTTTTCCTGCGGTACTGCGGAAAGCGCCATCGGCGCGATAAATCCGCCGCCCGTAAAGCTGTGCTCATTGTAAAGGTTTAAGAGCATGGGAATATCAAGCCCCTGCGGACAATGACTTGTACAATAACGACATGCCGTGCAGGGCAGCGTGCCGTTTAACATGCCGTCCGCGATGGAAAGAAGCGTGTCCATCTCCTCTTTTGAGAGTGGTTTTTCTGTCTCAAACGTCCGAATATTCTCCTTCAACTGCTCCAGATCAGACATACCCGAGAGCGTCACAACCACACCGGGGATGCTCTGCAAAAACCGGAATGCCCATGCCGGAATACCTTCCTCCGGGCGTAAACCCTTTAATACCGTCTCTTCTTTCTCAGCAAGTTTTGCCAGCCGTCCGCCGCGCAGCGGTTCCATCACCCAGACGGGAATATGATAAGACTCTAACAGCTCCACTTTTCCCTTCGCATCCTGAAATGACCAGTCAAGATAATTTAACTGGATCTGGCAAAACTCCATATCTTTGCCGTATGCCTCCAGAAACCGCTTCATCACATCATAGCTTCCGTGAGCGGAAAAGCCGAGATGCTTAATACGCCCGTTTTTCTTCTGTTCCATCAGATACGCATAAATACCGTATTTTTCATCCAGATAGGCATCAATATTCATCTCGCATACATTGTGGAAAAGATAAAAATCAAAATAATCCACGCCGCACTTTTCGAGCTGTTTCTCGAAAATTTCCTCCACTTTCGGCATGTTGGACAAGTCATACCCGGGAAATTTGGTTGCCAGATAAAAGCTGTCACGCGGATATTTCGCCAGCGTCTTTCCCATCACCAGTTCCGAATTTCCGTTGTGGTATCCCCATGCAGTATCATAGTAATTGATCCCCTGCTCCATTGCACAGGCAACCATCTCTTCTGTCGCCGCGCTGTCAATTTCCGCGTCATTGCCGTTCACTACCGGCAGGCGCATCGCACCCAAGCCAAGCGCTGATAACCGCATTCCCTGAAAATCACGATAAACCATACGAACCCTCCATTCTGAAACTTTCATGTTTTTTACTACCTTGAAACTGTACTAATTCCAATCTGTACAAACAGCTTATTATAATATCTCTATCTTAAATTATTTGTATATAAATAGCAAATTCTTATTTTGCATATCGTGTTATGCCTTTTGCCTATATACTTCCTATGTTATTGAGCAAAAATAATATTTTATCGTGATTCGATAAATTTTTATTGACAATCGCTTTTGACAGTGCTATTTTAAACTTATCAGACTGGAAACAAAAACCACAAATATAAACTTTTGCCCACAACTTTCAAAGTCTGCGGCGTAGAAAGCAATTTGGTAAATAGTCAAGAGTTATTTTAAAAAGATTTTCAGGGAAAA